>JAZOWC010000001.1:0-17357 GCA_045658985.1 Oscillospiraceae bacterium
GATCGGTAGTGGGAGGGGTGACGGGATCTGCGGGAGGTGTTACGGGATCGGTGGTGGGGGGTGTCACGGGATCCTGAGGTTTGGGATCGGGTGTGACGGGGTCATTGGGCTTGGGGTCTGCGGGGGGATTCTGGGAGGAGGGGTCTTTTGCGGGATCCTTTGCGGGAGCTTTATCGTCGCCGCAGCCTGCAAAAGCAAGCAGGGAACAGATCATAGCCATAGCAAGAACAAAAGCCAAAATTTTCTTCATATTTTTTGCGTCCTTTTCCATAGATTTTTGAGCCCTGAGGCTATTTTAACTCTACCATATTTGCACCACCGTGTCAACTTATGTTATAATAATGTTACAATTTGCCTGAGGACAGTGAGGTGGGAGAGTGGACTATATCATCAAAGCCGAGGACGAGGGAAAAATGCTCCGCGAGCTGCTGCGGCGGGATCTCAAACTGTCCGCCACCCTCATGCGCCGCCTCAAAACGGTGGAGCGGGGCATTACTCTGGACGGCGAGCAGGTCACCGTGCGCGCCGTGGTCCGCGCGGGGCAGCTTCTGCGCCTGAGGAGCGAGGATATGGAGTCTTCGCCCAATATCACCCCCGCCGAGGGGCAGCTTGACATCGTATACGAGGACGACGACCTGATGGTGATAAACAAGCCTTTTGGGATGCCTGTGCATCCGTCCCCGGGGCACGGAGAGGACACGGTGGCCAATATTCTGGCCTACCGCGCGCAAATGGCGGGGGAGAAGTTTGTTTTTCGCGCCCTCAACCGACTGGACAGCGGCACGGGGGGACTGATGTGCGTGGCCAAGAACGCTCACACCGCCGCCGCACTCAGCGCCGCGCTGGGCGAAAAACATATCAAACGCACCTACCGCGCCATACTGGAGGGCGAGCTGGAGTCGGGCGGCGGCAGTATCGACCTGCCCATCGGCATCTGCGACGGCAGCGGCATCAAGCGGTGCGTGAGAGCGGACGGAGAAAGGGCAATTACCCACTACCGTGTGCTTGAGCGCAAAAACGGCCTGACCCATGCCGAAATTGAGCTTGAGACGGGCCGCACTCACCAGATACGGGTGCATTTTTCTCATTTGGGGCATCCCGTGTGGGGAGATTTTATGTACGGTGAGGAGCGGGCGGCGCGCGGCTGGGCGCTGTTTTCCTGCGCTCTGGAGCTTGAGCACCCGCGCACCGGCGAGAGGGTGTGCGTCAGCGCACCTCTGCCCGAGCTTTTTGAAAGGCTGATGAAATAAATCGGCGCAGGCCGAGTGCACCCACACAAAACCAAAACCCAAAACGGCGGAGGATTTTCCTCTGCCGTTTTTTGATTGCGCCGAGGGAAAATGTTTTTTCCCGATTGTTGTTCTTGCAAGATGCAGGTGAGCATAGTATAATATAATATTGGTAAAGTATATTTATCCGCTTTGAGGAGTGCGCTATGATCATACAGGGAATGCAAGTCAACTATATATATGAACCCGTGGAGGGGAGAGCCACCGTGCTGTTTCTGCACGGCTGGAATGCGCCCTTTGAGATTTACGGGCCGCTGCTCGACTATCTCAGGCAAAAAGGCTACGGTATCGCCGCCTTTGACTGCCCCGGCGTGGGCAAAACGAGTGAGCCTGCTGCCCCTCTGACGCTGGACGACTACGTCAGCTTTACGCTGGAGTTTTGCCGGGAGCTTGGCATAGGTGAGGCGGTGCTTTTTGCCCATTCCAACGGCGGCAGGATCGCTCTGCGGCTGATGAGCGACAAAAACTGCCCCCTCGGTGTTGCCCGCGCCGTGCTGATGGACTCTGCAGGCGCGCCCACTCCCAAGAGTGCAAAGCAGAAGCTGTCTCTGCGGCTGTATAAGCTCCTGCGTGTGCTGGGCACGGCGCCTTTGCTGCGCTCGCTCTTTTCCGATCTGTACGAGAGTGTCCGCGACAAGCGTTCCAGCGCCGACTACCGCGCGGCTTCTCCCGTGATGAAAAAGACCATGTCCAACCTGCTTGCCTGCGACCTCACCGGTGTTATGCCCGATATAACCGCCGAGGTGCTGCTCATTTGGGGCGACCGTGACACCGCCACCCCCCTCAGCGAGGGCAAAAAGATGGAGAGCCTCATAAAAAACAGCGGTCTTGCACCCATTGCAGGCGCGGGACACTACCCCTATATCGACAACCCCCGACAGTTTTATGCAGTTTTAGACGCGTTTTTATAAAAACCGTCCTTTTTCGAGCTTTGAGGTGTGATAATGAAGCTACTTGTTATTTCTCTTTCGGCCCTCTGCTGTCTGTGGAGCACACTCGTCAGGAGTGTACATCTGTTCCAGCTTGAGAGCTACCAGTTCCCCGGATATATGCGGGCGCTGAAAACCTACAAAAAGCGTTTTTTGAGCCCAAAGACTCTGTTTCCCATGGCGGTTTTTGCCGTTTTGGGTGCTTTTGCGGCATATTTTACTCCCCTTGCCGCAGGTCTGTTTTTGCTCATCAATCCTGCGCAGAAGATGAAAAAGCCGCTGGTGTTCACACCCAGAGTCCGCAGGCTGTGTGCCGTGAGCGTGGTACTTTCGGCTCTGATATGCCTGCCCGGTGCATTGGTCGGAGTGTGGGCGGCGGCTGTGTCTGCCGCGGCGGCGGTGATTCTGACCCCCTACCTGCTGATCGCATGGGGACATATCTGCGCACCTATGGAAAAAGCCATCTCCAACCGCTATATCAACGATGCCCGCCGCATTCTCCGCGAGCACACCCGCCTCAAGGTGGTGGGCATCACGGGCAGCTTCGGCAAAACAAGCACCAAATACTTCCTCTATGAGCTGCTGAGCACAAAATACAACGTATACATGACCCCCGGCAACTTCAACACCACTCTGGGCGTTACCCGCGCGGTGAGAGAGGGACTTTTGCCTCAGCATGAGATATTCCTCTGCGAGATGGGTGCGCGGCACGTGGGGGATATTGCCGAGATATGTGAGCTTGCTCAGCCCCATATGGGCATTATCACCTCGGTGGGCGAGCAGCATCTGGAGACCTTTGGCTCTCTCGAGCGGGTGCTGGCTGCCAAGCTGGAGCTCTATGACGCGGTCAAAAGCAAGGGCGAGGTGCTGATCAACATCGACAGTCAGCCTCTGCGTGAGGCTCTGCCCGGGCTGCAGGGTGATATAGTCGCCTGCGGCGAGGGCGGCGGATATTACGCCACCGATATTTCGGCGGGCAGAGAGGGACTCAGGTTTACCATCCACACTCCCGAGGGCGAGAGCAGGGAGTTTGCAACCCGTCTGCTGGGCAGCGCAAACGTGCAGAACCTGACCCTTGCCATCGCCTGCGCCCACAGACTGGGCGTCAGTCTCGGTCAGATGGTGCCTGCCGTACGCGCGCTCAGGAGCGTACCCCACCGTCTTGAGCTGAAGCATTCGGGCGACACCACCATAATCGACGATGCGTACAATTCCAACCCCACGGGCGCAAAAATGGCGCTGGACGCGCTGGCTCTGTTTCCCTATTGCAGGGTGCTTGTCACCCCCGGACTTGTTGAGCTGGGCAGCCGCGAAGGGGAAGAAAACCGCCGTCTGGGTGTGTACGCCGCCTCCCGCTGTGATATGGCCGTGGTGGTGGGCGAGCATAACCGCGCTTCTATCTGCGAGGGTCTGCTCGAGGGCGGACTTGCGCAGAGCAATACAGTCACCGTAAAGACCGTGGAGGAGGCACTGAGGATCCTCCCCGCAGGCAGCAAGACGGTGCTGCTGCTCAATGACCTGCCCGATAATTATCTGTGATCGAGGTGCAAATATGAAAATAACCGTTGGCGTATTTTTTGGCGGCTGCTCGGTGGAGCACGAGGTGTCGGTCATCTCGGGCCTGCAGGCTTTTGCCGCTCTTGACAGAGACAAATACCTGCCCGTCCCCGTCTATCAGGCCAAGGACGGCAGCTTTTATACCGGAGAGGCTTTGGGCAATATCGAAAGCTATCGGGATATAAAAACCATGCTCAAGACGGCCGTCTGCGTGCGGCTTGTCCGCGAAAACGGCAAAGTGTGGCTCAAAAAAGCCTCGGCGCTGGGCAAAAAGCTTTTTGCTCTCGACGTGGCTCTGCCCGTGTTCCACGGCACCTACGGCGAGGACGGATGTTTTCAGGGTATGCTGGAGCAGCTGCGCCTGCCCTATGCAGGCTGCGGCGTGGCGGCTTCGGCGCTGGGTATGGACAAATATCTGCTCAAGGGCGCTTTTGCTCTGGCGGGCGTACCCTGCCTTGAGGGCGTGCGTGTGACAAGGCACGGATATTATCTCGACCCCGACAGCGAAAAAGCGCGGGTGGAGAGCCGACTTGGCTACCCCGTGATAGTCAAACCCTGCAACTTAGGATCCAGCGTGGGCATCGGCAAGGCAAAGAATGCCGAAGATCTGGCTCTGCGGCTGGAGGAGGCTTTTGCATACACCGACGCGGTGCTGTGCGAAAGATGTATAGAAAAACTCACCGAGATCAACTGCTCGGTCATCGGTGACAGCGAGGAGATGCAGGCCTCGGTCTGCGAGCAGCCTCTGGGCGGCGAGGATTTTCTGTCCTATGCCGACAAGTATCAGCGCGGCGGAGGAAGCAAGGGCGCCAAAACCGGCGGCGCCAAGTCGGGCAGCAGCGGTATGGCAAGTCTGTCCCGCCTCGTGCCCGCGCCTCTCAGCGATGAGATGACCGAGAAGGTCCGGGACACCGCCAAGGCCGCCTTTGCCGCAATCGGCGGAGAGGGCATCGCCAGAGTCGATCTGATGATCGACGGGCAGACACAGGAGCTGTTTGTCAACGAGATCAACACCCTGCCCGGATCCATGAGCTTCTATCTGTGGGAGGCAGGCGGGGTCAGCTTCCCGCAGCTGCTTGACAGACTCATCTCGCTGGCGTTCAAGCGGCAGAGACGCAGAGAGGCTCTGACACTGAGCTTTGACAGCAACCTGCTGCAGACGGTGGGCGCAGTGGGCACCAAAGGGGCAAAGGGCAGCAAAAGCTAAGATCGAAAAGCTGATAGCTGATAGCTGTTCACGGTTTTTCCGAGGTTATTATGGATAAGCTTATTACCACAATCCAATCTCTGCTTGACGGCGGCGGGCATATTGTCCTTGCCATCGACGGGCGTTGCGGCAGCGGCAAGAGCACTCTTGCCGCTCTTTTGGCTGAGCGGTTTGGGGGCAGAGTGGTGCATATGGACGACTTTTTTCTGCCCTTTGAGCTGCGTGACGGGCAGACTTTGGAGAAAATCGGCGGAAATATCCACACAGAGCGGCTTGTGCGTGAGGTAATGTCCCACATACGGGACACAGAACTGTGCTATAATAGGTACAGCTGCAGAGAGGGAATCTTTGCACCCGTCAGACTGCCTGACAGCCGCCTCACGGTGGTGGAGGGCTCATACAGCCTGCTGCCCGAGCTGAGGCAGTATTACGATCTGACGGTTTTTTGCGACGTGTCACGGGATGTGCAGCGCCGCCGCATCACCGAGAGGGAACAAGACCGCGCAGAAATGTTTTTTGAGCGGTGGATACCCCTCGAGGAGCGATATTTTGACCGATATGCGGTCAGACAGTACGCCGACATAATATTGAATATGGAGGAGACCCTATGCTCAGACTGATTTTGGGTCCTGCGGGCAGCGGAAAAAGCCGCCTGCTCTACAATCAAATCTCCGACCTCGCCCAAAAGGGCGAACAAAGCCTGCTTATCGTGCCCGACAGTATGTCGCATCTCGCCGAACGCAGGCTTCTTTTGCATTGCGGCAACAGGGTGAGCAGGTATGCAAGGGTATGCACTCTGTCACGGCTGGCAGGGGAGGTGCTTGCCGCCTCGGGGGACAAACCCGCCTTCCTCGATGCGGGCGGACGGGTGCTGAGTATGTACCGCGCCATCAGCTCCCTGCGGGGCAGGCTGAGGTATTTTGACGAGCGCGCCGAGCGCCCCTCGCTGGTGAGCGCCATGCTGGATACGGTCAATGAGTTTATTTTTTCGGGGGTGGAGGAGGATCATCCCGCCCTGAGCAGTCCGTCTATCAGCGCCAAGATGCAGGACATCCGCGATATCTACCGCGCGTATATGGATATCTGCCGCGCAAGCAGTCTCGACCCTGCGCAGGTGCTGGACAAAGCGCGGGAGAACATCCGCGCAAGCGGTCTTATGCAAAACAAGCATCTGTTCTTTGACGATTTTTCGGCATATTCTCAGCAGAAGATGCGGTTTATCGAGGGGCTGTGCGAAGCAAGCCGCGACAGCACCTTTGCCATAATGACCAACGGCGACCGCGTCACCTTCTGTGACGCCCACAAGATGGCCGACCGCCTGCAGGAAATGGCGCAGAGCAGGGGTGAGGCATTCACCAAGACCGTACGGCCCTTTGCCCGTCCCGACCGCTGTGAGGAGCTTAACGTGCTGGAGCAGCTGTTTGAGCCTGACAAAAAGCCTTTTGGCGGAGAGAGCAGTGGCTGTGTGCAGCTGTTTTCGGCAGCGGATATGCGTGAGGAGTGCGAGCTTGCCGCCGCGCTGGTGCGAAATCTCACCGTCAGCGGCGATGCCCGACTGCGTGATATCGCGCTGGTCTGCGGTGAGGAGGAGAGCTACAGAGGACTTGTGGAGGGTGAGTTCATCCGCTACGGCATACCCTGCTTCTTCTCCCGCCGTGAAGAAGTTCTCAAAAAACCTGCCTACGCCGCCGCGCTGGGCCCGCTGGTGTGCATCAGCGACGGAATGCGGCTGGACAGCGTTCTGTCATACCTCAAATGCGGCCTGCTTGAGCTGACCGATGACGAGTTGAGCAAGCTGGAAAACTACGCCCTGCTGTGGGGCATTTCGGGCAAAAGCTGGTTTGAGCCTTTTTATAAGCCGACCTACGGCTTTGAGATGCCCTATTTTGACGAGAGTGAGCGGCTTGAGCAGCTTGAGAGCATACGCCTGCGGCTGATGACACCTCTGCTTGAGCTTAAAAACGCGCTGGGCGGCACACACAAGGGTGAGAGATTTGTCACCGAGTTTATGCTGCATATTGAGCGTATCGGCCTGCGCAGGCGCATCAGCGAGCGCATCGGGGTGCTCAACAAGCGTGGCAGCGTACAGCAGGCTCAGGAATACGCACAGCTGTATGATATCCTGACAGGCGCGCTGGCTCAGTTCAAAGCCGTGTGCGGCGATCTGGATATGGATATAGGCGAGGCTACCGCACTGCTGCGGCTGACTTTGGGTCAGTATGACGTCAGCTCCATTCCCTCCTCGCTGGACAGCGTGACCTTCGGGCCCTTTTCCCGACTCAGCCCCTTTGGGGTCAAGCATCTTATCGTGCTGGGCGCCCGCGCCGGTGCACTGCCTCCCGACGCGCCTTCGGGCAGCATCATCGGCGAGAGCGAGCGTGCCGCGCTGGAAAAAGAGGGCATACACCTGCCCCGTGCCGAGGACAAGGCGCTGAGCCAGCAGAGCGACGTCTACCGCGCATTCAACGCCCCCGATCTGAGCCTGACCGTCATCCGTCCCCGTACGGCTCACGACGGCAGTGCATACCAAAAAAGCTACGTTGTATCATATATGCAGAAGCTCCTGCCCGCCCTGTGTGAGCAGGACGCCGCCCCGCTCCTCAGGCGCCTGCGGCTGACCGCCCCCGCGCCTGCGTTTGAGCTTGCCTGCTCTGCGGGCATAGACTCGGATGACAGCACCCTTGCGGCTTATGAGTTCGTGAAAAGCGACCCCGAAAAAGCCGAAAAGCTTGAGTACCTGCGGGCATTCTCCCTGTCGCCCCGCCAGCAGATCAAGTCGCTTGACACCCTCAAAGCCCTCTACGGCAAGCATCTGTCGGTGAGCGCCACGGCTATCGAGAACTTCTACACCTGCCGTTTTGCCTATTTCTGCAAGTTCGGACTCCGCGCCCGTGAGCGCAGAGAGGCGTCATTGGGCGCGCTTGAGGTGGGAACTATGGTGCATTCGGTGGTGGAGAACGCCGTCAAAGCGCTGGCACAGGGCACCGAGACCGACCCTGCCGCCGCGGCCGCAAAATATGCCCGCGAATACGCCGCCACCCTCAAAGGCGCCGATACACCCCGTATGCAGGCGCTGATCGAGCAGGTGCAGAGCAACGCCGCCATGGTGGTGCGCGATGTGTGGGAGGAGATATGCTGCAGTGATTTCAAGCCACGGTATTTTGAGCTCAACTTCAGCCCAAACGGCGACAAGCCGCCCTTTATGTGGGAAACGGGCGGTATGAGCTTTGCACTCAAGGGCAAGATCGACCGCGTGGACACCTTTGGAGACAAGCTCAAGGTGGTCGACTACAAAACCGGCAGCAAAAAATACGCTCTGGGTGACATACTCAAGGGCAAGAATCTCCAGCCCTTTATCTATATGCTGATGCTCAAAAAGGCCGAAATGGGCGAAAACTGCGCCGCGCTGTTTCTGCCCGCCAAGGCCGAGTACATAAACAGCGACGAGACCCTCACTGAGGCTCAGGCCGACAAAAAACGCTCGGAGACGGTGCGCAGACTGGGTCTTGTGCGCGCCGAGGATGATATTCTCGAGGCGCTGGAGCATACCGCGGCAGGCGGTGAGCGGAGATGGCTGCCCGTGGTGTGCAGGCGCGACGGAAGTATCGACCCCAAAAAATCCTCCATCGCAACGGGCAACCAGATGGAGAGGATAATCGCGTTTACCGAAGAAAAACTGATGGAGTTTTCTCAGGCGGTTTCGGGCGGCGACGTTACGGTTGCGCCTGAGAGCGAGGATTCCTGCAGATACTGCGCATTCCGCAGTGCCTGCTTTGTTGAGGGAGTCAAGCTCCCCGCCGCCGAAAAATCCATAACCGACACAGAGCGTGTCATAGATATCATAGAGGGAAGAGACGGAGAGGAGGAGAGCGAAAATGGCCAGATTTGACCCCACGCCCCAGCAGGCGCGAGCAATCAACTCCCGCGCCAGACTGGTGGTTGTATCGGCAGGCGCGGGAAGCGGCAAGACGGCCGTACTCTCCCAGCGCATCGTCTCACGTCTGTGCAATGACCGCGCAGATATAGACAGATTTCTGGTGGTGACCTATACCAATGCCGCCGCATTCGAGATGCGTGAGCGCATTGCCGAAAGCCTCACCGAAAAAATCACCGACAATCTCGACAATCCCGCCCTGTGCGAGCATCTGCGCAGGCAGGTGGGCAAGCTATCCTCTGCCAAGGTGCAGACGGTGCATTCCTTCTGCCTTGAGCTGGTGCGCCGCAACGCAAGCACCCTGGGACTGAGCAGTCGCTTCGGCATAGGCGACGAGGATACTCTGGCACAGCTGAGGCAGGCGGCGATAGACAAGACCCTTAATGATGCGTATGCCGAGCGGCCCGAGGGATTTGAACAGCTGCGGCGGTGTCTGTGCGAGGAGCGGGGCGACAAAAAGCTCGCCGCCGCCGTGCAGTCGGTGTTTGAGCGCCTGCAGAGCCTGCCCTATCCCGAAAACTGGCTCCGCGAGCAGATGGCCGCTCCCGCCTCCGACGAGCACTCCCGCAATATGGCAATGCAGGAGTGCGTGTATATGATCTCCGCCGCCGTGGGCGGTGTGCTCAACGTGCAGAATATCCTCACGGAGTCCTATCCCGATATTGCCGCGGCCGCAGAGCTTTGTTTGAGCGGCCTGTGTGAGACGGGAAAAAGCCTGCAGACCCTGCTGGAAAGCGGCGACACCGCAGAGGCACTCAAGTGCATCGACGGCTACAGAACGGTCAACATCCGCGCGCCCAAAGGCGCTCCCGAGCATATAATGTCCTTTGCCAAAAGCGCGAGGGATAATTTCAAGGAGACCCTCGCCGATATCAAAAAGCTCCTTTCTCTGCCCGACGGCGGCGAGGAGACAGATATAGCCGAGCGCTGTCTGTGCGCGCTGGTGCTTCGCTATTCTGATAACCTGCGGCAGGAAAAAAACCGCGCCGAGGTGGTGGATTTTAACGATCTGGAGCATTTTGCGGTCAGGCTGCTCAGCAACGATGACGGCGGCGGCACCCCTCTCAGCGAGGAACTGCGCTCATACCTCTGCGAGCTGATGGTGGATGAGTATCAGGACTCCAACCGCGTGCAGGATACCATATTCAATCTGCTTTCGCCCTATGAGGGCTCGGCCTTTTTCGTGGGTGACATCAAGCAGAGTATATACAGATTCCGCAAGGCAGACCCCCGTATTTTTGCCGAAAAATGCCGTATGGCACAGCATAACCCCGACAGTGAGTATATAGCCATGAATACTAACTTCCGCTCAAGGCGCGAGGTGCTGGAAGTGTGCAATTATTTCTTCGAGCGGTCGATGAGTGAAGGCTTCGGCGACGTAAACTACGCAGAGCCGGGGCAGGGACTGGATGCGGGCAGAGCGGCAGACGGCAATCTCCCCTCCGAGCTGTGCCTGCTGGACACTCCGTCGCTCAAGCAGGGCAGTGACGGCGATGAGGGCATCAGCACCGCCGAGGCCGAGGCCGAGTTTGTGGCGTCCCGCATCAGGGATATGCTGGCAAGCCACGCTTGCACAGTTCCTGAAAAGGACGGGGCGCGCAGAGCGAGAGCGTCCGATTTTGCCATCCTGCTCAGCTCCTACAAGGGCAAAGCGCCTATATTCCAGAAGGCGCTGGCGCGGCTGGGACTGGATTCGGATGCCGAGCGCGAGCAGGATGACCCATTCGGCTCGGTGGAGGCAAGCATTATTATCTCCCTGCTGAGGATAGTCTCCAACCGCCGTCAGGACATCCCCCTGCTCAGCGTGATGCGCTCGCCGCTGTTTGCCTTTGATGCAGAGGAGATAGCCGCACTGCGAGCCAAAAACCCGAGCGGAGACCTGTGGGATTCGGTCTTTTTGGCCGCACGGAGCGGAGACACCAAGGCAAAGAACTTTGTCAGCGAGCTTGACCACCTGACCGAGGTGGCAAAAGATCTGAGCTGTGCGGGATTTTTGCAGTACGTTTATGCCCGATTCGGCGCATACGGACTGTTTTCGGCACTGGGCGACGCTCAAAGACGGGCCGCAACGCTCGATCTGCTCTATGAGACGGCACTCAACTGCGAAAAAGGCTCCTTTGCCCACGTGTCAAAGCTGGTGGAGCTCATAGACCACCGCACCGCCAAAAAATCCCCCGCCGCCCCCGCAGGCGACGGAGTCAGGATAATGAGCATACACAAATCCAAGGGACTGGAGTTCCCCTTTGTGTTCGTCTGCGATCTGTGCAAGGACTTCAACACCGACGACGTGGACACCGACGTGCTTCTGCACACCGAAAAAGGTCTGGCCATCCGCCGCGCAGACAACCGTCTGCGTACCCGCACCGCCACCAAAAAGCGGTTTATCATCTCGAGGCATATATTGAGCGAACTGCGTGCCGAGGAGCTCCGCAAGCTGTACGTTGCCATGACCAGAGCGCGGGAAAAGCTGTTTTTGGTTGTGTCCAGCGGCAGGAGCACGGTGGAAAAAACGGTGACCAAAACCTACGAAAAGGCGGGAGACACCCCCGGCGAGCGGTTCTTCCGCAGTCAGTCCTCGGCATCGCGGTGGCTGATCGCCGCGCTGTTTGGGCATCCGGGAGCCGCTCTGCTCCGCTCCTGCCTGCCGGGTGAGCATCCTGCAGATGAGGAGACGGTGCGCAGTCTGATCTGCTCGCAGGTCGTGAGCATCAAAGAGCAGAACGGTGCGCCCGTGACGGTTAACAGGCAGACCGAGGACGGGGAGCAGGACTTTGACCCTATGGAGTACCTGCCTCTCAGCGAGTGCGGATACCGATTCGATCATATTTCCCGCCTGCCCTCCAAGGTGACTCCCTCGGGCGCGAGCATGCTCAGAGAGGACGTGCAGAGACGGGTGTATTTTGCCCCTGCGGAGGATGCAGGCGCTCAGGGCCTCACCGCCGCAGAAAAGGGCACGCGGGTGCATGAGCTTCTGTCCCGTATCACCCCCACTGCCAATCTGACCGCCGACGAGGTGATGGAGGCGTTCTCTGACTGCGAGAGGGAGGATGCCGGGATGGCGTCGGGATTCTATTGCTCGGCGCTGGGCCGACAGGCGGCCGAGGCCAAAGAGTGCCTGCGGGAGTATCAGTTCTCGGTACTGCTTACCCCCCGCGAGCTTGAGCTGGGCGAGGAGGATGATGAGTTTATCCTGCTCAACGGCAGTATAGATATGCTCCTGCTTACCCCCGAGGGTATGGTGATAATCGACTTCAAGACCGACTCGGTCAAAGCAGGGGAAGAAGCCGTCGCCGCCGAAAAACACCGCAAACAGCTGGAGATATACGCCCTCGCCGCCGAGAAAATCTTTGAAAAACCCGTGATAAAAAAATCGGTGTTCTTCCTCAAGACCGCCGCCGAGGCGGTACTGTGACCGCCCCGCCTGCATACAAAAAAATAACCGCTCTCCGTAGCCTGCGGGCGATGGGGAGCGGTTTTTGGGTGTTTTTGGAGTTTTTGTGGGGAGCGATATACGGCTTTTTGGAGTTATATCTGCCGGAGAATGCAGCTTGACAGGGTGAGCATACCCTCTCTGTCGGGGTGGAGACGGTCGGGGGAGGTGTAGCGCCCGTCGGGAAGAGCAAGCTCGAGCACCCTGCAGCCCGTTTCTGTGCCGATATCGCGCACGGCTTGGGAGTAGGGGTCGGGGTCCATGAGCGGAGCGTTTTGGGGAGTGGGGACGGTCATACACCATATCTCGGCGCGGGGGTAGCCGCGGCGTAATTTTTTGAGCATCAGTCTGTATGCGCCCTCAAAGCACCAGTCCTGCTCGCCCTTGGCGGCAACACGCATACCCCGATCGTTGGCGCCAAGCAGAACCATGATCACGTCGGGACGGGTTTCCTCACGGTGAAGACCGCCTGTGCGCTCATCGCTGCAGCCGTAGGAGGGGTAGTCGCACAGGGGATCGCGGGTCACCGTGCTTCCCGAAAAAGCATCGCAGACCAGCAGCCTGCCGCCCAGAGCCTCTATGACCTGCCCCCACCAAGTATCCTCGGGCACAAAAACGCCGAACTCCCTGCACCTGCCGTGAGCGTAGAATGCGGCGTCCTCGGGAACACTGTAGCCCTGCAGGGTGCTCATTGAGTCGCCGAGGACCGAAAAATATTTGTTATTGTAGTTGTCGCTCACGTCTGCACCTGCTTTGCCGCGGTTTTTATTGATTGTACCACACTTTTGCCCGCCGCGGCTCAAAAAATATTGACTTTGGCGGCTTTTTGTGGTAAAATCACTAAAAATATACTGTGGAGGTATTTTGTTATGGAACATATCAAGACTATCGAAACCCGCAACCTGTGCGATGCAAAGGGCGGCTGCGGCGAGTGCCAGACTTCCTGCCAGAGCGCTTGCAAGACCTCTTGCGGCATTGCTAACCAGCAGTGCGAAAACACCGAGAAATAAGCATAATTTCTCAAAATGCCGCTTAGTCTAAGCGGCATTTTTTATTGATAAAAGTGCGCGGCGGTCATTCTGAGCAGAGCGCAGCGGAGTCGAACTTTTTTCGCTTGAGACCCCGAATGATGCGGGCATCATTCGATCCTCGCTGTGCTCGGATTTCGACTGCGCTCAGGGTGACAAGGCGAAAAAAGCGCAAGGCGCAGCCGCAGCGGAATCTCGGCGCGCACTATCGAAGGAGCTGTTACTATGATACATCAGTACAAATTACTGGGACTCAATATCGTCCTTGACGTATGCTCGGGGTCTGTTCACGCGGTGGACGAGGTGGCATACGATATTATTTCCATGTTTGAGAGCGCAAGCCGCGAGGAGATACTTGCCGCTGTGGGCGACAAATATGCCGACCGCGCCGATATTACCCCTGCGGACATCGCAGAATGCTACGAGCAGGTAGTGTCTTTGAGAGACAAGGGCAAGCTGTTTGCACCCGATACCTTCCGCGACAAGGCAAATGAGCTCAAGGACAAGACCGCAGGCGTGGTCAAGGCTCTCTGCCTGCATATCGCACACACCTGCAACCTCAATTGCGCCTATTGCTTTGCCTCTCAGGGCAAGTATCAGGGTGAGCGCGCCGTGATGAGCTTTGAGACGGGCAAGCGCGCTCTGGATTTCCTCATTGAGAACTCGGGCACACGCCGCAATCTCGAGGTGGACTTCTTCGGCGGTGAGCCGCTGATGAACTTTGACGTGGTCAAGCAGCTTGTTGCCTACGCCAGAAGCATCGAAAAGGCTGCGGGCAAGAACTTCCGCTTCACCCTGACCACCAACGGCCTGCTTATTGACGACGACGTTATAGATTTTGCCAACCGTGAGTGCGCCAACGTGGTGCTCTCTCTTGACGGACGAAAGGAGGTCCACGACCGTTTCCGCGTGGACTATGCGGGCAAAGGCAGCTGGGAGACCATCGTGCCCAAGTTCAAGCAGCTTGTTGACGCCCGCGGCGGCAAGGGCTACTATATGCGCGGCACCTTTACCCACCATAACCCCGATTTTCTCGAGGATATCAAGACTATGCTCGAGCTTGGCTTCAGTGAGCTGAGCATGGAGCCTGTGGTATGCGCCCACGGCGAGCAGGGCGAGCTGACCGAGAGTGATCTGCCCATTGTGCTGGAGCAGTACGAAAAGCTGGCCGAGCTGATGCTGGAGAGGGAAAGAGAGGGCAAGCCCTTTACCTTCTATCACTATATGATCGATCTCACCGGCGGCCCCTGCATCTACAAGCGCATTTCCGGCTGCGGCTCGGGCACCGAGTATATGGCGGTCACACCCTGGGGAGACCTGTACCCCTGCCATCAGTTTGTGGGTGAGGAGCAGTTCAGGCTTGGTGACATCTACACGGGTGTCAGCAACACCGCCGTGCAGGAGCAGTTCCGCGCCTGCAACGTCTACGCCCATCCCGAATGCGGTGACTGCTGGGCACGGCTTTATTGCTCGGGCGGCTGTGCAGCGAATGCCTATCACTCCACCGGCTCGGTGACGGGTGTGTTTGAATACGGCTGCAAGCTGTTCCGCAAGCGTATGGAGTGCGCCATCGCGCTGGCAGTACACAAAGCACTGGGTGAATGATATGAACACTCCCATCTGCGATTTTGTCAAAAAATACGCCGAAAGCTCCCCGCTGCGCCTGCATATGCCCGGACACAAGGGCTTTGATACACTGGGTTTTGAGCATCTGGACATCACCGAGATCTCGGGCGCGGACAGTCTGTTTGAGGCCGAGGGCATCATAGCCGAGAGCGAAAAAAACGCAGGCGAGATATTCGGCGCGCAGACCTATTACAGCACCGAGGGAAGCAGTCTGTGCATCCGCGCTATGGTGCATCTTGCCCTCACCGCGGCAAAACGAGAGGGCAAAGCACCCCTCATCGCCGCAGGCAGGAACGCCCACAGGGCGTTTATGAGCGCCTGCGCTCTTTCGGGTGCCGACTGCGCGTGGATCTATCCCAAAAACCGTGACAGCTACCTCAGCTGCATAGTGACGGGGGAGGACGTGGCGGAGTTTTTGGATACCTGCCATATTATGCCCTGCGCCGTGTACCTCACATCCCCCGATTATCTGGGAAATACGGTGGACATAGCCGCTATCTCCAATGAGTGCCGCAAACGGGGTGTTATGCTGCTTGTGGACAATGCCCACGGCGCCTATCTCAGGTTTTTGGGCAGGCATCCTATCGAGCTGGGCGCCGATATGTGCTGTGACTCGGCACACAAGACTCTGCCCGTGGTGACGGGCGGCGCCTACCTGCATCTGCGCAGGGATATTGATCCCGCCGTTTCCGATTCTGTCCGCAGCGTGCTTGCTCTCTACGGCTCCACAAGCCCCTCATACCTGATATTGCAGTCGCTGGACAGCTGCAACAAGTACCTCAAAGAGGTGTTTCCCCGCGCATTGCGTGAGTTCGTGCCCCTTGTCCGCGAGCTGAAAGCCGCTCTGCGCGGTATGGGATATACCCTGTTCGGTGACGAGGAGCTCAAGCTGACCATCCGCACCAAGCCTTACGGCTACCGCGGAGGGGAGATAGCAAAGCTGCTGGAGAACAAGAACATCCACGTCGAGGCAAGTGACGACGATTTTGTGGTGTTTATGCTGTCGCCGCTCCTTGGCGAAAGCTGCATAGACACTCTGTTTACAACCCTGCGCCATATCCGCCGCAGACCCGCCATAGACACCGCCGCACCTGCCGTTGCCCCCTGCGAGCGGGCGATGAGCATCAGAGAAGCATCGCTGTCCCCCTGCGAGAGCGTCAGAGCGGAGGAGTGCGAGGGCAGAGTGCTGGCTCAGCCTTCGGTAAGCTGTCCCCCTGCCGTGCCCATTGCCATTTGCGGCGAGCGGCTCAACAAAGCGGCGATTGATGCATTCAAATACTATAAAAACGAATATATAACCGTGGTAAAAGAAAGGAAGGAATAAAAAATGCTTTATCTCAACCAGCTTGATTACCCCGACATTCCCTACGTTCACCGCACCGAACAGCCCGACGGCCCCGTTGTTTCCAGCGTGAGAAAGTCCGGCTGCGGTCTGTGCTGCTCCTGCATGATGGTGGAGCACCTGACCATGCACACTCTGCCCATTGCCGACTGCGTCGAGATGGCCGAGGACAATCAGGCCAACAAGGGCGCAGGCTCCAGCCAGAAGGTGCTGGGCCCCATTCTTGCCGAGAAGTACGGTCTTGAGTTCTCCCAGAGCTACGAGATCGAGGATGCTCTGCAGTGCCTGCGCGACGGCGGCGAGGTCATCATCAACGTAGGCGGCGATCACGACGATCACATCGGCATCTACAGCCACGGCGGACATTACGTTCTGGCCATCGGCTACGACGGCGAAGAAATCTGCATCCTCGACCCCTCCTACAAAGAGGACAAGTACGAGGAAGAAGGCAGACAGGGCAAGGTCAAGGTCGACTATCCCTTTACCTACTGCACTCCCGACGTCATCGTATCCGACACCCGCAACCGCAACCCCTGCTTCTTCATGTACAGAAGAAAGAAATACCACGAATAAAATTATCCGCAGAGCGCACCCGACAAACGTCGGGTGCTCCTTTTGTTTTTTTGGGGGGCAATGCAGATTGGAGCCGATCGAATGTTGTTATTCGGGAGAGGTTGTGCTATAATGTGCTCACAAAAGTTGCACAGAAAAGAGGAAAAAGGTATGAAAAAGTTTGTTTCTCTCGTCCTTGCCCTGCTGATGGTATGCACAGTCTTTGCAGGCTGCGGCAAGTCCGATACACCCTCTGACAATACGGGCAAAGTGCCGCCCGCGCCCGATACTCCCGCGCCCGTCACCCCCGATCAGGGCGGCGATACACCCAAAGACCCCGATCCCGGCGCGGCGGGCAAACCCAACGCCACCCCCTCGGATATTCCCACAGCCCCCGCAACACCCTCGGATGTTCCCACAGACCCCGTAACCCCTCCCGAGCCTTCTACCCCTCCCGCTCCCG
>JAZOWC010000002.1:0-8508 GCA_045658985.1 Oscillospiraceae bacterium
TCCATCAGGGCAGAATGGTCACCTGCCGCAGTCACGAAAGCGTGCTGCGCGAGGCCGAGCGGATGACGGCATTCCCCGACTTCAAGGGTTACATCCACGACGTAGGCGGCCCTACGGCAAACTTCCGTCAGCCCGCCTGCAAAAAACAGCTCAAGCAGGGCACCTGCGCTCACCGTGCCTGCCTGTTCCCCACACCCTGTCCCAATCTTGATACCGACCACAGCGACTATCTCAGTCTGCTCAACAAGCTCCGCGAGCTTCCGGGCGTCAAAAAGGTCTTTATCCGCTCGGGCATCCGTTACGACTATTTGATGTGCGACAAGAGCGATGAGTTCTTTGAGGCGCTGGTCAGGTATCATATCAGCGGTCAGCTGAGAGTTGCCCCCGAGCATATGTCGCCACGGGTGCTTGGGTATATGGGCAAGCCGCACTTCGACGTTTACCGCCGTTTTATCGACAAGTTTTTTGACATAAACCGCCGCGTGGGACTCAAGCAGTACCCCGTGCCCTATCTTATGAGCAGTCACCCGGGCAGCAATCTGGACGATGCCATTCAGCTGGCTCAGTACCTGCGCGAGAACCGCATCACACCCCAGCAGGTGCAGGATTTCTATCCCACCCCCGGCACTCTCGCTACAGCAATGTACTACAGCGGCTATGACCCCCGTACCCTCAAGCCGGTGTATTCCGCCAAAACCTCCGAGGACAAGAAGCTCCAGCGGGCATTGCTTCAGGCACATATCCCCGAAAACCGCTATGCCGTCATGGACGCGCTGAAAAAAGCAGGCAGGGAAGATCTGATCGGCTCCTCTCCCGAATGCATCATCACCGCGAGAGCGGGGGACAAGGCTCACAAAAACAAGCAGAGCCAAAAGTCCGCACCCGAGCAGAGGGGCAGACAACCCCAAAAGCCCGCCCAAAAAAGCGGCGCTAAATCCGCACCCAAATCTGCCGCCAAACAGGGCGGCAAAACCGCTCCCAAATCCGCGCCCAAACCCGCCTCCGCACCCCGAAGCGCCAATAAATCCGCCCCCAAGAGCCAAAAGGGCAAGCGCAAATGAACGGGTACGTCAGTATCGGCGCCCTGCGCGGAGCTATGACCGAGGAGAATCTGACCCGCGCGCGGCAGGAGCTGCCCGGGCTCAAAGGCGTGATCGCCTGCGTGTTTCCCTATCTCTGTGACCGCAGTGAGGGCAATGTCTCCCTCTACGCCAGAGGTGAAGATTACCACAGTGCAGTCAGACGGGAGCTTGAGCGCAGGATCGAAGAGCTCAGGCGCGAGTACCCCAACGCCGCCTTTTTGCCCTATGTGGACGCATCGCCTTTCCCCGAGGTGCTTGCGGCGGCTCGTGCAGGACTGGGCGCAGTGGGCAAAAACAGCCTGCTTATCACACCCCGCTGGGGCAGCTTTGTGTTCATCGGTCTGATCGCCACCGATCTTGAGCTTGATATTGCCCCTCGCCCCCCCAGATCCTG
The DNA here is from genome assembly GCA_045658985.1 of Oscillospiraceae bacterium. Taxonomy (GTDB): domain Bacteria; phylum Bacillota; class Clostridia; order Oscillospirales; family Butyricicoccaceae; genus RGIG3513. The sequence continues at coordinate 1,477 of JAZOWC010000002.1, forward strand.
CATAGACTGCGGCAGGTGTATCTCTGCCTGCCCCGGCGGCGCGCTGAGCGCAGGCGGCGTTGACATTCGCCGCTGTCTGTCAGATATTACCCAGCGCAAGGGTGAGCTGTCGCAGACCGAGCAAGCGCTGATCAAATCACAAAACACCGTCTGGGGCTGCGATATCTGTCAGCTTGTCTGCCCCATGAACGAGCATGCCGAGCGCACCGAGCTTGAAGCATTCGGTACCGATCTTATCTCCGGCCTGCGCTCGGGGGATATCCCCCCGACTCAGGCGGAGTTCAAGGCCAAATACGCCCGCCGTGCATTTTCGTGGCGGGGCAGAGCGCCGCTGGCACGCAATCTTGCTCTGCTTGAGAGCGAGCAATAACCGTATTGCAAACAGCGCAAACGTTATGCTATAATATAAGTTACGGCAAAATCACATACAAGAGGCAAAAATATGGATAACGATATCAAAAAAGACGTGCTTATTTCGGTAGCCGGCAAAAGTGACAGCTTGGGCGACGACAACGGAGCGTCCTTTGTCACCGAGGGCAGACTTTACCGAAAAGGCCGCCGCTATTACGTCAATTACAAAGAGAGTGAGATAACCGGCCTTGCGGGCACTACCACCACCCTCCATCTTGAGGACGGCCGTCTGGCGCTGATCCGCACAGGCAAGTATCCGTCCAGCATGGTGTTTGAAAAGGGCGGCAAGCATATGACCGTGTACCCCACCGACTACGGCACCATGACCATAGTTATTTCCACCCGAAGCATCACCAGCACCCTCACCGACTCGGGCGGAACTATCGACGTGCTTTATGATCTTGAAATAGAAAACCAGCCTGCTTGTCAGCATCATCTGCTGGTGAGCGTTACCGAGAAATAAAAAGGAGAGATACACTATGATCAATCTTGTTGATGAGGCAAGACGCAGCGCCGCCGAACTTATTGAAAAAGCCTACCTCAAGGCAGTTGCAAACGGCGCACTCCCTCAGGCAGAGATCAAAAAACCCGTCATCGAGGAACCCAAAGATATCCGCAACGGCGATCTGGCATGCTCCTTTGCAATGCAGAACGTCAAAATCATCGGCAGACCTCCCCGCGTGATTGCCGATGCAGTTATTGCCAATATGGAGTTTGACGGCACATTCTTCAGCTCCGCCGATGCCGCAGGCCCCGGCTTTATCAACCTGCATTTCAGCCACAGCTGGTTTGAGAAGGTCGTGGAGGCTATCTCCGCCGAGGGCGAGGAGTACGGCAGAACTCAGGCCGAGCACAAGGAAAAGGTCATGGTGGAGTTTGTCCCCGCCAACCCCACAGGCCCCATGCATATGGGCAATGCCCGCGGCGGCGTGCTGGGTGACAGCCTCGCAGAGGTGCTCTCCCGCGCAGGCAACGACGTGACCCGCGAGTTTCTGGTCAACGACGCAGGCAATCAGATAGAAAAGTTCGCCCTGTCTCTCGACGTGCGCTTTATGCAGCTGGTTGAGGGCGAGGACAAGCACCCCCTGCCCGAAGACTGCTATCAGGGCATCGACATCGTGGAGCTTGCACAGAAGTATATTGACAAAAACGGCACTGAGCTTGCCGCCAAGCCTCAGCGCGAGCGTATGGACACCCTCAGCGCATTCGGTCTTGAGCATAATATCCCCAAGATGAAGAGCGACCTCAAGCGCTACGGCATCGAGTACGACCGCTGGTTCTTTGAGAGTGAGCTCCATCAGAGCGGATATGTCAAGGAGACCGTGGATATGCTCACCGCAGCAGGCGCTACCTACGAAAAAGACGGCGCTCTGTGGATCCGCTCCACCGACTTCGGCTGCGAAAAGGACGACGTCCTCCGCCGCGCCAACGGCTTTTATACATATTTTGCCGCAGATATCGCATACCACCGCAACAAGTTTGAGGTGCGCGGCTTTGACAGAGTCATCAACATCTGGGGCGCAGACCACCACGGTCACGTTGCCCGACTCAAAGGCGCTCTTGACGCCCTCGGTCTTGACGGCACCAACCGCCTTGAGATCGTGCTCATGCAGCTTGTCAGACTGACCCGCGACGGTCAGGTGGTGCGTATGTCCAAGCGTACCGGCAAAGCCATCACCCTCACCGACCTGCTCGATGAGATCAGCGTGGACGCCGCCAGATATTTCTTCAACTCCCGCGCCAGCGACACACATCTGGAGTTCGATCTGGGTCTTGCCGTCCGTACCGACAGCGAAAACCCCGTCTACTACGTCCAGTATGCTCACGCAAGAATCAAGAGCATCCTCCGCGCCCTGCGTGAGGACGGCATAAGCGACAGCCCCGCAAATGTGGATCTGAGCCTGCTCAGCCACGAGAGCGAAACCGAGCTCATCCGCGAGCTGAGCCGCCTGCCCGAGGAGATCAAGCTGGCAGCCGCATCCCGCGAGCCTGCCCGTCTCAACCGCTATGCAACCAACGTGGCTACCGCATTCCATCACTTCTATACCGAGTGCCGCATCAAGGGCGCAGAGAATGATGCACTGCGCGACGCAAGAATCGCCCTGTGCAACTGCACCGCCACCGTCATCAAGAATACCCTCAGTACGTTCGGCGTCTCCGCCCCCGATCATATGTAATCGAGCGAATGCCCGATTACAACTAAGTTTGCCCCCCGGCAAAAACTTTATCAAAAAATAAAGAGAAGACTCAGTTGAGCCTTCTCTTTTTTTATGTTGTATTGATTTTTTTATCCCACGAGATCAAATATCATCTTGGCAAACAGGAGACAGAGTACTATGTACATAAACTGTTTGACACGCTTGCCGCCGCCTTTTACAGCCACCTTTGCGCCCAGCCAGCTGCCGGTTACAGAGCACAGAGCGGCGGGGATTGCGATGGCGTAGCGGATGTTTCCGCTGAAAGCATATATGACCACGCTGGTCAGGTTGGACGCCAGATTGGACACCTTGGCGCAGCCCGAGGCGCAGACAAGCTCCAGTCCCAAAAATGTGGTAAACGCCAGTATGAGGAATGTTCCCGTGCCCGGGCCGATCATTCCGTCATAGATACCCACGCCGAAGCCGATGAGGATGGAGATCAGAGCTTCTTTTTTGCGCTCGAGGAGCTTGACCTCCTCGCCGCTGCCCAGATTCTTCCGTGTGGCCAAAAAGACTGCCACCACGGGCACAGCGGCAAGCATAAGTATACGCAGAACACGTTCGGGCATAAGCAGAGCCAGCCAGCCGCCCACAGCCGCGCCGCCGATGCAGCCGAGAGCCGACCATACGGCAACGCTCAGGCGGACTTTGCCTTCTTTGAGGTACTTGATGCTGGATGCAATCAGTCCCGAGCCGCCCGCAAGCTTGTTGGTGCCGATGGCATCGTGGGAGGGCAGTCCGGCAAACAGATATGCAGGCAGGGCGATAAGTCCGCCGCCGCCGGCAATGGCGTCAATGAATCCCGCGCAGAATATCAGCGGGCATATGATGAGGATCATTCGGATGTATTCGGGCATAGTGTCTCACCTTTCGTGAACGGTTTTTGTCAGCTTGCCGAGGTTATTCAGCCTTCTTCTGAGGCACGCTGTCGCCGTGCTTTACCATCAGCATGGTGACAAACGCCAGCGCCGCAAATATCGCGGCATAGGGGAAGAGCACGGTCATGCCCAGCTTGTCCATAATGAAGCCCGAGAGGATGGGGGTGGCTATCTGCGCCGACATGGATGCGGTGTAGTAGAAGCCGGTGTATTTGCCCGTGTCTGCGCCTGTGCACATCTCAACAACCATGGGGAAGGAGTTGACGTTGATGGTTGCCCAGCCGATGCCTGCCAGCGCAAACAGCAGATTCATCACCATAGTGGGACTGCCCGAACGCATAAAGCCTGCCAGTGCGAATGCCGCGGTGAGCAGAACAACGCCGCCGAGGATGGTCTTTTTGCGGCCGACGCGTGTAGCGATCATGCCTGCGGGCAGATAGGCAATTATAGCCGCGCCCTGTGCGATCAGCATGGTGGTGTTGTAGTCCTTGTTGAGTACGTTGGCGGCGTAGACGGCGTACTTGGAGGTGACGGCGTTGTAGCCGAAGTACCACAGCGCAATGCTCAGCAGGATGAATATCAGGCTGCGCAGTTCGGCTTTGCCCAGCTTGCCGCGGTGAGAGGTGTCCTCCTCTTTGTCCTCAATGCCCAGACGGAGGCTGTCCTGCTCCATCTGCTGCGCCCATTTCTTCTCGCGGACGGTCAGCAGGAACACAGCCAGCGCGGCCAGCATAATTCCCGCCACGATGCAGTAGAACAGTGTGTAGCTCATCAGCGAGTTGCCTACCGCCGAGGTGGCAAACTTCTTGCCCATCAAAAGCACCAGAATACCGCCCGCCGTGCCCATCAGATTGATGATAGCGTTGGCCTTGCTCCTCAGCGGCTTGACGGTAACATCGGGCATCAGCGCCACGGCAGGGGAGCGGAATGTACCCATGGCAAACAGCACGATAAGCAGCAGCAGAACAAAAGCTATAAGAGTGCCGGGGTTATTGAGAGTCACCTCCCAGGCATAGGCCTGACGAGCGGGGACTACAAAATTGGTATAATCGGGGTTGATGACGTCTTTGCCGTTTTCGTTTTTGAATGTAGAGCGGATGGCGGCAAACTCCTCGAGGGAGTATTTTTCACCCAGGACGAATTTGTCGCCCTCGGGGGTCATGAGTTTTTCGTCCTTCTGCCGCTCATACAGAGTCTCCAGCGCGGCGGGGTCGTCGATCGCGGATACCTCACGGATGTTTTTCAGCTGTGCGGCATCGACGAATGTCAGACACACAAGTGCGACCGCGGCAACCACCGTGCCGATGACGATGAAGGGGGTGCGCTTGCCGTGTTTGCTTCGGCTTCGGTCGGACAGCGAGCCGAAAAAGGGCAGCATAAACAGAGCAAGAACGTTGTCTATGGCCATAACGATGCCCGAAAAAGTCTGGGACATACCGAACTTGTTGGTAAGCAGCACGGGAATGGTGCTGTCGTATGCCTGCCAGAAGAGAGAGATCAGGAAGAATGCAAAACCGACGAGTACGGTGCGCTTGTAGTTGAGTTTCATATAATCACCTGCAGAAAATAAGTTAAAATCATTGTAACTTAAAAATCATATAATGGCAACGGTATTGACTAAAAAAGAATAAAATAATACAATATTATGTAGATAGGAGTGACAGCTATGAATATCTTGTGGTGGATACTTATTATAATCGGTGTGCCCTGCGTGGCTTTTCTGTATATCTTTTTGCCTGCGGATATGCCCGATTTTGTCAAAAAACACTTCCGCGGCCGCTATTATGCCCACCGCGGCTTGCATAATATTGCCGAGGGCGTGCCCGAAAACAGCCTCAGAGCCTTTGCTCTCGCCGCCGAAAAAGGCTACGGCGTGGAGCTGGACGTGCACCTGAGCGCTGACGGGCAGGTGGTGGTCTTTCACGATGACGACCTGCTTCGCGCCTGCGGCGTGGAGCGCAGGATCTCCGACTGCACCTATAGCGAGCTGCGTGAGCTGAAGCTGTTCGGCACAGATGAAAAAATCCCGCTGTTTTCCGAGGTGCTCAAGCTCTACAACGGCGCAGGGCCCATGATCATCGAGGTCAAATCGGGCAAGCGCAACGCCGAGCTGTGCCAAAAGGTCTGCGACGAGCTGGAGAGCTACAAGGGCAAGATCTGTATGGAGAGCTTTGACCCGCGGGTGGTGCGCTGGTTCAAGAAACACCGCCCCCGTATGGTGCGCGGTCAGCTGTGTCAGCGCCCCGAGCATTATAAGGATCAGCCCAAAGCGCTGGCGTGGGCGCTGGGCAACTGTGCCCTGAACTTTATAGGCAGACCCCATTTTATCGCCTACCGCATCGAAGAAAAACCCGCCCTTGTGCGGATGGTCATCCGTATGGGCGCTATGAGCCTCTGCTGGACCAGCCGCGAGGACAAAGACCGCGATGGCAACGACGGCGTTATTTTCGAAAACTACCTCCCCAACCAAAAGTTCTGAAAAAGGTCGGTGAAAATATGAACGGATACATCAAAAAACTCCTCATCCTGCTTCCCGTGCTTGCACTTTTGCTGGCTCTGCCTTCTTTTGCCGCCTACAGCGACACGGGCGGACATTGGGGTGAGAGCGCCATAGACGAGTGGAGCCAAGCCGGCATCGTGCAGGGCGCAGGCGGACTTTTCCGCCCCGACGATCCCATTACCCGCGCCGAGATGGCCACCGTCATCACCCGCCTGCTCAGGCTGACCGAGCAGGCACCCAATACCTATACCGACCTGCCCGCAGGTGAGTGGTACGAGAGCGCCGTGCTCTGCTGTGTCAAGGCAGGAATTATGCAGGGCGACGGCGGCGGAATCATCCGCCCTCAGGACAAGATCACACGTCAGGAAGCCATAGTTATGCTTGGCAGAGCGTGGGGCATCAGCCAGAACACCGCAGGCAGTCTGGATAAGTTTACTGACGGCAATCAGACCGCCGACTGGGCGAGAGGCTACGTCAAGAGCTTTGTGGATCTGGGCTACATCAAGGGCGTGGGCGACAGCCTGCTGGCCCCCACGGGCGTCATCAACCGCGCCTCGGTGGTAACCATCCTCTCCAATGCCATAGCGTCCTACGTCAGCGTTTCGGGTGAGTTTGATATGAGCCCCGGCAATCAGGGTATCGTCCTCGTCTGCGCCAAAGACGTCACCCTCACGGGTGCCGCAGGCGGAATGGTGCTTGTCTCGCAGGGCGCAGGCGGAAGTATGCTGACAGTAAAAGCCATCGTGGGCAATATGAATATCAAGTCCGATAATCTGATTATAGATATGCAGAGCGGAATGGTGCTGACACTCAGCTTCTATGGCTCAAACGGTGTGCTTATCAAGCGCGACGGCGCCTCGGTCAACACGGTCAACGGCCTGTATACTCTCTATAATGCCACCCAGCCCGACGCACCCGCAGACCCCCCCCCCCCCGACACCCCAAAGCATAGGTCTGACCGCAGGGAGATGTTTATGAAAAAGAAACCCGATTATACCAATCTTGTGCTTGTGCTGGTGTTTTTCATAGGCCTCTCCGTGCTGTT
>JAZOWC010000003.1:0-54668 GCA_045658985.1 Oscillospiraceae bacterium
CCGCCAACTGATTTCGAGTCAGCCTCGTTACGACCACTTCGATACATCTCCATATTTAATTATTGCCGGATCATCTCGACTTGGGCCTCGGTGTTTCTCGGCTATTTTCAGCCTCGTTACGTCCTGTTGCGGTGCCCAAAAATTGCTGCTCGCTTATGCTTCGCCAATTTTTGACCGCTGCCACTCACTCCCCTCGCTTTTTCTGCCACCGGCAGCGCTCAGGTCGTTCCCCACTTCGATACATCTCCGTATTTAATTATTGCTTGTATAGAATACCATTATTTATATTGATTTGTCAATATTTTATTGTCGGGGAGGGATTGCCTCCCCGACAATTCTGCTATATTCCAAAGAATATCTTTGCATTACGGGTGGTGATGTCGGCGGCTTGCTCGGGGGTAATGTTACGCAGCTCGGCGATTTTTTCGAGCATATATATGATCATACTCGAGTCACAGCGCTTGCCCCTGAAAGGTTCGGGCGCCATATAGGGGGCGTCGGTCTCCACCATCAGGCGCTCAAGGGGCATATTCTGCACCACTTCCAGAGCGCGGCGGGCGTTTTTGAAGGTCAGCACGCCGGTAAAGGACAGATAGAACCCGCGTTTGAGCAGTTCTTTTGCCGTTTCCCAGCTGCCGCTGTAGCAATGGAACACACCTTTGATGTCGTCATACTTACGGATGACGTTGAGGCAGTCGGCGGCGGCTTCGCGTTCGTGGATGACCACCGGTTTATTAAGCTCACGCGCCAACTGCAGCTGGCGCCTGAACCAATCTATCTGCACCTCGTGTGGGGCCAGATCATAATGGTAATCCAGACCGATCTCGCCTATGGCCACGGCTTTTGGGTGACGGGCAAGCTGACGCAGGCGGTCGATATCCCCCGCCTCGGCTTCACCCGACTGCTGGGGATGGATACCCACGGCGGCGTAGACGTGACCGTATCTGTCGGCCATATCAAGGCTCAGCTGCGACGAGTGTACGTCGCAGCCGATATTGATAACGTTGCACACCCCGCGCTGAGGAAGTTCGCTCAGCAGCTCGTCCCGATCCCCGTCAAAACGGGAATCGTCATAATGGGCGTGGGTGTCAAAAATTGTCATGAAAGTCTTGCTCCGGGGATGGCGTTGTCTGCCAGCAGGATGCGTACGTCATCCTCGCCGCAGGTGGAGGACAGGATCATACCGTTGGACTCCAAACCCATCATCTTGCGCTTGCCCAGATTGGTGACGACGACTACGTTGTGGCCGACGAGGTCTTCGGGCTTGTGCCACTTGGCGATGCCCGACAGCACCTGACGCTGATGGTCTCCCATATCCAGCTCAAAGCGGAGCAGCTTGGAGCTCTTGGGGACTTTTTCGCAGACAAGCACCTTGCCCACGGTCAGCTCTACTTTAGCAAAATCGTCATAGACGATCTCGGGGAGCTTTTCAAACTCAGGCAGAGCGGGCTTTGCGGGTTCTTCAAGCTTCTTGTGATATTCTGCGATCTCCTCGAGCTTCTTGGCGGTGTCGATACGGGAGAAGAGGATCTCACCCTCGCCGATCTTGTGGCCTGCTTTGAGGAAGCCGAACTGAGAGAGGCTCTCCCAATCGGTAGGCTCGATATTGAGCTGCTTGAATATTCTGTCGCCTGTTTCGGGCAGGAAGGGCTTGAGCAGGGTTGCTGCAAAACGGATGGTCTCCAGCAGGTTGTAGAGCACGGTGTCCAGACGTGCGTGGTTGGCTTCGTCCTTGGCCAGTACCCAGGGCATGGTCTCGTCGATGTACTTGTTGGCGCGGCGGAGCAGGGCGAATACTTCGTCGATGCAGTCGGCAACGCGAAGCTCGTCCATCTTGGCTTCCATTCTTGCGGGGGTGTCGAGAGCGAGCTTGATAAGCTCGTCGTCAAACTCGCCTGCTACGCTGTGATCAGAAAGCACGCCGCCCGAATACTTGTGGCACATGGCGATGGTGCGGTTGACAAGGTTGCCGAGGATGTTGGCCAGATCGGAGTTGACTCTCTCGCAGAGCAGCTCGTAGGTCAGAGTGCCGTCGCTGGCAAAGGGCATCTCGTGGAGCAGATAGTATCTGACTGCGTCAACGCCGAACAGGTCGACCAGATGGTCGGCATAGATGACGTTGCCGCGGGATTTGGACATTTTGTTTTCGCCCACCATCAGCCAGGGGTGACCGAATACCTGACGGGGGAGCTCTACGCCCAGAGCCATCAGCATAATGGGCCAGTAGATGGTATGGAAACGGAGGATATCCTTGCCGATGAGGTGGACGTTGGCGGGCCAATACTTCTTGAACTCCTCGCCGTGGTTGCCGTCCACGTCAAAGCCGGGGAAGGTGATATAATTGCTCAGCGCGTCGATCCATACGTAGATGACGTGGCCGGGCGCAAACTCAACGGGAACGCCCCATGTGAAGGAGGAGCGGGATACACACAGATCCTGCAGGCCGGGACGGATGAAGTTGTTGAGCATCTCGTTCTTGCGGGATTCGGGCTGGATGAACTCGGGGTGATCCTCGATATATTTCTCCAGCATGGGAGCGTACTTGGACAGCTTGAAGAAGTAGGCTTCTTCTCTGGCGCTCTTGACCTCTCTGCCGCAGTCGGGGCATTTGCCGTCGACCAGCTGGCTCTCCGTCCAGAAGCTCTCGCAGGGTGCGCAGTACATACCCTCGTAGTAGCCCTTGTAGATATCGCCCTGATCATAGAGCTTTTTGAAGATCTTCTGTACCTGCTTCTTATGATCGGGGTGGGTGGTGCGGACAAACTTGTCGTAGGAGGTGTTCATAATGTCCCAGATGCGCTTGATCTCGGCAGAGGATGCGTCGACAAACTGCTGGGGCTCCATGCCTGCATCTTTGGCTTTGTCCTGGATCTTCTGACCGTGCTCGTCGGTGCCGGTCTGGAAGAGTACGTCATAGCCGCACAGCTTCTTGAAGCGGCAGATAGCATCTGCCAGTACGATCTCATAGGTGTTGCCGATGTGGGGCTTGCCCGATGCGTAGGCAATGGCGGTTGTAAGGAAAAACGGACCTTTGTTCATGTGTTTAGTCCCCTTTCTGCTGTCATAAAATTAGTCTACCTTATATTTTACCATATTATATAATATTTACAACATTTTTTTGTTATTGAAATTCCGTTTTGTGGCGGCTTGGGTACGGCCCCCTCCGCCCCTGCGGGGCACCTCCCCCGCTTTAAAAGAGCGGGGGAGGCTTAGAGGGGGGGTGTTTTTGTTATTGAAACTCCGTTTTGTTGAGGCTCGGATGCTGCCCCCCTCCGCCCCTGCGGGGCGGTTGGGGTGTTTTTACGGCGGCTTGGATTCTGCGGCAAAACACCCCGAACGGTTTTTGTCCGTTCGGGGTGTGACAGGTTTGTTTTATGCACCGATGTCGGAGGGGCTGGTGACCGTGCCGGGGCCGGGTTCTATGGGAGTGGTGCCGGGATCGGGAGTCACGGGGGTGTCGCCGCCGGGTACGGGATCGGGAGTGGGGGTTGCGGGAGTGTCACCGCCGGGGTTGGTGCCGGGGTTGGGATCAACGGCGGGGGGATTGACGGTGAACGTAGGCGAGGGTTCCAGATACTCGTAGGGATCGGCGGGCTGATCGGGTACGTCTGCCACCGTGCCCGCTCTGGGGTCGGTGACGGGAACCTGAACCACGCGATTATACTTGGTGTAGGTGCTCTTGGCAATAAAGTCACGGGAGACCTCCACGCCGTTGCGGTACTCTACGCGGTAGGTGTCAGCCTTGTAGCCGGTGTAGCCGCCTGCAAGCTGCTTCTGTCCGCTGAGCAGACCGATCTCGCCCTGATATTCCACCTTGAAGGGGGTCATGCTGACGATGACCGTCTCGATCTCCACCTTCTTGTCGGGTTCCATATTGGTACCGATGATGGATACGTCTACCTGATGGTTGGCCTTATCGTATATTGCAACGATCTTGACGGGCCACTCGGTATTGTTCTTGAACTGGAAGTCCTTGGCGCCCCATGCAACGGTAGCGTCCTGACCGAGGGGAACGTAGGTGACCATACGGCTGTGGGCATAGCGCTCGACAACCTCAAGGTCGGCTCTCAGCACGCAGTAATAGAGTGCCGAGCTGACCTGACAGATGCCTCCGCCCAGACCGTCCTCTGCGGAGGTGCCCACGTAGACGGTAGCTTCTTTGAAGCCGCGGGCGCTGGTGCGCTGGCCGACTTCTTTGTTAAAGGAGAAGGTCTCGCCGGGCATAAGGATGGTGTTGTTGCAGTGCTCGGCTGCCAGAGTGACGTTGGTGGTACGGTTTGCGTTGGAGGTGAGGGGGGTATCCACGCGGGAGAACTCGTAGCTGAAGAGCAGGGCTTTGAACTCTGCATCGGTGTATTTGGGATAGATGAAGGTGACGGGGATCTCCAGAACACGGTCGCTGCTTGTATCCATCAGGCTCTGTGCCGCATCGGCATCAAAATAGATACCGATCTGACCGGGGATGATGGTGTTGCCGGTGGGGTCCCGCTGAATGTCCAGCTGAGGCTCGCGCATTTCGACCTCGATCTCGGCTTTGATGGCTGCAAGGTCGAGGGTGTTGGTCTCGGTCACGTCAAGCTCGAAGACTGCGGGGGTGAAGTCGCCTGTGTACAGACGGTTCTTGACAAAGGTGAGCAGGCGGTTCTTGTCCAGAGACAGACCGATCTGACCTCTGTCGAGGATGACCTTCTCTCCGTCAAAGACGTAGGTGGCGCGCTCTACCTGCTGCTCGGCCTGAGAGGTGATGCGCTGGATCTGGGTCTCGATACCCGAATCGGTGATGGAGTATGCCAGATCGATCTCGTAGCCGAAACGCATAGCCTCCACGATGTCGCGGACACGGGTGGAGAAGTCTCCGGTGCGGCCGTAGAGGATGATTTTTTCGGCTGTGGAACGGGTGTCGTAGCTGATATTGCCTGCGATCTCAAGAGTGTACGTATTGTCGCCGATGGTAATATCAAGATTGCTGCCTGCGGGGACACCGCTGTATTTGTCGGTGAGCAGGGCAAGCACCTCACGCTTGGTATAGCCCGAATAGTCCACGCCGTCCACCCACACGCCGTCATAGACCTGAGAGTAGAAATAGACCTTGTAGACCACAAAACCGCCCAGACCTATGGCTCCGAACAGAATGAGCAGAAGCAGGGTGATGATGATGGCTTTGACCGCTCTGGCACCGCGGCTGCGGGGACGCTCGTAGTAATACTCGTACTCGTCCTCATCGTCCTCCTCGACATAGACAACCTTGGGCTCCTTTTTGGGGCGCTTCTGCTTGGTCTTGTTGACAGGCTCGGCCATCCGCTCCAGCTCAGCCTGAGGGATGTTGATCTGCTGAGGCTCGGCTGCGGCGGGTTCGGCTGCAGGAGCTGCCTCCTGAGGTGCCTGACCAAGGTCGATGGTCTGGGTTTTTTCCAGCTGGGTCTGCACACTCTCCTGTGCGGGAGCTGCGGGGGAAGTATTTTCTTCGCTCCGGGCGGGATTATTCTTGATTTCTTCCATACTGAAAGTCCTCCTTCCGAGAAATAACTCTTGACATTACATATAATATAACAATATACTCTGTAATGCAATTACAAAATAGTAACAATTTTGGTCAAACGGTTTTCAATTTGTTCATTTTTTGTAAAAAAAGTGGTTACAATTTAATTAAAATGGTGTATTATAATATGAAGGAATACTCTAAGATGTATATCCAAAGGAGGAAAGACACTTGATCCAGGTAGAACATCTCGTAAAAAAATACGGTGATCACTATGCCGTCAACGACATAAGCTTCACCGTCGAAAAAGGAAAGGTATACGGCTTCCTCGGTCCCAACGGCGCGGGCAAGTCCACCGCGATGAATATCATCACCGGTTATATAGCTGCCACCTCGGGCCGTGTGCTCATCAACGGCCACGATATCCTTGAGGAGCCTCAGGAGGCCAAAAAGTGCATCGGATATCTTCCCGAACTGCCCCCTCTGTACATGGAGATGACGGTTGAGGAATATCTGATGTTTGCCGCCGCCATCAAGAACGTTCCCAAGGCAGAGCGCAAGGAAGAGGTCGAGCGTGCAATGCAGAAGACCAGCGTCACACATATGCGCAAGCGTCTGTGCCGCAACCTGTCCAAGGGCTACAAGCAGCGTGTCGGTCTGTCTCAGGCTCTGCTGGGCAATCCCGAAGTTATCATTCTGGACGAGCCCTCGGTCGGTCTTGACCCCATGCAGATCATTGAGATGCGCGATCTCATACGCGGTCTTGCGGGCGAGCACACGGTCATCCTCAGCAGCCACATCCTCTCTCAGGTCAGCGAGACCTGCGACCATATCCTGATCATCTCCAAGGGCAAGATAGTGGCTCAGGACACCCCCGAAAACCTCAGCCGTCTGGTTGCCGAGTACGAGACTGTGGAAATGACCCTGATCAGCGAGCCTCAGGCAGTCATCGACGTGCTCAGCAAGCTGGAGGGCCTCTCCTACGGTGTACTTCCCATGAAGGATCCCGGCAAGGTCAAGGTGACCATCCGCGGCGACAAGGACGTGGACATCCGCTCTATGGTGGCTACCGCTCTGGCTCAGGCACGTATAGCAATCATCGATATGAACACCATCAGCGCATCGCTGGAGGATATCTTCCTCCGTCTGACCGGCAACGCCAAGAAGCCTGCCGCCAAGAAGGCCGAGCAGACCTCCGATGAGGCTCAGGCCGAGGATGCACCCGCTGAGGAAACTACCGCCGGAGGTGAAGACAAATGATCGCAGTATTCAAGCGCGAGTTCAAGAGCTATTTTAACAACATGCTGGGCTACATAGTTATCGCAGGTACCCTGCTGCTTGTCGCATTTTACTTCTACAGCACCAATCTGGTCAACGGCCAGCCCAAGTTTGAGTACACACTCATTGACGCTTCGGGATTTTTGTTCACACTGGTCATTCCCCTGCTGACCATGAAGTCATTCGCAGAGGACCGCCGCCAGAAGAGCGATCAGCTGCTTCTGACCTCTCCTCTCAGCGTGCCTCAGATAGTTATCGGTAAGTACCTGGGCACTCTGGCCGTGTTCGGCATCGCTGTTCTGTTCCTGCTGCCCTATCCCCTGATCCTCGGCATTATGGGCAAGGTCAACTACCTCACCGCATACAGCGGACTTGTGGGATATTTCTTCCTCTGTGCCGCGCTGAGCGCCATCGGCATATTCATGTCCTCGCTGACAGAGAATCAGATCATCTCGGCGCTGTCCAGCCTGTGCGTCATGCTGTTTCTGACCATGGTTCCCCTGATCGCATCCAAGATCCCCTCCTCGGCTCTGGTCAACTACATTATATTCACCGTTATCGCAGTTGCATTCGTCATCGGCATCTACGCACTGACCAAGAACTTTACCGTGGCGGCCATATTCGCCGTTGTGGTCGAGGGCGTGCTTATATTCCTCTACCGTCTGCATCCCGCAGTGCTGGAAAACAGCGTTGCCGACCTGATGGGTCACCTGGCTATCTTTGACCAGATGATGACTCTGGCTTACGGTCTGTTTGATATCACCACTCTGGTATACTACGTCAGCGTGGCCGCACTGTTCATATTCTTTACTATCCAGTCCATTGAAAAAAGGAGGTGGAGCTGATGGAAAAGCAGAATAACACCCCCAAGAAGGGTCTGTTCTCCACTGTTTCGGCACGCCGCGGCACATATCTGGCTCTGATCGTTGTAGTCGCAATCGCAGTTGCCGTCATGGCCAACGTGCTCGTTCGCAAGCTCCCTCAGCAGTACACCCGTATCGACCTGTCCCAGACTGAGATGTTCACCTTCACCCAGCAGACCAAGGATATCTGCAAGAACCTGAAATCTGACATTACCCTGTATTTTATCTCCAACTCGGATGAGGGTCACTCCGATCTGTCCAAGTACGTTGAGCAGCTCATCACCCGCTACACCGATCTGTCCAAACACATCAAGATAGTCAAGATCGACCCCGCACAGAATCCCACCTTTGTTGCTCAGTACACCACCGCAGCGGTCACCGACAAGAGCGTTATCGTTGACGGTCCCAACCGCTTCAAGATAGTCGACTTCAATGATATTTTCGTCTACGACGAGAACTCCTATATGTCCACCGGCAAGGTCGACATGCAGTTTATGGGTGAGCCTGCCATCACCTCGGCCATCAGCTACGTTATCAGCGACGCAGTTCCCATTATGTACGTCACCATGGGTCACAGCGAGCTTATCCCCGAGGACGGCATTCTCGAGCAGATCTGGGCAGAGGGCTACAGCACCATTGAGATCTCCCTCAACACAGTAGACGCTATCCCCGAGGATGCAAGCTGTCTGCTCATCGACTGCCCCGAGATCGACATCACCGACAGAGAGCTGCAGATCATCACCGAGTATATGGAAAAGGGCGGCAATCTGTTCTTCATCTCTGCCAAGGTTGACGACACCATGCCCAACCTGCAGACTCTGATGGCACGTTACGGACTCAGCGCCGTTCCCGGTATGGTCATCGAGGGCAACACCAGCTACTATTTCAGCGGCAGACCCTACTTTGTAATGCCCGAGACCAAGTACCACACCGTTACCGCGCCTCTGTATGCCAAGGCTCTGCGCGTTATGACCCGTCAGGTACAGGGTCTCAAGGCCGATCAGATCGCCGCTCCCGACAACGTACGTCTGACCACCCTGCTGGAGACCTCCTCTCAGGCATATTCCAAGGTATTTGACGGCACTCTGGAGACTCAGACCTCTCTGGAAAAGACCGACAAGGATATTGCAGGACCCTTTGCGATCGGTGTTACAGCCACCGTCGATAACGCAAACGGCACACAGAGCCGCATAATCTGGCTCAGCGGCTCCGACTTCAACTCGGACGAGGCAGACGCATACGTCTCCGGCTCCAACAGAGATATGGTCATCAACTCTCTGGCATATCTGTGCGATTGGGAGCAGACCATCTCCATCCGTTCCTCCGACGTGGCTACCGTCAAGCTGGCTCCCTCCACCATCCAGATGATCGTATGGGGCGCCGTATATCCCGGTATGCTGGTACTCATCCTCCTCATCTGCGGCGCTATCGTATGGCTGAGAAGACGCACGAGGTAACGGCATGAAAAAGAAAAAAGGTCTCATAGTTCTCGTATGCGTCCTTGTATTGTTTGTGGGTCTGTACTTTGTACTGGATTCGGGCATCCTTGAAAAAAAGCCCGACACATCAAGCAAGCAGGATGATATTCCCCAGATCGATCTGAACATCACCCAGTGGCCCTCCCCCGCAATTACCATTGCTCTCGAGAATGCAACCGGCCGCTACACCTACGATCACAGAACATCCGCCGGATGGAAGTGCCTCGAGCACGACAAGTACCCTCTCGACGAGGCAAAGATGAACGATATGGCGGCTATTCTGGGCAAGATGACGGCTACCCGCCGACTGGTCAAGAATGCCGACAATATGGAGCTGTTCGGACTGAATAACCCCGTTGCCACCGTTTCTTTTGCTTCGGCAACCGGTCTGTCCGCAAACCTCAAGATCGGTATGCAGAACACTACCACCACCGACTACTACGTGTATCTTGACGGCTCGGATGCTATATTTATGCTGGCATCCAGCTACGTGGATTATTTCCTCACCGATCTTATCAGCAACGTTATCGTGCCCGAGTTCCCCGAGATCGCGGCGGCTGAGGTCAAAAAGGCAGTCTACGAGGCCGAGGGCATCAGCTTTTCGGCAACAAGACTGATCTCCAACAACTCTGCTCACGCAGGACTGATGAACGCAATCAACTCCATGTACGTGTCCTCCGTTGTGGATCCCTACACCGAGGATCTGGCTCAGTACGGACTGGATGACCCCGATATCGTGGCAAGCTTCATCTACGAAAAGACCGAAGGCGGCGTGGGTAGAGGCGAGAAGGAGTTTACCATCAAAATCGGTGACAAGGATCCCGCAGACGACAGATACCGCTATATTACGCTGTCCGACTATCCCAACACGGTCTACCGCATATTCTATATGAGTCTTGACCGTCTCCTTGAGGCCGGAAAAGCCCTCCCCAAGCAGTAAAATCCATACAGTGTATAAAGACAGAGAGCGATATGCTCTCTGTCTTTTGTTGTGTATGGGGATGCGTGCGGCGGGGCGCGGTGCATGTGAGACATATCGGCGCGGATGGGAGACTGCGGCCTTCGTGCACCGGGCGAGTACGGCGGGGATTTTTTGTCCGCTATGGGTTGAAAAAACTGTTTTTGTATGGTATAAATATGATAGTTTGGTATGCCGATTTGTTTTCTGTCGGGAGACTGTGTGCGGCGGACGGACGGGAGCATCTTCCCGCAGTCATTCGTCCGAACAGGGACCGTATTACACCCGCCGTGAGACAGCATGGGGCATAAATCAGTATAATTTTGAAAATTAAATAAAGCGCAGAAGGAGAGTTTTTTATGGAACAGGCCGAACGTTACTATATCGTTCACGAAAACGCACTTCCCCGCGGTCTCAAGCAGGTTTGCGAGGTTCGGGCTCTGCTTATTCAAGGACAGGCAAAGAACATCACCGAGGCCGTCAAGGCTGTAGGCATCAGCCGCAGCGAGTACTACAAGTACCGTGACAGCGTAGAAGTGTACACCAGAGAGTATCAGGATAATATCATCACCCTGCAGGCAGTTCTGACCGACCGTGCAGGTGTTCTTTCCAGCTTCCTCAACGCGGTGGCCCGCGCAGGCGGCAACGTGCTCACCGTCAACCAGAACATTCCCATAGACGGCGCAGCCGGCATCACTCTGTCGGTCAACACCGCCGATATGCGTCTCAAGATAGAGACTCTGATGAAGCGTCTGCTGGCTCTTGACGGCGTGCAGAGCGCACAGATACTGCAGGGCCGCAGATAAAGGTATTTTTTCGGGTGTGAGATGCATATTTATGGCAGGGAAACATAAGTATTGTATACATCCGTGAGGTTTTAGGGCATAACATAATATTGACAATCGGGATGCAGGGGTGTATAATACATCTAATCCCGATTTTTCGGGGTGTAGCTCAGCTGGTAGAGCGCTTGGTTCGGGACCAAGAGGCCGTGTGTTCAAGTCACATCACTCCGACCACCTTTGATCGACAAGACTCTACGAGGCTTGTCGATTTCTGTCATTTTATAGATTTCAAATATATTTATATACCTGAAAGGCGGCAAAAATTATGAAGTACAATTTCACAGTTCAGCGTACAACTGCACCCAAGCAGAAACCCAATCCCGATACACTACGCTTCGGCAAGCAGTTTACCGACCACATGTTTATGATGGACTGGTCCACCGAGAAGGGCTGGCACGACGGAAGAATCATTCCCTACGGCCCCATCGCTCTAGACCCCGCCGCCTCCGTCCTACACTACTCCCAGCAGATGTTCGAGGGTCTGAAGGCTTATAAGACCGAAGACGGCCGCATCCTTCTGTTCCGCCCCGACATGAACGCTAAGCGTACCAACGCTACCAACGAGCGTATGTGCATCCCCGAGCTGCCCGAAGACCTGTTCATCGAGGCTGTCAAGGCTATCGTTGACATGGAGCGCGACTGGATCCCCGAGAAGTTCGGCACCAGCCTCTACATCCGCCCCTTCATCTTTGCAGACGAAGCATTCCTGGGCGTTCACGCAGCTCATCACTACAAGTTCTGCATCATTCTCTCCCCCGTTGGCCCCTACTACGAAAGCTCTGACGGCGGCCTGACCGCAAACAGCATTTTCGTTGAACAGCATTACGTCCGTGCCGTACCCGGCGGCACCGGCTATGCAAAGGTCGGCGGCAACTACGCAGGCTCCCTCAAGGCTCAGCAGAAGGCAGCCGAGAAGGGCTGTGAGCAGGTTCTGTGGCTCGACTCCATCGAGCACGACTACGTTGAGGAGATCGGTACCTCCAATGCATTCTTCGTGATCGACAACGAGATCATCACCGCTCCTCTGGCCGGCACCATCCTGCCCGGTATCACCCGTAACTCTGTCCTGGCTCTGCTGAGAAAGTGGGGCATGAACGTCTCCGAGCGCCGTCTGAAGATCAGCGACGTTATCAAGGCAGGCGAAGAAGGCAGACTTCAGGAGGTATTCGCAACCGGTACCGCTGCTGTTATTTCTCCTGTCGGCAAGCTGGTATTCGAGGATAAGAGCTTCACTATCGGCAACGGCGGCGTAGGCGAGCTGGCAAACAAGCTGTACACCACCCTCTACGGCATCCAGACCGGCAAGGTCGAGGATGACATGGGCTGGACACTCAGTCTGTAAATCATAACATTTGCATGCGCTTCGGGTAACGCACAGTTCTCGAAGCGCATTTTTTAATCAAACGGAGGAATCTGTATTATGAACACCATAAAAATATCCGATATATCCCTGCGCATCAGCGACGAGGCTCTGTCCTCCTCTCTCAGCTTCAAGGAGAAGCTGGAGATCGCCAAGCTGCTCGAAAAGCTGGACGTTGACGTTATTGAGACCGGATACGTCACCGAGGAGGCTGCCGACGCAGTGCTGATGCGCACTCTGGCATCCACCGTCAAGG
Organism: Oscillospiraceae bacterium; assembly: GCA_045658985.1. Classification (GTDB taxonomy): domain Bacteria; phylum Bacillota; class Clostridia; order Oscillospirales; family Butyricicoccaceae; genus RGIG3513. Next base: position 12,518 of record JAZOWC010000003.1, read on the forward strand.
GTGCTGTTCTGTCCGCTCCCGTCTCACCCGACCCCGCCTCGGTACAGCGCACATGGGATGCTCTGCAGAAGGCACAGAACAAGCGCCTCAACCTGATCGCTCCCACCTCCACCGTACAGATGGAGTACATCTGCCATATGAAGTCCAAGGTCATGCTTGAGAAGATCGCCGAGTGCGTCAAGCTGGCTGCATCTCTGGGCGCTGAGGTAGAGTTTACCGCCGAGGACGCAACCCGCTCTGACAAGGATTTCCTCTCCGCAGCCATCACCACCGCAGTAGAATGCGGCGCAACCGTAGTCACCCTCTGCGATGCTACCGGCGAGATGCTGCCCGAGGAGGTATCCGCCTTTATCACCGAGCTCAAGGCCGCCTGCCCCGCTCTGGAGGGCGTACAGCTGTCCTTTGAGTGCAAGGATTCCCTCGGTCTGGCATCCGGCGTATGTCTCGCCGCCGCAAAAGCAGGCGCAAACCAGATCAAGGTGGCTTCCTGCGGAATCACCGGTTACACATCTCTGGAGAAGTTCATGCATATTCTTCAGGTTCGCCGCGACACTCTGGGATTTGAGAGCGGAATCAAGTACACCGAGCTGCAGCGCACCTGCCAGCGTCTTGAGGCGCTGACCGGTCACACCGGCAGACTGTCCGCCGCCGACGAGAACGAAGAAAAGACCGAGCTGACCACCGATTCGGATATGACCACCGTCCGCCGCCGTCTCAGCGCACTGGGCTACGACGTGTCCGATGAGGATATGGCAAGGATCTACACCCTGTTTATGGAGCTGGCCGCAAAGAAGAAGGTTGACGACCGCGATCTGGAGGCTCTGGTAGCCGAGAGCGCACGTCAGGTGGCTCCCACCTATCAGCTGGAGAGCTTTGTTATCAACAGCGGCTCCTCCATCTCCTCCACCGCATTTATTCAGGTCAACCGCAAGGGTGTGCCCCTGCAGACCGTTTCTATTGGCGACGGCCCTATCGATGCCGCATTTTTGGCTATAGACCAGCTGCTGGGTCATCATTTTGAGCTTGAGGACTTCCGTATTCAGGCTGTTACCGAGGGCCGCGAGGCTCAGGGCGACGCCGTCGTCAAGCTCCGCGCAAACGGCAAGCTGTACTCGGGCAGAGGTCTTTCCACCGACATCATTGAGGCATCTATCCGTGCATACCTCAGCGCCGTCAACAAGATCGTACATGAGGAAAACGCACGATGAAGCTGAGTTTTTACACCGGCGGCTGGCCCAATCTCTCATGGAGTGACGCCTGCAAGACTGCCGCCGATATGGAAATGCAGGGTGTTGAGCTGCTCTACTCCAAGGTAGAGGCCGCTCCCCTGCTGGAGGGCGTCAACGCGGGCAGCAACCGCAGAAAGTTCGTCCGCGCCTTCAACGAATCTAATCTCGAGTGCCCCTGCATTACCGTTCAGGTGGGCAAGGGTTCTATAGAGTCCGTGCTTGCCGAGGCACGCAACTGCATCCATCTGGCAAGCCTGCTGCAGATCCCCAACGTATGTCTGGGTATGGATATCCTCAGCGATGAGGACGAGCAGCGCATCGTGACCGTCATCGGTCAGCTTCTGCCCACCGCCGTACAATCCAACATCATTCTGCTGGTTGAGACCACCGGTCTGTACTCGGATACATCCCGCATCTGCAAGATGCTGGACAGATTTGCCAGCGACAATCTGGCCGCTCTGTGGAATCTCCACGATCCCCACTATTTTGGCGGCGAGACTCCCGACAAGACCATCCGCAATCTGGGCGCATACGTCCGTCACGTGCGTATCTGCGACTCCGAAAAGAGCGAACTTGGCCCCGTATACTGTCTGATGGGCGAGGGCGACCTGCCCGTTGAGAAGATCCTCGTGGCTCTGCGCAGTATCGACTACAAGGGTCACATCTCCCTCTGCCGCGCTCCCGAGAATGCAGGTATTACCGACACCGATATTATCCTGCCCCAGTTTACCAACGCTATGGAGATACACTCGGACAAGCAGCGCTCCCGCAAGGCTCTGTACGAGAACAAGACCGGCACGGGCAAGTTCATCTGGCAGAAGGACGTGCTGCTGGATATGACCTTCTCTCAGGTGTTGGACACTCTGGTTGAAACCTTCCCCAACCAGTATGCATTCCGTTTTACCACCCTCAACTACACACGCACCTATGAGGAATTCCGCGAGGACGTGGACACCTTTGCCCGTGCGCTGGTGGCTCTGGGCGTGACCGCAGGTGACAAGGTTGCCGTATGGAGCACCAACCTGCCCCAGTGGTATATCGCATTCTGGGCAACGGTCAAGCTGGGTGCCGTTCTGGTCACCATGAACACCGCATACAAGATCCGTGAGGCCGAGTATCTGCTCAGGCAGGCCGACGTTCACACCCTCATTATGTGCGACAACTACCGCGACAGCAACTACGTGGAGATCATGAAGGAGCTGTGCCCCGAGCTGCAGTATCAGGATGCCAACAAGCCTCTGCACTGCACGCGCCTGCCCTTCCTGCGCCACATCATTACTCTGGAGTCCAAGCAGAAGGGCTGTCTGACCTGGCAGGATGCGGTCGCATTCTCCGCTCAGGTGCCCAAGGATGAGGTATACCGTCTGGCTGCAAACGTGCAACCCGACGACGTGTGCAATATGCAGTACACCTCGGGTACCACCGGCTTCCCCAAGGGCGTTATGCTCACCCACCGCAACATCGTCAACAACGGCAAGTGCATCGGCGACCGTATGGATCTGTCCACCGCCGACCGTATGATGATTCAGGTGCCTATGTTCCATTGCTTCGGCATGGTTCTGGCAATGACCGCCGCTATGACCCACAGCGCAATGCTGTCGCCCATCCCCTACTTCTCCCCCAAATCCTCTCTGGCCTGCATCAAGCAGGAGCGCATTACCTGCTTCCACGGCGTGCCCACTATGTTTATCGCTCTGCTGGAGCACAAGGACTTTAATCCTGCCGACTTCAGCTATATGCGTACGGGCATCATGGCAGGTTCTCCCTGCCCCATCGCCGTCATGAAGGACGTGGTGGAAAAGATGAACATGAAGGAGATCACCATCGTCTACGGTCAGACCGAGTCCTCTCCCGGCTGCACCATGTCCAGCACCGACGATCCTCTGGAGGTACGTGTATCCACAGTCGGCAGACCTCTGCCCGAGATCGAGTGCAAGATAGTCGATCCCGAGACAGGTCTTGAGTGCCCCGACGGCGTCAACGGTGAGTTTGTGGCTCGCGGCTACAACCTGATGAAGGGCTACTACAAGATGCCCGACGCCACCTCCTCCACCATCGATGCCGACGGCTGGCTCCACACCGGAGACCTGGCCTGCCGCACACCCGAGGGTAACTTCCGTATCACCGGCCGACTGAAGGATATGATCATCCGCGGCGGTGAGAACATCTACCCCAAGGAGATCGAGGAGTTCCTCTACACCCATCCCAAGATCAAGGACGTTCAGGTCATCGGCGTGCCCTCCGAGCAGTTCGGCGAGGAGATAATGGCAAGCATCATCCTCAAGCAGGGCGAAGAAATGACCGAAAAAGAGGTCAAGGATTACGTCTATGCCAATATGGCAAAGCACAAGGTCCCCTCTTTTGTTGACTTTGTGGACGCATTCCCCATGAACGCCGCAGGCAAGATCCTCAAGTACAAGATGCGCGAGGATGCTGTCAAAAAGCTGGGTCTGCAGAAGGCCGCCTCCATCGAAACCGCGTAAAAACACAAATATATATACCGCAGGGGTTTCCTGCGGTATATTTTTGCTTTGTGCGGGCAATAATACTCCCATAATATATATTGGGAGGGCAAAATAATGTTCAAACACGAAAAACAGCTTTTTCACCCCGTTGAGATCGAGAGGGTCAATCCTCAGTATGCCGCACTGCTTCAGGAGCAGCTTGGCGGCGGCAACGGTGAGCTCAAGGCGGCTATGCAGTATATGTCCCAGAGCTTCAGGGTAAAAGATCCCGAGATCAAGGATCTGTTTTTGGATATTGCCGCAGAGGAGCTGGGGCATATGGAGATGGTGGCGCAGACTATCAATCTGCTCAATGGGCATGAGGTAGACGCCACCAAGGTCAGTGCAGGCGAGGTGCAGACCCACGTGCTGCTGGGTCTCAATCCCGGGCTTATCAACGCATCGGGCTACTCGTGGACGGGCGACTACGTGACCGTGACCGGTGATCTGTGTGCCGATCTGCTGTCCAATATCGCCTCTGAACAGCGTGCAAAGGTTGTCTATGAATATCTGTACCGACAGATAAACGACAAAAAAGTCCGTGAGACCATCGACTTTTTGCTCAACCGCGAGGAGGCGCACAATCAGATGTTCCGTGACGCATTCAACAAGGTGCAAAACTCAGGCTCCTGCCGTGATTTCGGCACTACCAAGGCGGCGAGAATGTACTTTTCGCTCTCCGACCCCGGCCCCGACGCGTTTGCAAAGGGCAATACTGTTCCCCCTGCATTCAAATAAAATTACCCCTGCACTCACAAGAGTGCAGGGGTGTTTTGCGATATAAGAGGCAGATTGGAGTGGGGGTGCACCTCATCCACCGCAAGCGGTCCCCCTTCTCCTCAAGGAGAAGGCTTATATACGGTCAATCCAGTTCTTTCAGCGCTTCGGGGAAGGGGGCGAGGGAGCGGCGAAGGATGCCGTTCATATGGGCAATGGCTACACCGTAGTTGGTCATGGGCACATTGGCGTCCACGGCACAGCGGGTGCGGTAGAGCATCTCGCGCTCAGACAGCATACAGCCGCCGCAATGAATGATCAGCTTGTAGGGGCTCACGTCCTCGGGGAAATCTCCGCCGGAGGTGAAATCGATCCTGATCTCCTTGCCGCCCGTGTGTTTTTTGATCAGGGCGGGCAATTTGACCGTGCCGATATCTCCGCACTGGCGGTGATGGGTACAACCCTCGGAGATAAGCACTCTGTCACCGTCCTGCAGCTTGTCCAGCTGTGCCGCGCCCCGTGCGGCAAGGCTCAAGTCGCCCTTGTAGCGGACAAACAGAATTGAGAAGCTGGTGAGGGTAATATCCGCGGGAACCATCTTGGACACTCTGCCGAACGCCTGCGAGTCGGTGATGACAAGCTTTGGCTTTTTGCCGAGGGTGGATAGGGTCTGCGGGAGCTCCTCGGGCTGTGTGACTACAGCCACGGCGCCTGCGTCCAGAATATCCCTGATGGTCTGCTGCTGGGGCAGGATAAGGCGGCCTTTGGGCGCACTCTCATCAATGGGAGTGACAAGCACCACAAAATCGCCTCTCTCAATGAGATCGGCCACCACCCGCTTGCTGTTTACGCGGGGTGCGGCAAGCTGTGCGATGCGTTCTTTGAGCTCGGCTATGCCCTCGCCGGTTTTGGCGCTGACGCAGAGCCGGTCTGCGGGGGCTTTGGCCAGATCGCATTTGTTGTACACTACGATATGGGGGATCTCCTTCTGCCCGATGAGTGCGATAAGCTGGCGCACCTGCTCGCTCTCGCCCTTTTCGGCATCCACAACCACCACGGCAACGTCGGTGTGATTGAGCTCACGCTTGGCGCGCTTGACGCGCATTGCGCCCAGCTCGCCCTCGTCGTCGAGACCGGGGGTGTCGATGATGACCACAGGGCCGAGGGGCAGAAGCTCCATGGATTTTTTGACCGGGTCGGTGGTAGTACCCGCAAAATCGGACACGATAGCCACGTTCTGACCCGTAACGGCATTGACGAGGCTGGATTTGCCTGCGTTGCGCATACCGAAGAAACCGATATGCACCCGCTCTGCCGAAGAAACCGAGTTAAGGCTCATTTTTTCACCTGCTTTGATCAGAATCTGAAGTCGCGGCGGTTGGAGGCGCGGATGGCGGCGATATTATCCTCGGCTATGCGGCGGGTTTTGTCGGTGGGGACTTTTTTGATCTCGTCCTCAACCAGCTTGTAGCCGATGGCCTTGGTCTCCTCGCTTGCGTAGTCCTCGAGGTACTCGCTGAGGGTCATCAGCGCGTTGGGGTGGCAGCAGTTGAGGATCTGTCCGGTCTTGCACAGGCTCATAAATCTGTCGCCCGTTCTGCCCTCGCGGTAGCAGGCGGTGCAGAAGGAGGGGATGTGACCCAGCTCCATCAGCCAGCGGACGACCTCGTCAAGGGTGCGCTGGTCGGATACGTCAAACTGCTCGCTGTCGTGGGGGCGCTCCTCCTCGGTGTAGCCGCCGACCGAGGTGCGGGATGCGCCGCTGATCTGGGAGATGCCCAGACGGAGGGCCTCGCCGCGGACTTTTTCGGACTCGCGGGTGGAGATGATCATACCGGTGTAGGGCACGGCAAGACGGATGCAGGCGATGATCTTCTTGAAAATCTCGTCGGAGATGGAGTTGTCAAACACGTTGGGGTCGATATCGTCGGCGCGCTTGATACGGGGCACCGAGATGGTGTGGGGGCCGACGCCGTGGACGGCTTCAAGATGCTCGGCGTGCATCAGCAGGCCCGCAAACTCATAGCGGTAAAGCTCCAGACCGAACAGCACGCCCAGCCCTACGTCGTCTATGCCGCCCTCCATAGCGCGGTCCATTGCCTCGGTATGGTAGCAGTAATCGTGCTTGGGGCCTGTGGGATGAAGCTGCTCGTAGCTCTCTTTGTGGTAGGTCTCCTGAAACAGGATGTATGTGCCGATGCCTGCATCCTTGAGCTTGCGGTAGTTCTCCACTGTGGTGGCGGCGATATTTACGTTGACGCGGCGGATGGCGCCGTTTTTGTGGTTGACGCTGTAGATGGTCTTGATGCACTCAAGGATGTATTCGATGGGGTTGTTCTTGGGGTCTTCACCTGCTTCGATGGCAAGACGCTTGTGTCCCATATCCTGCAGTGCGATGACCTCCTGCCTGACCTCCTCCTGAGTCAGCTTTTTGCGGGCAATGTGCTTGTTCTTGGCGTGATAGGGGCAATAAACACAGCCGTTGACGCAGTAGTTGGACAGATAGAGGGGGGCAAACATAACGATGCGGTTGCCGTAGAAAGCCTGCTTGATCTCCTCGGCTATCTCATACATACGCTCGATTTTTTCGGGAATCTCGCAGGCGAGAAGCACCGATGCCTCACGGTAGGTCAGACCCTCGCAGGTGCAGCCGTTGCCCTGCTTTTTGGGGCGGGCTTTTTCTAAAAGCGCGTCGATAAGCTCGACGTTGTTCTTGTTCTCGTCGGCGTAGCGGAGGGTGTCGAGGATCTCCTCGTGGTTGATAAACTCCTCTGCTTTGAGAGATTTGAGGTCAAACTTTGCCATTTGTATTCTCCTTTTTTATATCTCCTCGGTACTTCACCACGCGGTAGCCTACCGATCTTATTGTTTCACTCAGCTCCATGAGCGCCTGCGCGCTCTCTGTACCCGTGGACAGCTTGTTGTTGTATAACGTATATTTTGCGCGCACGCCGGGCGGCGACAGATTGGGCATAACCACGTTGGCGCCCGCTCTCAGGCCCATTTCCCTGCCGCCGTCAAGAATGCTGCCCAGCGCGGTGGTGGCGGGGAGAAGCAGGTTGGGCTTTATCAGCCTGACTATACTCAGCAGATAGCAGGTCAGATGGGCGCTGCCTGCGGGGAAATCGCGGAAAGGGGTGTCCCGATGGGGGATAAACGGGCCGATGCCGCACATATCCGGCTGAAACTCCTCGATAAACTTGAGATCCCGTGCGATATGCTCGGCGGTCTGATGCGGCGAGCCTACCATAAATCCGCATCCCACCTGATAACCAAGCTCTCGAAGGGCGTGGAGGCACTCAAGGCGGTTTTGCAGAGTCAGCTCAGCGGGATGAAGCATGCCGTAATGGTCGGGGTCGGCCGTTTCGTGACGCAGCAGATAGCGGTCGGCACCTGCCTCCCGCAGGCGACGGTAGCTATCATAGGATCGCTCGCCCAGAGACAGGGTGACGGCGCAGTGAGGGAACTCCTGCTTGATGCGCCTGACGATGCTCTCCACTCGCTCGTCGGTAAAATACCCATCCTCTCCCCCCTGCAGTACAAAGGTGCGAAACCCGAGGGCTTCGCCCTCACGGCAGCAGGCGAGGATGTCATCCTCGGTGAGGCGGTAGCGGTCGCAGAGTGTGTTGCTGCGGCGGATGCCGCAGTAGAGGCAGTCGTTCTTGCAGATATTGGATATCTCAATCAGTCCGCGGACATACACGTCCTCTCCGTAGACCTGCCTGCGTACCCGATCGGCACGCAGAGCCAGCTCCTGCGCCAGCTCGGGGGTGTATCCCTCGACAAGCTGTCTGTACTCGGACAGGGTCAGCGAGCGGGTCTGCTCAAGCTTGTCGGCAAGGCTGAGCATTGCAATATCAATCATTCTGCTCTCCTTTGGATATGACGTTGGAATAGGCGGTCTTGACGCTGACGCCGCTGAGCTTGCCGATTTTGCCCGACAGAGCCGAGATGACGTCCTGCGGTGCGTCGATGGCCACGCTGAGGATGCTGATGCTCCTCTGGCGATAAGGCACGCCCATACGGCCGATGATCCATCTGCCGTGCTCACTGAGCAGAGCATTGAGCTGCTCCACCGATGTCATATCCTCTACTATGATGCCCATTACGGCTACGCGTGTTTCCATATGCATGTTCTCCTTGCGTTATCTACGGTAGTCGGGTTTACAAAAATAACCCCTCCGCCCGATGTTCATCGGCCACCTCCCCTTGCAGTGGAGGCAAACAGCGGAATAAAAAAGCTGCACCCAAAAAGGCGCAGCTATACTGTAATCAATATATCGGCACCTTTCACTCAGGGAAAAAACCTTTATGTCAGGATACCTATATAATATACCCGATCGGCGGGTTTGTCAACGGTTATTTGATACTTTTTTAGTGTATCTTTGCTGTCAATATAAGCCCGAAAAAGGTGTTGTCCTCTTTCGGGCCAATAAGGGTATTTTTCAGGTATCTTTGCGGTATTCGCTGCAGCGGGTGTTGTACTTTGCGCCGTTGACCTCCTCCGAGGTGGTAAAGGCATACTGGTGTTTGGTGCAATACTGCCCCATAAAATCATTGAAATAGAAGCAGTTGGCGCAGCACTCGCGGACTCTGTAGCTGCCTGCGCTTGCACGGGCAGCGGCGGCTGCGGCGGCTTTCTGGCGGCGGTCGTCCTCTTCCATCTCGCGGTATACCTGCTGCTTGAACTGCCGTTTTTGCTCAGGGGTCAGGTTGCTTGCATTGGGGTTGATCATCATGCCGAATGCGATGCCAAGCTTTGCGCCGATTTTTTCTGACAGTTTCATGTCTTTCACCCTTCTGTGTTACAGTTTTGCCGCTCTGAGCGGCAGGCTGTCTATATAATTATAGTATCACTCCCTGCCCCGGCTGTCAATGCCTCGCAAAAGAGCGGCGGCGGGGGCAAATATTCTTTGTTGACTATTTGCCAAACTTTTGGTAATATTAATGTAAAATGGGGTTTTATGGGGTCTGAAAAATATTTTTAATTTTTTTGATTTTTTCGGGAACTTTTTTGATTTTTTTCAGTCTTATTACTCGGAAACCAAATGAAAACAAAAAATAATAAAAATAAAAAAACAAAGGAGATCACACAATGAAGAAGATTCTGGCACTCATCCTGGCACTCACCCTGGTATTTGCTCTGGCAGCATGCGGCGAGGGCGACAAGCCCACCTCCCCCAGCGATACAAACAAGCCCTCCACCGACACCCCCTCCACCGACAAGCCCTCTACTGACACTCCCGCAACCCCCGATGTACCCGCTACTCCCGATGCTCCCGCAGCATCCGACGTTACCGACGCTCCCGTAGACATCCTCAAGGCTGCTTGGGGCAAGGTTGCTGACGACAGCAAGTTCCCCGTAGGCGGCGGCGATGCTGAGCACACCGATTTCGAAGGCCCCGGTCTGGTTGTTGACAAGGCATTCATGGGCTCCATCCTGCTGATCCCCGAAGCAGAGCAGGCAAAGATCGATGCAGCAGGCTCCTTTATGCACATGATGAACGCTAACAGCTTCACCTGCGGCGCTTATCACCTGACCAACGCTGCTGACGTTGACGCTTTTGCTCAGACCATGCGTGACACCATCGCCAACAATCAGTGGATGTGCGGCTTCCCCGAGCTTATGTACATTGCAAAGGTTGGCACAAGCAACGTAGTTGTTATGTTTGGTCTTACCGACGCTGTTAACCCCGTCAAGACCGGTCTGCAGGAAGCATACGGCGACGCTGTTACCGTTATCGTTGACGAGCCCATCTCTGTTGGCTAAAGATCACTGAGGAAAGAGTGTAAAATATGCTGTTTTCAAGCGTATCCTTTTTATACTACTTTCTCCCCATAACCTTAGTATTGTGCCTTGCGCTGCCCAAAAGGCTGCGCAACGGCGCAATTCTTTTTACCAGCCTTATATTCTATGGTTGGGGAGAACCCAAATACATCGTGTTTATGGTCATATCCATTCTTGTCGGATGGATAGCAGGCCTGCTGACCGAAAGATTCAGCGGCAAAGGCAAATGGATGCACAGACTGCCTATGATAATATCCACCACAGTATGCCTGGGTATGCTGGGATATTTTAAGTATGCAGACTTCTTTATTGACAATTTCAACGCTGTGACCGGTCTGAGCATACCTCTGCTGCGCATCGCACTGCCCATCGGTATCAGCTTTTATACCTTCCAGATACTCAGCTACGTTGTTGACGTCTACCGCAAGGATGCGGCCGCACAGAAGAACATCGTCAACTTCGGCGCATACGTAACTATGTTCCCCCAACTGATCGCAGGTCCTATCGTCCGTTACCGTGACATTGCCGTTCAGCTTGAGAACCGCTCTATGACTTTTGAGGGTGCAGCACTGGGCATCCGCAGATTTATCATCGGTCTGTCCAAAAAGGTGCTGATCGCCAACCTGCTGGGCGAACTGTGCGAGATATTCAAAGCATCCAACGACAAGGCTGTGCTCTTCTACTGGCTGTACGCTCTGTGTCTGGTGCTCCATATCTACTTTGACTTCTCCGGCTACTCCGATATGGCCATCGGTATCGGCAAGGTGCTTGGCTTTGACTTCTGCGAGAACTTCAACTATCCCATTATCTCTCAGAGCATTGCCGAGTGGTGGCGCCGCTGGCACATGTCTCTGGGCACATGGTTCCGTGACTATCTGTACATCCCTCTGGGCGGCAACCGCGTCAAGACGGGCAGATGGATCATCAACACCCTGATCGTATGGGGCTTGACCGGCTTCTGGCACGGCGCAAGCTGGAACTTTATTGCCTGGGGTCTGTATTTTGCGGCATTCCTGATGCTGGAGAAGTTCCTGATCGGCAAGCATCTCAAAAAATGCCGTCCTCTTGCACACGTCTACGTGGCGATAGTGATGCTTATCAGCTTTGTTATCTTCAACGGCACAGATATGCGTGAGTCGCTGCAGTATATCGGCGCTATGTTCGGCGCATGCGACACTCCCCTCGTCTCCGACGAGTTTGTCTACTATCTGCGCTCTTACGGCCTGCTGATTGTTGCGGCACTGTTCGGTGCAACACCTGCCGTCAAGACACTGATCGTAAAGGCCAAGTCCAACAAGTCGCTGGAAAAGGTCATCAACCTCCTTGAGCCTGCTGTGCTGCTGGTGCTTATTGTTACTGTTACCGCGTTTTTGGTAGACGGAAGCTTTAACCCCTTCCTCTACTTCCGATTCTGAGAAAGGAGGCAAAAATAATGTCAACCAAGACCAAGAATATCGTCGTTACCCTGCTTTTTGCCTGCTTCCTCGCATTTTTCTCCCTCTTTTGCTGGCTCAAGCCTGCCGACGACTACTCTCTCGCCGAGCGGCGCGAGCTCAAGCAGTTCCCCAAGCTGACTTTTGGCACTGTTCTGTCTGCCGAGTTTATGAACAGCTTTGAGAGCTACGCTCTCGATCAGTTCCCCATCCGTGACTCCTTCCGCGCCATCAAGGCGTTTACCGCCATGAACATTATGGGGCAGAAGGATGTCAACGACCTGTACGAAAAAGACGGCTTCATCTCCAAGATCGAGTACCCCACCAATCTGCCCTCAGTGGACAACGCAGTAAGCAAGCTGACTGCCCTCTACAACAGCTTTGTCAAGGACAAAAACTGCAACGTCTACACTACCGTCGTGCCCGACAAGCACTATTTTATGGCGGATAAGTACTCCTACCTGTCTCTGGACTACGCCGCACTGATCAAAAAATACACCGAGGGTATGAGCTTTGCTCAGTATATCGACATTCTGCCTCTGCTGGGTATTGAGGACTACTACAAGACCGACACCCACTGGAAGCAGGAGGAGATCTATCACGTGGCTCAGGCTATCGCTCAGCAGATGGGCGTCAAGCTCGAGGCAAGCTACACCGAGCAGTCTCTGGGCGAGATATTCAAGGGTGTTTACGGCCATCAGTTTGCGCTCAGCTTTGACAGCGACGAGCTCAAGTATATGACCGCCCCCTATCAGAGCGGACTCAAAATATACAGCTGGGACAGCGGTGTGCCCGTGGAAATCCCCGTGTACACTCTGGAAAAGGCTGAGGGCAACGATCCCTACGATATTTTCCTGTCGGGCGCCAAGGTGTCTATGGTCACTATCGAGAACGAGAATGCCGCCACCGACCGCGAGCTTGTTATCTTCCGCGACTCCTTCGGCTCCTCTCTGTCCCCCTATTTTGCCGAGGGATACGCCAAGATCACCGTCCTCGACCCCCGAGTGCTGCCCCCCATGACCCTCAACTATCTGGTGCAGAACGGCACCATCAGCTTTGAGGGTGCAGACGTGCTGTTTATGTTCAGCTCCACCCTGCTCAACAGCTCCAATGAGCTCAAGTAAAAGACCCAAAAGCACAAAAAAACTATCCCCGACGGATATATTCCGCCGGGGATTTTTGTTTTTTGACATAGATATCGGCTGTATGATAAAATTATTTTGACAACCCGTGTAAGATTTTGGCGTTTGGGCGGTCTTATAGGCAAAGGAGGTGATAGGATGACCGAGTTTGAGCAGATCTACAGCGCGTATTTCCACGACGTTTTTCTGTACATCCGAAAGCTTTCGGGAAACGAGCATATCGCCGAGGAGATAACCAGCGAGACTTTTTTCAAGGCTATGAAGTCTATAGGCAGTTTCCGCGGTGACTGCGAGATGCGGGTCTGGCTATGCCAGATAGCCAAAAACTGCTATCACAGCTATCTCAAAAAGATCGGGCAGGCAGACAGTCTTGACGACGCAAGTATTGCAGACACCGACTGCTCCGTTGAGGAGAAAATAGCCCGGCAGGATGAAATCTCACGGATACGCAGGGTTCTTCACACCCTCCCCGAGCCTTACAAGGAGGTTTTTATGTGGAGAGTGTTCGGTGAGCTCAGCTTCAAACAGATCGGACAGATATTCAACAAGTCCGAAAACTGGGCTTGCGTCACCTATCACCGCGCAAAAATCAAGATAAAAGAAGGATTGGAGGAATAAATGGTGATAAACGAGTGCAATATTATCAGGGATATTCTCCCCCTGTATCTTGAGAATATGGTCAGCGAGGACACGGCGGCTTTTGTCAAAGGCCATCTGGAAAATTGCGAAGCATGCCGCAGAGAGCTTGAGGCACTCAAATCCGGCGAAGAAATAGGCAATATGACGAGCGAGCACACCGGCGAGGACAAGGCGGCGTTGCTGGCGCTGAAAAAGAAGATGAAAAGAAAGAAGATCACGACCATAGCCGTGACCGCTGTCTGTATTATCGCCGCGGTGCTGCTTTGTGTGCAGTTCTATTTCTACATGAATATCAGCGGTAAGCGGCTGGATAATCTTGACAAGCTTGACGAAGTACCGCTGAGTATATCGGTATTTCGCTACGATCAATATAAAACTCCGGGACCTGTCCCCACAATAACCCTGACGGACGAGCAATTGAGGCAGCTGCAGGAGCTTTTGAGTGAGACGACCTTCAAGCGGAGATTTACTTCTCTCCGCCCAACAGAATTTCGCACCGCCGATTATTTCATTTCCGCAGACTGGGATAATGACGGATTTTACGATGATTTTGTGCGTATAGGTGACAACGGGTATATGGCTATCGGCAAAAGCACAATATACCACCAGGCAAAAGACTCCGATTTTGCAGCCAAGTTCAGAGCAATAATCGAAAACAAATAACATAAAAAAGACTGTTCCCGTGGGAACAGTCTTTTTATTTGGTTTATTCTTACTTTTCTTCGATGTCGGTCTTGATGGACAGTTCTCTCAGCTGCTTGAGGTCGACAAAGTCGGGGGCGTCGGTCATCAGCTCGGATGCGTTCTGCACCTTGGGGAATGCGATAACGTCGCGGATGCTCTCGGTGTCTGCCAGATGCATTACGATACGGTCGAGGCCGTATGCCAGACCGCCGTGGGGAGGTGCGCCGTAGCGGAATGCATTGATAAGGTAGCCGAAGCGAGCCTGTGCTTCTTCTTCGCTGAAGCCGAGGGCCTTGAACATCTGCTTCTGGACGTCACTGCGGTGGATACGGATGGAGCCGCCGCCCAGCTCGGTGCCGTTGAGGACGATATCGTAGGCTTTGGCGCGCATATTCTGAGGCTCGGTGTCAAACAGATGGATATCCTCGTCCATGGGAGCGGTGAAGGGATGATGCTTGGCGTACAGACGGGTGTTGCCCTCGTCGTCCTCGCCGTACTCGAACATGGGGAACTCGGTGACCCACAGCAGCTTGTAGACGCCTGCGGGGATGAGGCCCATCTTCTTGGCAACGTGGCATCTGAGTGCGCCCACGGCGTTCTGTGCGGTCTCCTCATCCTCGTGAGCTACGCACAGCAGCAGGTCGCCGGGAACAACCTGTGCCTTCTCCTTGATGGCTGCGATGCTCTCCTCGGTCATAAACTTGGCAAAGGAGCTGCTCTGCTCGCCTGCAGAGGTAGTCTTGAGCCATGCCAGACCCTTGGCCTTGTAGCTCTTGACGAACTCGCCCAGAGCGTCGATCTCCTTGCGGCTCAGCTTGTCGCCGCCGCCCTTTACGTTGATGGCCTGAATGCTCTTGGCATTCTCAAACACGGCAAAGCCGCACTTTTCGCACTTGTCGGTGAGATCACAAAGCTCCATATCAAATCTCAGGTCGGGCTTGTCCGAGCCGAAGCGTGCCATAGCTTCTTTGTAGGTGATGCGCTGGAAGGGGGTCTGGATCTCAACGTCCAGAACCTCTCTGAACAGGCGCTTGATGAAGCCTTCCTGCATTGCGATGACGTCGTCAACGTCAACGTAGCTCATCTCGAGGTCGATCTGGGTGAACTCGGGCTGACGGTCGTAGCGCAGATCCTCGTCTCTGAAGCAGCGGGCGATCTGGAAATAACGGTCAAAGCCCGACAGCATCAGCAGCTGCTTGTACTGCTGGGGAGACTGGGGCAGAGCGTAGAACTTGCCGGGATGGACGCGGGAGGGAACAAGATAGTCACGGGCGCCCTCGGGGGTGGACTTGGTGAGGATGGGGGTCTCTATCTCAAAGAAGCCGTTCTCGTCAAAGTAGTCGCGGGTGATCTTGGCTACACGGTGACGGATGGCAAGAGTCTTCTGCAGGGAGGGGCGGCGCAGGTCGAGGTAACGATACTTGAGGCGGAGGGCATCGTTGACGTTGACGTCGTCGGAGATCTCAAAGGGAGGGGTCTCGGATGCGGAATACAGCTCAAGCTCCTCGGCTACGATCTCGATCTTGCCGGTGGGGATCTTGTCATTGATTGCCGAACGCATACGGACGGTGCCGGTGATGCGGACGGTGTATTCGGCGCGGAGGGCAAAGGCTTTTTCTGCCAGTTCGTCGTTGATGCTGCGGTCAAACACGCACTGTACGATACCCTCTCTGTCGCGCACGTCGATAAAGATCAGTGCGCCGAGGTCACGGTTGCGGGCTACCCAGCCGCAGACGGACACTCTCTGGCCTATATTCTCCTCGCGGAGGCTGCCGCAGTATACGCGGGGTGCAGACATATTTTTCATATCAGTTCTGTCCTTTCTTTATTGCCGAGGCAATGAGCTCTGCCTCAAGAGTGATCTCACGCTGCTCTTTGAGACGCATATTTTTGAGGATGGCCTGGTTGTTATTGACTTCGCTCTCGCCCAGCACGATGGTGTACTTGGCGCCGATGCGGTCGGCGTTCTTCATCTGTGCCTTGAGGCCTCGGGAGCAGAGGTCGGTCTCAACGGACACGCCCAGCTCTCTCAGTGCCGCCGCGGTCTTGAGTGCTGCCTGAGCGCCGCAGGGGTCGGCAGAAGCTATAAATACGTCGCAGGTATCGGCTTCGGGGAACACAAAGCCCGATGCCTCGGCTGCCAGCAGCAGACGCTCGAGGCCGCAGCCGAAGCCGACTGCAGGGGTGGCGGCGCCGCCCAGCTGCTCGATGAGGCCGTCGTATCTTCCGCCGCCGCAGACAGTTCCCTGTGCGCCGATGCCCGAGAACACGAACTCGAACACGGTCTTGGTGTAGTAGTCGAGGCCGCGGACAATGGAGGTGTCTACCTCATAATCGATGCCCATCTGTGTGAGGGAGGACTTGAGTCCCTCAAAGTGGCTTGCGCAATCCTCGCAGAGGAAGTCTACTGCGCGGGGTGCGTCCTCGGCGATGGCCGAGCAGACGGGGCTCTTGCAGTCGAGGATACGCATGGGGTTCTTGTCCAGACGGCCGAGGCAGGTCTCGCAGAGCTCCTGCTTTTTGCCCTCAAAATACTCGTGGAGCGCCTTGTGATAGGCGGGACGGCAATGGGGGCAGCCGATGGAGTTGATGCGCAGCTTGGTGGCAATACCCAGCTTGCGGATAAAGGTGCTTGCCAGCGCGATTACCTCGGCATCAGCGGTGTAGCTCTGTGCGCCGAAGCACTCGATGCCGAACTGATGATGCTCGCGCAGGCGGCCTGCCTGAGGCTTCTCGTATCTGAAGTTGGGGACTATGTAATAGGCTTTGTAGGGGGCGCCGTTCTGTGCCTCGCCGTTCTCGATATAGGAACGAACGGTGGATGCGGTGCCTTCGGGTCTCAGGGTGATGCTTCTGCCGCCCTTGTCCTCAAAGGTGTACATCTCCTTCTGCACCACGTCGGTGGTGTCGCCCACGCCGCGGATGAACAGCTCGGTGTGCTCGAACACGGGGAAGCGTGTTTCGCGGTAGCCGAACAGTCTGGCGCAATCGCGGAGCAGGTTCTCGGCATAATGCCAGCGGTATACGTCGGACACGGTAACGTCAGCCGTGCCTTTTGGTCTCTGGATCTTCTGACTCATTTTCTCTTTCCGTCCTTGAACATAGGATTTACAATTTCACGCCAGTCAAGGTCGCCTCTGTCAAGAGCGCAGACCAGGACTTCTGCAGAAGCAAGATTGGTTGCCACGGGGATGGTATGCATATCGCAATTGCGCATGATCTCGATATGATGACGGGTCAACGAATAGTCATTCATGGGATCACGCAGCATAATTACCAGATCTATCTCATTGTAGGCGCAGCGGGCAGATATCTGCTCCTCGCCGCCTGTTCCGGGCAGCAGACAGTGAACATTAAGACCGGTAGCGTCGGCTACCATTTTGCCGGTGGTGCGGGTTGCAAAGATGTTGTGCTTGGCCAGGATTCCGCAATAAGCTATGCAGAACTGGATCATAAGCTCTTTTTTGCTGTTTTCGGCAATCAAGGCTACGTTCATCGGCTGTTTTCCTCCTTTTTCTCAATAACGACCCGGGACAGAGTCCAGAAGTCGGATTTTTTCTCCTTTGATTCTTCCTGCTATGTTGAAATATGCCTGCCAGGCGGGGCTTTTTTTCTCGAATGCAAGCAGTTTGCCGCCGTTGCCGCAGGCGATAACAGACTTGTCCTCGGGCACGACACCGATAAGTCCCAGACCTGCCTGATCCATTGCGGCGTCGATGTTGACGGCCTCACCCCGATCTATCATACCGCTGCGAACGCGGTTGACCACTATCTTGACGTTCTGCTGACCCTGCTCGCCCATCAATATGCCCATCTTCTGTCCGCCGCGCAGGGAGGTATGGTCGGGGGTGGACACAACGAGTGCGCGGTCGGCGCAGGTGCAAAAATCAAGGATATTGTCACTGAGGCCTGCGGGACAGTCCACAATGGTGTATGTAAAATGCTCGCGGGCAACCTGCACAAGCGCAGCTATCTGCTCACGCTCAAAAACACGGGGGCTTGCGGGAGCGGTAAGCAGACGGAGATTCCTGACCGTCTCGTGCTTGACGGCGGCATCTTTGAGAGAGGATTTGCCCTCGATAACGTCGGCATAGCTGAACAGCACGCGGCTTGTCATACCCAGAATCAGGTCAAGACTGCGGAGTCCCGCGTCGGTGTCTATGAGCAGCACCTTCTCACCGCGGGCGCACAAGGCTACCGCAAGATTGGCGCAAAAGGAGCTTTTGCCCGTTCCGCCCTTGCCCGATGCAACTGCGATCACTGTGCCCACAAGTTTCACTTCCTTTTGTTTTGGTAATATAATATTATACATCACTCTCTGCCGTTTAACAATAGGGACGGCAGAAATATTATCTATTCATTTGCCGTAAGACCGAAATAATAGTTATAAATATCAATGCACACGGGCGCAACGCTGCCGCCCGAGCCTGCATACTCGCCAACCACGCACACCACTATCTCGGGATCGTCATAGGGAGCAAAGGATACGAACACACCGTGGGCGTCCCGGCCCTGCTTGGTCTGTGCCGAACCGGTCTTGCCGCCTACGTCGATGGGGAAATCGCGGAACACCGAGGATGCGGTACCGTCCTCGGTAACAACGCCGCGCATACCCTCTTTGATGGCTTTGACCGAGGCTGCCGACAGGTTGAGATCTACTGCGGTAATTTTTTCTTCTTCTATGATCTCACTGCCGTCGTAGGTAGTGACGCCTTTGATCAGGTGGGGGGAATATTTGGTGCCGCCGTTGACGATGGAGGCTACGTAGGATGCGATCTGCAGAGGGGTGAACTGCTGTTCGGTCTGGCCGATGGCCGCCTGAATGGTCTCACTCTCCTGCCAGATGCCGCCGTTTTGTTTGCGGCTTTCGGGGCCTGCCAGATTGCCAGCCTCCTCGCCGCCTATTTCGATGCCTGTTTTTTGACCGAGACCGAGGGCGGAGGCGTATTTGTTGAGCAGCTCGATGCCCAGCACTCTGCCCGCCTCAAAGAAGAAGTAGTTGCAGGAGTACTTGAGTGCCTCGCTGACGTTGATGTCGCCGTGGCTGCGGCCGTAGTCATTGTAGACCCAGCAGGCAGGGGTATAGGAGGGGGCGTAGTACATATACACGCCTGTGGTGTGCATCTTTTCGGTGGGGGTGATTATTCCCTCCTCCAGCGCCGCAAGAGCGGTAAGCATCTTGAAGGTAGAGCCGGGAGGATATGTGCCTGCTATAGCACGGTTAAAGAAGGGCTTGAGGGTATTGCTGAGGTTGGCGTTGTAGTCTGCGCCGTAGGTGGCCAGATTGTAGGTGGGGTAGCTGGCGAGAGTGAGTATCTCGCCCGTGCGGGCATCGATGACCGCAACCGCGCCGCCCTCTGCACCCGAGCCGCGCTGGCCCTCGGGCGCGCTGCTCAGCGCCTCCATAGTCTCGGCAAGAGACTGCTCGGCAACCGCCTGCATACCGATATCGATTGTAAGCACGATATTGTCCCCCGGCTGGGGATCTTCCAGCATATACTCGTTGATTATCTGACCGGTTGCGCGGTCGACCTCAATGTTCTTTTTGCCGTCGATGCCGCGGAGGGCGGTCTCAAAGGCTTTTTCCACACCCATTTTGCCGATGTTGTCGGTGAGGCGGTAACCGCTCGATTTGAGTTCGGCATATTCGGTGGAGGATATGGCCGCCACTCGGCCCAAGAGATGTGCGGCATAGGTGGTAAAATACTGCCTGCGTGCGCCCGTGGTGATGGTCACGCCCGGCAGCTGACGGCTGCGTGCCGACACCTCAACCACGGTCTCCACGGGAACGTCGGTAGATATGGTTACGGGTGAATTGTACGCCGAGAACTGGCACAGCTCCAGATAGTATCTGATGCCGATAATGTCGCGCTTCTGCTTGCTGGTCAGGGTGTCCGACACCTTGTACCGCTCGCACAGCAGGGTAAACAGACGGCTGGGGGTAATATTCTCGTCCCACTCGCGCTCGGCGATGAACTTCATCAGCTTTTTGCCAGAGCCCGATGTCTGGGACGCATAAGTATAGCTGTAGGGCACGTCACGGCTCAGCGGCAGCTCGTCGCTCCAGTCGAGTCCCGCCTGCTCCAGCATATCGCAAAGCCGCAGGATGACCTCGTTCTGCTGTGATTTGTCCCATTCGTAATAGTCAAAGGTGATATTGTAGCAGGCTACGTCGGCAACCAGCGTGTTGCCCTCTCTGTCCTTGATCTCGCCGCGGGAGGCGATCTCCTTGTAGGTGCGGACGCTCTTGCTCTGCACCTTGGCCACAGCTTCTTCGTGCTCGACCAGCTGCAGATAGGCCATGCGGGTAAACATCACAACCACGATAGCCAGCATCAGCAGGCAGAGGACGACGACTTTGCGGGTGTATTTTCCACTGCTTTTGCTGTTCATTGCTCTTCCTCCCCGAAAAACCGCGACAGCCAGCGGGTGGCATAGCATACGCCCACTCCCACGGGTACGGACAGAATGATGCTGCCCAACACCGTAAGCGCGCCCAGTCCGATGCTGAGTCTGTGGACAAGACGGTAGTAGAACACGAACTTGCAGACTTCGGCAAAAATTATGCACAGCGTACCCGACATAATGGGCAGCAGGATATTGGCGCGGAAGTATTTGTCAAACAGCCACCCCAGCACAACGCCCGCAAGGGACAGATACAGGCAGGCAAGGCCCTCTATGGTGACGCTGTGAATGGCCAGAAGCAGTCCCGAAAAAAATCCCACAGTACCCGCAAGATAGGGCCCCTCGTAGAGGGCCAGCGCGGTCACCAAAAAAGGTAAAAAATCGGCTCTCGCGCTCCACAGAGTAAGGGCGGGGCTGCGGGAGCTTTGCAGCACCAAAAGGACTACGGCAAACACGCCGTAGACCAGCCACTTGAGTACCGATTTACGCCTGAAAAACGACAATTATATTCACTCCGTGATCTCAAAATCTTTGACAACAAATACCGTGTGCAGCTTGTCTATATCCACCGCAGGCTCGATGACCGCGTAGCTGGATATGCCGTGCTCCTCCCGACGGATCTCTTTGACCGTGCCGACGATGATGCCCTTGGGGAACTGTTCGGCGGCACCGCTGGTCTCTATGATATCACCGATCTGCAGGTCGGCATCGTTCCTGAGGTAGGGCAGCTTGAGGCAGTCGGAGGATGCAAGCACAAAATCGCCCTCCGCCACCACAGCCTCACGGGTGCGGGAGACCAGACAGGCAAGCTTGGTGTCGATATTGATGAGGGTGATGACCTCTGCCGACCGCAGAGACACCGAGCTGATGTAGCCCACGAATCCCCCGTCGGTCATAACACAGTCGCCCACCTCGATGCCGTCTATACTGCCGCGGTTGACCGTAAAGGTGCTGGTATATCCACCCGTGATCGTGGAGACTACCGAGCACATCTCAAACTCAAAATCCTCACGCTTCTGCTTGAGGCCCGCAAGACGGCGCAGATCGTCGTTTTCGCTGACTGCGGCGTAATAATCGCTCTCGAGATTCTGCAGCTCGTCTATGCGTTTTTGCAGGCGGGCATTCTCCCGCTCAAGGTCGTCATAACCCCGAAAATAGGCAAAAAAGCCTCCTATCCCGTCACCGACCCAGCTCACAGCCTTCTCAAGAGGTGTAACGATAGCGCCCATAAGGTTGGTTATGGGTGTGGGTGATGGGGACACGAAGGCATATATCATCACGCCCACCGATAGCAGGGCGAGAACAAAGCCAAATACAAAGATCTTTGACTTAAAAAGCTTACGCATTGATCGAGCTTCCTCCGATCGTATTCAAAAGGCGGCTGAGCCGTGCAACGGGCAGGCCAACCACATTAAAGTAATCTCCGTTGATTTTTTCCACAAGCAGGCAGCCCCTGCCCTGAATACCGTACGCTCCGGCTTTGTCCATAGGCTCAAAAGTCGCTACGTATCCGTCGATAATCTCCCGACTCAGCTCAAAAAAGGTGACGTCGGTGCGCTCGACAAAGGTATGTGCCTCTCCGTCTTTGACCACGGTGACGCCCGTGAACACGCTGTGAGTCCTGCCCGACAGCTTGCAGAGCATATTTTTGGCATCCTCGGCGTCTTTGGGTTTGCCCAGTATCTCTCCGTCTATGGCCACCACGGTGTCGGCGCCTATGACAATGTCGCCCTTGTCGGCTGCGCAGGCCAGAGCCTTGCGGCGGGAAATCTCGCGCACAAACTCCTCAGGAGAGGCGATGGAGCAGCTTTCGTCACAGTCGGTGGGGCGGACTTCAAACTCGCAGACGTGCGCCAGCAGTTCGCGGCGGCGGGGGGATGCGGATGCAAGAATTATCATAAAAAATACCTCAGTTGCCGTTTCTGTAATACATGCCCCGTGTTGCGCGCTCGGGGGTCATCTCTGCCCTGCCCAAATATGCCTGAAGCACCCTGAGGCACTCTTTGCTGTTCTCGGTGGTGAAGCAAAGACGCAAGGTACGGCAGCCGAGGCGGGAGTAATCTTCTTTTTTGTCGGCGAGCCACAGTTTTTCGGCGTTGTAGAGGGTGTTGCGGCAGCCTTTTTCGGGGAGCAGGGGGTAACTGCGGCCCGTTTTGTCAATGAGCGCCATAGAGCCGTTGTGGCAGACGTGGACACCGTGATGCTTGTGGATGATGCAGTTCTCGGTGATCATCAGGGGCAGTCTGCCGTATATGATGACCTCGCAGTCCATACCCATGGACAGTTCTTTGATCTGATTGAAGCTCTGCTCAAAGGACAACGTGCAGCTGCTGAGGCCCAGGGTCTTGACTTCTTTTATGCTCTGGGAGTTGAGGATATTCATGCCGAAATCGCCGCGAAGGGTGAATCCGAGAGGCGCAAGCAGAGCAGGCTGACCGAGGCTGGTACACAGCACCTGCTCCAGTCCCGCCGCCTTCAGCTCGCGCAGAGCAAGCAGAACCTCAGGCCACTGTCTGTCCGATATGACTCTGTCCAGCACGGCGCAGGGGATGATGCCCCGCCCCCTCAGCAGCTCGATGATCTTGGTATCCTCGTGCATACGCCAGACGGGCAGATAGACTATCTGCGGGCGCAGGTCGAGGATCTCGGGGGTGATCTGCTCGGTACGCAAAAAGGACAGTGCGATCTCGGGGGCATCGGCATAAGCCAGCCGCTTGAGTCCCGGCTGCCAGTTGCCCGTGGGGCGCTCGGGAGCCTGCTTGCGGCGGATGGCAAGAAGCTCAAGGCAGCTGCGGCGCATTGCGCTGATGGCGGCAGGGGCAATGCGCAGTCCCTCGTCTATATCCATCTGGATCTTGTCGGCATAAAAAACCGTCTTGTCGGTCTTGCTGAGCAGGCTGCGGATCTCGGCGCGGGAGGTGGCTTTTTTGCCGCTCTGGGCGGCAGGTGAACGGGATGATGCCTCAAAACCGTCCTGATCACAGCACACGAGGGTGATATCCTCCCCTGCGTGGGCGGTGAGTATCATATCCACGGCCACAAGAGGCTTTTCTCCGTCGCCCTGATAGAGCTTGCGGGCGTCGCTGTAGGCACTGCGGGCCTCACGCTCGGGGGCGGGATTGGGCGCACCGAACATGGCGGTGCCCTTTTCGCCTTTTATATAAGAATCATTGAATCCGTCGCGGGCAAACAGACTCTCCAGCCTGAGCATATCGGCGCGGGAGGGAGGCTCGCCCGTGCGGAGGCACTGAGAATATACAGAACATATGAGTGCGGTGTACTCGGCGCGCTTGCCGAAGCAGTCAATGATCACATCACTGACGCCTGCCCGCTCCAGCTCACCAAGATGGCCTGCCAGACACATATCGCGCAGGCTCAGATGCTCGCCGGGTGCGTCGCCGAAATACGAATAGGCGCTGCGGCAGGGGCGCATACACTGACCACGGGATGCGCTGCGGGATGCAACGGCGGTGGACATATAGCACTGTCCCGAATAGCTGACACACTGCTCACCGTGGCAGAATGCACGGGTCTGCACCCCTGCGCGCTCGCTGATAAAGCGCATCTGCTCGGCGCTCAGCTCACGGGCAAGCATAACCCGGCCGATGCCAAGCTTCTCTGCGGCGAGAGCGCCTGCAAGATCGTGTACGGCAAGCTGCTCGGAGCCGAAAATAGGCAGCTGAGGCGCAAGCTGTCTGATCATACGCACAAGTCCCAGATCCCCCGCAACGGCGGCGTCGGCACCTGCGGCGTACACCGTACGCACAAGCTCACGCAGTCGCAGCAGATCGCTGTCCGAGCAGAGTGAAGCAAAATACACGTATGCTTTGACTCCCCGCAGACGGCAATATCTGAGAGCCTCCTGCAGCTCGCTCAGCGACAGGCAGTCTTTTCTGCCGCAGTCGGGAGCGCAGAGGCATACGGCATCGGCCCCGGTCTGTACCGCGGCTGCAACCGACTCTATTGAGCTGACTCTGACAACAAGCTGCATTACCTACACTCCTGCCAAAAAATCAAATAAGCTTATTTGCGCTTGCTGAGGCGATTGACCTGTGCGCGCAGCTCGGCGCATTCTTTGGTATAGTCCTTGAGCTGCTCGCGGAGACCTTCGCTCATAGCGAGGGCTTTGTAGTATTTGTCCGCAATGTTCATAGCGGCCAGAACTGCGCTTGTCATGGACGAAAAGGGTGTGGCAGCCTTGATGCTGTCGATCTCCTTGTCTACCAGCGCGGCGTTCTTGCGGATATATTCTTCACTTTCTTCTGCCACCACGGTGTAGGGCAGGCCGTCGATAGTAACAACTACGCGATTGAGCATATTGTCCCCTCCCAAAACTTTTATCTCTTTTTTACATATTTTTATACACTGTACATTGTATCACACAATTGCAAAAAATAAAAGGGTTATATAAAAGTTTACAGACAATATTTTGTTTTTTTGTTGCCCCGCAACACCGAAGGTGCTACAATATGTAGTATAGAGGTGATCTTATGGAAATTGAAATAAAACTGGCCCCCGCAAGGCGCACCACCGCCATGACCCTGCTGGAAAAAGAAGGCTTTTTTATCTCCCCTGCCCGCCGTGTGGAGATGGAGGCGAGCTATTTTGACACCCCCGACCGCGCACTCAAAGCAAGCGGCCTGTCCCTGCGTCTCAGGCAGGAAAACGGTATCGGCGTGTGCTGTCTCAAATACCGCGTCAGCGCCATCTCACGTCATGAGTTTGAAAAACGCGCCCTCACTATAGAGGAGGGAGTCCGCGCTCTGTGTGCAGACAGCCGACTGCCGCCCGAGACAGCGCAGCTGATCTCGTCAGCCGATCTTGTGTGTCTGTACTCCTCACGTTATACCCGCACCCTGCGGCTGGCACAATGGGGCAGATCCACCGTAGAGGTGGCATTCGATCTGGGTGAACTCAATCAGGATGACCGATTCTGCGCTGTCAGCGAACTGGAACTGGAGCTGAAAGAGGGCGATGTGGGCGATCTGGAGGCTATGTGTGCCTATCTGCAGGCAAAATACGCCCTGCCCCTGTCCGATTCCACCAAAGCAGGCAGGGCAAGCGCACTGACGCATGAGGCTTTTGAGCGGATGGGTCGGGCGTCTGTGCAGAATATGAGCGCCGACGATATCGAGAGCGCCTATATGATGGGCAAACTGTGGAAAAAACAGGTTGGCGACGATATCCGATACTACAACGCGGAAAAATACTGAACCCCAAAGCTAAAAAATCCCGTCTCACTCTCGTGAGACGGGATTTTGTTATGCGGTGATATTAACTCAGCTGAGTGCTGCGGTGATGATAGCCATCTTGTAGACTTCGTCTGCGTTGCAGCCGCGGCTCAGGTCGTTGATGGGAGCGTTCAGACCCTGCAGAATGGGGCCGTAAGCTTCAAATCCGCCCAGACGCTGTGCGATCTTGTAGCCGATGTTGCCTGCCTCGATGGTGGGGAAGATAAAGGTGTTGGCATAGCCTGCGACCTTGGAGCCGGGGAACTTGAGCTGGCCGACTTCGGGTGCGACTGCTGCGTCAAACTGCATCTCGCCGTCGATAGCGATCTCGGGAGCCTTCTCCTTGACTACCAGAGTAGCGTCGTGGCTCAGCTTGACTGTGCCGCCCTTGCCGGAGCCGTTGGTGGAGAAGGAGAGCATAGCGACTTTGGGATCGATGCCGAATACCTTGGCGGTGTTGGCGGTCTCGATAGCGACCTCAGCCAGCTTCTCGGCAGCGGTGACAACAACGTTGCCGTCCTTGTCCAGAGTATCTTCGTAGCTCAGGTTGATAGCGCAGTCGCCCATAGCCAGCTTCTCCTCGCCGCGAACCATGATGAAGCAGGAGGATACCAGATTTGCGCCCTTCTTGGTCTTGACCAGCTGCAGAGCGGGACGAACGGTATCAGCGGTGGAGTAGGTTGCGCCGCCCAGCAGGCAGTCAGCCTTGCCGACCTTGACCAGCATGGTGCCGAAGTAGTTGCCCTTGGAAAGTGCAGCCTTGCACTCCTCAGGGCTCATCTTGCCCTTGCGAAGCTCGACCATAGCGTTGACCAGAGCGTCCATCTCGGGGTAGGTCAGAGGATCGATGATCTCGACGCCGTCGATGTTGAAGCCGCCCTTCTGAGCGTTAGCCTTGACCTCCTCAACGTTGCCGATGAGCAGGGGGGTGAGGAAGCCGCCTTCGTTGAGGCGAGCGGTTGCTTCGAGGATACGGGCATCGTGACCTTCGGTAAATACGATAGTGCGCTTGTTCTCAGCCTTGAGCTGAGCAATGAGTTTTTCAAACATTGTATAAACCTCCAAAAATTGACTTTGTATCTATTATACACCTACATTGCAAGCTTCTCAAGATATTTAGACAACTTTTTTACAGCATTACGCACAAAAGCCACACAAAAGCCGTGGCCGTGCCCCCACCGAGAAAACCCAGCAGAGCAGCCAGCGCCAGGTCTTTTTTGGTGTACTCCCCCATATCAGCCGCCGCTGACCGTTATTACCGCCGCCGTCATATCGTCAAGCGCTCTGCCCGAGGTCAGCTCACGGCACAAAGAGGCGGCAGGCGCCGAAAAATCCTCCGGCTCGCGGGCGCCGTCGGTCATCATCACTATCCGGTCACCGGGAGAGAGCAGGCAGGTCAGGCACTCCCCCTCTCCGCCCAATCCTGCGGGCAGGGACTGGCGCCACACCTTCTGCACTCTTCCGCCCCGCACTATGTAGGATGGCTGGGCACCGTATTTGACAAACAGACATCTGCCGCAGATCAGGTCTATCTCCACCATATCCAAGGTGGCAAACCCCGCCGAGTCCACCTGCGCCTCCAGAGCGCTGCACAGTGCCTGCGCCGCCGAGGACAGAGACACCCCCGCCTGCACAAGTCCGATCACGGCATCGGCGGCGGCACAGCTGAGACGGCCGGCTTTTTCCCCCGTGCCCATTCCGTCG
The DNA here is from genome assembly GCA_045658985.1 of Oscillospiraceae bacterium. GTDB lineage: Bacteria > Bacillota > Clostridia > Oscillospirales > Butyricicoccaceae > RGIG3513. The sequence continues at coordinate 39,994 of JAZOWC010000003.1, forward strand.
GACAGAATGACTATCTGCCGCTTGTCGGGAGTGACCATATGCCTGCAGCAATCTCCGCTGATGCGCTCACGCTCTTTCGCCACGCAGGCGCTGTCCACCTGCACCGACAACCGTCCCTCTATGAAGTATCTCAGCGCCTTTCCCGACGGGGTATCAACGCATCCTCCGTACGTGACCGTGCAGCCGATGGCAAGACTGAGGCTGGACGTGACCGCCGAAATGTCCTCGCTGTGCCAGCCTGCGTTCAAAAACACCGTGAGAACTATCCGCTCTCCGTCAAAAACCGTACTGCAGTCGCCGCGGCCGAAATAGCCTTTTGCCACCCCCTCGGCTTTGCGCCTGACGAGGCTCATAAACTCCTCACGGGTGCCCGAGTCGCCCTTTGCGTCACGGATCAGGTCGGCTATGCAGTCGTACTGTTTTTTCATCAGAGCACAGCTTTGCTGCTGCTTCTTTTTGGCATTCTCGCGGGCACGGAGGCCCGCGACGCGCAGATTTATCTCACTGCACAGCCGCGAACTGCGGGGGCATTTGTGCGCCAGCGGCTCGGGCAGTTCCTGCTCGGTAAGCGGCTTGCCCGACACGACCGTGTCGCGGATGCGGTCTATGGCTCGGCGGGTTTGGGGATAGGCGGCGCTCCAGCAGTCCTTGGAGCTTTGGCAGGTGGAGCACACGCTGTCAAATGCCCATTCCAGCGCGTTGTCCACCGTCTTGGTAGGCGCATAGGACGCCTGATGCTCAACGATGTCACCCAGCTTTCTCAGCGCGCCCGAGATAGGCGGATCGGCGGCAGGCGGAGGGGTTGACACGCCTGCGGCAGACATATATTCCTCGGCCGCAAGACAGAGCACACCCGTAAGCAGCGCCTCCAGAAGCAGGCCGCCCATCCCCCGCACAAGCCCCCGCACCATCACCGAGGGGATTTTGACGCAAAACAGCGACACCGAGATGCACAGGGGCATAAACAGGCGGTTTTTGCCCACGGGTGTGTCGCGGAGCACCACGCGGCAGGCAAAGCAGATCATAATGGCGGCGGCATACAAAACTCCGCCTCGGCTCAGCGCGCACAGACTGCCCAAAAATGCCCCCGCACAGCGCAGGGCAGAGTCTTTTTTGCCGGAAAGGCCGTAGACTATGCCAAAAGGTCGGGCATCCCCCACGCGCAAAAATGCCAGAGCCACGCCGACGGCAAACCGGGCGGCGGCGCCGATATGCAGTCTGCTCAAAGGTCTCAGTAGCTTGTCCAAAACTGCGGTATTCATATTATCATCCTCTTTTGGTCGTTTGACAGAATTCTATACTTCAAAAGCCGCAGAAAAAGGCGGGAAATATACCCCATCTGCGGAAATAACCGCTTGCCCCGCGGGATAGTTTGTAGTAGAATTACATCGATAGAAGAATCTGAAAGTGAGATGCAATCTATGACTCTCTCGGCGATGCACATATTGGGTATCTGCCTCACGCTGGTGCTGATCGCACTGGTGGGCGCCGCCTCGGGCAAAAAGGTAAAAAACGCCTCCGACTTTGAGCGCGGCGGCGGAAAAGCAGGCAGTATGATAGTTGCCGGCACCATAATCGGTACGCTGGTGGGCGGTCAGTCCACGGTTGGCACGGCACAGCTGGCGTTCAGCTTCGGACTGAGTGCGTGGTGGTTCACTCTGGGCTCGGGTCTCGGCTGTCTTGCGCTGGCTCTCGGCTACTCAAGAAGCATGCGCCACAGCGGCAGCACCACTCTGGTGGGAGTCATCTCGGGCGAATACGGCAAGAGTGCAGGCTTTGCAGCCTCGGCGCTCAGCGCGCTGGGCAGCTTTTTCAGCCTGCTGAGCAATATGCTGGCCTGCTCGGCTCTGCTGTGCGCCATTCTGCCAGTCAATATTTTTACCGCGCTTATGATATCGGTTATTCTGGCTTCGGCCTACGTTATTTTCGGCGGCGTTTGGGGCGCAGGCATGGGCGGCGTGCTCAAGCTGATACTTCTGTGCCTCGCCTGCCTGATCGGCGCGGTGCTGGTGCTGTATCTCAGCGGCGGCAGTGTTATGGAGCCTCTGAGCCAATTGCTTGACGGCACGGTCATGGGCTCTGTTGCCGGTCTGGACGCGGGCGAAACGGCGAGGGAGCATTTTGTCAGCCTTGTGTCCCGCGGTGTCAAAAAAGACCTGGGCTCGGGTATTTCGCTGATACTGGGCGTACTGTCCACACAGACCTATGCTCAGGCCATATGGAGCGCAAAGAGCGACAAGAGCGCCAAAAAAGGTGCGCTCATCAGCGCCTTTGTCATCCCCCCTATCGGTGTGGCCTGCATCCTCATCGGTCTGTATATGCGCGCCCACTATATCACCACGGCTGAAATAGCCGCTTTGGCCCAGCTGGGTCAGGCTATTCCCGAGGGAATGCGCGAGATCGCAAGCTCCTCTCAGGCATTCCCCGCATTCGTACTCAATCATATGCCCAAGCTCCTTGGCGGCACCGTGCTCGGCACTCTGCTGATCACCATAGTGGGCGGCGGCGCAGGTCTGGCTCTCGGTATCGCCACCATACTGTCGGGTGATATACTCAAAAAGCTCACCCACCGCTTCGACTCCCCCAAAGCCTCCCTGCTGCTTCTGCGAGTGCTTATAGTCATTATTCTCGCCTCCGCCGCCTGCGGCGCGGGAATGGTACCCGGCGCGGTCATCAACGACTTTGGATTCCTGTCCATGGCTCTGCGCGCGGCGGTCATATTCGTGCCATTCAGCTGTGCGCTGTTTATGAAGGGCAGGATCGCCAAACAATGTGCCGTTGTATCTATTATTGCAGGCCCCGCCACGGTTATTGCGGGCAACCTGCTCTCTGTCCCCTTTGATCCCCTTGTACTCGGCATTCTGGTCTGCGCGGCAGTGATGGCTGTGGGCGCAGTAATCAACCGCAAAACCGCACGTCTGTAATCAAAAAGGAGCATAATTATGAGCAAGCTTTATGCAGGATATGCACGCACCGTGGTCACACCGCCTCTCGGAATAGGTATGGCGGGGTATTTTGAGCAGAGGGATTCGGACAAGATCCTCGACGAGCTGGAGCTTGTTATGCTCGCACTCAGGCAGGGAGACAAAACGGTGATCATGGGGGCTCTGGATCAGTGCGCTCTCGCCACCGACGTCTGCGACTCCTACCGTCAGGCCATCTCGGACAGAACGGGCGTGCCGCTTGATGGAATATTCCTCCACGCCACCCACACTCACACGGGCCCCTACGCCTCCCCCCGAAATATTCTGGACAAGTATCAGACCGATGAGGCCTATGCCCGTGCCGCCAAGATAGAAGAAAACATCAAACGCCTGACAAAACACATGGCCGACACCGCCGAGGCTGCAATAGCCGACCTCAAAGAAGCCAAGGTCGGCTATCAGGTATCGACTGCGCCCAACGTGGCATTCATCCGCCGCTACCGTATGGCTGACGGAAGCATCCGCACCAATCCCGGCGTGAACAATCCCGACATCGTCGCCCCCATCGGCGAGGCCGATCAGCGGGTCAACGTAGTGAGGTTTGACCGCGAGGGTGCAAAGAGCATCGCGGTGATAAACTTCGGCAACCATCCCGACACGGTGGGCGGCTGCGGAATATCGGCGGACTGGCCCGGATTTGCCCGCCGCGAACTGGAAAAAGCTCTGCCCGACACGCTGGCCGTTGTATTCAACGGCGCGCAGGGAGACGTCAACCACATCAACGTACATCCCGAGCAGGGTTACTACAACAATAACACCGCCCCCAAAGGCACTCCCCGCGGCCACAATCACGCGCGGTTCATAGGCAGATCGGTGGCAGGCGCGGTGCTTCAGGTATGGGACATCGTCAAATACGCCGAGTCTCCCCGTCTGCGCTATGCACAGAGACTCATTGATCTGCCCTCCAATATGCCCACCGAAAAGGACGATATGCAGAAAGCCTATCACTACCGCGATCTGTATCTGTCGGGCAGGCAGAATGAGATACCCGGCACGGGTATGCTCCGCACCACCTATATTGCCGAGGCAATGCGTCTGTGCCGCCTCGAGCACGGCCCCTCAAGCTACAAAATGCGTCTGAGCGCCGTGTGCATAGGCGACGTGGCCTTCCTCGGCATACCCGGCGAGCCTTTTACGGGCATCGGCGTGGGAATCAAGGAGGCCAAAGGCTGGGGCACCGTCTGCCCCTGCTGTCTGACCAACGGCGGTATGGGATACATCCCCATGCGCGACTCCTATATCGAGGGCGGGTACGAAGCCAAAAACTCCAACCTGCGCGAGGGCTGTGCCGAGCTTATAGTTGAAGAGGCCAAAAAGCTGCTGAGTGAGCTGCGGTAACCGTAATACAAAAAAGAGGCTTTCGCCGCCTGTGCGGTGAAAGCCTTGTTTTTTTGGTTATTCGGTTTTGAGCAGTTTGTATTTCTGCAGAAGCAGGATGATGATGGGCACCAGCACGATCTGGCAGATTATGCCGGGAACGGCGGTGGTGAAGGCACCCGAGATAAACATGGCAAAGGTGAAGCTGCCGCCCTTGATGCCTGCAAACACCAGCCGCGCACATCCCCACACCACTCTGCCCAGCACCATACTGGTGAGCAGGGAGAGGTATATGCCCCACGGCTTTTTGGGCAGGAGCTTGTACATCAGGCCGATAACGAGGCCGTAGGTGCACAGTTCAAACGCCATACTCAGTCCCATGGGGAATATGGGCGGCATACCGAACATTGCATATCTCAGCAGAGGTGCCGTCAATCCCACGGCGGCGCCCCACAGCGGGCCGCAGACCACACCGCAGAGCAGTACGGGCAGGTGCATGGGGGCAAGCATCTGGCCTATCTGCTGGATCTGTCCGGTGACAAAGGGCAGCAGCAGACACAGCGCCAAAAACATTCCCGACAGAACAAGCTTGCGGATATGTTTTTTGTTTTGGATGTCAAGTCTGATTTGCATTCAGGTTTCGCCTCTTATTTCTTTTTGCCTTTGAAAATGCTTTTTCTGAACAGAATGACGTTCATCGCCACAAACAGCACTGCAAGCAGAACAAGGGTGAGGACGGTCATGCTGAGGCTCTTGGGGGACAGACCCAGCAGGAGCAGCATGGGGAAGCCGAACAGGATCGCCCACAGCTGCTGATAGATCAGGTTATCCGAAGCGGGTGTCTCAAAGTTGGGGTCGATCTCGCGGAGCAGAATGACGCCCGTGCTTGCCGTGCCGGTCAGCATACCGTAGAGGGAGATGAATGCCTCGTCACGGTAGGTGGGATACAGCTTGCGGCTGATGCCTTTGAGGTAGAAGAAGGTGATAAATCCGCCCAGAGCGGTGAGAATGATAAGGGGCAGTACGAACTCTTTGCGTCTGAATGCAGAGAGATTGATGGCGGCGATGGATGCCACAACCATCAGGTCAAACATTGTGCCCGAAATACGGGAAAGCATAAAGGGATTGCGGTATTCGCGCTTCATAATGCCCTTGAGCTTGAGGAAGCGGATGACCGACTTGACTATCATAGCCATCAGCGAGCCGAACAGGAAGTTAAATCCCCACACAAGAGGCTTGACAGTGCCGACGAAGAATCCGCCCAGAGCGTCACAGCCTATGGAGATCAGGTACATCAGTCCAAAGGTGAGGATATAGGTCAAAAACACCAGTCCGCACTGTACGGTCAGCTTGTCGAGGGATTCGGTGAGGGGGATCTCGCCCTTTTCGCAGACCTCGATAGCCGAGATGGAATCGGTCTGATCCTCAAACAGCTCACTGCGTATTCTGCCCTGCTTCTTCATGATCTGCAGGTAGATAACGCCGCCGATGGATGCCGCCACAAAGCCCATTGCGGCAACGGTCAGGCCGAAGCTTGCACCGTTCTCGAATGCGGGGTATGCGGTGGCAGTCTCATAGACGTGACCCCAGTTGTATGCCTGACCGGGGCCCTGACCGAAGCCCATGGGCAGAAGCAGACCGGCGTTGTTCCAGTTGCCGATGACGTAGGACAGACCAAAAGTCAGAGCCAGACCTGCCAGCGCCTGCACCAGATAGGTGGCAACGACGGTGACACCGGTGTTGAATATATCGGCACCCGAGCTTGAGCTGTTTTTGCGGTCGGTGGATTTGAGGCTGAGAGCAATAAATCCAAGACCCAGACAGTGATATGTAAACAGCTCCATGGTGAGTTTTTCAAACAGGGCGTAGCCTGTGATCTTTGTGTAGAGGAAGTTGGCTATCAGCAGGATAAAGCCGCCGATGACCGAGCTGGGTATGAGAGACTTGCGCAAAGGTACAATGGTGCGCCGCAGCAGATTTGCCAGCAGCATTGCGCCGAACAGCACTCCCAACTCAATAATAAAGAACCATACGGACATATCCCAAAAACTGACACCGCCCATATTATTCTCCCCTTTCCTTGTTTGTATTGTGTATATTTTATACCAAACCCTCAAAAAAGTAAAGAAAAACCCGCCGCAGACCCACCTGAAGTCGGTTTTGTATTGTATTGCGGCAGGCTATGGTGTAGACTGAAACGGTAGGAAGTGATACTGTGAAAACAAAAAAAGAAACACTCGCCGCATTCGGCACAACCGATGAGGAAAGAACCCAGCTTGCGGCTATACTGGACAAGTGTGATGCCGCCTCCGGTCGCGGCGTGCCTGCATTCAGCAAGTTTCTCTCCCCCGAGATGCAGGCGCGGTGCAAGCGTATGCTCGACTCGCTGAAGGCAGACTACAGGATATTCGGCGGGGCTGAGGGCGCAGAGCGGTGCGTGGTATGCTTTTTGCCCGAGTGGGCGGACGAGAGCATGCTGAAGAGCGACGACGGCCCCATTGCGGCAATACGCTCCGCCTTCCGCAGTGAGCGGGAGCTGACTCACAGAGATATTCTGGGCAGTCTGATGGGGCTGGGTCTGCAGCGGGAGGCTGTGGGCGATATATATCTGCAAGATGGTTGCTGTTACATCCTGCTTTTGCGGGAGATTGCGCCCTTTGTGGTGCAGAATATGACGAGCGCCGGCAGGGTAAGCCTGCGCCCCGAGCTTATTCCCCTGAGTATGCTGCCTGCCCGCGAGGTGAAGTTTGAGATCCGCCGCGACTCGGTAATGAGTATGCGGCTGGACGGCGTGGTGGCGGCGGCTTTCAATCTGTCACGGAGCAGTGCCGACGAACTGATCAAGGCCGGCAGGGTCAGCCTCGACCACACCGAATGCCTCAAAGGAGACAAAACCGTGCATTCGGGCAGTATAATCTCGGTGCGCGGCATGGGCAAGGTGCAGATAGAAGAAACGGGCACCACCTCCCGCCGCGGCAGAATGGGAATAGAGGTCAAAAAGTTTGTATAAACGGGAGTCAACCCCTCCGGCCGGCGAGAACGCCGGCCACCTCCCCTTGCAGGGGAGGCATGAGACGGGGCGACACGTGTGCCAAGAACAAAGATTTCGTGAATTATGCGAGAAACGCGAGCGAAGATGTGGTTTCCAAAAACCGCAGATTTTGTTCATATGCAACTAACCCGAGGGTCGGCAGTACGATAGGTCAGGCTTGCCAAGAACAAAGATTTCGTGAATTATGCAAGCAACGCAGCCGTTGGCAGTACTGTTTGTACGGCAATGGCTGCGTTGTGAAGCAGAAACGCGAAAGGTTTGTTCTTTTTTTATTTGTGGCAGGTGTCGCGCATTGCACAACCCGCACATCCGCAGGAGCAGCTGCGTTTGCCACGCTTTTTGTTGATTATCTGGGTTGCCGCCACGGCGATAAACACCGCCGCTACGGCAAACAGGGTTACAAGGGTCGGGATATTCATTTATTTCATCTCCTTGGGTTTGCGGACGAGCATATAGCAGATGAATGCCAGCACGGCTATAGCCGCACCCGTCCAGAAGGTAAAGCTGCCGGTTGTGATGAGCATGCCCAGCTGATACACAATGAGGGATATTGCATAGGCAAACACGCACATATAGGCTATGGTGCCTGCCGTCCACTTCCAGCTGTTCATCTCACGTCTGATAGCGCCCATTGCGGCAAAACAGGGTGCGCACAGCAGGTTGAAAAGAAGGAAGGATATGCCCGCAAGGCCGCTGTTGCCAAAGAACTCTTTGGCTATGGTCGCGTACATTGTGGCGTCGCCTGCGGCGGCCAGATCGGCATTGGCCATGGAAGACAGAGTGCCGAAGGTGCCGACCACCTGCTCTTTTGCAACGAGGCCGAGGATGGTTGCCACGGCAGACTGCCAGTTGCCGAATCCGAGAGGCGCAAACAGCCAGCTGATACCGCCGCCTACAAGCTCCAGAACGGATGCGCCGCCCCGTGTCTCGGTGATAAAGTGGATGCCGCCCTCAAAGGACAGACTGTTGAGCACCCAGATAATGACGCTTGCCAGCAGTATTACGCTGCCTGCGCGCTTGACAAAGCCCCAGCCGCGATCCCATGTGGTGCGGGCGATGTTCTTGGCTACGGGCAGGTGGTACTGGGGCAGTTCCATAACAAAGGGCGCGCAGTCGCCGAGGAAGGGTTTGGTTTTTTTGAGCATGAGGCCGGTGACGACCACGGCTCCGATGCCTGCAAAGTATGCCAGCGTTGCCACCCATGCGGCGCCGCCGAACAGTGCGCCTGCGATCATACCCACGATGGGCATCTTGGCGCCGCAGGGAATAAATCCGGTAGTCATAACGGTCATTCTGCGGTCACGTTCCTGCTCGATGGTACGGGATGCCATAATGCCGGGCACGCCGCAGCCGGTTGCTACCAGCATGGGGATGAAGCTTTTGCCCGACAGACCGAACTTGCGGAACACTCTGTCCATAATGAATGCCACACGGGACATATAGCCGCAGTCTTCCAGCAGGGACAGAAGCAAAAACAGTATCATCATCTGAGGCACAAAGCCCAGAACGGCGCCTACGCCGCCTACGATACCGTCGGCAACAAGGGACACCAGCCAGGGCGCCACGCCCAGATTGGTGAGGAAACCTGCCACAGCGGGGATGATCCACTCGCCGAAGAGGGTATCGTTCATAAATCCGACAGTCCAGTCACCGATAGAGCCGATGGATATGTAGTAGACGAGGAACATTGCCGCCACAAAGATGGGCAGAGCCAGCACACGGTTGGTGACTATGCGGTCGATCTTGTCGGAGATGGTCTGGCGGCGGGTGCTCTTCTTGTCGAAGCAGGTGCTCAGGGTGCGGGTGATGAACTCATAGCGGTCGTTGATGACTATGCTCTCGCTGTCGTCGTCAAACTGACGCTCAACGTCCAGAATGTCGCTCTCGATATGTTTGAGGGTCTCCTCCCCTATGCCAAGCTCGCCGATAACCTGCTTGTCGCGCTCAAAGATCTTGACTGCGTACCAGCGCTGCAGGGTCTCGGGCAGGTGGTGAACGGTGGCCTCCTCGATATGTGCGATAGCGTGCTCAACGTCACCCGAAAAAATATGTCTGTGGACGGGTTTGCCCTCCTCGGCGGCCTGCACGGCCATGTCGGCGGCGGCCTCGATGCCGTCGTTCTTCAGCGCCGAGATCTCCACTATAGGACAGCTGAGCGCACGGGAGAGAACAGGCAGATTGATGCTGTCACCACGCTTGCGGACTATGTCCATCATATTGATGGCGATGACCACGGGGATGCCCAGCTCCCTCAGCTGGGTGGTCAGATACAGGTTACGCTCCAGATTGGTGCCGTCAACGATATTGAGGATGGCATCGGGACGCTCGTGCATCAGATAGTTACGTGCCACTACCTCCTCGAGAGTGTAGGGGGACAGCGAGTATATGCCCGGCAGGTCGGTCAGGGTGACTGTGGGGTATTTTTTGAGCTTGCCCTCTTTTTTCTCCACGGTGACGCCTGCCCAGTTGCCCACGTACTGGTTGGAGCCGGTCAGGGCGTTGAACAGGGTGGTCTTGCCGCTGTTTGGGTTGCCTGCGAGGGCTATTTTGTAGTTTTTTTCCATGATGCAGTCTCCTGTTATTCGGTCTCTATCATTTCGGCATCGGCCTTGCGCAGCGAAAGCTCATAGCCGCGAACCATTATCTCTATAGGGTCGCCCAGCGGCGCGAACTTGCGGACGTAGAGCTCCACGCCCTTGGTGATACCCATATCCATGATACGGCGGCGCAGAGCACCTTCGCCGTGGAGTTTTTTGACGCGGACGGTCTGCCCGACTTTGGCCTGCCTGAGAGTTGTCATATGTATTCCTCCGTTTGAGTTAGAGATATCTAACTGCCTTGTAAAATATATGGTTAGATGTGTCTAACTTCTTTGCGAAAAATTAAGTTAGAGATATCTAACTGTGATGATTTTAGCACAGACCCGTTGTTTTGTCAACAGATTTTTTGGGCGGGTTGCAAAAAAGTTTGTAATGTGGTAAGCTAATAAAAAAGCAAAGAAGGTGTTATGGCTTGAAGATTCAAAAATCGGCAGAAGATTATCTGGAGACAATGCTGATACTGCAGAAAAACCGCGGGTTTATCCGTTCTATAGATATAGCCGAGCAGCTGGGCGTTACCAAACCCAGCGTCAGCTATGCCACCAAGCGCCTGCGCGAAAACGGCTATATCACCATGGAGCGCGACGGGCATATCACCCTGACTCAAGCGGGGCTGAGTATCGCCGAGAATATGTATGCGCGGCACAAGGTACTGACCGAGTTTTTTGTGGCGCTGGGTGTCAGCGAGGAGATCGCCCGAGAGGATGCCTGCAAGATCGAGCATGACATCAGCGAGGAGACGTTTGAAGCAATACGCAAAAGAATAGGAAGAACGGACGAGCGATGATCGTCCGTTATTTGTTTTTTGTGTGGGTCGGGGATGACGGGAGGGGTGGAGATGGCGGGAGGGGAAACCCCTCCCCTACGGCAGTACTCGATCAAAGAATGTATGGGGAGGCGTTGCGCCTCCCGTACATCAAAGCGGCGGGAGCAAGGCTTTACCGCTTTGTTTTTTTGCGTGGGGCGGAGATTAGGCGGGGATGGCGGGAGCAAGGTCCCACCTCATCCGTCAGCCTACGGCTGACACCTTCTCCTCATAGGAGAAGGCTTTACGGGGGACGGGGAGATGAGTACGACTACCCCTCCGCCCCTTTGGGGCACCTCCCCTGACAAGGGGAGGCATAAAACGGGAGCAAGGAGAAGGCTTTTTTTCGCATTTAATAAGCCACAGCAAAATCAGTCCGTTCCTTACACTATGCACAGCAAAAAACGCGTTGAGCAAGCAGCTCAACGCGTTTTTATTATCCAATCTGATTACTTGTTTACGATTGCCTCGGTATCCATTGCGATGACCAGCTCTTCGTTGGTGGGGATAACAAAGGTCTTGACGGTTGCGCCTTCGGCGGTGATGTCTGCAAACTTGCCGCGGACGTTGTTCTTCTCTGCGTCGACCTTGATGCCCATGAACTCCAGACCCTCGGTCATCATCAGACGGAATGCCTTGTCGTTCTCGCCGACGCCTGCGGTGAATACGACTGCGTCTACGCCGCCCATAGCTGCTGCGTATGCGCCGATGAACTTCTTGACAGAGTAGTTGAACATCTCGATAGCCAGAGCTGCGCGCTCGTTGCCCTCGTCAGCTGCGTTGCACAGATCGCGGAAGTCGGAGGATACGCCGGAAACGCCCAGAACACCGGACTTCTTATTGAGGATGTTGAGAGCTTCCTTGACGGTGATGCCCTCTCTCTCGCAGATGGTCTCGATGATGGCGGGGTCGATGTTACCGGAGCGGGTACCCATGGGCAGACCTTCCAGAGGAGTGAGACCCATGGTGGTGTCGATGCTTACGCCGCCCTTGACAGCGGAAACAGAGGAGCCGTTGCCCAGATGGCAGGTGATGATGCGCAGATCCTTGATGTCCTTGCCCATAGCCTTGGCGCACTGCTCGGAAACATAGCGGTGGGATGTGCCGTGGAAGCCGTAGCGGCGGATGCCGTACTTGGTGTAGTACTCATAGGGGATAGCGTAGGTGTAAGCTGCCTTGGGCATCTTTGCGTGGAAAGCTGTATCGAATACTGCAACCTGGGGAACACCGGGCATAACTTCTTCGCAAGCCTCGATACCGGTCAGGTTTGCGGGGTTGTGCAGAGGTGCCAGGGGGATGCATTCCTCGATAGCCTTCTTGCTCTCAGCGGTGATGAGAACGGACTCATACAGCTTCTCGCCGCCGGAAACTACGCGGTGACCGACAGCCTCGATCTCCTTCATATCAGCGATAACGCCGTTTTCTTTGTCGACCAGCAGACCGGTGACAAGGCGGATAGCGTCGCTATGGTTGGCCATAGGAGTTGCGCCTTCGATCTTCTTGCCGTTTGCTTCGTACTTATACTTGCCGTCGATGCCGATACGCTCGCAAAGACCCTTTGCTACGACGTCGCCTGCGGGCATATCAAGGAGCTGATACTTGAGAGAAGAGCTGCCTGCGTTGATAACGAGAACTTTCATGATGAAACACTCCTAATAAATAATTTTTTACTTATATATTATACGCCTAAAAATCCTATATTTCAAGGGGGAAAAACCATAATAATCCCTCATTGCCACCGCTCTGTAAGTATGATATACTCGACACAAAGGAGTGAATGCTGTGGAAAACAAAAATATTACCCCCTCCCTGCCCGAGGGATTCGTATACGTGCTTGACGTCTGCCCCGACGTAGAGGAGGATATCAGGTATTTTGGTGACAATAATTTTTTGGGATGTCCCGTGGACGGATACCGCGCACCCCGCGCCATACTGACCCGTGATGCCGCACAGGCGCTGAAAAAGGCCGCCTGCAAAGCAAAATGCAACGGCCTGCGTCTGCGTATATACGACTGCTACCGTCCCCAGCGGGCGGTGGATCATTTTGTCAGATGGGCAGAGGACGTGAATGATCAGAAGAACAAGGCCATCTACTACCCCGACGTGAACAAAGCAGACGTGTTCGAGCTGGGATTTATCGCCAAGCGCTCGGGACACAGCCGCGGCAGCACGGTGGATCTGACGCTGGTGGACGAAAATGGCCGCGAGCTGGATATGGGCGGGATTTTTGACTTTTTTGGCGAGCTCTCCCACCCCGATTATCAGGGCGTGAGCGTGGAGCAGTTTCAGAACCGTATGCTCCTGCGCGAGATAATGGTGTCCAGCGGATTTGTGCCCCTCAAAGAAGAATGGTGGCATTTTACCCTCAAAGACGAACCGCACAAGGAGGAGTATTTCGACTTTGAGGTGAAGTAAAAAAGCGGCGTGGAGTATAATATGGATTTGCCAAACCGAAGACCAAACCGATTGCCCGGGTTGGATTACAGCGCATCCGGCGTATATTTTGTCACCGTTTGCACGCAGGACAGAAGGTGTATTTTGTCACGCATTTCAGGCGAAGCCGCCATTCCTGTAGGGGGCGACGTCCTCGACGCCCCGAAGGTTGTCCTGACTCAATATGGCAGGATCATTGAAAAATATATAAAACAACTTAATAATTTTTACAATTATATATCGATTGAAAAATATGTCATCATGCCCAACCATATACATATTTTGATTAATGTGTGCGGCAGCGGGGCGTCGGGGACGTCGCCCCCTACAAAACAGCATTCAGTCGTGCCACAATTTGTATCGACCTTGAAACGGTTTTGTAATAAAGAAATTGGCCAAAATATTTTTCAACGGTCTTTTCATGATCACATTGTGCGGGATATGGACGACTACGTTGCCGTCTGGCAATACATAGATACCAATCCCCTCAAATGGCATTTGGATACATACTATTCCGAGCCATAAATCACCAAGCCCCCGCCGGGGAACGGCGGGGGTTTAGTTATTCTTATCCGATTATTTCGTCGGCGGCGCGGAGGATGCTGTCGATACCCTCGGTTTTAAGGCAGGCGGTGGTTTTGGGCAGAGCGCCTGTGAGCATCTTGTAGTGGCAGACGGCGGCGACGCAGCTGCCGCTGTAGGAGGGGTGAGACAGGTCGGGGTTATACAGCTCAAGTTCGGGTTCAAGCTCCCTCACGCGGGCAAAGCACAGTCCGACATCGCTGACGCGGGCGCCGATTTGGGCGCCAACGCGGTGGTAGGCGTCGCGGAGCAGCTCGGTCATGGAGGGGTTTGTCCAGCCTTTGTCGGTGAGCAGGGGGCAGCCCTCTTTGCGTCCCCAGGTGGCGTAGAGGATGGTGTTGCGGGCGAGGACTTTTTCTTTGAGCCTGCGGGCGCCGTCCTCAAAAACCTCATAGTTCACTGCAGGCAAATAGCTCTGCTCCTGCAAAAACAGCACGTCATAGAGGTTATTCTCGCAGAGTTCGGTGATTTTTTCGCTGTTTTCGTCGTTTTGCTGCAGGTTTTCAAACAGTTTTCGGCCGCCTTTTGTGACCGAATCAACGTGGGCGTCAAAGCCGTTTTCCTGCAGAAGCTGCTGCAGAAGCTGAGGCATATCGTTGAAATATGTGTAGCTGTTGCCGATAAAAAGTATTTTCATAGCGTTTCCCCTTTTTTGGTGTGATTGTTGGGACAATTATACTGCAATGGGATAGAAAAAGCAAGGGTGAGGGGTGCGGGAGGTTATGGAGATCCCGACTCACGATGTTCGTCGCTGCTGCGCAGTTCGACTGCGCGCCGCTGCGTCATCCTGAGCCTGTCGAAATCCGAGCTTTGCGAGGATCGACCGATGCTCTGCGTCGGTCGGGATCTCAGCGGCGCTCCGCTCAGGATGACCGAAGGGGCAAGTTTCCACCTCATCCACC
>JAZOWC010000004.1:0-65576 GCA_045658985.1 Oscillospiraceae bacterium
GAGCTTAGCACTAAGTTTATATTCCATTCTTTGTTGGGATGTCATAACAATACCTCTTTTCATAAAACGCGTACCTTTAATATATATTATACAAAAAAAACTTATATCTTGCAACCGCCTCGAAACTAACAATGATAAGCATCGAACCCTCGGAAATACCGAGGGTTCGATGCTTATCATTTGCTATTGATTTATATATCGCTCTTCAATATAGCGTATCGGTGGCAGTCGTGGTAGCCGATGCGGTTGCGGTAGAGCTCACGCGCCATGCCTTCGTACTGCATACCGATCTTGCGCAGAACGCCGCCGGAGGCAGGGTTTTTGACCGAGTGGGCAGCTGCGATACGGTTGATGCCCCGCTGCTCCATCAGGTAGGTTATGACCTCGCCTGCAGCCTCGGATGCAAGTCCTCTGCCCCAATACTCACGGCTGACGGTAAAGCCGATCTCGCCGCTGTTGTCCTTGTGATTGAGTTTAACGCGCACGTCGCCGATGTACTCACCGGTTTCTTTGAGCTCTATGGCGCGGCGGAAGTATTCGCCGTCACCCTCTCTGAGGCAGCGCCCGATCCACGCCTGAGCCTGCTCGGGGCTCTCATAGGGATTGACGTGCAAAAATCGGGTGGTCTCATCGTCGGACATAATTGCAAACATTCTCTCTGCGTCTCTGTCCTCAAAAGGACGCAAAATCAGACGGGGTGTGATCAGGACCTTGGCCGGAGTCTGCATATCTCATACCTCCAAAAGTTTTTTATCTTCTTTGGAAAGCTCAAGTTTTTCAAACATATCGGGTCTGAGTGCGCGGGTAAGCTCCAGAGACTGCTTGCGCCGCCATTTGCGGATATTCTCGTGATGGCCGGACATCAGAACCTCGGGCACACGCATATCACGCCACACCTCGGGGCGGGTATACTGAGGATACTCCAGCACACCCGCAAAATGGCTCTCGTCCTCAAAGGATGCATTCTCGGCCAGCACGCCGGGCACCATTCTGCACACGGCATCGGCTATGGTAACGGCCGCTATCTCGCCGCCGGTGAGCACAAAGTCGCCCAGGGATACTTCCTCGTCGATGCAGGTGTCGATAAATCTCTGGTCGATGCCCTCATAGTGGCCGCAGACGATGGCAAATCTCTGCCGCTCGAGGAGTTCACAGGCTTTGTGCTGATTAAAAGTCCTGCCCCTCGGTGACATGAGCAGGGTGTGGACGTCTTCCCCGCCCTTGATGTCCTCAAGGCATCGGGCCAAAGGCTCGCAGAGCATTATCATACCCTGACCGCCGCCGTAGGGGTAATCGTCGGTGCGGCGGTAGCGGTCGGTGCAGTAGTCGCGGATGTTGTGGCATCTAATGTCCAGAAGCCCGTCTCTGCGGCCTCTGCCGATCATACTCTCACCCAAAAAGGCATCCACCGCCTCGGGGAACAGTGTAAGTATATCAATCCTCATCGGGCAGCATTCCTTCGATAGTTTCTATTTCCACGGTCTGTTTTTTGAGGTCAAACCCTCTGGAAAAAGCAGGCACATCGGGCACAAGTATCTCTCTGCCCTCGCTCTCGATGATATAGAGCATGGATGCGGTGCTCTCGCGCACCTCGCGCAGCTTGCCTATGACCCGCTGCACACGGCGGTCGAACACGTCAAAGCCGTACAGGTCGCTGTAAAACACGTGACCGCGGGGCATATCGATATCCTTGCGGTCGGCAAAGATGGCCTTGCCCTTGAGGCGCATGGCATCCTCAACGGTATTGATGCCCTGAAGACGGGCCAGCACAAACCCCTTGTGGCTGCGGGAGGACAGCACCTCAAAGGTCTCGCTGCCCGTGCTGATGCGTGAAATACGCTTGAAGAATCCCTCGTCGCAGTAGCTGTCGATCTTGACCTCCCCTGCGATGCCGTGGGTGTTGATTATTCTGCCGCACTCGATCGTCTGATTCATTGCTCGTTGTTCCTCTCACGGGGAGATACGCGCTCGGCCAGCTTGATCTTGTGGGATTTGAGGCGGTTCTCCACCTCATCGCGGTCAGAATTGTGGAAGGCCATAACGTACTCCTTGTTGGCACCGTGGATGCGGAGCAGGAAGCGTTTTTCGGTGACGCCCTCTATGGCATAAAACTCCATCTCGGTAAAGGGTATGCGTCTGCCGTTGTATATAAGGCCGCCCTCGGCAAGACCCGACTTGACCAGCAGGCTGGCGCCGAGGAAAACGATCATTCCCGCAGGAGCCATCCAGGGGTACTGGAACTGCTCAAGCTTGACGAACACCAGCAGGCAGATAGCCGCAAACATAATCAGATTGCCGATAAACATACCGGAGACCGAGCCTTTGAGCTGAACCTGACGGTTGAGAGAGGTGGCGATCATGGTCTTGACCAGCAAAAACGCCACGATAAGTGTAAGTACGAGATCGTAAGTTTTCATATATCCTCCAAAGCTGTTTATATCTATTTAATTATAACAGTTTTGCGCTCAAAAATCAATGCGGCGATTGACTTTTAGGTTTCTAATGTGTAAACTTTATGTAAGAAAGGTCGTGTTTTCAATGCTGAAAGAACGTATAACTCAGCTGTCTCTGCCCCCATTCCCCCAAAGCCGTGAGCAGGCGCTGGATATGCTGCTGCGCGAGGAATACGGATATCTGCCCCCAAAGCCCGTGAGCATGAGCCGGGAGGTTTTGGAGACCACCGAGCGATTCTGCGCGGGCAAGGCGCCCCTCACCAAGGTGCAGCTCAACTGCGTCATGCCTGAGGGCGGGACTTTTTCCTTCCCCGTATACTGCATGATCCCCGCAGACGGCAAAAAACATCCCGCATTCGTGCACCTAAACTTCCGCACCGCCCTGCCCGACATGTATCAGCCCAGCGAGGAGCTGTGCGACAACGGCTATGCGGTGTTTACCATCTGCTACAATGACATCACCCGCGACAACGGCGATTTCAGCGACGGACTGGCAGGAGTGCTGTACCCAAGCGGCGAGAGAACATCGGACACAGACTGCGGCAAGATAGCCATGTGGGCATGGGCATCGCACAGAGTCATGGACTACATCTGCACCCTCGACAGTATAGATCACTCCCGTGTCAGCGTCATCGGCCACTCCCGACTGGGCAAGACTGCCCTGCTGGCAGGCACCACCGACGAGCGGTTCTTCTGCGCCATATCCAACGACTCGGGCTGCTCGGGCGCGGCTATAACCCGCGATAAGCGCGGCGAGAGGGTCAAGGATATCGTGGATAGGTTCCCCTTCTGGTTCTGCAAGAACTACTATAAATACTCCGAGCGGGAGAGCGAAATGCCCTTTGATCAGCACTGGCTGATCGCGCTGATGGCACCCAGATACGCCTACGTCTGCTCTGCCGAAAAGGACATCTGGGCAGACCCTGTCAGCGAGCATCTGGCCTGCTTTGCCGCAGGTGAGGTGTACGGCGAGGGCGGATTTGTCACCCCCGACAGAGCCCCTGCGGTGGGCGACAGATTCCACGAGGGACGCATAGGATACCATCTGAGGCCCGGTCTGCACTTCCTCGGGCGCGAGGATTGGCTCAATTATATGGCCTTTCTTGGCCGAAAGCTATGAATTGTTCCAATTCTTGTATTGATTTTATCGGGAATATATTATATACTTTAAGATAGTGAGTTAATTTAATTATTTTATTTTAAGGAGGCACATTCCTATGGCCAAAATAATCACATCCAAGGAAGCTGCTGCTCTTATCAAGAGCGGAGACTCCGTAATGTTCGGCGGCTTTATGGGCTGCGGCACAGCACAGAACGTTGTTAACGAGCTGGCAAAGCTGGGCACCGACAACCTGACCGCTATGTGCAACGACGGTGCAAAGACTCTGCCCGACGGCACCTTCTACGGTATTTCCGAGCTGATCCACAACAAGCAGTTCAAGAAGTTCTACGCTACCCACATCGGTCTGAACCCCGAAGTCGGCCAGCAGATGAACGAAGGTACCATGGAAGTCGTTCTGATCCCCCAGGGCTCTTTTGCTGAGATGCTCCGCGCAGGCGGCGCAGGTCTGGGCGGCGTTATCACCCCCACCGGTGTCGGCACCATCATCGAAGGCTACGAGTACGTTCAGGGCAAGGTCAACTACGACGGCGTTGACTACCTGATCCTCAAGCCCCTCAAGGCTGACTTTGCAGTTCTCAAGGGCTACAAGGTTGACAAGGCAGGTAACATCTGCTACCACGGCACCGCCCGTAACTTCAACCCCATGATGGCTACCGCTGCTAAGACTGTTATCGTTGAGGCTGAGAATCTCGTAGAGATCGGCGAGCTGGATCCCGATAACATTGTAACACCCGGTATGTTTGTCGATTACATTGTCTATGACGGAGGTAACAAATAATGGATAAGGCTCAAATCAAGGCTGTCATCGCTGCCCGTGCAGCAAAGGAACTGAAAGACGGCGATATCGTCAATCTGGGTATCGGTATCCCCACCCTGATCCCCACCTACCTCCCCGAAGGCGTTAACATTCAGCTGCAGGCTGAGTGCGGCATGATCAATGCCGGCGGCGCTCCCGCTCCCGAAGATGCAGATCCCGCACACATCTGCGATGCAGGCGGATCCCCCGCTTCCATCCTGACCGGCGGCGCATTCATCGACTCCTCCATGTCCTTCACCATGATCCGCGGCGGCCACGTTAACGGCACCTTCCTGGGCGCTCTGCAGGTCGACGAAAAGGGCAACCTGGCAAACTGGATCATCCCCGGCAAGACCGTTCCCGGCATGGGCGGCGCTATGGACCTGGTTGTCGGCGCTAACAAGGTTATCGTTACCATGGAGCACACCGCAAAGGGCAACCACAAGATCCTCAAGGAGTGCACCCTGCCCCTGACCGCTGTCCACTGTGTTGACATGATCATCACCGAGATGGGCGTTATGAACGTTACCGACAAGGGCATCGAGCTGGTTGAGATCCATCCCGAGTTCACCGTTGAGGACGTACAGGCTGCTACAGGCGCAACCCTGATCATCAGCCCCGACCTCAAGCCCATGGATCTGTAAGATTCAATAACTCACAAACCAAAACAGACAGCTTCGGCTGTCTGTTTTTGCTTTTTTTAAAAAATCCGCTGCAGGAAACTCTGCAGCGGATTTTTGATCATTATTTGAATATATCCTTGACCTTGTCAAAAAAGCTCTTTTTGTGCTCGTACTGGCTGTCTCCGCATTCTTTTTCGAACTCGCGGAGCATTTCTTTTTCTTTTTTGGTCAGGTTCTTGGGGGTCTCGATGTACACGCGGACGTACTGATCGCCCTTGCCGCGGCCGTTGATAGACTTGATGCCGCTGCCGCGCAGACGGAACACGGTACCCGTCTGTGTGCCCTCGGGCAGGTCATACTCAACCTTGCCCTCCAGCGTGGGGACTACCAGCTTGGCGCCCAGACATGCCTGAACAAAGGAGATGGGCATATCCAGAATGACGTCGTTGCCCTCGCGCTTGAACAGCTTGTGCTCACGGACGCTGACGGTAACATAAACGTCACCCGAGGGGCCGCCGTTTGTGCCGCGGTTGCCCTCGCCTCTGACCGAGACGGTCTGTCCGTCATCGATACCTGCGGGGATGCCAACCTTGATCTTGCGGCTCTTGCGGATTTTGCCGGTGCCGCGGCAGGTGTCGCAGGGGTCTTTGATGACCTTGCCCGTACCGCCGCAATGACGGCAGGGGGATGCCGACTGGAACACACCGAAGGGTGTGCGCTGCTGGCTCATTACCTGACCTGTGCCGTGACATACCGAGCAGGTCTCGGCCTTGGTGCCCTTCTTGGCGCCGGTGCCCGAGCAGTCGGGGCAGTTCTCCACGCGGGTGACTGTGACCTCCTTCTCGCAGCCGAATGCGGCCTCCTCAAAGGTCAGCTGTACGCTGACGCGGACGTTCTCGCCGCGGGTGGGGCCGTTCTGACGCTGAGAGCCTCCTCCGCCGCCAAAACCGAACATACTGCCGAAAATATCGCCCAGATCCACGCCGCCAAATCCTCCGAAGCCGCCGAAACCGCCGCCTCCGCCTGCACCTGCGCCGTAGTTGGGATCAATGCCCGCCCAGCCGAACTGATCGTAGCGGGATTTCTTCTCCTTGTCGCTCAGCACCTCGTAAGCAGCGTTGACCTCCTTCATCTTTTCCTCGGCGGTCTTGTCGCCGGGGTTTAAGTCGGGATGGTATTTTTTTGCCAGTTTTCTGTAGGCTTTTTTGATCTCTTCGTCCGAGGCGCCCTTCTGTATCTCAAGCACCTCATAAAGATCGCGCCGCTCTTCACTCATATATGTTCTCCTAAACTGTCTTGTGCATAAACGCAGCACACGGGCGGGAAAAATACCCCGCCCCGTGATGCATGATCTTTACTTGTTGTCGTCCTCGTCGACCTTCTTGTAGTCGGCGTCGTAGACGTTGTTGTCGGGCTGAGCCTGTGCGCCGTCCTGAGGTGCTGCCTGTGCGTACAGCTTCTCGGCGATTGCGTAGAAGCGCTTGGTCAGCTCCTCGCTGTCAGCCTTGATTGCCTCGATGTCCTCGCCCTTGAGGGTCTCCTTGAGCTTCTCGACCTGCTCGAGGATGGGAGCCTTCTCCTCCTCGGTGACCTTGTCGCCCAGCTCATTAAGGGTCTTTTCGGTCTGGTATACCATAGCCTCTGCGTTGTTGCGGGTGTCTACGGCTTCTTTCTTCTTCTTGTCTTCTTCGGCGAACTGCTCTGCATCCTTGACAGCCTTCTCGATATCTTCCTGAGACAGGTTGGAGGAGGAGGAGATAGTGATCTTCTGCTCCTTGCCGGTGCCCAGATCCTTGGCGGAGACGTTTACGATACCGTTGGAGTCGATGTCAAAGCTGACCTCGATCTGGGGTACGCCGCGGGGTGCTGCGGGGATGCCGTCCAGATGGAATCTGCCCAGAGTCTTGTTGCCTGCTGCCATGTCGCGCTCGCCCTGCAGAACGTGGATCTCAACGGAGGGCTGATTGTCTGCAGCGGTGGAGAAGATCTGCTTCTTGTTTACGGGGATGGTGGTGTTGCGCTCGATGATACGGGTGCAAACGCCGCCCAGAGTCTCGATGCCCAGGGACAGAGGAGTTACGTCCAGAAGCAGCAGGTCCTTGACCTCGCCGCCCAGAACACCTGCCTGAATAGCAGCGCCGATAGCTACGCACTCATCGGGGTTGATGCCCTTGAAGGGATCCTTGCCGATGATGCCCTTGACTGCTTCCTGAACTGCGGGGATACGGCTGGAGCCGCCGACCAGCAGGATCTTGTTGATCTCGCTCTTCTCAAGGCCGCTGTCGCTCATTGCCTGACGGACGGGGCCCATGGTTGCCTCAACGAGGTCACGGGTCAGCTCGTCGAACTTTGCTCTGGACAGAGTCAGATCAAGATGTCTGGAGCCGTTTGCGTCTGCAAAGATATAGGGCAGGTTGATGTTGCTGGTGGTCACGCCGGACAGCTCGATCTTGGCCTTCTCAGCTGCCTCGCGCAGACGCTGCATAGCCATCTTGTCGCCGCTGAGGTCAACGCCCTCGGCCTTCTTGAACTCGCCGAGCATCCACTTGACGATTCTCTCGTCAAAGTCGTCACCGCCCAGACGGTTGTTGCCTGCGGTTGCCAGAACTTCGATGGTGCCGTCGCCGATGGACAGGATGGATACGTCGAAAGTACCGCCGCCCAGATCGTAGACCATGATCTTCTGCTCATTCTCCTTGTCCATGCCATAAGCCAGTGCAGCTGCGGTGGGCTCGTTGATGATACGCAGAACCTCCAGACCTGCGATCTTGCCTGCATCCTTGGTTGCCTGACGCTGTGCGTCGGTGAAGTATGCGGGAACGGTGATAACAGCCTGAGAAACGGTGGTGCCCAGATATGCCTCTGCGTCGATCTTCAGCTTCTGCAGGATCATTGCGGAGATCTCCTGGGGAGAATATGCTTTGTCGTCGATAGTTGTTTTGTGGTCGGTGCCCATCTCGCGCTTGATGGATGTGATGGTTCTGGTGGGGTTGGTAACAGCCTGGCGCTTTGCCACCTGTCCTACCATACGCTCACCGGTCTTGGAAAATGCAACCACGGAAGGTGTGGTGCGTGCACCCTCGGCATTGGCGATAACGACAGGCTCGCCGCCTTCGATTACGCTTACGCAAGAGTTAGTTGTACCAAGGTCAATACCAATGATCTTTGCCATGAGTTTTTCCTCCGATTATTATATATTTTTTATTATTAACAAAAATTAGTTTGCTACTTTGACTACTGCGGGGCGCAGCAGGCGGTCGTCCATCTTGTAGCCGCGCATGAGCACCTCGGCGATCTCGTTTTCGCCCAGAGACTCATCGTCTACGTGCAGGACTGCGTTGTGGAAGTTGGGGTCAAAGCTCTCGCCCTTCTCACCGCAGGATGTGACGCGCATTTTGTCCAGGATCTCCTGTGCCTGCTTGAGCATCATTTTTACGCCCTCGTCGGCGTTCTCCTGCATGGCGCCGCGCTCCAGATTGTCTATCAGGGGCAAAAATGCGGTGATTGCGGCAGCTTTGCCGTCTCCAAAGACGCTCTCGCGCTCTTTGGTGGTGCGCTTGCGGTAGTTATCGTACTCTGCAAGCACTCTCTTGTACTTGTCGTCAAGATCAGAAAGCTGCTGAGCCAGCTTTTCGATCTCGGCGTTCTTTTTGTCCTTTTTGGATTCTTTTTTGGGTTTTGCTTCTTCTGCAGGCTTTTCGGTCTGTGCAGCCTCTTCTTCGGCGGTAATCTGCTTTTCGTTATCTGTGTTCATTGTTATCTCCTGTTTCGCTTATATATGGAGCAAGCTGTCTTACCGCTTGCTTGAATGCTGCAAGATGTGCGCAGGCTTTGGCATAATCCATACGGGTGGGAGCAACTATGCCGATGATGCCCTTGGTGTGGCGGTCGATATCGTAGGTGGTGAATACAAAGCTGGCGTCCTTGGCTCTGGGCTCGCCCAGCTCGGGGCCGATCTTGATGCTGATGGGCATATCCCCTGCCTCCTCAAGCATATCCATGACCTTGCCCGAATCGGACAGGTATTCCATAAGCTCTCTGGCTTTACCTGCATCCTGATACTCACGCATATTGAGCAGCTTCTCGGCGCCTTCCACGTGGACTTTGGTGCCGTCGCCCTCCCGCTCGACCTCTTCGATAAACTTGAGCACGCTGTCGGCCAGTCTGAAGGCGGGGGCATCGGTGCCCATACTGCGCGCAATAGAGGGGAGCAGATACTCAAGACGGTTTTCTGTCAGCGCAAGATTCATCGCCGTGCTCAGCATTGCCGCCGCCGAGGGGTCTACGCTCTCGTGGGAGCGGAACATACGGCTCTTGACCTCCGAATCGGTGATAAGCACCACGGCGTAGCTGAAGGAGTCGACGGGGATGAGCTCCACCTTCTTGACGTGGGCACCGCTGCTCTTGACCGCCGACACGGTGGTGTGGTTGGTCATAGCCGACATAACTCTGGATGCGGTGTACGCCAGATCGTCAAGTTCATGGATCTTGCTCTCCAGCTCGGCGCGGATGGCGTTGATCTCGGCGGCTATGGAGGCGCTGCGATCCATCAGCTCGTTGACATACAGTCTGTAGGCTGCGTAGGACGGCACTCTGCCTGCCGAGACATGAGGCTTCTCTAAGTATCCCATCTCCTCAAGCTCGCTCATCTCATTGCGGATGGTTGCCGAGGATATGGGGCGGTCAAAGCTGGTTGCCAGGGATTTGGAGCCAACGGGCTCGGCGGTGTCTATATAATTCTCGACGATAGCTTTGAGTATCCTGCGCTTTCTGTCCTGCATATCCATAGTGCCGCCTCCCTTTTGTCTCCGTTAGCACTCTTTTATCCTGAGTGCTAACTATAGTTTAGCACTTTTTTCCTTTATGTCAATAGTTTTTGCTCAAAAATATATGAACAGTCTGTTTCTTTTTCACCCGCGGTGCTCAAGTGCTAAAAAAAGAGCCTCCCGAGGCTCTTTTTTTGTATACATATTATATATTATGCAATTATGTCCGTATATATTATGCCTTCATCTCAATTTTGCAAAGAAGTCTTTGAGCACCTGCGCGCATTCTTCTGCCATAAATCCGCCGTACAGTCTGGGTTTGAAGCCGAAAGCTTCTTCAAAAATATTGATAACTCCGCCGCAGGCACCCATATTGGTGTCGGTAGCGCCAAACACCACCTCGTCGATACCCGCATTGAGGATAGCACCTGCACACATGGGGCAGGGCTCGAGGGTGACGTACATGGTACATCCGCCGAGACGGCGGTTGCGCATGGCAAAGCAGGCGTTGTCTATAGCCAGTATTTCGGCGTGATGGAGGGCGTTCTGGGTCTCCTCACGGCGGTTTCTGCCCTCGGCTACGATGATGCCGTTACGGACTATAACGCAGCCAACCGGTACTTCACCCTCGGCGGCGGCATCGTGAGCAAGCTTGAGCGCCCGCTCCATAAAAAATTTTTCAGGCACAAAAAATCCCCCTTTGACACTTGTTGGTGTTTGAGATATTATATATATCGGTGATAAGAATGGAAAACAGCAAAAAAATCATAGACGCTCTGAACGATGCAAATATAGCCTATGAGCATCACACCCACGCGCCGTTACACAACGTACTTGACCGCAAGCCGCTGGGGCTGGATTACGGCGGCAAGGTGTGCAAGAATCTGCTCATTACCACACGCAACGAGGCACGGTTTTTGCTGTGTATGCTGCCCGCCGACAAAGAAGCCGATCTCAAAACTATGCGCGATGAGTTCCACACCGCACGGCTGTGCTTTGCAAGCGACGAGGCGCTGCTGCGCCTGCTGGATCAGGTAAAAGGCAGCGTCGGCGTGCTCAGCGCCATCAACGACTCAGACAACCGCGTGGAGATCGTGCTGGACAGCGTGCTCAAAGACGCCGCACGCATCGCCATGCATCCCGGTGTGATCACCGAGACGGTGGTCATGTCGGGCAGCGAGCTTGAGCGGTTTGTGCTGGGCCTCTGTAAAACCCTGCATTATTTTGATTTTTGAGTTTTCTGAGGCTTTTTGGCCGACCGTTTTTTTGCGGTCGGCTTTTTTCGTACAGAAAATCCGAAGGTACCCAGCGCCTCGCCGGGTGCAAAATAGGAGCCGTGGGCGTAGCTGAGCAGGTTGCACCGCTCGATCATCAGGCGGCCTGTTCTGTCCAGATACTGCTCGTCCACCCTGACGACGACTATGTCGGCCAAAAACATATCGTGGCTGCCCAGACGTTTGATGTCAAACACCTTGCACTCAAGGCTGATGGGACACTGGGCTATGGAGGGGGCGGAGACTTTGACACCCTCCTCGGGTGTCAGATTGCAGAGCTTGAACTTGTCGGTGTCTCTGCCCGACTTGACGCCGCAGAGATCGGTCTCACGCACCAGCGACGCGCCCGGCAGATTGATGACAAACTCTCTGTGCTGTTCTATGATGCCGTGCGAGTACCGCTCGGGGCGGATGGACACGTATGTACGGGGCGGCTTGGAGCATATTATGCCTGTCCACGCCGCTGTCAGCACGTTGGGAGCCTCAAGCGTGCCGCAGGAGACCAATGCAGGGGGTACGGGAGCAAGCAGGCTTGCGCCCTCCCACGTAACTTTTGACATATCTATACCTCCCAAAATCTCAGACGGAGCACGGGTTTGCTGCGCAAACCGCCGCTCCGGCACATAGCTAAAGCTATCCCCCGACGGGAAACATGGATCACGTTAAATAACCCGCTCTCGCAGGTGGGTCCGCTGCTTATCCTTTACAGTACTCCCAACTTCGGCTTGCGCCGGAGGTCTGCACATGGGGAGAAGACTCCGCAGTCCCTTTTAACACTTTGTAGGTTAAATAAAGTCGATCCATATCCCCCGTCGGGGGACAGTCAGGCAAATATCGGTGAATTAATAGCCTTCTTTTTTGGCTTCCTTCTCGTCCTCAAAGGTCTCCTCAAGGCGCTCGGAGAAGATCTGGAACATCTCATCCAGTTCGTCCTCATCGTCCAGAGTGACAAGGATATCCTCGCCGTCTTCTTTCTCGACCTTCATGATGATGAGCTCATAGCTCTCCTCAAGCTTCATCTCGGCGGGGATGAATGCCATATAGATGTTGTCGTTGTATTCTACTGTATCCAGATGCTCAAGTTCGACTTCCACGCCGTTCTCATCGGTGAGAACAACATAATCGTTGCCGTATTCTTCGCTCATTTTTACTTCCTCCGTTTTGCTTTGTGTGCTTATGTTTCTATATTATTATAATATCACGGAATTATTACTTCATTCAAGTATTTTTTATTGGCCCGGCTCGGTTTTATACTTTGTGCGGCAAAAGGCGGCCGCCGCAAGCAGACCGACGACGCCCGAGACCAGCTTGCCCACCATAAACGCAGGCACGGCCGTAGAATCGAATGCCATGGTGAATGCCAGCTGACCGCCGAACACGAATGCCGCCGACACGGCGAATGCCGAGTTGAGCACCACGCCTTTTTTGCCCATTCCGTTCATGCTCTCATAGGTGGTGATGCTTGTGACCAGCGTGGACAAAAATCCCATAGTCTCCCTCTCGCTGATGCCTGCGGCTTTGCCCACCGCTCTGAGGGGGCGGCTGAGCAGTCTGGACACCACCGCCATAAGGGGGAAGGCGCCCGCAAGCACCACTACCGCGCCGAAGCAGATCTGCCCCGCCTCGGCCATGCTGCCGAGATTGTCAAGGAGTCTGACGCCTGCAAAATGCTCCAGTATACCGAGCATCAATCCTATTGTAATGAGAGTTTTGATGAATATACCGAAGATCTTGAATATTTTCACCGTAAGCTCGGAAGCAAATATCAGACCACAGGCAATAATCGCCGAAAAAACAAGCAGAGGCAGCATATCGAGCAGCAGCTCAAGAGGCTTGACTCCCAGCATAAATCCCGACACGATGCAGCCTGCGGGGATGGCGGCAATACCGCAGGCCATACCCAAAAACAGCTCTCTGTGCAGGTCTTTTTTTACCATAGTCAGAGCAACGGGGATTGTAAAAGACACCGTGCAGCCCATCATGGACGACACTACCATTCCGTTGAGCTTGCCCACGGCTGTGTCTCTCGCCACCTCGTACGCCACCGACGAGCCGCCCATATCGCATGCAAACAGCGATGCGGGGATAATGGAGGGATCAATGTGCAGTACTCTGTAGATAAAACCGAACACCGGCTCAAGCAGGTCGGCAATGACCGGTGCAAGCACGATCATACCGATCATCGACAGAGCTATGCTGCCGAATATCATAAAGCCTTTTTCAAACTCCCTGCCCAGCCCAAAGCGGCTGCCGAACAGTCTGTCCAACGCGCCCAGCAGAGCAAACACAAGCATTATTGCCGAAATCCCGTTCATTTATGTAAATCCCCTTCCCGTCAAAAAAAGCTTTATTATTGACAAAATACATTATATAACATACAGGAACAGATAGCAAACGCATGTTTGTCATAGTTAAAATAATTTTTTGTAATACCCTGTTTGATGCTTGACAAAATAGCCGGTATCTGTTATACTTTTGGAGACAACAAAGAAGGGCATTAGACCGTCCTCACCTCAATCCATAGAGAAGAGGTCAATATCAGGGAAACAAGGCGCATTGCGTCTTCCTTATATTGCAGACGGTTTTTATGTAAAAACCGCCTTTTTTGATTTTTACGGAGGTGTTCTAACATTAGCACTCAGGAATATCAGATCAACGAAGAGATCTTAGACAAAGAAGTCCGACTTATTGACAGCGACGGCGCACAGCTGGGTATCGTTGACATCGCCACCGCTCAGGCAAAAGCCGACGAGCGCGGCCTCGATCTGGTCAAGATCGCCCCCACCGCTCAGCCCCCCGTCTGCCGCGTTATGGATTACGGCAAGTTCCGCTTCGAGCAGACCAAGAAGGAGAAGGAAGCACGCCGCAATCAGAAGGTTGTGGACATCAAGGAAGTCCGCCTTTCTGCTAAGATCGACGTTCACGATTTTGAAGTCAGGGTCAAGAGTGCCCAGAAGTTCCTGACCGGCGGCGACAAGGTCAAGGCCTCTATCCGTTTCCGCGGCAGAGAGATGGCTCACACAGACATCGGTCTGGCCGTTATGGAGCGTTTTGCCGACGCACTGACCGAGTACGGCACAGTAGAGAAGCCCGCCAAGCTGGAAGGCCGCCAGATGCTTATGTTCCTGGCACCCTCGAAGAAATAAAACAGTAAAATTAAGCCTTTGGCTTTTAACACAAGGAAGGAGCAAAAACCATGCCGAAAATCAAGACACATTCCGGCGCAAAGAAAAGATTTTCCGTTACCAAGAGCGGCAAAGTCAAAAGAGCAAAGATGAACCGCCGTCACATCCTTAACAAGATGACCACCAAGCGCAAGAGAGGTCTGCGTAAGGCTGCTTACGCCGATCAGACCAATGTAGCACAGATCAAGAGATTGATCCCCTACATGTAATTAAGGATTAAGGAGGGTTATTTAAGATGGCAAGAGTAAAAGGCGCAATGATGACGCGCAAAAGAAGAAAGAAAATAATCAAGCTGGCCAAGGGCTACTGGGGTGCCAAGAAGAATCGCTTTAAGATGGCTAACCAGCAGGTTATGAAGTCTCTGTCCTACGCATACGTAGGCCGTAAGCTGAAGAAGCGTGACTTCCGCCGCCTGTGGATCACCCGTATCTCCGCTGCTTGCGCTGCAAACGGCATCAACTACTCCCGTTTCATGAACGGCCTGAAGAAGGCAGGCATCGAGCTCAACCGCAAGATGCTGGCTGAGATCGCTGTAAGCGACGCTGCTGCTTTCACCGCACTGGTAGAAAAGGCAAAGGCTGCTCTGTAAGAATAAAATATTATTGCCCGAGGGTTTCCCTCGGGCAGTTTTATTTTTGCAGCCGACAAATTATATTATCTCGTGCAAATGGTACACCGATCGGTTGATATACCAACCGACCGGTGTTGTTTTGCTCAGTTGCTTGCAGTCGACACATCATGCCATACATTTGGCTAAAATAAGAATTACCACAAACCAGAATACTACCATAAAGATTTTGCTTCCGCAGCCGGGAGCTTCTTCGATCTCAATTTTTCCGTTGCCTTTGTCTGTAACCTGATATTCCGCCATCTTATCTACTCCTCTTTCCTAATGTTTTCAAGTTTTTAACCTCACAATCGCATTATACACTCATCTTTGACTTGTGTCAATAGTCATAATGCTTGTAACACAAGGTTTATTCCTATTAAAAAACTGCATACACTATTAACTGAGGTGAGTGTATGAACAAGGAATACAAAGAAAATTACCGCAAGTTGGGTCTTAACATTGCCTACTACCGCAAGGATCGCGGATATACCCAGATGCAGCTTGCCGAGCTTTTGGATATCGACCGCAGCCATATGAGCGCTATAGAGTTGGCAACAGTTGGGGTATCTCTTGACATATTATTTAAGCTTTGTGAGGTTTTGGCAGTATCACCAAAAGATCTGTTTGATTTTAGAGGGTAGTCACAGCAATACTGTGCACGAATGCGGCGGGAGCAAGTTCTCGCTGCGGCTCGGGAACAAAGCGGGTCTGACACCACACCGTGGTGTCATTCAACACCGCGTCGCCGCTTCGCTACCTCGCCCTACAGAGCGGCTCGGAATATGCAGGACGCAGGCATCAAGTTCTCGGGAGGGCACGGAGACCCTCCCCTGCATTTTGGCAGGCAACGGCGCTCCTGCAGAAACGCAAAAACATCAAGACCACCGGGGCGAGTCGGTGGTCTTTTTTGTCGTTTATTTGATTGTGAAGCTTGCGTAGAAGGTATGTTTTTCGGTTGTGTCGCCCTCGGTGCGGGTAAACTCTTTTGCAATACGGTACACACCCGGTGAAAGCTCGCCGTATACAGGCGTCCAGTCTATCTGCTGCCTCGAAGTTTTGCCGCTGTTTACCGAATACATGATCATTATCCACAGCGGCGGCTCGGGGGTTATAAACTTCTGCGGCGTCCAGCCGTTTTCATCCTGCTTTTCGATGCTGAAGGCTGCGCCGTAGGACCATACGGCTTTGCGATTGTCGGTATTTTTTACCACACACTTCAGACCCGTTGAGGTAACGGTGGACTCTATGACCTCAAATCGCAGCCCGGGCGTTCGGTCAGTTCCACCGAGACGGCAGCCTGACAAGAGAAAAACCACGCACAGAAGCAGGGGTATGAGTTTTTTCATAGGCGATCCTCCTTATAAAGACAATCGAAAGTCAAAAATCAGAATACCGCGTAGCCGCCTTTTTTAAATATGTAGTAGTCGTACGGAAAATACTTTTTGAATATCTCTATCTTTTCATCGGTGAGTTCCAGCATTTCCACCGTGATGGGCGCAGTGAAATCAAAGGAATTAGCGCTGTGAGCAAATCCCGTTACACCCTGCAACACAGCTTTGATGTCCTTTTTAAAATACTTTTTGGTTTCGGGTGTTTTTTTGTTTTCCAACACGGCTCTCCACGCGCGGCCTATTTCATCGGCTACGTCTCTGGTATAACGCGGGGTGTAATCTGTGCCATCCTCAAAACGATAATTGTTATAAGGAAAACACTGTGCAAAAACCTGCACTTTGGCATCGGTTATCCCGTCGATATAAACGATGACAAGCTCGTCTGTATCGTATAACCCGGCAGGTGTGATTACTTCCTCTACATCCAGCAAAACGGCTTTGATCGCAGGCTCAAAATACTTTGCTCTGTCAGGTGTCAGCTTGCCGTTGCGCACGGCCAGCCGTGCTGTGATTATCTCGTTCTTCAGCTCTGCTGTATTGCGTGAAACTCCCTCAAAGTGGGGCGAGCTATACACTGTCGGCACATCGGATTCCGACTGACTGTCGGGCATACACACTACCAAAGCCACCGTCGCGGCCAGCAGGCAGAGAATGGGTATGAGTTTTTTGCGCATAGTGTCCCTCCTTGTCTTTTTGGGCAGGATGTTTTTTGCCATCTCTATACATAAAGACAACTTTTGTGCGCTGATCTCACACTTTTTGGGATGGTTTTGCGATTTTTCTCACCACTGAGATCGCCGGGTTGTGGGACATAGGGTGACCCTCTCAGTCACCTGCGGTGACAGCTCTCCCAAAGTGAGAGCCAAGGGGGAACGGGGATTTCGTTCATATACAACTAACTCGAACGCAGACAGTACCTCAGCGACGCGAGTGCGTCGCAAGGCGGAGGGCGGATTCACTCCGCCCGTGAGCACAAATTGATAGGGGACCCCGCAAAGCGGATGCTTTGTGGGGAGAGTACGGCAAGCGAAGGATTGCGGGCCGTAAACTCGAAAGATTCGATTTCCGAAAAGCTGCGGAGGTTTTGTGCAGATTTCGTCCATATGCAAATAACGCGAGGGTTGACAGTACTGTTTGTACGGCGACCCGAGAGTTATGCGGCAGAGGGGCGGAAGGTGCGCAAAACCAAAACAACTCAGACTCTTTTCAATTCTTCTATCAATGCATTGACCTTTGCCTGCCCTATGTGATGCCCCCAGTGGGATGCCACACGGCTGAGGGTCATATTTTGCGCCATACGGAACATGGGCGTGCCGATCAGGCGGGGAAACTCGCGTTTTATGATCGCTCTGCCGCCGGGATTCTGCATAATTTCGGCTATGGTTATGTTGCCTCCTCGGATATTCAAACGGTATCACCTCACGCCAGTATATGCACGGTTTTGGGCGGATGTCATCATTTTTTCAATATGACTTTTGCGTGATTACGGAGAGTTTTACACATTATCCACATAGTTATCCACATAAAGAACCCTTTATCCTATTGGGTTTGGCAGTTTTGATGCCCCGAAATCGGGATAACTTTTTGCCCGCATGTGGATATGTCGGCGGAAAATGGGGATTATTCGGTGAGATTTATGCAATCTTTTTGCTTGCGCTATTACGAAGTGTAGAAACAAGTTGACCTGTGCAACTTATTACAGAGTCCAGGCGCTGACGTTCTCCTCTGCGGGCATTGTGGCATAGCAATTCTGCGAGCTGTCGGAGGTGTTCCCCGCCAAAAACTCGTAATATGCCTGAGCGGCGATCATACTGCCGTTGTCACCGCACAGCTTGAGAGGAGGCAGGCACAGCTTGAGACCGTTCTTGTCGCAGAGGTTCTGCAAAGCGGCGCGGAGGGTGCTGTTTGCGGCTACGCCGCCTGCGGCAACCACAGTTTTGCGGCCCTTTTCCAGCGCGCAGGCCACCACGCGGGGCGCAATAGCCTCTGCCACCGCATGGGAGATGGCGGCGGCAAGGTCGGGGGTGCTGATCTCCTCACCCTTCTGTCGGGCGTTGTGCACCAGATTGACGGCGGCGGTCTTGACACCGCTGAAAGAGAAGTCATAGGGGCTGTCCTGCACCTGAGCGCGGGGCAGCTTGTATTTTTTGGGGTCGCCCTGACGACTCAGACGGTCGATAGCGGCGCCGCCGGGGTACTCGAGACCCAGTATGCGGGCGGTCTTGTCAAAAGCCTCGCCTGCGGCATCGTCGCGTGTGGTGCCCAGCACCTGCATATCGGTATACGTCTCAACGTCGATGATTACCGTATGTCCGCCCGACGCCACCAGCGCGGTAAAGGGCGGCTCAAGCTCGGGGAATGCGATATAGTTGGCGGCGATATGTCCGCGGATATGATGCACGGGGATAAAGGGCTTGCCCAGCGACAAAGCGGCGGCTTTGCCGAAATTTGCGCCCACCAGCAGCGCGCCGATCAGGCCGGGAGCGCAGGTGGCGGCTACGGCATCCAGCTCACTGGCTTTGATGCCTGCCTGTTTGAGCGCCTGCTCCACAACGAGGCTGACCTTTTCGATATGCTTGCGTGATGCTATCTCGGGCACGACGCCGCCGTACTCGGCGTGCATATCGGCCTGAGAGTATATAACGTCGGCCAGTATCTCGCGGCCGTCGCGGCTTATGGCGGCGGCGGTCTCGTCGCAGGAGCTTTCTATAGCCAGTATAAGCATAATCAATCCTCCAGAGTCTTGGTCATCAGTATTGCGTCTTCGGTGGGCAGGCTGTAGTAGTTCTTGCGTCTGCCCACGGGTACGAAGCGGCTTTTTTCGTAGAAACTGCGTGCAGGAGTGTTGCCCTCGCGCACCTCAAGATAGAGCACCTCAACGCCCATAGGGCGCACCGTGCGCTCAAGTTCCTCAAGGAGCAGAGTGGCTATGCCGCCCCGTCGGGCATCGGGATGAACGGCAATATTGGTGATATCGCACTGATCCAGCAATATCCGCGTGCCGATATAGCCCAGCACACGGTCTCCGTCCAGACATACGAAGTATCTGGACAAGGGCGTGTCCAGCTCGTCACGAATGGTGTCCTCGCTCCACGGCTCTGAAAAACAGAGTTTTTCTATCTCGGCCATCTGATGCACGTGCTCGGGGCAGAGGGCGGTTATTGTAAGATTATTTTTTTGCATCATACCAGTTTTCTCCCACGCTGACCTCCGCGATCAGCTTTACGCTGAGGGTGCAGGCGTTTTCCATCTCCTGATAGAGCAGAGTTTTTACCTGCTCCACCTCATCACGGGGGCACTCAACGATCAGTTCGTCGTGCACCTGCAAAATGAGCCTTGCGCGGAGGTTTTCTGCTTTGAGTCTGTCAAAGACTCTGATCATAGCAATCTTGATAATATCGGCGGCAGTGCCCTGAATGGGTGCGTTGAGCGCCACCCGCTGACCGAAAGAACGCACGTTGAAATTGGTGGATTTGAGTTCGGGCAGGTATCTGCGTCGGCCGTAAACGGTTGACACGTAGCCGTCGCGCTGTGCCTGCTCCTTGATATTGTCCATATATTCTCTCACGCCGCTGTAGTGGCTGAGATATGCATCGATATAGCCCTGAGCTTCTTTGACCGAGACGCCGATATCCTCGCTGAGCGAGTATGCGGATATGCCGTAGACTATGCCGAAGTTGACGGCTTTTGCTCTGGAACGCAGCTGAGGAGTGACCTCGGACAGAGGCAGAGAGAACACCTGACTTGCGGTGGCTCGGTGTATATCCTCACCACTGCCAAAGGCCTCTATCATAGCCTTGTCATCTGCGATATGGGCAAGCAGACGCAGTTCTATCTGGCTGTAGTCGGCGTCCACCAGCACCCAGCCGTCGCGGGGCACAAAGCTTTTGCGGATCTCGGCGCCAAGCTCCTGCCTGATGGGGATATTCTGCAGGTTGGGTTCGGTGCTGGACAGTCTGCCGGTGGCGGTGACCGTCTGATTGAACTTGCCGTACACACGTCCGTCGGGTCTGACGGCTTTGAGCAGGCCCTCCACGTAGGTGGACTTGAGCTTGGTCAGCTTGCGGTAGTCGAGGATGCAGTTGACGATGGGATGCATATGGCGGAGTTTTTCCAGAGTTTCGGCGTTGGTGGTGTGGCCTGTGCGGTTCTTTTTGCCGGGAGAAAGGGCCAGCTTGTCGTAGAGTATCTCGCTGAGCTGCTTGGGGGATGCTATATTGAAGGTCTCCCCCGCGTGACTGTATATCTCCTGCTCAAGCCGCTCAATATCCCCCGAAATGCTCTCGCCAAAAGCGATCAGGTGGTCTCTGTCCAGACCTACGCCGTCGTTCTCCATGTGTGCAAGAACACGGGAAAGGGGCAGCTCCATATCAAAGAGCAGAGAGCGCATATTGACTTTGTCCAGCTCGCAGAGCAGAGCCGATCTGAGGGCAAACTCGGTGGCGGCATAAAACGCCAGCGCACGGAATGCCTCATCCCCGCCGCCCAGCAGGTCGAATGCGTCCTCATTGTCAAACAGAGGGTCGGGCAGAGGGGTATCCAGATACCGCAGAGCCAGAGTTTT
This sequence comes from Oscillospiraceae bacterium, assembly GCA_045658985.1. Lineage (GTDB taxonomy): Bacteria > Bacillota > Clostridia > Oscillospirales > Butyricicoccaceae > RGIG3513. The sequence goes on from JAZOWC010000004.1 coordinate 20,786, forward strand.
TGTGCTGTAATCCCCAGACAGCGGGTCGAGCAGATAGCCTGCCAGCGCACTGTCAAAGGTGATATTGGGCAGGGGGATGTGTTCGTGCAGCAGCTTTGAGAGCAGGGTCTTGCTGTCATTGACCGACACGTCTTTGTCCGCCAGCGCCTCAAACAGCTGCGGGAATATATCTCCCGTCTGCATTGCGGAGAACAGGTAGCAGGCCTCATCGGTGCAGAGTGCGCCTGCGGTGAATGATTTGTTGACCACCAGCGCGGCGGGAGAGTCCAGCCCGTCTGCAAGGGCCAGCACCGTCTCACCCGCGCTGACACGCACCACCTCGGGCATACTGAATGTGTGTATCTCACGCGCCGTCTGAGATGGCGTCAGGCGCATACGTCTGATAATACTGGTCAGGCCAAGCTCGGTGAGCAGGTCAAACAGACAGTCGTTGTCCACGCCCAGGGGCCTCAGCTTGTCGGGAGAGACGGGCACGGGAGCTTCCAGACAGCCGGAAGCCAGCCAATAGCTGAGGTATGCCTGATCTTTGCCCTCGGTGAGTTTTTTGCGGGTGCCTGCGGTAATGGATGGGTCGTCTATATTGGCGTAGATATTGTCAAGACTGCCAAAGGCGCAGAGCAGGTTCATGGCGCCCTTTTCTCCGATGCCTTTCACGCCGGGGATATTGTCGGAGGAATCCCCCATAATGGCCTTGAGATCGACGATTTTGTCGGGGGTGAGTCCGCAGTATTTGGAAGCAAAGAGCTGCTCGTCATAGACCTCGGTGGAGGTGGTGCCCATTCTGGTGGTGACCAGCGCAACACGTGCGCCCTGAGCGATAAACTGCAGGCTGTCGCGGTCGCCCGTAACGATAACGCAATCCATCTCGCTCTCGCGGCAGCGGCGGGCAAGGGTGCCCAGCAGATCGTCGGCCTCAAAGCCCTCCGCCTCAAGTCTGGGAACGCCCATATAGTCAAGCAGATTCTTGATTATGGGCATCTGGGTGCGAAGCTCCTCGGGCATAGGCTTGCGCTGAGCCTTGTAAAGCTCGTACTCTATATGTCTGAAGGTCTTGGCATGGACGTCAAAGCAGACGCACACGCAGTCGGGCTTGTGGTCGTCCAGCAGCTTGAGGTACATATTGAGAAAACCGTAAACAGCATTGGTGGGCACACCCTTTGGCGAGGTCAAAGGACGCACGCCGTAGAATGCGCGGTTGATGAGGCTGTTTCCGTCTATTGCAAGCAGTTTCATATATATCAACTCCTATTCTGTATATTTTAACACAAATCGGCGGGGTTTTGTATATATAAATAAGGTGATTTTTGGGAGAGAATATTTTTTGAAATTTATTGCAAAAAACTATTGACATTTGCGTCAAAACGGGTATAATAGTTAGTGCGTCAAGTAAATAGCATAGCGGATTTGTGTAAAGGTAGCACGACAGATTCTGGATCTGTTTGTCAGGGTTCGAATCCTTGATCCGCTGCCACGCGAAAAGACACCCACTCGGGTGTCTTTTTTTGCGTGGTTGCGGGTCAGGCAGAGGCGCACCCTTTTATCCATTGCGAAAGCAATGGCATATCATCACGCTTTAGCGTGTATCTCATCACCAAAGGTGTATATCGTCAGCCGCAGGCTGTATCCTCTTTCGCAATGATGATATACAACGGCAAGCCGTTGGTGATATACAATGCTTCGCATTGATGGTATACACGCTTTCAGCGTGATTTGGACGTTCGGATCTTATCTCCCGTCAGGCAGATATTGCGGCGGGGCGGGTTGTGTGATATAATGAGGCCCAAAGCGAGGTGCTGTATATGATAATTCATTCTGACTGGCACATTCATTGCGATGCGTCCTACGATTCTACTCTGCCGCTCAGCGAGATTGCAGAGGCTGCCGAAAAATACGGTTTCACCAAAGCAGGCATCACCGATCACCTCAACTTCAATGACGAAAAATATTGGGGATGTATCCGTGATTCGGCGGCAAAGGTCAGCGAGTTTCAAAAAACTCATCCGAACTTTGTTCTCGGCGTGGAGCTTACGCCCATAAGTCAGCCTATGTACGACTACATCGCTCTTCACGGCAGCCGCGAAGGATACCTGGGCCCTCAATCGGGCACACCCTACCCCATCAATCTCCCCGCCACCAAAGACGAGCTTACCGCTCTGGGCATTCGATACGCCATCGGCGCCAGCCACTGGCGGATAGACTGCGCCGGAGCAAGAGAGCTGCCCCTCGATATGGAGGAGAATATCCGCGAGTGGTACCGCCAGCAGCTTTGGCTGGCCTGCGACGAGCGTGTTACCGTGCTGGGACATCCGTGGTATCACGGCAAGCATATATGGTACGACGATTTTTCACGCATACCCCACTCTATGAACACAGACATCGGCGCTGCACTCAAAGAGCACGGCAAGTACGTGGAGTGCGCGGGCGGATTTTTCCGTTCCCCCTACGCCAGCGATAAGTTCAAGAATCAGTATGCCGAGTTTTTGCGCGAGCTGTTTGAGATGGGCATTCCCGTGACCTACAGCTCCGACTCGCACAACACCTACGCGGACAAACACGTTGATGCCGAGCCATATCTGCTGCGTGCAGGCTTCCGTGACGGAGATATCGGCGAGATATCCGAAAAAGACCTGTGGTAAAGCATCTCTCTATTGCTTTTTTGTGCCTATGCTGATATAATACAGGCGAAAATACTCCAAAGAAAGGGCGGGCAGGCTATGATACTTACCATCGACATCGGCAACAGCACCATCGTTATGGGCGGCTTTGTTAATGACGAGCTCAAGTTCGTCTCCCGTCTGTCCACCGACTCCACCAAGACCGAGGACGAGTACGCGGTACGTATTCTTGAGGCGCTGACTCTGTACGGCATCAGGCGCGAGGACATACACGGCTCGGTCATCTCCTCGGTAGTTCCCCCTCTCAACGCGGTCATCAAGAAGGCTGTGGAGTTTATATTCAAAAAAGTCCCCGTTTTTGTAGGCCCGGGTATCAAGACCGGCATCGGCATACAGTGTGACAACCCTTCTTCGGTGGGTGCAGACCTGATAGCCGCCTCGGTTGCCGCACATTATATCTACGGCAGTCCCGCGCTGATAATCGATATGGGCACGGCCACCAAGATGACCGTGGTCAATCAGAAGGGCGCTTTTATCGGTACTTCCATCATCCCCGGTGTGCTGATGGGTCTCAACGCGCTGGCCGACGGCACGGCGCAGCTGCCCAAGATCAGCCTCGAGGTCCCCTCTAGCGTCATCGGCAAGAACACCGCCGACTGTATGCGTTCGGGCGTGCTCTACGGCAGCGCAAGTATGATCGACGGTATGATCGACCGCATCAACCGTGAGTTCGGTCAGGAGCTGAAGGTCTATGCCACCGGCGGACTGGCAGGACTCATTATCCCCCTGTGCAGCCACAGTATATCCATAGACGAGCATCTGGTGCTCAAGGGTCTCAACATACTCTACCACAAGAACAAAAACTGAACACGCGCCGAGGGAGTATATTGCCGCACAGAGCGGATAATATGCCCCATACCTGCCCCGTATATTACCGCCCGGAGCGGATAATATAAATATTTTTATGCGTTGTACCGCTATATGCGGACGACAGCAAGGAGGATTTTTTATGCGCGCAAAAACCAAGCAGAGAGAGCAGACCGAAAAGCTTGCGCTTATGGCACTGCTCACAGCAATCGTCGCCGTACTGGCCTATTTTGGCGGATTCGTCAAGATCGGCGGTCTGGCATCCATCTCCCTGACCCTCATCCCCGTCGTACTGGGCTCGGCACTGTGCGGCCCTATGTGGGGCGGCTGGCTGGGCGCTGTTTCCGGTCTGGTATTCTTTGCCACCCCCGATGCAGCATTCTGGTTCGGAATGAGCATCCCCGGCACCGTAATCACCGTTATGGTCAAGGGCTTTATGGCAGGTCTGTGTGCAGGTCTCGTGTATAACCTGCTCAAGAACAAGAACCGCTATCTGGCCGTTATGGCAGCGGCTGTGGTTGCACCCGTGGTCAACACCGGCATATTCATCGGCGGCTGTCTCACATTCTTTATGGATTTCCTCCGAAGCGGCGCCGCAGACGAGGGCATGTCTCTGGGCGGCTACCTGATCGTTGCGTTCGTGGGCCTGAACTTTGTGTTTGAGCTGCTGGCAAACGTCATCATCAGCCCCGCAATACTCCGTATCCTCAAAATCAGAGAAAAGAAAAACTGAACATATAAAGCAGGGTCGGACACAGGTCCGACCTTGTTTTTTGTTTGCAATCGAAGGCATATTAGAGTATAATGACCCTATGAAAAAGCAGGAAGGAGCTGTTTTTATGCTGTCCAATTTTCACACTCATACCACCTTCTGCGACGGCGGCAATACCGCCGAGGAGATGGTGCTCTCCGCTATAGAAAAAGGCTTTGACGCGCTGGGATTTTCGGGTCACGGCTACACCGATTTTGATCTGAGCTACTGCATCAAGGATATGCCCGGCTACATCAGCGAGATCAACCGTCTCAAGGACAAATACAAAGACCGCATCGAGATATATCTGGGTCTGGAGGAGGACGCATACTGCCTCTGTGACCGCAGTAAATACGACTACATAATCGGCTCCTGCCACTATGCAAAGGTGCAGGATCAATACTACGCCATTGACTCGGGTGCCGAGTATTTCAGCACCTGCCTCGGACTTTTCGGCGGGGATCCTATGAAGCTTGCCGAAAATTACTACGGATACTTCTGTGACTATATCCTCTCCCGCAAGCCTGATATAGTGGGACATTTTGACCTGATAACCAAGTTTGACGAGCTGGGCGAAAGTATCTTCCTCAAAAACTCCGCATACAACGCCCTCGCCGAAGCATTCATCACCCGCGCCGCCTCCTCCGGCTGTATTTTTGAGATCAACACGGGTGCTATCAGCCGCGGCGTACGCACAAGCCCCTACCCTGCCCTCAATCTGCTGCAGGCGCTCAAAAAAGAAAACGCCCCCATCATCCTCTCATCGGACAGTCACAGCGTCTCCACTCTCGACTGCGCCTTTGAGGATACCCGCAGGATGCTGTTTGATCTGGGATTCCGCGAAGTTTGCTCGCTGTCGGGCGGCAGCTTCAAAAAATACCCGATACTCTGAAAAATCTGTATTTTTATCCACATTTTGTGCGCAGAATGCAATAAAACGCGTTCTGCGCATTGATTTTTTTGCAGATATGTGATATACTATACAAGTTTTGTGACGTTATTATAAATAAAAAACATACAAACAGGAGTGACAACAATGACCCTCAACCTCGACATCTATCAGACTGCCGCGGTGGCAGTATTCGTCTATGCGCTGGGCAGCTTTGTCAAGAAGAAGATCGACTTCTTCAACAAATACTGCATCCCCGCATCCGTCATCGGCGGTATTCTGTTTGCCCTGCTGACTCTGGGCCTCAACCTGACCGATACCATGACCGTTGTTACCGACACTACCCTGCAGAACATCTTTATGACCCTGTTCTTTACCAGCGTCGGCTATACGGCAAGCTTCAAGCTGCTCAAAAAGGGCGGCGTGCAGGTTCTGCTGTTTTTGATCGTGGCCTCGGTGCTTATCGTAGTGCAGAATCTTGTCGGCGTATCTCTGGCCAGCCTGCTGGGCCTCGATCCTCTCATGGGTCTGTGTGTCGGCTCTATCCCTCTGGTGGGCGGTCACGGCACCTCGGGCGCATTCGGCCCCATGCTTGAGCAGCAGTTCGGTGTATCCGGCGCGGCTACCGTATCCATCGCGGTTGCTACATTCGGCCTGATCATCGGCGGTATCATCGGCGGCCCTGTGGCAAAGCGCCGTGTACGCAAGCACAATCTGGTGGCCGAGAACGTTGCCACCCAGACCGAGGAATACGGCGACAGAAGCGAAAAGCCCCATTCCGCCGAGGAATTTATGAAGGCATTCTTCATTCTGTTCGTTGCCGCGGGCATCGGCAGTGTGATCTCCACCCTGATCCAGAAGACCGGTGTAACCTTCCCCTCCTACATCGGTGCTATGCTGGCTGCCGCTCTGCTCCGCAATCTGTCCGACACCACCGGCAAGCTCACCATTGTTGAGGATATCGTCAGCATGCTGGGCAATGCCTGCCTGACCCTCTATCTGGCAATGGCGCTGATGAGCCTGAGACTGTGGGAGCTGGCAAATCTGGCTCTGCCCATGATCGTTATCCTGCTTGCACAGACAATTATCATGGCTCTGTTTGCCTACTATCTGGTATACAACGTGATGGGCCGCAACTACGAAGCCGCCGTTATGTCCTCTGCCGCCTGCGGCTTCGGTATGGGTGCTACCCCCAACGCCATCGCAAATATGCAGGCCATCACCGACGTGTACGGCCCTGCACCCCGCGCGTTCTTTGTCGTGCCTCTGGTCGGCAGTCTGTTTGTTGACTTTGTCAACAGCGGTGTTCTGACCGTATTCATCAATATTTTTTCCTGATTAAGCAAAGGATCCGCCGCCGAGCCTGCGTTTGCAGTCGGCGGCGTTTTTTTGCCCCAAAAATACCACAACAGCCATCAAATGTGGTATAATCGTCTCATCCCTATGAGAGGAGCACATATATGCAGCTTGTATTATTGACCGCCGCAGGCGTGGGCGGTGCTACGTTGATCGGCGCCGTTATCGGATTTTTGTTCAAAAAGGCGTCCCACCGTTTCTCCGATATAATTCTGTCCTTTGCGGCAGGTGTTATGCTGTCGGCAGCCGTACTGGGGCTTATTATCCCCTCGCTGGAATACGGCGGCAAGAGCGCCGTCATAGTTACCGTGGCAGGTATATTTGCGGGCGCGGTCTGCCTCAGCCTCTGCGACAGACTGATTCCCCATCTGCACAGACTGCAGGGCGGGCAGGAAGAAAAACACGCCGACTCACGCGCAGCTAAAATCATGCTCTTTGTTACCGCTATCGCCATACACAACCTGCCCGAAGGCATCGCGGCGGGTGTGGGTTTCGGCTCGGGCGACATAGGTCAGGCCATGATGATAGCCGGCGGTATAGCTCTGCAGAACATCCCCGAGGGTATGGTGATAATCGCGCCTATGCTGTCTGCCGGCATCCCTCCCCGCAAGACCTTCCTCTACGCATCGCTCACCGGTGTGGTGGAGGTGGTGGGCACGTTCATCGGGTATTTTGCCGTCAACATCGCCGAGGCCGTGCTGCCCTTTGCTCTTGCATTTGCGGGCGGCACCATGCTCTACGTCATCAGCGACGAAATGATCCCCGAGACCCACGCTCACGGCAGCGAAAAGGGTGCTACGTTTGCACTCCTCTGCGGCTTCTGCCTGATGCTGGTGTCCGATTTCCTGCTGGGCTGAATACAAATGAAAAAAGCTCCTGCCGCAGGGCAGGAGCTTTTTGAGTATAGGATTAGTTGAACAGATTGCCGATAGCGTTGCTGAGGTCTTCCTGCTTGTCGAGGCATTCTTTGCAGACAAAGACTTCTTTGCCCAGGAACTCTTTGGTCTCGCCTCTGCCCTTTTCGCCGCAGAGATCACACTCTTTGCCGCAGGCAGCGGTCATAAGCAGAGCCATAGCCAGAACCAGTACCAGTGCAAACTTTTTCATTCTTTTCCCTCCCGTTTGGTGATAATATCCATATTGTACTCCCCTTTTCGGCCTTTTTCAACCCCAAAATACCTTTTCTTTGCCGACTTTTAATTGACAAACCGTCAAACACATACTATAATATAAAAAAACTATATCAAACGCTGAGATATGGAAGAGTAACGCATCAATCTCCCGTCCAGAGAGATGTCGGTCGGTGTGAGACATCGGGGATGTGCGCCAAAATCACCATGGAGCGGCCGGGTCGAAATCCGCAGTGCGGAGAATAAGCTCAGACGGGTACTCCCGTTACAGAGTCAGGATGTGCAGGCATCCGGAGTGCCTTCTGTCACAGGGAGGAAAAAGAGTGGTACCGCGGAAGACTCAGGGCTTTCGTCTCTTTGGAGGAGGCGGAAGTTTTTTTAATTTTTGGCCCCTAATTGCAAAGGAGGACCTATTATGGACACCAAAAAAATCTCAGGCGCACAAATCGTGATCGAGACACTTATCGAGCAGGGCGTGACCGACGTGTTCGGCTACCCCGGCGGTCAGGTGCTCAACATATACGACGAGCTGTACAAAGCCAGTGACCGCATCAATCACTATCTCACCGCTCACGAGCAGGGTGCGTCTCACGCCGCAGACGGCTACGCCCGCGCAACTGGCAAGGTTGGCGTTGTCATAGCCACCTCGGGCCCGGGCGCTACCAATCTGGTAACCGGTATCGCCACCGCTATGCTGGACTCCATCCCCATGGTTGCCATCACGGGCAACGTGTCTCGCAATCTGATCGGCAAGGATAGCTTTCAGGAGATCAACATCACCGGTGTTACCCTGCCTATTACCAAGCACAACTATTTTGTCACCGACGTGAGCGAGCTTGCCGACACCATCCGTGAGGCATTCAAAATAGCCAAATCCGGCCGCCCCGGCCCCGTACTGGTGGACGTGCCCAAGGATATTCAGGCCGCACTCTGCGAGTTTGAGCCTCAGGGCGTGGTAGAGGCATTTGAGCAGGCCAAAGCCTCCGACGAGGCTATCGCCGAGGCAGTCAAGCTCATAAACAGCTGCAAAAAGCCCTACATCTACGTAGGCGGCGGCGCAGTCAGCGCCGACGTAGGCAGCGAGATCATGGAGCTTGCCGAGACTATCGACGCATACATGGGCTGTACCCTCATGGGTCTGTCGGCCATCCCCACCGACCACGAGAGATTCTTGGGTATGGAGGGTATGCACGGACACTATGCATCCTCGGTTGCCAACAGCAATGCCGATCTGGTCATCGGCATCGGCGTGCGTTTCAGCGACCGCGCCACCGGCAACACCTCCACCTACTGCAAGGACGCAAAGATCATCCAGCTCGACTGCGACCGCTCGGAGATCAACAAGAACATCTCGGTGGATTCGGCTCTCATCGGCGACCTCAAGCACTCTCTGTGTGAAATCCTCAAGGCTGTCAAAGCCGACAAGAAGCCCGAGTGGCGCGAGCAGGTCAAGTCCTTTGTTGCCAAAGAAGAAGCCATCGCCGCTCACGCCGCCAAGCTTGCAGGCGACAGACTGACACCCGCGCAGGTGTTTGACGTCATCAACGAGCTCAAGAGCGAGGACACGGTGGTTGCCACCGACGTAGGCCAGCATCAGATGTGGAGCGCACAGTACCTCAAGTTTGACAAGGTGCGCAAGTTCGCCTCCTCGGGCGGTCTGGGCACTATGGGCTACGGTCTGGGTGCCGCTATCGGCGCTCAGGTAGGCAGCGGCACACGGAGCATACTGATCACCGGCGACGGAAGCTTTGGTATGAACCTCAACGAGCTTGCCACCGCCTCCTACTACAATCTGCCCGTTACCGTCATCCTGCTCAACAACGGCGTACTGGGCATGGTACGCCAGTGGCAGACTCTGTTCTACGGCAAGCGTTATTCCCACACGGTGCTGGATCGCAAGACCGATTTTGTCAAGCTTGCCGATGCATTCGGTATGCACGGTGAGAGGGTATCCGACTGTGATGGCCTCAGACAGGCACTTGAGCGCTCGCTGAGCCAGAATGCCCCCTCTCTGATCGAAGTTGCCATAGATCAGGATGAGTTCGTTCTGCCCATGGTTCCTCCCGGAGGCTCCATGTCCGACCTTATCACCACCAAGGAGGAAGGCAAATGAAAAAGTTTGTAATAGGCGTATACGTCGAGAACAAATACGGTGTTCTGGCGAGAATCTCGGGTATGATCATGCGCAAGGCCTTCAATATCGACTCCATCGCCAGCGGAATGACCAACGACGATGCTTTTTCGCGTATTACCATCACCCTCAGAGGTGAGGATTACCACTGCGAGCAGCTTATCAATCAGCTGCAGAAGCTGCACAACGTCAAGAACGTTGCCGTACTGTCCAAAGAAGACTGCGTGGAGCGTGAGCTGATGCTCATCAAGGTCAAGAACTCCCCCGTCAACCGTCCCGAGGTCATGGCGGCCACCGAGATCTACCGCGGCAAGATCATCGACTACAATCCCCACACCCTCTGTGTGGAGGTAACGGGCGAGCCCACCAAGATCAACGCATTCATCGACGTTATGAAGCCTCTGGGCATCATCGAGATAGTCCGTACCGGTACTGTTGCCATAGAGCGCAGCCGTGTACTTGCCGACTGATAAAGCACAAAAATCAATACTCCCTGCCCAATGCTTGGGCAGGGAGTATTTTGTTTGTTATTTGAGTATCATTCCGATGCCTTTTTTCAGAGTGGCGGCGTCTATCATACCCACGGCGTAGGTCACAAGATTGCCGTCTGCGTCCACAAAATATGTGGCAGGCAGAGAGCTGACCCCGTATGCGTATGCACCCTGTCTGTGCAGGTCGAGATACACGGGGAATCCAAAGCTCTGCCCCGACAGATAGTCGCGGGCGGATTTTTCGGTCTCCTGCATGCCGTCGGTCACGTTGACCATCATAAACTCCACCTTGTCCCGATACTCGGCGTACACGCTGTCAAAATCGGGCAGCTCCTGCTTGCAGGGCGGGCACCAGCTTGCCCAGAAGTTTATGACCACGGGCTTGCCTCTAAAATCCGACAGGGACACCTCCTGCTCGCTGAGGCTCACCACCTTGAAATCGGGGGCGGTATAGCTAGCAGTGCTGTCCTGCCCCGCCAGACTGTCGGGGGCGTTGCCGTCAGCAAGCAGCTGATAGGCGATATATGCGCAGGCAATCAGCAGACCCAGCACCAGCAGAATAACAATGAGTTTTAGCTTGTCGTTCATATCGTTCACCTCTCAGCTTACAAATGACAGATACCTGCCAAGCAGTCCCGTCATCATCAGAATACCTACCGCCACAAGCAGGCCGCCGCAGATTTTGTTGATGACGCCGTAGTGTTTTTTGATAAAATCAAAGGCAGCTTTGAGCCTGTCTATGAGCAGTGCGCTGAGCACAAAAGGCAGGCCAAGCCCCGCAGAATACACAAGCAGCATAACAACACCTGCCGCCACCGTGCCCTGCTGGGAGGCCATCATCAGCGCCGAACCCAAAAACGCACCCACGCAGGGAGTCCAACCCACCGAGAACACCACGCCGAACAGTACCGAGCGCAAAAATCCGCTGTGGGACATATCTCCCGAGCCAGCAACGCCTCTGAATACGCTCAGCTCAAACAATCCCAGAAAGCTGAGGCCAAAAAACACAACCACCGCGCCCGTGACTATATTGAGAACCGTGGTATATTTCTGCAAAAATGCGCCCACCGTACCCGCAAAGGCGCCCATACATATGAACACGAGGGTGAATCCAAGTACGAATCCCAGAGAGTTGAGCAGGGTTTTGGAGGTTTTGGCCCTCTCTCCGCCTGCAAAATAGGATATATACACCGGCAGCATGGGCAGCAGACAGGGGGATATGAAGGTTATTACACCCTCAAGAAATGAGATTATATATTGCATAGGTTGTCCTTTCTTGACTTGTTTGGTATATATTATATCCCATTATTTGGGATTATGCAACAGTTTTTGCCGCGGCCGTATTGATTTGGCGCACCAAAAATTGTATACTGATAAAAAACCGTCCCCAAGGAGGCCGATTATGGCAAGCGAAAAAACCAACGTAATGCGGGTGCTCGACGCCCTCAAAATAGACTACAAATACCACACCTACGCAGACACCGACGCCATCAGCGGAGTTGAGGTGGCGCAGGTGCTCAATCAGGACCCCGAGCAGGTGTTCAAAACTCTGGTCACCGTGGGCGCAAAAGGCGAGCACTACGTGTTTATGATCCCCGTGGCCTACGAGCTCGACCTGAAAAAGGCGGCAAAAGCCGTGGGCGACAAGAGCATCGCAATGATAAAATCCAAGGAGCTTCTGCCCCTGACCGGCTATATCCACGGCGGCTGCTCGCCCATCGGCATGAAAAAGCAGTTTAAAACCGTCCTTCACGAGACGGCGCAGCTGTTTGACACCATACTGTTCAGCGCAGGCAAGATCGGCTATCAGGTGGAGCTCCCACCAGACGATCTGCAAAAAGCCGTCCCCTACATCTACGCCGACATAACCGTGTGATGCTGAAGATATAATACAAAAAGGTTCGCGTGCAGCGAACCTTTTTGCTGTTATTCAGTTCCGGCGGGAAAGGATGGTCAAGCTGATACTGCCATCCTCCTCCACAATGCAGTCGCAGACATATCCGCGGCAGTTTTTGAGCTGATAGGTAAAATAGTCTTTCTTTGGCAGGGCAAATCGGGCCATTACAGCCATTATCGTGCCGCCGTGGACGACGAACGCGGCAGATTCTTCGCCGCGGGCGTGCAGCTTGTGCACAATATCCTCAAAGGCCGCGCACACTCTGAGCGAAAACTCCTCACGGCTCTCGCCGCCGGGGCAGGCGTCCACGCAGCCGCCCTCCACCCACTGCGTATATCGGGGGTCAGACTGCAGATCTGCGTAGTTTTTGCCCTCAAACTCGCCAAAATCCATCTCGTCCAGAGCTTTGACCTCGGTTATCTCCGCCTCGGGGAACAGCAGCTGCGCCGTCTCGCGGGTTCGTCTGCGCGAGGACACCCATACCTGCCCGACAGTCCTGTCTCCGCCTGCGGCGGCGGCCTGCTGGCGGCCTTCGTCCGACAGGCTCTCGTCGGTAGTGCCGATATACTGCCTGAGGGCATTGCCCTCGGTGCTGCCGTGGCGGATCAGTATTATTTGCATGGCAGCTGTCCTTTGATAACTGTGGGCAGGCCGCTGACCATACGCACCACGCACTCGGCCTGCTTGGCAAGCCGCACGCACAGTCTGCCGGTGGCCTCTCTGCCTGCGCGCTCTTTCCAATCAACGGGCATAACACCCGAGCCGACCTCGTTGCAGATGACCACTTCCTTCTGCACAAGCTGAGCAAGCAGATCATCTATACACTCGGGATGAGCAAACACCATCCGCTCAAGATGAAAAACAACGGGACGTGAGTCCACCACCCCGTCTGCCATCTCGGCAGGGGTATAACCCATACTCTGCGCAAAGGTACGCTTGCCCGAGCCTTCGCCGCCTACTATCAGAACCATAATGCCGCCACCTTTTCCGCAAAAATAAATCCCAGAGCCAGCACGGGCTGCAAAAGGGTAATAATATACCCCGCAAGATCGCCCGACATACCGCCGAACTGCCGCCTGCTCATGATCTTGATATACACAAATCCGCCTATGCCCAAAAGCACGCACACTATGCCGCCGTGCAGGCTCAGCGCCGTCATTGCCGCGGCGCACACTATGCACCAGCAGACCAGCACCGCAGCGGCTTTTTTGGCGGCGGCGTTCTTGAATGCAGAGAGCAGGCCCTCTCCTGTGCTTGAGGGCAACAGAGTTCCTGCCAGCGCACCCAATGCACGGGCATACACCTGATGCACACCCAGCATAACTGCCGCCGTGAGTGTAAATCTCACCTCGGCGCACAGAGCAAAGTGCGCAACAAAATATGCCGCCACGCCTATGGCCGCAAAGGCGCCTGCGTGGGAGTCTTTGAGGATCTGCCGCTTTTTTTCGGCAGGGGCGTGGCTCGCCAGAGCGTCAACAGTGTCGCAGAAGCCGTCAAGATGTATTCCGCCCGACACAAGCAGGGGGATTAGCACTATTCCCGCGGCATACAGTATCCTGCCCACGTTGAGAGTGTCACAAAGCACATACCACAGCACCATCACAGCTCCGATCACCCCACCTACCAGAGGCAGGGCGCAGAGCATATATTTCATATTGCTGTCCTTCCACTCCACACGGGGCGTGGGAATGGACGAAAACATGGAAAAGGCCATGGCGACCGATCTGAAAATATCCTTCATATAATTACCTCACCTTTCAGCGGGAGGGGGATTCCGCAAACAAGCTCGAACACCCTGTCTGCCTTCTGTGCCAGAGCGGCGTTGATGCGGCCCAGCACCTCGATATAGCGGCGGGTCTCGGGGGTATATTCCCCACTGTCGCTGCCCACGTCATTGGTGACAATGATCAAGTCATCGCATTGCCTGCACAGCGACTCTATCCCCTCCATCACGCGGTCATAGGGGTCGCTCATATTGCCCTGCTCGTCGAACATCTCGTTGGCCGTCAGGTTGCATACGCACTCGAGCAGCGCCGTGCCCCGAGAGGGCAGAGTGAGTCCCCCCAGGTCGCGGTACCGCTCAAAGGTCTCAAAACCCTTGCCCGCACGCATCCTGCGGTGTTTTTCGATCTTCTGCTCGCTGCCGTCGCCAAAAGGCATCATAGCCGCGATATAATATCTGGGCATAGGCAGGCTGAGACACAGTTCCTCGGCATAGTGGCTCTTGCCGCAGGCCGAGCCGCCCGTGAGCAGGATTATCATTTGCTCTCTCCTCCAAGCTGGCTGTACTGCTCGATGCCCGTGTCCGCAAAGGCCGCCGAGCCGTTGTACACGCTCAGCGCCATATCCAGCAGAGGCAGCATACACACGCCGCCCGTGCCTTCGCCAAGCTTCATATTTGCGTATATGACAGGCTCGAGGCCCAGCTCGTCCAGTATGGCCTGCGCCGCAGGCTCCTTTGAGGTATGGCTGGCTATCATGGCACAGCGGCAGGAGGGGCACAGACGGGCGGCAACAAGAGCGGCCACCGACGAGATCAGTCCGTCCACCACCACGGGCACACGGCAGAGCGCACCGCCTATGAACATACCCGTCATACCCGCCATATCAAAGCCGCCCAGCTTGCTCAGTACGTCCAGCCCATCCGTGGGGTCGGGGCAGTTGACCTCTATGGCGCGGCGGATGGCAGAGATTTTGCGCACCAGTCCCTCGTCCGACAGTCCCGCGCCTCTGCCCGTGACCGTCTCAACGGGCATATTGAGGAGCACCGAGGCCACCGCACCCGAGGTGGTGGTGTTGCCTATGCCCATCTCGCCCGTGACCAGAATATTGTAGCCCTCTGCGGCGTATTTGCGTACAAGCTCAATGCCGTATTCTATAGCCTCGCAGGCCTGCTCACGACTCATGGCAGGCTCTGCGGCAATATTGCCCGTACCGTCGGCAATATGACAGCCGGGCACTCCCTCAACGCGCGTCAGCATACCCATATCGTGGGCAAACACGTCTGCACCTGCCGTACGTGCCATCAGGCAAACAGAGGAACGGTGGTCTCTGATCTGGCCTGCCATGGTGGCGGTGACAGAAGCGTCCGTCTGTGTGACACCCTCGGCTACCACACCGTTGTCGGCGCAGAACACCACAACCGCGCGCTTGCTTATATCCACGTGGGCACTGTCTCCCAGCGCGGCGATCTTTGTCACCGCCTGCTCCAGCCTGCCCAAACCGTCGAGAGGCTTGGCAATGCCGTCCCAATGGGCTTTGGATGCCTGCATTGCGCCCTCGTCGGCAGGTTTGATCTGTATATTAAGTTTGTTGAAATCTGTCATTTTTGTGCCTCTCTTTCAGCCAAAGGCCAACATACCCTATAATGATTATTATACCAACCCCGCCAAAAAAGTCAATCACAGCCGGATATATGCTCTTGCTTTTTTGAGGCGTTTGTATTATGATTTCAACGGGTTGCGTCGGGAGCAGCCGCAAAAATCGCAAATCCGCAGAAACCGAGGGAATAACCATGAGAACCGCCGCAAAAACAGAAAAACTCAGCCTCTTCCTGCTTGTCTCCGCCCTGCTGATGTACGTGCTGGTGTGTATGACCAAGTCGAACTACACCGCATCCATAGCTTATATCGTCAAAGAAGGCATATTTACAAAAGCCAAGTCGGGCCTGATCTCGGCCTGCTTCTATCTCATATATTCGGTAGGTCAGATAATCGGCGGCGTTGTCTCCGACCGCATCTCCCCCTACAAGGTCATCAGCATAGGCGTGCTGGGCTCAATGCTCATCAATCTGGCTCTGTGCTTTACTACCCGATTTGAGGTAGTGCTGGTGCTGTGGAGTCTGTGCGGAATCATACAGTTCGGTATCTGGCCCGGACTTGTCAAGATCGTTGCCGGCGTCGTCTCCCCCAAACACCGCAAGACCGCAAGCGTGCTTGTGGGTATGTGCATCGGCACGGGCGGCATACTCAGCTATCTTGTGGCCACTCCCGTTCTTGAGTGGCTGGGCTGGGCAGGTCTGTTTGGGATGAACACCGCTATTTTGCTGGGTGTGCTCATAATGTGGCTCATCACCGAAAAACTCACCGCCGCGCCCCTCATGCCCGAGCCTGTTATCGGCAAAAAGGCGGCACAGGTCGGCTCGCGTCCTGCGTTTTTGCCCATATTCCTGCGCAGCGGTCTGCCCGTGATAATGATCGTCAATATGATCATCAATATGCTCAGCATCGGCGTCAAATCATGGGTGCCCACCATGATGATGGAGAGCTACGATATCTCGGCTACATGGGCAAGCATGCAGACCGCCATCACCTATGTGGTCAATATCGCAGGCTCCTTTGCCGTCATATATGCATTCCGCAGGATCAAAAACGAGCTTTTGTGCGAGAGCTCCTATCTGTTTATATGCATCCCATTCTACGTGGTGCTGCTCTTTATCGGCAGAGGCCCTATGTGGAGCATGCTGATGTCGGTGATGGTCACCACCACCTTCACCTATGCCATAGGCAACCTCAACGTGCGCACCTCCTCCGCTTACGAAAAATACCGCTGCAGCGCCACGGTCAGCGGCATACTCAACGGTATGGCAAGCTTTGGCATATTTGTGGCCAACGGCAGCTTCGGCGTGATAGCGCAGAATTGGGGATGGACTGCGGTCACGGTCATACTTGTCTCTGTCGGTTCGCTGGCCGCTCTGCTCTCGCTCACAATCGGGCTTACCTCGTGGAAAAAGTTCAAACTGGAAAAACCCGCCGAGCAATAAACAACCCCAACCGCTTTGAGTCCCCTCTCAAAGCGGTTTTTGCTTGCATTGTGAGCGCGTTTGGAGTATAATGTGAGCGATTTTGTGTTGAGGATGATATACATGGACGAAAATAAAGTCTCCGCTGCCGCCGCAGAGCCGAGTCTGCTCAAAAAGTTCCTGCGGTTTGCATCAAAGAACGCCGTGGTGCTCATAGCCTTTGCTCTGGCCTGCATCACCGCCTGCATAGTGCCGCCCGACGGAGAATATATCGGGTATTTTGATTTCAAGACCCTTGCCTGCCTGTTTGCCACTCTTGCGGTGGTTGGCGCGCTCAAGAACATCCGCTTCTTCTCGGTGATGGCGCAGAAGATCGTCAAGACCACCGGCACTGTGCGCGGCATGATAACCGCGCTGGTGTTTATCACCTACTTCGGCTCAATGCTGATCGCCAACGATATGGCGCTGATCACATTCCTGCCCCTGGGCTACTACTCGCTGACCGTCACACACAGGCAGGACTATATGGCATTCTGCTTTATTATGCAGAACATCGCCGCCAATCTGGGCGGTATGCTGACCCCCTTCGGCAACCCCCAGAACCTCTATCTGTACAGCTTCTTCAAGATCCCCTCGGGCGAGTTTATGGGCATTATGGCACTGCCTTTTGCCGCCGCCATGGTGCTGATAGTCGGCTGCTGTTTCTTTGTGCGAAAAGACAAAATCGAGATCGATATGTCCCGAGTGGAAGAACAGCTCCCCAAATCCCGCACCGCCGTCTATCTCGTGCTCTTTGCTCTGTCCATCCTCATCGTGTTCAGAGTGATGCCCTATCTCATAGGTCTGCTCGTCATACTGGCGTTTTTGCTGGTACTCGACCGCAAAGCCGTGTGGGGCGTGGATTACGGCCTGCTGTTGACCTTTGTGTTCTTCTTCATCTTTGCCGGAAATATGTCCCGCATCCCCGCAGTCAGCCAGCTTCTGTCCTCCCTGCTGCAGAAAAACACCCTGCTGTTCAGCGCCATGTCCTGTCAGGTCATCAGCAACGTGCCCTCTGCCGTGCTGCTCTCCCGCTTCACCCTCAACTACCGTGAGCTGCTGTGGGGTGTCAACATCGGCGGCGCAGGCACACTGATAGCATCGCTGGCAAGCCTGATCACATTCCGCGAATACACCGCACACAACCCCCGCGGCGCAAAAAAATACCTGATGCTGTTCTCCCTGTTCAATTTCGGCTTCCTGATTATTCTCACGGGAATCATGATGCTGGTGAGATAAATCCCCTGCAGCCACCGCTCTGTATCACCCTAAAAAACGAAGCATACGCCAAAACCATAAAGCTGACCTCGCTTTCTGACAGAAAGCGAGGTCAGTTTTCTTCTTTGTGGTGTGCTTAACATAGTGCGCAGACGAAACAGAGGGTGTGGTTTGCCGATTGATGCGGCAAAAGAGAAAAAATACAAAAAAATCCCAAAAAGTAACAATTTGTAACCAAAACGCCCCAAAAAAGGGCATTTTGTTACCATTTTGTAATCGCATTTTGAAAAAACATATTGTATAATGCGAGTATAAGAACCCGCCCACCCAAAGAAAGGAGCAAAATATGAAAAAGAGCTTGTATGTTACTGTTGGATTGGTTTTGTGTGCCGGTATACTTGTGACCGGTGCTCTGCTTCGCGGCAAGCCTGACGATATAACTCCCGACAGTTCACAGATAAACGACACCCAGACCCCCGACGATACCAAAAAGCCCTATGATCCCGTGATCTCCGATACTCCCGCACCCCCTGCGCGGGATAATAACAAGGACAACTCCCCTGATAACAACGACCCCGCAGACAATACAAAACCCGATGACACCCGGCCGCCGGAAGACCCAAAATATGTACCCGTCTACCGTCACCCCGACAACGAACAGGCTTTGCAGGCGTACTATGATTTTCTAAAAAACAACGGCAAGGCGCGTTTGGTGGGTGACACACGGGAACTGACCCTCACTGAGACATTTGAGATTATGTATGCCAAGACTCACGATGAGTTTGCATTTTATGATTTTGGCTCCGACGGAGTTCAGGAGCTTGCTATCAAAACCTATCACGAGTACCTTGTGTTGTTCTGGGAAAACGGCAGGCTGTATATCGACGACGTGGGCATTCGTGAAATGCACGCAGGCTATAACGGTATTGACAGTAATTCAAACGACACATCATCCACAGAATCCACAACCGGCTACACATTAAAGTCCTTTTCGGCAGAAAACGGCATGGAGTCGCTGTCGCTGGGATACAGCATCTACCACATCTATGAGGGCACCCGTTCCTGCTATATCCTCCGTGATTTAGTGAACGGCGAGTGGGTGGACAGGGAGAACACCTCTGTGACCGAAGAGGCTTTCCGCGAGTATATGGCAGCCTATGAAAACACTCCGGAGATCAAGTGGTATCCCATGACTATGACCTATGATTACAGTTCCTTCTGCGATATGTCCCGTATCACAGTGCCCGCAGATATGCATTGGCTGCCCTTCCCCGGTGAGCCTGTTAAGCCGTATACAAGCATTGTTCCGACTTTTGCTACATTTGGTGACCTGAACACCACGGCGCTGCAGAATTATTACGCATTCCTCACCGGCGAGGCTGTGGCGTATGATATGTTTAATAAAAAGATGATCTCCAATACCGACCTGACAAACAACGGAGAGGCGCCACTCACAAGCTTCAGCCTTGTGGACTACGGCGGCGACGGAGTTTTGGAGGTATGGCTGTATCGAAAGAATACCGATTGGCTTCATGAGTACATCAAAAACTCTGTAGCGGTACTGTTCTTTGACAACGGAAATCTGTACGTGGATTACCTTTCCCGTGTCGGTGTAAGTACACAGACCTACGACGGAAAGATCGTCAGATATGACTATGCCGGCAGTTATATATATGAGGTCGTAACGGTCAGCGCAGAAAATGGCGTACACCGTCAGGCAATCGCACGACTCGAAAGCGGTCTCTACAATGATAAGTATTACATCAGCGCAACCTACGAAAACGGCATATATACCGACGCACCCGAGCGCGAATGCACAAAAGACGAGTTTGACGCTTTTGTAAAGTCTATAGACCACGGATTCTCAAGACAGACAATGAATTATACCCACGGCAGGATCGAGGAGGTGTTTTTGAGCCTGAAATAAACAGGCGAAATCCGAACTTGTCCGTCTGCCCCACAAAGAAAGGAGCAAAATATGAAAAAGAGCTTGTATGTTACTATCGCATTGGTTTTGTGTCTGCTGATGCTTTGTACCGCCTGCGGCGAGAGCAAACAGTCGGGCGCCGACGATATAACCCCACCCGACAATACACCCGTCACCGACCCCGATACCACCCCGCCCGACAGCACGGCAGATGACAATATTCAGCCGCCCGAAGACAACACAGACAAGGTGGAATATCCCACTAAGACGGTTGCTCCCTACACTCTTGATGCTCCGTGGTATGCTGACGAGACGACCAAGATCAACAATCGTGAGGCGCTGAATGCATACGTCAGTTTTTTGGAGTACTTTGGCTCGGTTACGGCTCTTGATCTGGAAAAGCAGACCGAAATGAAGTTTTCCACACTCAGCGGCTATGTCGGTACTTCTTATTTTCAGCTTGTGGATTTTGGGTATGACGGCAGGCTTGAACTGGTTTTGTGCGGTGATGACAGCAGAAGCAGCAACGGCATAGTGTTTTATGAGGACGGCAGGCTGTATATTGCACGGGTTGAGCCGCGCAATATGGTGGGTCTCAAGTACAACGGACTTTGCCGCAGCAGCAACGGCAGCACCGGAGAAAGCTATGTTATGTACAATTTCAGCTCAAAAGACGGAGTAACCGTGCAGACTCTTGCTACTGTTTTCAAGGATGCCGACAGCGGTGAAAAAAGCTACTTTGTCTCGGCTGACTTCCGCAATGGCAGATATGAAGAAACCGAAACCTATAAAGTCTCAAAAGAAGACTACGAGACTTTTATAAAGCCCATTGATGATCTGCTCTCGGCATCCAAAAAAAGCCGTACCTCCGAGAACATACGGGCAGATTTTACCGTCCCGGACAGGGAAATCCCCAATCCCACAATCAACCTCGAGCAAAGCGCCGCTACCAGAGAGCCCGATCGGGATGAGAAGCAAGCCAATCGGGAGGCTCTCAGGCTGTATAACCGCTTCCTTGTTGACACATGGTATGCCATAGATACTGACACGGGCGAAAAAGGCAGTTTTTATGAGCTGAAGCGCTACACAGACTACTTTATTAACTACGCTGCACTGGTGGACTTTGGGCTTGACTCATCCATTGAGATGGTTATTGTTCCCACAAAGATAAGCGAGCCGACCTCGGTGGTTTTTTATGAAAACGGCGAGATCTATATTGATTATATCGAATGCAACGAGATACAGTCGCTGACCTATGACGGTTTGTGCCGGACCTCAAGCGGAAATATTGATCGCCTCAGCTTCACAGCCGAAAGCGGCTGTGTACGGCAGACCGTTTTGTCCCGCACGGCAGACTCTGCAACGGGCGAGGAGACATATTTTTCGCATACAGAATCCCGCGAGATCACAAAGAGCGAGTATGAGTCTTTTTTACCTCAGCAGACCTACCCGGTTTTTTATGACGACGAAAGCAAATACTCTATGCTCACCGTCGAGAGTACCGCCGACAAGCTCCCCGATGAAGCCACCATAGAGGCCAACCGCGAAGTTCTGCAGAAATACTACGACTTCATAAGCGGCGCCTGCACAGCGTTGGACGAGGATGCCGACGCGCAGGTAATGTTCGACAGCATAACCAGATACGGTACCAACAAGGTGCGTCACTTCGGACTTGTGGACTTTGGCTCCGACGGCGTGCTGGAGATGGTTCTTAATGATACGGGATATCATTATTACACCGTGCTGTACTATATGAACGGTCAGGTGTACACGGACGGATATGCATACAGAACATTCAGCTGGCCGACCTATACGGGCATAGCCACGGGCAGCGGCGGCTCGGCAGGAAGCGAGTTTATGGTTACCTATACAGACGAGGGACGCCGGGAGTGGACCTTTATGTCCTACGCGCTTGACCGCGAAATATACAAGGACCGCTACTATATCAGTGCCGCATACGAAAACGGCAGACTTGTCCCTGCCGAAACGGTAGAGGTGGACAAATACACCTATTATTCCTTCCTGGAGAACGAGCCTTCTGTACAGAGCTATACATTTGATGACAAAACTCTGAAAGAGGTGCTCAGGGTTGATGCTGTTTCCGCCCCGCCGAGCACCGACGGGGGCGATGATGCCGCCTTTGATGCCGAAGCACAGAACGCGCAGGCTTTGCAGGCATATTATGAGTGGCTGACCGGTCAGAGGCAGGCAACGGATATCTCAAAGCCCAACGTTAAACGAACCCGAACCGATATGGCTGCATTAAACATCAGATACAGCCGCTTTGCCTTTGCCGACCTTGGCTCCGACGGTGTGACGGAGTTGGTTTTGGAGTATGAGTCAGTACCTTCCAACCGTCTCGTGCTTTATTATGAAGGCGGCAATCTCTACTACGACACCTTTGCCCGCGATATAAAAGCAAACGGCTATTATGAAGAAGAAACCACTTGGGGCGGCGTACGTTTGCTGCACCACTATATCACACGGTACGCACCCTCAAGAGGCGAGTATACCATTGAGCTTGGCTACGAGACCCCTCCCTCAAAGGACTCCCCCAACCCCGTATATCGTCTGTACTATACTTTCGCAGACGGAGAGTATTCTCTGTATACGGGCGAGAGCACCAAAGATGCCCTCTACAGCGTGCTGAAGGAGCATTTCAATGCGCCCGAGCTGGTATGGCACACTATGGACAAGATGCCGGAGCACGAGCTTTTCAGAGATATTGCAGGCACAAAATAACTCTCAGGCAGGCATAAGTCATCAGGCAAAAAAAATAAAACACCGAGGTGAAAACCTCGGTGTTTTTGACTTGATTAAATTAGTCAGCGGTGTAGGGCAGCAGAGCGATGTGGCGTGCGCGCTTAACAGCCTCTGTTACCTGGCGCTGATGCATTGCGCAGGTGCCGGTCATTCTGCGGGGGAGGATCTTGCCTCTCTCGGAGATGAACTTGCGCAGCTTTGCAGCATCCTTGTAATCGATGTGCTCTACTTTGTCAGCGCAGAACTGGCAAACCTTGCGGCGGCGGCGAACTTCGCCGTGGGGACGCTCGGGTCTCTCGTTATTCTTTTCCATTTGTTATTTCCTCCTTGTTCAGATTAGAAGGGAAGATCACTGTCATCCTCGGGCATGGGGAATGCCGAGGCGGGAGCGCGGCCCAGATCAAAGGGCTCGCCCATCATGCTGTCGCGGGCAGGAGCGTCACCGCGCTTGGAGTCGGCAAAGAAAACTTCGTCTGCAACGACTTCTACGCTCTTGCGCTTGTTGCCCTGCTTATCTTCCCATGTGCGTGTCTGGATCTTACCGGACACAGCCACCTGCATACCCTTTGTAAACCACTTGGCAGCGAACTCAGCGGTACTTCTCCATGCGACGATGTCGATGAAGTCGGTCTGAGCCTGCTCACCCTGACGGGTGAAGCTGCGGTTGACGGCGAGGGTAAAGGTGGTAACGGATACGTCTCCGGATGTTTTGCGGAGTTCGGGATCGGCCGTGAGCCTACCCATGAGGATAGCTTTGTTAAGCATAGCTATTCTCCTTACTTGGCGATGATGATCGAACGCATGATACCATCGGTAATACGATAGATACGATCGAGCTCAGCGGGGAACTCGGGAGCGCTCTCGAACTCAACCAGAACGTAGTAACCTTCGTTCTTGTCGTTGATGGCGTAAGCCAGACGGCGCTTGCCCCACTCATCCACCTTTACGATAGTACCGTTTGCTTCGATGAGAGTCTTAAACTTCTCAACCAGAGCAGCGACACCCTCCTCACCCAGAGCAAGGTCGGCAATAAAAATGGTCTCGTAGGTTCCTGTTACTTTCGGCATTATTGTGCACCTCCTTATGGACTTATGGCCTGCATATTCTTGCAGGCAAGAAAGTTTAGAAGCGAAATAAGCATACTTCGCTAATCTAACAGAAGTATTTTACACGCAAACTGCGCTTTTGTCAAGTATTTTTATCCGTTTTTGAGCACATCTGCCAGCGCATTTGCAAACAAATGCACCGAATAGAGGGCCTCCTGCAGATAGTTGGCGCAGGTGCCCACCTCAAGCAGCATACTCCCCGTGCGAAAGTGCTGATTGAACCGCGCCGCGCGCAGGTTGATCGGGCGCATCAGGCCCGGATACAGCTCCTCTATGCGCTGATGCAGGCGAAGCTGAAAGCTCATATTCTCCCGCCAGTTGGGATGGCTGAGGCCTCCTGCATCGGTGCCTACCACCAGCAGCAATTGTGCGGCATCTCTGCCGTCTATCTGCGCCGTTGCCTTGTAATATCCGCCGTCGGCGGTGGCCACCGCGTCGCGGTGGAGGTCGATGACGATCTTGGCTTCGGGATAGCGCAGGAGCATGTCCTCTATGGCCTCCCGCGAGCGGTCATATGCGCCGCTGTAGTTTGGGTAGTCGCACAGCTCTGTACAATGTACGGCTTTGATCCCGTGGCTTTCAAGGGCGGTTTTCAGCTCCTCGCCTACCCTGAGGACGTTCTGATTATTGTCGAGAGTACGCAGTTCGTCGTTCTCTGTGTATGTATCGCTGCCCGATGGGGTGTATGCCTCGGTGCCGTGGGTATGCACGATTATCACCTGCACCCCTTCCTCATTCAGCGGCACCCGTACCCCCATATCCAGCAGCTGCTGCAGGTCTATATCAAAGCTCGTGTCGTTGCGCAGACTGATATTCGCGGGCTTGGAGGGTACGGAGGGCTCGGACGGCGCGGGCGGCGCGGAGGGCTCGGGCGGCAAGGGAGACTCGGGCGGCGAGGCAGGTATAATGGGCAGCACGCTCTCCACCACCCTGCTGTCGGGGAGCATAAAACGCTCGGCGGTATACGGGGTCATATCTCCCGCGCCCGCCCCCTGCCCCAAGTCTCCCCGCAGGATAATGACCACCGCTCCTGCCACCGCCAGTCCCAGCAGGAGCGCAGGCAGGGACGAATATTGTTTGTCCTTTTTCACACCGGTGCACCTCCATACCCGACTATATGCAGGTGCAGGTGAGTTCAGCACAAAAACTGCTCAATTTCTGCAGGTGTCATCTCCCCGTGCAGAGCCATGTTGATGGCGTAGGAGAGTATTTTGGCGCTTTTTTCGGCGATCAGGTCGATATCGTTGGGCGTAACGAGAAATGATCTGCCCTCTGTGTGATCTGTCTCCTCCCCCGTCATCTCACGGGCGATGGTGTCGGCATCCACCACCGTGGGCACGCCCAACGCTATGACGGGCAGGCCGAGGGTATCACGGCTCAGGGCCGTGCGGGCATTGCAGGCCCCCGAGCCGGGCACAACTCCCGTGTCCGACAGCTGAAATGTGCGGCCCAGCCGATCTGTGGACAGGGATGCAAGAGCATCCACCGCTATGACTGCCGACGGGCGCACACGGGAGCAGACACCGCGGATGATTTCGGCGCTCTCCACACCCGTGCAGCCGAGGACACCTGCTTTGACGGCGCAGACCGAGCGCATATGGCCAAAGATCCCCGGCATGCTGCTGTGCAGATGTCTGGTGGCTATCACTCGGTCCACCGTAAGCGGGCCGATGCTGTCGGGTGTGATGCGCATATTGCCCAGTCCCGCCACAAGCACCGTTCCCTCACGCGGCAGCAGCTCTCTGAGTTCCCGCGCCAGCAGGCGCGGTGCCGCAGCAGCGGCAGAGGAGTCGACCTGCCAGTTTTCGGGCAGCTCGAGGGTGATATATCTGCCTCGCGGCTTGCCGATGGCCTTTTCTCCCTCGGCCGTCAATACGGTGACCTCACGCAGGCAGACACCCTCCTCCTCCCACTCTTTTGCCCTGACGCCCTCGCAGACTTTGCCTTCACTCTGCAGCCTGCCGTGGGCCTCAAAAGCCATATCGGTACGTCCTTTCACGCTGAAAATCCCCCTTTTTGATGTTTTTTTAGATATTTTTTGTGTAAAATTGCAAAGTATTCAAAAAACTCTTGCATTTTTCTTTGTTATGTGATAGTATTATTCTGCTAAAAGTTCAGTCTATAAGGAGGTCGTGAAGATGCCCAATATTAAGTCTGCAAAGAAGCGTGTTCTGGTTTCCCGTCAGGAGAACGCTGCTAACCGTGCTGCCAAGACTGCGCTCAAAACTCAGCTGAAGAAGTTTGACGCTGCTGTTGCTGCCGGCGAAGGCGATCTGGAAGTAGTCTATCGTGAGTCGGTTGCCGGCGTTGATAAGGCTGCTGCTGCCGGCGTTATCCATAAGAACGCTGCTGCAAGAAAAAAGAGCCAGCTCACCAAGAAGCTCGCTGCCGCTAAGTAAGTTTGAACAAGCAAAGCACCTGAGGACTCTCAGGTGCTTTTTGTTTTTTCCCAGAAACACACCTTTTGCCCATCTACTGCCTAACTCTCGGGTCGCCGTACTCTCCCCACGGGACAGGTCCCGCGGGGTCCCCGATTTAATCGACTTCGGTCGGGATTATCCCTTCCTACGTCTTGCACGGTACTCACCGCGCCTCGCTCACGCTCGGTCAGCCGATGGCCGACTTTGGTACTGCCGTCCCTCGTGTTAGTTGTATATGAACAAAATCTGTGTTTCTTTCAAGACTGTGCGCATTAAAAAACTACGGCTCCCCTTTGGTGCAAGGGGAGCCGTTTTGATTATTTTTTTGATTATTTTTCGGTGTTTTCGTCTTTTTGAGTATCGTCCGTGGGCTTATCTGCGGATTTTTTGCGGTTTGCGTTATCTATCATAGCGCCGATGCCCACACCGATAGCCACGCCGTAGCACATCCACATACTCATATTATCGGTTGCCGCTCCGATAGCTGTACCTATGCCGATACCTATGCACATTCCTATAGGCAGCCAGGCAACGTTCTCCTCTGACTTCTTATTGTTGCTCATAGCTTATTTGTGGATATAGAGCACGCCCATGGTGTTCTCGCCGCAGTGGTTGGAGACTGTGCAGCCTGCGCGGGTAACGTAGATATTCTCGAACTTTCCGCACTTTTTGACCGTCTCCACAGCCTTTTTGATAAGCTCGTCGCTCATACCGCTGTGGGTGACAAAAATACGATCGGTGCGGAGGCTGTCGATATCGCGGAGGCGCTCGGTGATGTACTCGACCATGCATTTTTCGTAGGGGCCGCGGTATTTTTTGCCTGCGCCCATATTGCCGTCCTTGACCTCGATGCAGACCTTGAGCTTGAGCAGGTTGGCGCCGAATGCGGCAACCGCCGAGCATCTGCCGCCTTTTGCCAGATAGTCCAGTCTGTCGAGGATAAAGCTGGCATCAACGCGCTCAACAAACTCCTGCAGTCTCTCGCAGATTTCCTGAGGTGCAATACCCTGCTGAGCAAGCTCATATGCCTCGATAACCACGTGGCCGTGGCCTGTGGACAGATTGCGGGAGTCTACGACATAGACGTTGTCAAACTCCTGCGCTGCCAGGCAGGCATTCTGATAGCAGCAGGAAAAGCCCTGGCTGATGTTGATATGTATAACCGCGTCGTATTTGGAAGAAAGATCCTTGAAATATTCTATATAGTCACCGATGCTGAGAGCGGCTGTGGTGCACATCTCACCCGTCTCGGCAACGTGAGCGTAGATATCGTCGGGCTTGATCTCAACGCCGTCGCGGTAATGCTGTCCGCCCTTGACTACATAAAGGGGGAATGTGGCAACATCATATTTCTGAATAAGTTCGGGCGACAGATCGCAGGTGCTGTCAGCGGTGATCTTGATATTCATAATCTCTCTCCTGTCTTTGAGTTCAATTTTTTATAGTATAGCATACAAAACGGCCAAAAGTCCACATTTTTCTTTGTGCGCGCTTTTTCGGCTTGACCCCGAGCCCTGCTGTTGCTATAATATGCAGTATTCTTTTTTTGAGGCGATGATTCTATGAAAAAGCTTATTTGTATTATTCCGGCTCTTCTTCTGCTGCTTTCCGCATGCTCACTGTCGAAGCAGGTCACGCACGCCCCCGAAATCGGGGGCGGCAGATTCCGCGATTATACCACCGCGCCGTTGAGCACCCTAAATATGTACACCACCTCCGACACGGTGTCCATCAACCTCTCCCGTCTGTGCACCCTGCGACTGTACACCAAGCTGATAAACCAAAGCGGTGACGGGTATTATTATGCTCCCGATCTGGCTCTCTCTGCTCCCGTCAGCATCAGCGGCGACAATACCGTATGGCAGATCCCCCTGCGCAGAGACTGCCGTTGGGCCAACGGAGAGATTATCTCGGCGCAGGATTTTGTCTACAGTATGCACGCTCTCCTCGACCCCGACGCCGGACACAAGCAGGCATCGGTGCTGTCGTCGAGCGCATACGCGCCCATCAAAAACGCCTATGAGTACAACACAGGCTCCTGCTCTGCCAAAGACGTGGGAATAGCAGCCGCCGACGACTACACTCTCACCGTCATCTGCACTATTCCCGTCACAGCCGACAAGCTGATGCGGCTGTTTGAGACCCCCTACACCATGGTGGTGTACAAGCCTCTGTACGAGGCTTCCCGCATCGAGACAGGCGGCAGTGCCTACGGCACGTCGGCAGAGACCTTTATGTCGGCAGGGCCTATGATCCTGACCCGCTGGGAAAAGGACGCCCTCTACTGCTTTGACCGCAACCCCGACTATATATATGCAGACAGATATTTTATAGACGGAGTGGACGTGTCGGTAGTGCCCGACAGCAACACCGCCACCGAGCTGTTTCTGAGCGGCAAGCTGGACTATCTCAGCATCAGCTACTCACAGTGGGAGAGCTTTGAGGATGACCCGCGTGTGTATGACTTCTGGGGCAACTCCCTGCAGTATATGTTTGTCAATCTGGGCAATCCCAATCAGCAGAATCTGCTTGGCGACATTGATTTTCGCAGAGCTCTGTACTACGGCGCCGAACGCACCTCTATGTCCGCCGCGCTGGGTGCCATCCCCGCCACCAGACTGGTACGCAAAGCCGTGGTGGGCGACCCCGCCACGGGTACTGCCTTTGTGGAGCTTGAGGGCGCAGGCGACTACATCGACGACGGATACACCGTATACGACCCCAACATTGCCAAAGAATACTTAGACCGCGCACTGGAAAAGCGCGGCATAGACCAAGCCCACATGGAAATCTACTACGGCGAGAGCGCGACCCACTCCCGCGCCGCATCCGAAATACTCCATGCCCAGTATTCCAATCTGTTCTCCGGAAAACTGAAGGTCACACTCCGTTCGGTACCTGCCGCTATGCAGTACAATCTGCGCCGCTACAATCCCGACGATCCCACCGCCTTTGACACCTCCATCGGCTCAATAACACCCTCTGCGGATGCACCTCATTATACCTTCCAGTACTACGTCAGCAGCTATTCTCCCCCGCGCTTCTGCTACAGCAATGCCGAGTACGACCGACTGTATGCCGAAGCCGTCAGCGAGAGCGACCCTCTCAAAAGCGCACGGATATGTATGCAGCTTGAGCAGATCCTGCTCAGTGATCTGGTGATAATCCCCCTCTACGAGCTGCCCTCAAAGGCGCTGTTTTCCAACCGCATCAAGCTTCCCTCCGATGGGTTCATCAATAACTTCGGCTTTGGCTATGAGTTTGGCGTAATAACCGACTGAGCCGACAAAAGGCGCACCTTTTGGGTGCGCCTTTTCTGTATTGACAAACAAAAAATATTGTCGTATAATTGCCACAGATATACGGAAAAGGGAACACGGTGAGAATCCGTGACAGCTCCCACTGCTGTATTTGACGAAGCGAGGACATTATGTCATTGGGCTTATGCCCGAGAAGGCGTCCTCTCACTGCATGAGGTACCCATGCATATATCATAAGTCAGCAGACCTGCCGAATATCAGCGAAGATCCATGCAGTCCGGGAGAGGGACGTGCGGTCATCAGAAAAATACGGTCAGGGTCAGCGCAGGCTCAAAACGTATAATATGACGGCCTTTCAGTCCACTCTCGCTCATGCGAGAGTTTTTTTGTTTTTGAAAGGAGTTTTACCCAATGAAGAAGTTTGTATCCATGATTGCCCTGCTGGCAGTTGTGCTGGTTGTTTTTGCCGCCTGCGGCGAGAGCCAAAACGAGCCTGCCGCGATCAAACTCAACGATATGCTGGACAGAGAGGTTCAGCTTGGTGCCTACGCCAAACGGATAGTTGCCCTGCAGCCCTCCGACTGTGAGATACTCTATTCTCTGGGCGCAGGCAATACTCTTGTGGGCAGAGGCGAATACTGCAACTACCCCGAGGAGATCCTTGACGTGCCCGCCGTACATTCGGGCGGCGAGACCAACATTGAGCAGATAATCGCCCTCAACCCCGACGTGGTCATAATGAGCAAAATGTCCCAGACCCCCGAGCAGGTAGAGGCCATAGAGAATGCCGGTATTCCCGTATTCGTCAGCGATGCGCAGGATATTGCGAGCATCTATGTAGCCATTGAGAAGCTTGGACTTATAGCCGGCAAGCAGGATGAGGCCGCCTCCGTCATCAGCGATATGAAAGCCGCCTTTGACGATATCCGTGTCAAGTCTCAGGTTCAGTCCACCTACAAGACGGTGTATTTTGAGACCTCGCCACTCGAGTGGGGACTGTGGACGGCAGGCAAAGATACCTTTATGCAGGAGATCTGCGATCTTCTGTGTGTCAAGAATATTTTTGACGACGTCAGCGGTTGGGTTCAGGTGTCTGCAGAGCAGGTCATCGACCGCAACCCCGACTATATAGTAACCACCGCCATGTATTTTGGCACCGGCTTGCTTCCCGACGAGGAGATCAAATCCCGTGAGGGATGGCAGGACATCGCCGCCATCAAAAACGGCAAGGTGCTGGGCGCTATCAGCGACGAGCTCACCATCCCCTCGGTACGTCTGGTAAAGGGCGCACAGACACTCTATGATTTTATTCACGGGAACTGAGATATGAAAGCAAACAGAGAGACTTTGTCACCAATTGCATATGCCGTGATGACGGCTCTGCTGCTTGTGTCGCTGATACTCTGCGTGTGCATAGGCAGCGTCAATCTGCCTCTGCGCGACACGGCAAAAGCCATATATGACGGAGCGGTCAGTCTGTTTACCCGTCAGGCTCTGCCCGCGGGCGGCTCACACGCCATAATCCTGCGTACCCGCCTGCCCCGCGTGCTGTGCGTGGCGCTGACGGGCGCGGCGCTGTCTCTGTGCGGTGCGGCTATGCAGGGACTGCTCCGCAATCCGCTTGCCGACGGCTCCACTCTGGGCGTGTCGGGCGGCGCATCTTTGGGCGCGGTCACGGCTATTGCGCTGGGACTGACCATCCCCGGGG
The DNA here is from genome assembly GCA_045658985.1 of Oscillospiraceae bacterium. GTDB lineage: Bacteria > Bacillota > Clostridia > Oscillospirales > Butyricicoccaceae > RGIG3513. The sequence continues at coordinate 52,095 of JAZOWC010000004.1, forward strand.
TGCCCGGCGGCGGAATTATGGTGACGGCGATTCTGTTTGCCTTTTTGTCGCTGGGACTGATACTCTTCCTCAGCTACAAGATAGACCGCAATATGTCAACCAACACCATAATCCTCATGGGCGTGGTGTTCTCCATGTTCACTACCAGTATCATAAGCATCATCACCGTGTTCTCCCAGGAGAAGGTACGCACAATCACCTTCTGGACTATGGGTTCGCTCTCCAATACCAATTATATAAACGTGCTGACCATACTCGTGGCGTTTATCGTTTGCTCGCTGGTACTGCTCTGCTGCTCCCGTGAGCTGAACGCATTCGCCATAGGCGAAGAAAACGCCCGTCACATCGGCGTAAACGTCAAACGGGTCAAGCTGACCGTGCTCATCGCCGTATCGGCGCTCATCGGCGTCTGTGTGTCTGTCGGCGGCTCTATCGGCTTTGTGGGTCTGATTATTCCTCATATGTCCCGCAGGCTGTTTGGCGCAAACCATCGCAAGCTGCTGCCCGCAAGCATATTTTCGGGCGCAATATTCCTGCTCTATGCCGACCTTGTCAGCCGCACGGTAATGCGGCCGCTGGAGCTGCCCGTGGGCGTGGTTACCTCCCTCATAGGCACGGTCACCTTCATCGTCATATTCGCGCGAAAGGGGATGAAATAATGCTCAAAGCCAACAATATCACGGTAGCCTACGACGGCTACACGGTGCTGGACAACGTGAGCTTTGACCTGTCGCCCGGAAGCTGGCTGATGGTGGCAGGCCCCAACGGCGCGGGCAAGAGCACCCTTGCCAAAGCACTGGCACAGAGCATCCCCTACAAAGGCACGGTGACGCTGGGCGGCAAGGACGCCCGTCAGCTCAAGCCTGCCGCTCTGGCAAGAAAGCTGGGTATGCTGGAGCAGAACAACCACGTGGGATACTCATTCTCGGTCAGCGAGATAGTGCGGCTGGGCAGGTATTCTTACCGCCCTACCCCCTTCTCCGACACAAGCGAAGGTGATGAGGAACGGGTGAAAAAAGCTCTCGCGTACGTGGGGCTGGAAAACCTCTCCGACCGATCCATAATGACTCTGTCGGGCGGCGAGGTGCAGAGGGTGTTTCTGGCTCAGCTGATCGCTCAGGACCCTGAGATACTCATTCTCGACGAGCCCACCAACCATCTCGACCTGATCTACCAAAAGCAGGTGCTGGAGCTTGTCTCCCAATGGATCAGGCAGGAAAACCGCTCGGTCATATCGGTGGTACACGATCTGAGTCTGGTCAAAGCCTTCGGCACAGACGTGCTGCTTCTGTCCGGCGGCAGGACGGTGGCATTCGGCAAGGCAGACGAGGTGCTGTGCGACGAAAATCTCGACAGAGCCTACGGCATGCCCGTGCGCGACTGGATGCGGTCTCTGCTGCATCAATGGGAATAACCGGCAGGATATACAGTATTACAACAAAAACACGCTGTGAGCGGTCAACGACTGCACACAGCGTGTTTATTGTTTATTCTATATACATTTTTTCGTCGGTGTTAAGCTTTCCCTGATGGATATATCCGTTGTAGACGGGCGGCTGATGCTCACCGTCGCAGGTGATCTTGATATACTCGGCAATTCCGTCGTCAAGCAGGCTTTTGCATATCAGCGTGGATATTATCAGCGTCGGCTCGGGAGCGAGATACTTGTAGCTGCGCGAAAAATCCAGATACAGCACGTTGCCCGACAGGGTGATCTCATTGAATCCGATGTGCTCGGGCACCTCCAGGTATGCGCCCTTGCTCTTTGGGGTTTTGAGGGCTGAGAGTATCTCCTCAACACGGCTTTGGACGTTGGCGCTCTTTATGTCGCGCCGCTCATAGTCGATATATTTGCGACCGTCCTCATCCTTGCGTATATAGTATATTTTGACTCCCTCCGACTCACGCACCGACACCTGACGGCGGGGACGGCAGCCGCAGAGCACCGAAAGCGCGCACAAAAGGCACAGCAGCAGACACACAGCACGTTTCATATTCCGCCCTCCTCTTCAAATGCGCGATGCTCCTGCTCTCCGTAGAGGGGGAACACCACGGTGAACTCCGAGCCCTCGCCGTAATAGCTCTCCAGCGAGATCTCGGCGCCGAACTTGTCCACCCATTCTTTGACTATGGACAGGCCCAGACCGGTACCGCCCGTGGCGCGGGAGCGGTTCTTGTCCACTCGGAAAAATCTCTCAAACACCCTGCGCTGGTCATGCTCGGGTATGCCGATGCCCGTATCCAGCACCTTGAGGACGGCGTTGCCTCCCTCACGGCTCAGGCGTACGCGGACTTTGCCGCCGTCGCGGTTGTATTTGATGGCGTTCTCGATCAGGTTGAACACTATATGATAGATGCCGTCATCGGTAGCCAGAACGATGCAGTCATCCTCGCACTCGCCCAGCAGCTGAACTCCTGCCGCCTCGGCATTGATGTGCAGGCGCTCCATGGCTTTTTTGACCGTGTAGGCAAGATCGCAGGGGTATTTTTCTTCGGTGATATCGTCAACCTTGTTGATGGCTATGAGCTCCTCGCTGATGCGTATCAGGCGCACGATCTCGCCGTTGATGTCGGTGAGGAACTCGTTGACCGTCTCGCGGCTGATGTTCTTGTTCTGGGATATGGAGTCGCTGAGCAGCTTGATGGAGGCCAGAGGCGTCTTGAGCTCGTGGGAAGCATCGCTGACAAACCGCCTGCGGGCCATCTCGTTGGTCTGGATTCGTGCGCTGAGATCGTTGAACTCATTGGCTATACGGGCAAGCTCGTCCGAGCCGGACATTTTGATGCGGTAGTTGAAGTTGCCCGAGCGCGCCTCACGCACACCCTCAAGCAGCTTGCTGAACCGTTTGCCCAGCGCCTTATTGAACAGCATCAGGCAGATAACCGACAGAACTATAGCACACAGCGACACCGTTCGCAGGTTATGTGCGATATTCTTGAGCAGCAGGGCGCTGTTGCTGTCTTTTTCGTACAGATAGATACTGCCGCGAAGCTTGTCTGCGCCCATTACGGGTACGGCGGCCCATTTGTCAAAGGCGTCTCCCTCGTGTATGCAGTAGAACACGTCCTGCCCCGCCAAGGCCGCCAGCACCTCCGAATAGGTGACTATCTGGCCGAACATGCGGCTGTTCTGCATGCTGTCATAGACCACCACGCCGTAGGTATCGGTAGCAACGATACGGCGGTTGTCGCGGTTGAGGTTGAGCACGCTGACGGCGCTGCCGATATTATCCGCACTGAGGGTGGAGATATTGCTGAGCGCAGAAGCGAGGGTGGACGCATCATCCAGCATGTCCACTCTGGCTGTGTCCACTATTTTGTTTTCCATTATCCGCATAGGATAAATATTGACTATTGTCAGCACCGCGGCCAGCAGCAGAGCGTACACCACCATTATGGTGTTACGCAGGCCGCGGGGAGGACGGGTGTCCTTATTCAGCCTTGAAATAGTATCCAACTCCCCACTTGGTCAGGATATATTCGGGGTTTGCATCGTCTTTTTCCAGTTTTTCGCGGAGGCGGCGGACGTGAACGTCAACCGTACGGATGTCTGCGGGGAAATCCTTGCCCCATACGTCGCTGAGCAGCTTCTCACGGCTGAAGATCTTGCCCTTACTGCGCATGAGTGTGGCCAGCATATCAAACTCTTTGGCGGTGAGATCCACAGCCTCTTTGCCCACGTATACGGTACGCTGGATCAGGTCGGCCTTGATGTTGCCGATCTCCACAAACTCCTCGGCGCGGCCGAGAGCTTTGCCCGAGCGGCGCAGAATGACGCGGATACGTGCTTTGAGTTCCAGAATATCAAAGGGTTTGGTGACGTAATCATCGGCGCCGTACTCAAAGCCGATAAGCTTGTCTCTGCCCTCGCTCTTGGCGGTGAGCATAATGATGGGCACATTGGACTCCTCGCGGATCTTGCGGCAGACGGTGAGGCCGTCTATCTCGGGCAGCATAAGATCGAGGATTATCAGATCATAGCGGTTCTCTCTGAAGAGCTCCAGCGCCGCCTTGCCGTCATAAACACCGTCTACGGTATAACCGTCGTTCTCAAGGTTGAACTTTATGCCTTTTACCAGAAGCTGTTCGTCATCTACTACAAGTATTCTCATATATGGCCTCCTAATTGATTTTTATGTATTTTCTGATGCCGTCAAACTTACCCGTTCCGATACCTTTGACGGCCATAATTTCCTCAATTGACTGAAAATCGCCGTTTTGCTCTCTGTAATCTATGATCCTCTGTGCCAGACTCTCGCCTATACCCGGCAGGCCGCAGAGTTCAAGCAGATCGGCGGTGTTGATGTTGACCTTGTTGTCAACAGACTGCGCCGTGGACGGGGCGGCACTCAGGGGATTGAGAGACATATTCTCCGTATTCTTGGGCTTGATGACCACCGAATGCGAAAGCACGTAGGTCCTGCCCACAAAAACGCCCGCAAAGAATATAACTATCGCTATTGCCACAGGTAATGCCCATCGCGCGGTTTTCATATCCTGTCTCCTGTTGTAAAATCTTTTTTAACTGTTGAAAAAGAGTGTGCCGCTTGGTATAATCATTTTATATCCTAATATATTGTTAAGAAGGAGTGTGTGCGGTGAAAAGGTTTTTATCCGTTACATTTATTGTTGCTCTTGTTCTCTCTGCCGTTACGCTTTCGGCTTCCGCCGCGGGCGCTCCCGAGCTGAGCGCCAAGGGTGCCATTCTGTGCGCCGTCAGCGATGACGGTCTGTACGATCTGGTGCTCTATGAGAAGAATGCCGACGAGCAGCTCTATCCCGCCAGCCTGACCAAGATCATGACGGCTATAATCGCGCTGGAAAACGAGAGCGATCTCGATGCCGAGTTTATTGCATATGCCAAGTCGCTGGAGCCGCTGGGCAAGGAGGTATACTACCTGATGCCCGGTGAGAAGATGGCTTTCCGCGATTATCTCAATCTGATGCTTGTCCCCTCTTATAACGAGGCCGCCAACGTCATCGCCTACAACATAGGCGGCAGTATCGAGGATTTTGTGGTGCTGATGAACGAAAAGGCCGCAGAACTGGGCTGCACCAACACCCATTTTGCCAATGCTCACGGTCTGCACGACCAGAGCCACTACACCAGCGCCCGTGATATGCTCATTATCTCCCGCTACGCAATGCAGAACGAGACTTTTGCCGAGATAGTGGCGCAGACCTCCATCACCCTGCCCGTTACCAACAAGCACAAGACGGAGAGCTTTTTGCGCTCCACCAACCATCTGCTCCACAACAAGAGTCAGCCCGGATACGTCTATCAGGGTACTCTGGGTATCAAGACCGGCTCCACCACCCCTGCAGGCTACTGTCTGTCGGCCGCATTCGCCGCCGAGGGTATGACCTACTACAGCGTGGTGCTGGGCTCGAGCAAGAATGAGGACGGCCGTCTGGGCAGCTTCCTCGACACCCGCGCTCTGTTCAATCACGGCAAGGATGATTTCAGTGAGCAGCCTATTCTCAAAGCCACACAGCCTATAGTCGAGCTGCCCGTAACTCTGTCTCCCGACGGCACGTCGGTGGTGCTCCTGCCCGAGAGATCGGTGTCGGATTTTCTGCCCAAGACCTTTGACTACCTGACCGATCTGCACATCCGCGCCGAGGGCGAGCCTCTGCCCGACGGATTCGATCCCAAGGGCAAGGTCATACTCACCTACACGGTGCCTGCCGAGGTAGAAGCACCTATCGAAAAGGGTCAGGAGCTTGGTACACTCAGAATGGAGTTTGACGGCAGAGAGATATGCACCATGGGTCTGCTCAGCTCGCTGACGCTGTCCAAGTCCGAGGTGCTGGACACCGTGGATACATTCCAGACCTTTGTCCAGACCAAGATGTTCAAGTACATCATTATCGGCATTCTGGCGCTGATCGTGGTACTGTTTGTGGTGGTAATTGTCATAGTCTCCTCCCGCCGCAAAAAGCGCAGAAGATACGGAAGAAGCCGCTACGGCAGATAAAATCAATATTCTCTCCCCGGGACAGCAGATATGCTGACCCGGGGATTTTTGTTGCGGTCAGATCCCCTGTGCGGGGCGTGTAAAATTACTTGGTGCCGAAGATTCTGTCGCCTGCATCGCCCAGACCGGGAACGATGTAGCCGTGGTCGTTGAGGCACTCATCCAGAGCGGCGCAATAGATCTCTACGTCGGGATGATCGGAGTTGACCCTCTCGATGCCCTCGGGAGCGGCAATGATGTTGAGCAGCTTGATGCTGGTGACACCGCGCTTTTTGAGGAAGGTGATGGCAGCCGATGCCGAGCCGCCGGTTGCCAGCATGGGATCGACCACGAATACGTCTCTCTTGTCGATATCGGTGGGCAGCTTGCAGTAGTATTCTACGGGCTCAAGTGTCTCGGGATCGCGGTACAGACCGATATGGCCCACCTTGGCCGAGGGGATCAGCTCAAGCATAGCATCCACCATACCCAGACCTGCACGGAGGATGGGCACGATAGCCAGCTTCTTGCCTGCCAGCACACGCACCTTCGCCTCGGATACGGGGGTCTTGATGGTTATCTGACGGGTCTTGAGATCACGGGTGGCGTCATAGCACATGAGCATAGCGATCTCGCCTACGATCTCGCGGAACTCCTTGACGCCTGTGGTCTCCTTGCGGATGATGGACAGCTTGTGCTGGATAAGGGGATGATCAAAAATATGTACCTTGTCGTTCATAATCTATACCTCACTTGTTGTCAAGCTCATTGACCATATCGATGCGGATCTGATGACGGCCGCCCTCGAACTTGGTGTCGAGGAAGGTATCAACGATCTTGAATGCCAGACCCTCGCCCACTACGCGCTGACCGAAGCAGACGATGTTGGCGTCATTGTGTGCGCGGGTGGCCTCTGCCGAGAAGCAGTCGGATACGCAGGCTGCGCGGATACCCTTGATCTTGTTGGCTGCCATAGACATACCTACGCCCGTGCCGCATACCAGAATGCCCTTTTCGGCATCGCCGGAGGTGACTGCCTCGGCTACCTTCTGTGCGAATACGGGATAGTGGCAGGATGCGCTGTCATATGTTCCGCAGTCGTTAATTTCAAAGCCTCTCTGCTTGAGGTGCTCGATCACTGCATTCTTGAGTGTCAGACCTGCGTGGTCACAACCAATTGCTACTTTCATTTTGCTTCCCTCTCCTTTTTCATTCTTTCTGCCTGAGAATCTTTCATATATACGGGATTAATTTGGTGACAGGTTACCTGCGGCATAAAAAATGCCGCCAATGCGCTGTTTGCGGCGCTCTGCTGAACGCCTGTGTCCACAAACAGACTGTCGGGAGCGGTCCTGAGCAGCTCAACGCTGCCCTCGCCGCACAGACGCACCACGCACTCAAACTCCCGCGCCTGCTCGATTATCTGCTCGCCGCTCATGACCGCGTCCTCGCTGAGGCGGGCCAGTCTGCCCCCCTCTCTCTCGAAGAAGGCGCAGTAATACTCGTTGGGGCGAGCCTTGACGGCGGCGCAGATGACGCCCGAAAGCTCCACGCCCATAGCCGCCGACAGCAGGGTGGGCACGGCGGCACAAGGCTTGTCCGCCATGAGGGCAAAGCCTTTTATGGCGGCGATGCCGATACGCAGACCGGTGAACGAGCCCGGGCCTGCGGTGGCGGCAAAAAGGTCTATATCGGCTATCCTCAGGTTCTGCTCTGCCAGCATCTGCTCGCACAGAGGCAGCAGAGCGCGGCTGTGGCTGAGGTTTGTATCCTGACTTTTTTCGGCTATGAGTACGCCGTCGCGGGCAAGAGCGCAGGAGGCTTTTTTGCCCGATGTATCAAGTGCCAGTATCAGCATTTTATCACCCGGATCTTTCTGTCGGTCTCGCTGAGTTTTTCGATGGTTATCTTCCAGCAGTCGGGCGGCAGGGCATCTTCGATATTCTCGCTCCACTCCACGATGCAGAGGGCGTCCGAATCCACGTATTCCTCCCAGCCGATCTCATACAGACGGTCGCTGTCCGTGATGCGGTACATATCAAAATGGCACACCCGCCGCGAGCCGTAATACTCGTTGACTATATTATAGGTGGGGCTGCTTGCACGCTGGATGCACTCAAAACCTGCCGCCACTCCCGACACAAAGGCCGTCTTGCCTGCGCCAAGCCCGCCGTACAGGGCGACCACCGATACGCTGTGCATATCGGCTGCAAGCTTTTTGCCCAAAAGTGCCGTCTCCTCGGGAGAATGTGTGATGTATTCCTCTATATTCAAGGTGTTTTCCTCCGGATATTCCGAAAATTGCATACTTATCCAACCATATTATACCACCTACTTAACAATTTGAAAAGAAAAATATTAAGCGCCCCCGAATAATGTCGGGAGCGCTCTGAAGCTTGGGTATAAAATTACTGAATCTGCGAGGGTCTGAGTACGGCAAATACGTCTCTGCCGATGAGGCTGAGCAGGGTCTCGCGGGCATCGAGGTTATAAAGCGGCTTGCCCGAACTCAGATCGAGAAGCTTGTTCTCACCGAGGTGCATATAGGCGTATACCGTGGTTTTTTCGCGGGCGATCAGGATATCACCGGGATAGATCTGGTTGCCGAATATGCCGTAGGTGCGTGTTTTGTCAAACAGGTCGCTTGTGATGCAGCGGTATCCGCCGTACATGGTGGGGACGACCATATCGATATACTCGCTATCTGTATTGAGGGTGTGGTGCTTGGTCTCCTTGTACTGCACAAACAGACTGTCAAGCGCCTCTGCTGCATCGGGAATCTGCACGTTGACCCCCGCCGCGCCGTAAATCGCGCGGGCAAGCTGCATTCCCCGATGTGACATAACAGCCGAGTTGGTGCCCAATGCGCCGATTATATCCATATCACTTTGGCTCAGGTGCTTGCCCACATAGATATCGCGGCACCGCACGTCCACGCCTCCTACTGCCGAACCTGCGCCGCTGATGACTGTGCCGTAGAGGTCGGGATCGTTATTCACCCTGACGGTGTAGCTGACTTGGACGTCCTTGCCTGCGGGGATGGTGACGTCATCAAACCTGATGCTCCTGCCCACAAGCGAGCTGCCGCCCGAAACATACTCGGTACCCACAGGCACCTGGGCCGTGAGCTTGAGCGCAGCCTCGCTGCCTCTGTCATTGCGGATATAGAAGGTGAAGGTTATCTCCTCGCCGATGTCCACAGTCTGGCCCACCGTGTGGGAACTGAGTTTTTCCACGTAGATGTCCTTGAGGTTTTTGACTCTGGCCTGAGTCTTGAAGGTTATTTTGGCATCGGTGTATTTTTTGAGGGGTCGAACTATAGCCCAGCTGGCTTCGTCCCAGAAGTAATAATAATTGTCCTCCTCAAAGAAGCTCATTACCTCTCTCGTGCGCACGGAGCCGTTGACCTCGGTATGGTCGTGATTGGTGCTGTGGTTGTAATTACCGCCGCCTTTGGAGCTGAAATATGCGCTGTCGATCATCATTCCGTCACCGATGTACATCAGCGCGTGACCGCCGCCGGGTGCGGGGTGGTCGCAGGTAATGATGTCGCCCTGCTGCAGGGAGTTGAGGAAGTTCTGCTCCACCAGCCTGCGCTCATAGGGGGTCTCATTGCCCGTGATGTAATAGGTAAACACGTGCATATCCACCGCGTCACGCAGAGCATTGGTGCCGCTGGCTTTGATATCCAGACCAAAGGTCTCCCAAAACACGTCATAAGTGAATGCCGAACAGTTGGTGTAGCCGGTGTTCTGACTTGTGCAGTCCTCGGGAGAATTGGTATGGTACTGGGGACGGGTGACCTTTGTCACGCCGCTGACGTCCTCCATCAGGCGGGAGCAATCGTACTGCAGCCAGATGCCGCGGGCAAGATAGGCTTTGGAAACGGTGACCAGCGCCTCCGCCTCGGGAGAAATAAAGGAGCCGTTGAGAGGATTTAAGTCCCAGGGCTTGACAAGCTCGGGGATACCGTCATCGGCGACGGGAGCCTGCGGCTCGGGATCGGCAGGTTTGGGGTCTGCGGGCTTGGAGTCTGCAGAGGGCGTCTGCGCGCCGTCATCCTGCAGGACGTCTTTGTCTGCGGGTGGGGCTTTTTTCGGCTCACCGCAGCCTGCCAAAATGGCAAGAGCCAGCGACAGCGCAAGGATAATGCTCAATAATTTTTTCATATACCGTCTCCTTTCTCATTCAAGAGGTGGTGTCGGATCTATATCATTATACACGGCGGCGGGGCGCAGAAACACATACCGCTCCATCCCCCAGCCGCTGACGAGGGCATCATCCAGCGCGGCATTACTCAGCACTCTGCCCATTTGCAGATCAAGCAGGCGGTTGGTGCCAAGGTACATATACGCGGAGGTTACTCCCCGCTCGCTGCCCACCATAATATCTCCTGCGTACAGCTGATATTCTTTGGCGCCGCGGGTACGCTCTCTGCCAAAGCGGGAGCTGTTGGTAACAAGCTTGCCGCCGTACAGGGTGGGAACGATCATTGCGGGGTACGTGCCTTCCTTTTGCAGTTTGAAGTATCCTGCGGTCTTGCTGTCGGCAAACACCTGCGTAAATATCTCCTCGAGAGAGGCAAGCTCAACGTCTATGCCTGCATTCTTGTATATCTCGTTGGCAAGTTCCATCCCACGGGCGGTGTACACGGTCATATCCACGGCGGCGTCTCTCAGCGCCTGCTGCTGTGTATCGGTGAGATGCCTGCCCACAAACACTCTGCGGCAGCCGACTTTTACGCCGCCCACCACGCCGTCCTTGCTCTCGATATAACAATCATCATAAAGTGCAGGATCGGCGTCCACTCTGACCGTATAGCTGACGCTGACACTCTCCCCTGCCGGCACGTTAACACTCCAGCTCAGACTGTCGCCGCTCAGGCTGCCTCCCGAAACATATTCGGTATGCTCGGGGATACGGTCGGTGATCTCAAGCTGTACGTCGCTGCTGCGGTTGTTGCGGATATTGTAGGTATAGGTTATCTCCTCGCCTATATCTGCGGTCTTGCCGGTGGGGTGGCTGCTGATTTTTTCCACACGGATGTTTTTCAGATTTTGTATGCGGTTTAAGGTATTGGGGGTAGGCTCGATATCTCCGTATTTGTCCAGCGGTCTCAATATGAACCAGCTTTTTTCTTTCCAGAAATAATTGTAGCTGTCCTGTCTGAGCAGGCTCATAAACTCGCGGTAATAAACCGTGCCCGCTACCTCTATGCGGTCGCGGTTATTGCTGTAGTCATAGTCTCCGCCGCCCAGCGCGCCAAAGGTGACACTCTCCAGCATCTGTCCGTCGCCAACGTACAAAAATGCGTGGCCGCCCTCACCCTTGTGCCTGCACACGACTATGTCGCCCTGCCGCACTGTATCGGCAAACTTCTGCTCGGTAAGGCGTTTTTGCTCCTCGCTCTCTCTGCCCGTTACGGTATAGGCAAACACCTGCATATCGGTGGCTTCTTCTGCCAGAGCTTTGGTGGTCAGATGCCCCAGATCGACGCCCAGCGCCTCATAGTACACGTCGTACACGAAATGCGAGCAGTTGGTATATGCGATATACTGACTGCTGATATCCTCGGGGGAGTTTTCGCGGTACTGTATGCGGTAGAGCTGGGTGCCGCCTTCTTTGTAATTGTTGTCGTACTGATACCATATGCCGCGGTCATAATAGGCTTTTGCCACCGTGACCAATGCCTCGGCCTGCAGAGAGATATACTCCTCCGTTTGGCCTGTCTGACTCGTTGACTTATCCCCGTCGGGCACGGCGCAGGAAACTGCCGCCAAGACCGTTATAACCAGCGCAAGCACAAGGCTCAGCAGCTTTTTCATCAGATCATCTCCTTTTAAGCCATTATATACGATTTTCGTCACATTTGCAAGAGAAAATTAGCCGGGAAAACAAAAAGCGGCAGAGGCATACGCCCCTGCCGCTTTTTATATTCGGTTTACTTCATTGCGGGGCGGATGACCACAAACTGATCATAGCCGATGCAGCTGAGCAGGCTCTCCTGAGTTTTGGCAAGATCCAACAGCTTGCCGGTGGTCAGGTCAACCATCTTGTTCTTGCCTGCGTACAGGTAGCACTGGAACTTGTTGAGCTCCTTCATAATCAGGATATCGCCTGCAGAGATCTGGCTGCCGTAGATACCTCTGGTGCGCTCCTTGTTGTATGCATCACTGCGGACAACGTAGTAGCCGCCGTACATGGTGGGAGCAACCATACCAAAGTACTCGCTCTCTGTGTTGTACTCCTTGTGGTTTGCGGTGGTGCCGTAGGGCTTGAAGAGAGATGCGATAATATCGCTCTCGTGGGGCAGCTCGTCGATCTGTACGCCTGCGTCGGCATAGATCTTCTGTGCCAGAGCGACGCCCTTGAGGGTCTGTACGCCAAGGCTGTTGCAGGTGTTGTTGATCTTGTTCTGATCTTCCTCGCTCAGGTGCTTGCCGACGAATACGGGACGGCAGGTAACGCCGATGCCGCCGACTTTGGCGTCTGCGCTGTAGATGTAGCCGCCGTTGTACAGCTCGGGATTGTTGTCAACCTTGACGGTGTAGGAGAATCTCTGAGTCTCGCCGGAGGGGATCTTTACCTGCCAGGAGATCTTGTCGCCATCGACCTTGTCTGCGCCGCTGACGTAGGTGGTGTACTGGGGAATGATATCGCTGATCTCGATATCGATGGTATGGGTTCTGCCGTTACGGACCATAAAGGTATAGGTGATCTCCTCGCCCAGATCAACCGTCTGACCCATGGTGTGGGAGCTGAGTTTTTCGATGTAGACGTTCTGCATCTTCTCGACGCGGATCTTGGTCTCCTCGGTGATCTTGGCATCGGTGTACTTGATCAGAGGACGAACCAGCGCAAAGGTGGTCTCGCCGAACATATAGCAGGTGCCCTCGGGAGAGAATATCTCGTTGAGCTCCAGATACTGGACTGTGCCGCGGGCTTCCATCATATCCTTGTTGGCCTCGTAGTTGTAGACGGTGCCTGTGGAGTGGAGGATCTTGCCGTCGCCCACGTACAGCATAGCGTGGCCGCTGTCCTGACCCTTGTGGATGCAGTTGAGGATGTCACCGGGCTGGATGGTATCGCGGAAGCGCTGCTCGATCTCTTTTTTCTCGGCATCGGTCTCCTTGCCGGTGATGGCGTGGTAGGACACGTGCATATCGGTAGCCTTGTCCAGAGCGGCGGTGTACCAATGTACTATATCGAGGTCAAAAGCTTCCTTGTATACGTCGTAGCAGAATGCGGCGCAGTTGGTGTAGCCGGTGTACTGGCTGGACAGGCTCTCGGGGGAGTTTTCGTGCTTCTGCCAGCGGTAGTAGGTGGGCTGGGTGACGTTGCCCTGAACCATTCTGGTATCCTCGTACTGGAGGTAGACCTTGCGTGCATAATAGGCCTCTGCAACTACGACCAGAGCCTCCTGCTCGGGAGTGTCGAACTCGCGCAGAGTGGAGGGATCGGGTTCCTCACGGGTTGCGGGAGGATCGGGAGTTACGGGAGTGGGGTCAACGGGTGCGGGATCTAC
>JAZOWC010000005.1:0-8662 GCA_045658985.1 Oscillospiraceae bacterium
CGGCCCTCACGGCGCATAAAGCTGCCGGGAATGCGGCCTACTGCGTACAGACGCTCTTCGTAGTCAACGGAGAGGGGGAAGAAGTCGACGCCTTCTCTGGGCTGCTTTGCCATGGTTGCGGTGACCAGAACGGTGGTGTCACCAAAGGATACTACGCAGGAGCCGTTTGCCAGACCGGCCATCTTGCCGATGTTGACCTTCAGGGTTCTGCCTGCAAGGGTGGTTTCATAGATCTTGTGGTTGGGGAATGTTGCTTGCTTGATCATTGTTTTTCCGCCTTTCTTTATTTTTCATTTTGGTTTTGGCGGAGGCTTTAGCACTTGAACAGCACCGCGATGTGCTCATGCTGCTGTTCAACTGCTAAAAGACGACCGCCGCGTACAATTGTTATGCGAGGGATCAGACTGCCTGATATATCACAGGGGAGGCATAGAGCCTCCCCATGATACACTGTTTACTTACGAAGACCCAGCTTGGCAACGATAGCGCGGTAACGCTCGATATCGTTATTCTGCAGGTAAACAAGCAGCTTGCGGCGCTTACCTACCATCTTGAGCAGACCTCTGCGGCTGTGCTCGTCCTTCTTGTGGACCTTGAGGTGCTCGGTGAGCTCGTTGATGCGAGCGGTGAGAATAGCGATCTGTACCTCGGGAGAACCGGTGTCGGTCTCATGAGTACGGTTGGCCTCGATGACCTGTGTCTTCTTTTCCTTCAGGATCATTGTAGATATCCTCCTATAAATATTTTTATCTGCCGTCTGAGTGATGGGCTGTGGATAAATTGACCCAAGACCAAGACCGGAGACATAACGGAGTTATTTTATCACACTTATTTCTTATTGTAAATATATTTTTTGCGTTTTGGGGCAAAAATATAAGAAATAATGCACAAAATCCCGCATATAAATATGGTATCGGCTTATTCTGCGTCGGCAACGATGACTTTGACGTTGCACTGGCGGCATTTTTCCATCACGTCGGGGGGCAGAGGCTTGTCGGTGATCAGGATGTCAATGTCGTTGAGCGTGGCAAAAGTAAAGGGCAGATTCCTCTGCATCTTGCCGGCGTCCATCAGCATGATGACCTTTTCGGCCTTGGTGATGACACTGCGCTTGAGCTCGTGCTCGGTAAAGGAGCCTGAGGTGAACCCGTGCTTGAGAGAGAAGCCGGAGGTGGCCATAACGGCGGTGTCGATGTTGATGGAGTTGATGAATGCATCGGCGTGAGGGCCCGAAAATGACAGGGTGTTGGCGCTCAGCTGACCGCCCACGCAGATGGCGTTGCAGGAGCGCAGCTGGGACAGCTCGATGGCAATATTGGCGCCGCTGGTGATAACGGTAAAATGCTCGTCGGTCAGCAGCCGTGCAAGCTCCATCACCGTGCTGCCCGCATCGAAGAATATGGCGTGGCCCGAGGTGATATGCTTGACTGCGGCGCGGGCGATGGCGCGCTTGGCATTGATATTCTCTCGGGAGCGGCGGACGTACAGACCCTCGGTGTCGGGATGAATGAGCCGCAGAGAGATGGCGCCGCCGCGGGTGCGGCGGATGCTGCCCTCCTCCTCAAGCTGCTTGAGGTCGCGCCACAGCGTCATATTGGAACAGCCTCCGCACAGATTGAGCAGTTCGGCAATGGTAGCTTCACCGCGGTTGTCAATGTAGTCTTTGATTTTGGTACGTCTCTGATTGCTCATAAAAATAGCCACAACCCATTCAAAAGTGTTATATTTTGATATATAATATAACACAATAATATTATAGGACCGAGAAAAATGCAATACTTATAATAAAAATTGTTGACAAACCGGAATGTATATGGTAAAATCAAAAAGCTGATTTGGAAAACTATGCTTACGCAGGTGTAGTTCAATGGTAGAATGTCAGCCTTCCAAGCTGAACACGTGGGTTCGATTCCCATCACCTGCTCCAAAACACAGCATGCCTTTTTGAGGAAGCCCCGTGGGGATAAGCTGAATAGTAGGCCTATTATGCGCCCGTAGCTCAGCAGGATAGAGCAACTGCCTTCTAAGCAGTAGGTTGGGAGTTCGAGTCTCTCCGGGCGCGCCATTTTAGGTCATTTATGGTGGATGTAGTTCAGTTGGTTAGAGCGCCAGATTGTGGCTCTGGAGGTCGCCGGTTCGAATCCGGTCATCCACCCCATTTTTTTCTTTCAGCGTCAGTGCAAAAGGTCGTCCTGCGGCAGACAATACCGGGCAGTCTATGTTGGGGTATCGCCAAGCGGTAAGGCATCGGTCTTTGACGCCGACATTCGCTGGTTCAAATCCAGCTACCCCAGCCATTTTCTTTGGGAGGGAAGCTATGAAGCATGCGTCAAGGCTCATTGGTCTGAGTCTGGCGGCGGTCATAACTGTCTCCGTCCTCTGCGCCTGCGGAACTTTTCTTTCGGGCACCTACGTGGCCGAAAAAGCCCTCGGCGTTGCAACAAGCTATACCTTCAGCGGTGACGATGTGATCATCTCGGTAGCCGGGATCGAAACCTACGGCACCTATGAGGTAAAAGGAGACACACTGACCGTCACAGTCGGAAGTCTCAAATCAGAGCACAGCTTTGAAAAACACGGCAAGTCCATCCTCATCGACGGAATCGAGTTTTTCAGGCAGTAGTTCCAAGGAAGTTAAAAACGACCCAGTAGCTCAGTCGGCAGAGCACCTGCCTTTTAAGCAGGGTGTCCGGAGTTCGAATCTCCGCTGGGTCACCAATAGCAAAAGGGATACCGAATGGTATCCCTTTTGTTATTGGTAGCCAATGAAATACCCGAACTCCGGACACCCTCTAACCAATAGGGTCCGGTCACTGGACGCACCGCGTCCAGTGTTCGAATCTCCGCTGGGTCAAGAACCTCCGACGAGTAGCACTCGTCTGAGGTTCAGTGAAACAAATCCCCGAGGGATTTGTGAAATACGCTGCGCGTGTGATATATTGCTCCGCAATATGATATATGCCTGCGGCATGTTTCGGTATCCGCTTTGCGGATTTTTTGATAATAAACGGCGGTGCCGATTGGCACCGCCGTTTTACTTTTCCTTTTCAATCCCTCATACAAATATCAGTACAATTACGCCAATTGCGATGGCAATAACACCGCCGAGGCGCTCCATGCTCAGCGCCAGTTCCGACGGCTCGGCGTCCCTGAATCTCCATCCTATGGACATTTTCCACGCGGTGTAGGGTGATATGATGCCAATCAGACCGCACACGATGCATGCCAGACAAAACAGCAGCTTAATCGGGTTTATCGGGGTGGATATACCCTTTTTTATCGCGCTGTACAGGGTGTCGCCTGCAACGTAGGAGCCGTCAAAGGTGCCGTCGTAGCGGTTGCCTAAGGAGCTGTAGGTAGAGCCGTTGGGGTAGTATATCACAAACTCCGGGTCGTCTGTTCCGTATATCTCTTTATACCTATAGGTGTGTGTGCCGTCCGATACGGTCTGCTTGCCGCGGTTGACCTCCAGCTTTTCGCCCCATACGCGCACGGTGTAGTTGTCCTTGACCTTGGCGCAGGCGCACAGTGACAGCAGAGTCAGCATACACATAAACACCAAAATAACTCTTTTCATCACGCGGCCTCCTTATTCTCACTTTAATTCTGCGCCGCCCCACTCCACTACGGCAAACCCCTCTCGCTCAAAGCCTTCAAGCTTCTGCTCGGGCAGCTCGACAGGCGCATCCACCGCCTGCCACGCCATAAACACCCTCAGCAGGCTGTCGGGGGCGGGGGTAACGGTCAGACGCGCGTTGTCCGTATACTGCTCCTGCAGGAATGAGATCACGTTGTAGGGGTTGTGCTCCATTTGGGGCAGCCAGTAGATAATAAACTCGTTGGCCTCTTTGTCGGTGAGTCCCAGATGCCTGAGTGCGTTCTCGAGGAAAGCACGGGTGTCCTCACCCCGTACGCAGAAGCCCTCGCGCAGCTCATAGGGCACAAAAGACTCACCCTCCCAGAACAGACAGTAGTATTCTCTGCCGCTCCCGTCTGTCAAAGTTCCGTCAGGCTGTGCAGTCACCGTCCATCCGTCGGAATAGGCGGGGTATACAGACGTCAGGCGTCCGTTGAAGTCAAGCTGCACCTTTACCTGAGTGGTCGTCTCGGGATAGAGGTATATCACAGGCTTGGCGGGGTCAGGAGGGTAGTTATTCACAGGCTTGTTGGTGGCCGGCGGGGGATCTTGTTTTGGTTCATCTTTTTTGCGGCAGGCGCACATCGTCATCAGGCACAGCAATGCCAATACCAAAGCTATAGTTTTTTTCATAATAAAACCTCCTTCTTGGCGGTCATCGGTCACAAAAACACAAAAAGGTGCGGAAACATCCGCACCTTACAGCCGTTTCAGTCCGTTTCCGTGATTTGTGTCCGGGCGGATATCTGTAACGTCATTATACCACGCCTGCATATAATTGTCAAACCGACCGCCGCCTCGTATGCCGGGCATTTTTTTCGGTGCAGACTGTACTCTTTGCCGCCTTTTTGCCGAGTTTATAATATAATGCAACAGTCACAACTTTTATATCGCTCAGAAAGGTGAGATTATATGATCTATGCCATCATACTGTTTGCCGTAACCTATGTGCTGATGCTGGCTTTCGGCAAATACCGCGCACCCATCGCGCTTGGATCTGCGGCCGTGTTTATTATTTCGGGAATGCTGCCCCTCGACAGCATATTCGCCTCCGTGGACTTCAACGTGCTGCTGATGATCGTGGGCACAATGGGTCTTGTGCAGCTGTTCATCGACAGCAAAATGCCCGCTCTGCTTGCCGACGTTATTATGGAAAAAGTCCCCAACGTCTGCATCGCCGCCGTTGCGCTGTCTTTGTTCTCGGGCGTTATCTCGGCATTCGTGGACAACGTTGCCACCGTGCTTATGGTCGCGCCCGTCGCGCTGGAAATATGCAAAAAACTCAAGACCAACCCCGTGCCATTCATTATCGCCATAGCCGTCTCCTCCAATCTGCAGGGCGCGGCAACTCTGGTGGGCGACACCACGGCCATCATGCTTGGATCCTATGCTGATATGAGCTTCTTGGACTTTATTGTGTATGAGGGCAAGCCGGGAATCTTCTTCGCGGTGGAGCTGGGTGCGCTGGTCTCGGCGGCTATACTGGCGTGGTTGTTCCGCAAAGAAAAACAGCCCGTCCCCAAAGGCGCAGAGCGCACCGCAGTCACCGACTACGTGCCCACCGTGTTGCTCGTGGGCATGATCGCCCTGCTCATCGGCGCGTCCTTCATCCCCAATAAGCCCGACATCACCAACGGCCTCATCTGCACCGCGCTGATGGCGGTGGGCGTCGTGTCGACTGTGATCCGCACCCGCTCCAAAAACCCCCTCATCAGCACCGCAAAATCCATAGATTTTGAGACTGTGGGCCTGCTGCTGGGTCTGTTTCTGATGATCGGCGGCATCTCCAATATGGGCGTCATCTCGGCCGCCGCCGACCTGCTTGCCAAACTTGGCGGGGGAAATATCTTCGTGCTGTACACGGTCATCGTGTGGGCGTCGGTGCTCATCTCGGCGTTCATCGACAATATCCCCTACGTGGCGACTATGCTGCCCGTGGTTACCGGTCTGGCCGCCAAACTTGGTGTGGAGCCCACACTGCTGTACTTCGGCCTGCTTTCGGGTGCCACTCTGGGCGGCAACTGTACCCCCATCGGCGCTTCGGCTAATATCGCGGGCATCGGCATCCTGCGCAAAAACGGCCATGAGGTCAAAACCGGTGATTTCCTGCGCATCGGCATCCCGTTCACCCTGGCCGCAGTCATTCCCGCGTATATATACTTCTGGCTACTGTACGCATAAGAGTCAAACATACGTCTCCCGTCCCCGAAAACTCTGTTTTCGGGGACGGGTTTTGTGTTTTTATCCCCATTTACATTCTTGAGGGTTTGTGCTATAGTAGCCTTTAGAGCGTTTTTGGGATAAGGAGTATCTGATATGAAAAAATCTGCTTTGTTATATATCGTGCTTGCGGGTGTCCTGTGGGGCACCTCGGGCATATTCGTCAACCTGCTGTCGCCCTACGGCTTCACACCCGTGCAGATGACCTGCATGCGCAGCGTGGTCTCGGCAGTCGGCATGGGCGTATACCTGCTCCTGCGCGATAAGTCTGCATTCCGCGTCAGCCTGCCTCAGCTGTTTATGTTTGCACTCAGCGGTGCCGCCGTATTCGGAACGGCGACATTGTATTTTGCCGCTATCGGCCACTCGTCGGTGTCCACCGCCGTGGTGCTGATGTACACCGCACCCGTGTTTGTTATGGCCTATTCGGTGGCCTTTCTTGGCGAAAAGTTCAACCTCCGCAAAGCCGTTGCCGTGGTGCTGGTCATCGGCGGAAGCGTGCTCGTCTCGGGACTGATCGCAGGGGCAAGATTCAGCCTGTTGGGTACCATGCTGGGCCTTGCGTCGGGTCTTGCCTACAGCGCCTACAACGTGGTCACCAAGATCCAGATGCTCAAAAACTGCAACCCGCTGTCGGCTACATTCTACAGTTTTTCGGTGATGGCCCTGATCTCTCTGTGTACCTGCCACCCCGGACAGATAGTTGAAATCGCCGCCCAAAAACCGGTGTATCTGACCCTGCTGATGATCGGCATCGGTATATTCACCTGCGTGTCACCCTATCTGCTCTATACCCTCGCTCTGCGTGACATCCCCGCCGGCACTGCCGCCTCTCTGGGCATCATCGAGCCTATGGCGGCCACCATATTCAGCGTGACCATATTCGGCGAAAAACTGTCGATAGCATCCCTCGTCGGCATCGTGCTCATACTGGTGTCTGTGTTCCTGCTCAGCAAAACCGAAGAATAACACTCACAGCGTTTTTGGGATAAGGAGTATCTGATATGAAAAAATCGGCATTATTATATATCGTCCTTGCGGGTGTCCTGTGGGGCACCTCGGGAATATTCGTCAACCTGCTGTCACCCTACGGCTTCACCCCCGTACAGATGACCTGTATGCGCAGTGTGGTCTCGGCGGTCTGTGTAGGCGTATACCTGCTGCTGCGTGACAGAGCGGCCTTCCGCGTCAGTCTGTCTCAGCTGTGGATGCTTGCTCTCGGCGGTGCGGGATTGTTTGGCACAGCAACCTTATACTATGCCGCCATCGGCTACTCGTCGGTGTCCACCGCCGTGGTGCTGATGTACACCGCACCCGTGTTCGTTATGGCATATTCGGTGGCATTTTTGGGCGAAAAGTTCAACCTCCGCAAAGCCGTCGCCGTTGCAATGGTCATGTGCGGATGCGTGCTTGTTTCGGGAATGCTCGCGGGCGCAAGATTCAGCCTGCTTGGCACCGTGCTGAGCATCGGATCGGCCCTTGCCTCCTGCGTGTACAACGTGGTTACAAAGATACAGATGGTCAAAGGCTGCAAGCCTCTGTCGGCTACCTTCTACAGCTTTTCGGTGATGGCCCTGATCGCGCTGTGCGCCTGCCGCCCCCTGCAGATAGTGCACATCGCCGCGCAAAGGCCCGTGTACCTGACCCTGCTGATGATCGGCATCGGCGTGTTCACCTTCGTGCTGCCATATCTGCTCTATACCATCGCTTTGCGTGATATTCCCGCAGGCACGGCAAGCTCGCTTGCCATCATCGAGCCTATGGCAGCCACCATATTCAGCGTGACCATATTCGGCGAAAAACTGTCGATCGCATCCCTCATAGGCATCGTGCTCATACTGGCATCGGTGTTCCTGCTCAGCAAAACCGAGGAATAAAAAACGCAGTCTTTTTTGAAGATCGGGAGGGAATACCATGAAAAAATCGGCTTTGATATACATAGTCCTTGCGGGCATACTGTGGGGCACCTCGGGAATATTCGTCAATCTGCTGTCGCCCTACGGCTTCACTCCCGTGCAGATGACCTGCGTGCGCAGCGTGGTCTCGGCACTCTGCGTAGGCGTATACCTGCTGCTCCGTGACAGAGGAGCCTTCCGCGTCAGCCTGCCTCAGCTGCTTATGTTTGCACTCAGCGGCGCGGGACTGTTTGGCACGGCAACCTTGTACTATGCCGCCATCGGCTACTCATCGGTATCCACCGCTGTGGTGCTGAATTACACCGCACCCGTGTTTGTTATGGCCTATTCGGTGGCCTTTTTGGGCGAAAAGTTCAACCTCCGCAAAGCCGTCTCCGTTGCAATGGTTATGTGCGGATGCGTGCTCGTTTCGGGACTGATCGCAGGCGCAAGATTCAGCCTGACGGGTACTCTGCTGGGCCTTGCATCGGGTCTTGCCTACAGCGCCTACATCGTGGTCACCAAGATCCAGATGGTCAAAGGCTGCAAGCCTCTGTCGGCTACCTTCTACAACTTTTCGGTGATGGCTCTGATCGCGCTGTGCGCCTGCCGCCCCCTGCAGATAGTGCACATCGCCGCGCAAAGGCCCGTGTACCTGACCCTGCTGATGATCGGCATCGGCGTGTTCACCTTTGTGCTGCCATATCTGCTCTATACCATCGCTTTGCGTGATATTCCCGCAGGCACGGCAAGCTCGCTGGCAATCATCGAGCCTATGGCGGCAACCATATTCAGCGTGACCATATTCGGCGAAAAACTGTCTCTCGCCTCCATCACCGGCATCGTGCTCATACTGGCATCGGTGTTCCTGCTCAGCAAAACCGAGGAGTAAAACGGAAATAACAAAAGC
>JAZOWC010000006.1:0-46077 GCA_045658985.1 Oscillospiraceae bacterium
TGAAAAGTACTTTCAAACCTCAATAAAAATCTCAGGGTTCCTATTTTCTTTCTTGGTGCTGTTTAATTTACAAAGTGCTTTTGCTCCGAGCTCTCAGCCTCTTTCGTGGCCGCTTCTCTCGAGCGCTTGTTTATAATACCATGCCTTTTTCCATTTGTCAACACCTTTTTTCAACTTTTTTTAAGTTTTTTTCATTTTCTTTTTTCGAGGGGTTTTTTCAGTTTTCCCCACAGTTCGGCAAGCTTAAACCCCAGTACGCAGACATTGCCGTCTTTGGATATAAAGGACAGCTCTCTGCTGCTCAGTCCGGCGCGTACGGCAGTCTGCTCCAGCTCCCTTTCGCTCACCGCCGCACACAGAGGCGGGAATATGACGCACCACCAGTTCTTGCCTGCAGCGTCTCCTATACGCACTTTGACCGCATCGTAGGTTCCCGCCGCCAGCGAGAAGCCGTCATAGTCGCGGGTATCAAACCACATCTCTCCCCTCTCCACCGTGACAGGGTAGTCATACCCGTTATCATATACACATTGCTGCGCCGCCTGCTCCATCCGCTCGAGCAGACTGTCACTCAGAGCGTCATGACCCACAGAAGCATCCAGCACGGCGTCCCGAACTTTAAGCTTGAGGAGCTGATCCTCCTCGCTGTCCGAATTGGCCACCACGTGGAGTCTGGTCATTTTTTCGGCAACCGCCGCCTGCACCGACAAAGGCGAGGCCAACGCCAGCGCGATGGCAAATCCTATTATAACTGCTGCTTCCCATTTTTTGATCTTCATAAAAAACACCGCCACGTCAAGAATATGTATAGTCATTCTCGACAGATGGCGGCGGTTTTATTCAATATATTCGGAATTATACCGGCTCAGCAGTATATACCAGCCGTTTGGGGGCACGCAGCCCGGCATATGCGCGATCTGCACTCTCTTTGTCGCGGAACACTCCAAACACAGCCGAGCCCGAGCCGGTCATCATTGCGCCTATTGCACCCGCGTCAAGGAGCTGCTGCTTGATAATATCTATCTCCGGGTGCTTTGCAGCGATGCACCGCTCCAGATCGTTGCCCATAGCGGCGCATATGCCCGGTATATCCCGCGCGCGGAGAGCGTCAAGCATACCCCCTATGGGCGGGCAGTCTCCGCCCATCTCGTCAAACATAGCATAGGCGGCTTTGGTAGACACCGAGAAAGCAGGCTTGACCACCAAAAATCCGCATCTGCGCAGACGAGGCAGCGGAGTCAGTATCTCCCCCTTGCCCTCGCAGAGCATCGTACCGCCCTCGAGGCAGAACGGTACGTCGGCACCTACCGTGGCCGCAACCTCTCTGAGCTGCTCCTGCTCAAGAGGCAGGCCATATATAATATTGAGCAGGTTGAGCACGGCGGCCGCATCGGCGCTGCCGCCCGCCATACCCGCACCCACGGGGATGCGTTTTTTGATATTGATTTCGGCACCGCCCTCCAGCCCCGTTGCGGCAAAGAAGGCTTTGGCAGCCTTGTATGCCGTATTGCGCTCATCGGTGGGGATATAGGGCTTGTCCACGGTGAGAGTTATCTCCTCCGCCGGATGCACCTCAACATTGTCCCACAGAGTGATGCTCTGCATCACCGAACGCAGCTGATGATAGCCGTCGGGCAGAACCCCCGTAATATCCAGATAGAGATTAAGCTTTGCACACGCTCTGCATTCCATACGTTCACCTCAGATCTATGGCTTCTATGCGGCACAGCTCGTGACAGCAATAGCATTTGATACACTTCTTCTTGCTGAGGACGGCTTTTTTGTTCTTGATCTCCAGCGCCTTGCCCGGGCAGGATTCGGCGCATATACCGCAGCCGACACATCTGTCCGAAATTATGGGATAGGGTCTGAAATGGGCTCCCACCACCCGCGAGATGACGTTTGGGATAGCCGAGACGGCCTTCCACATCTTCTTGTCCATCATGGCAGGAGTAAAGGGCGGGTCAACGGGAGCGGGATCGTCGCCGATATGCTCGATATCCGACACCAGTCCCAGCTGTACTCCCCTGCGGTGAACGGGAGAATTATTCTCATCCAGTCCGCAGAAGCGCATAGCCGCAAGATCGGCCGCAAAGGGATTGGGTGCGCCTATAATGACTCCCGCATGCTTGGGATTGCCGCCGGAGGGGCCGTCACCCTCCATGCCGACGATACCGTCTATAATAGAAAAATCGGGTGCAACCGTACGGCAGAGGTCAACCAGCATCTCGCAGAAGTCCTCGACTTTGGGCAGATTGGCGTGATAGGCGGCTTTGTTGACACCCGCAATGGTGCCAAACAGATTCTTGACCGCGCCGGTGAAGTAGGCAAGAGAGTGGGTCTTCATTTTGGCGACGTCGATGACAACCTCGGCATCATAGACGGGATTGATGATATCAAACGCCCGCACACCGCTCTCGCACTCATAGGTCTTGATACGCGAGCCCATATCCGTATTGAGGACGGCGCCGCTGCGTTCGGCTGCCTCGCGCATACCGCAGGCATCATAGACTTTGTTGATGGTAACGGTATTATAGGGGCCGCCGGGACTGTCCGCTATGGTGACGTCGGCACCTGCCGAGACAAAATACTTTGCCACGGCGGCGGCAACGGCAGGATGGGTGGTGGCGGCATTCTCGGGAGATTTGGGCAGCAGGAGGTTGACCTTGACGGTAACCTTTTTGCGGCCGCGGAGGATAGCCTGCGCACCGCCGAAGGAGTCGAATATCCGATTGACATTCCGCTCCACCAGGTCATAATCATAATTTTCGCATCGGGCAAGGAATACTTTGTCCATAGAAAAATCACCCATCTTCTTTATTATATATGTATGACAGATCTGCATACACGTTTGTGAGCTGCACATACTATCAAGGGTATCTGTATGCAGTATACCACAATTCAATCAATTTTTCATCCTAAATGTATCTTTTGCGTAATTTTGCGGAAAGATATTCTAAAAAGGAGGTTTTGAAAAAATGGACAAAACAGCTTTGGCACTGGTAATAGTCGGCGCCGTCAACTGGGGACTCATCAGTCTGTTCAAGTTTGATCTGGTGGCGTGGATATTCGGCGGGCAGACAGCATTCCTCAGCCGCATAGTCTACGGACTGGTATTCATCGCGGGACTGTGGTGTATCTCACTGCTCTTCCGCAATTGGCACGAGCGCTCGGAAGCGTGAGCCAAAAAAATCGGTGTGAAGTAATTGTGTCACACCGATTTTACTTTTTGTACAGATTGTGCTATAATAATGCGCGAGGTGATACTATGTCAAAGACCGTACTTATTACCGGCGCATCGAGGGGCATCGGCAGAGCCTGTGCAGAAGTATTCGCAAAGGCCGGATACTCGGTAGCCATAGATTATAACAAGAGTGAAAAAGAAGCCAAGGAGCTTGCCGAGGCACTCCGCAGACAAGGCTGCGACGCAGAGTGCTTCAAGGCAGACGTATCCGATCCCCGTGAGGTTGCCGCTCTGCAGGAGTGGGCTTTGGCGCGGTTTGGGCACATTGACGTGCTGATCAACAACGCAGGCATATCGCTGGCGGGACTGCTGACCGATCTCACCGATGATCAGTGGGCAGAGCTTAGAGGGGTATGTCTGGACGGTACGGTGTATTGCTCACGTGCGATTTTGCCCCATATGGTGCGCAGGCACAGCGGATGCATCATAAACATCTCATCGGTATGGGGCGTGCGCGGCGCCTCCTATGAGGCGGCATATTCGGCGGTCAAGGCAGGCATCATCGGTCTGACTCTGGCGCTGAGCAAGGAATACGCCCCCTCGGGCATCCGCGTCAACTGCATCGCGCCCGGAGTAATAGACACCGATATGAGCCGATGCTACGATCTCAGCGCGCTGGCCGAGGACACGCCCCTGGGCAGAGTCGGTCAGCCCGAGGAGATAGCCGAGGCGGCTCTGTTTTTGGCAGATGCAGGTTTTGTGACCGGTCAGGTGTTGGGAGTTGACGGCGGATTCGGTATGTAATCCGACGGAGATTTCCGGCGGGAGGATGTAACCCAAGCAGCGCAAATCTCATACAATAGACCAAGGAGGTTTGCCATGTTTGAGACTATCGAATACGACCGCGAAAAGGCGGCTGACTATGCCTTCAGGTGGGCATACGGCAGGAATCCGCAGTATTATGATTTTCAGAATATCGGCGGCGACTGCACCAACTTTGCAAGTCAGGCAATTTTTGCCGGTGCGGGATATATGAACTACACCCCCACCTACGGCTGGTACTACAACAGCCTCAGCGACCGCTCACCCAGCTGGACGGGTGTGCAGTATCTGTACAATTTTCTCACGACCAACAAGGGCGTGGGGCCGTTCGGGCGGGAGGTTCCCATAGATTCGGTCGAGCCGGGCGACATTATTCAGCTTGCCATCGACCGCAACGAATACCATCACACACCCGTGGTCATCGGCATAGAGGGTACACCCTCACCCGATACCATATATCTGGCCGCACACAGCGCAAACGCCAACTGCAGGCTATTGAGCTCGTACTACTACCGCAAGATCCGCGCCGTACATATAGAGGGTGTGCGAATACAGATATAAAAAAAATTACAGTCGGCAGAGTGCCGACTGTTTTTTGTTTGATTTTGAAATTATTCAACAGATGCGGATGAATCTGCTTTGTACTCATCCTTGAAATAGCTGGACATGGTGCAGTAGAGGACGTTAAACACATGAGGACGGTTCTCCTCGCTGTCCTCCAGATCACCGTTGTATACACGGACGGCAAAATCCAGCAAAGTTGTAAAGTTGCTGTGCATGATGGATTTGACGTCTGCATCGGGTTTGAACAAAATCGCAAAATCCTTCAGTATTCCCTCAAAATGCGCGTTGTGTCCGTTGAGCGAGCTGCCGCGGAAATAGACCGAATAATAATATCTGATATAGTATCTGCAGCGGGACTCGTTGCGGAGCACAAAGGCCCAGACACGCAAAAACAGCTTGTACAGCTTGGACTTGGTGCCCTCATCAAAACCGCCGACCTGCACGATGGCGGTACGCAGAGCATCAACAAACTCTCTGTCAAGAGTCTCAAAAGCCGCCTCATACACGCTCTCTTTGCTGCCGAACAGACGGTAGATATAGATCTCGTTCATCTTGATACCGGGCTGACTCTCACCACTGAAGGTGAGCGCCTTGGTGGTGGCTTTGGCAAAGCCGCCCTCGGCAACGACGCTGATGGCGTTGTTTATTAAGGTTTCCTTGATTATCTGTTCGCCCTTCATGATACCTTACACCCTGACACGTTTTTTAGATAATACGGCGCAAAACGCACGATTGTTATATACACTACACCATTTAGAATTATATACCCGACGATCGGTAAAGTCAATATTAGTGCAAATAATAACGAGATATGCAACATTTATATTGCATAAATACAAAACTGTGGGAGTGCTTTCACAAAAAGCATCTCCCACAGCGGATATTATGCAATTATTCCTGCTCGTTTTCGCGGAACTGCTTGGAATGGAGCTGAGCGTATGCCCCGCCTTTTTCGATAAGTTCGCGGTGGCTGCCCTGCTCGATTATCTCACCCTCGGACACCACGGCGATGCGGTTGGCATTCTTGATGGTGGACAGACGGTGGGCAACAACCAGAGTCGTTCTGCCCACACACAGCTCGTCCAGCGACTGCTGGATGAGTATCTCGGTGGCGTTATCGAGAGCCGAAGTTGCCTCGTCCAGAATAAGGATGGGGGGATTCTTGAGGAACACTCTGGCTATGCACAGACGCTGTTTCTGACCGCCCGACAGACGGACACCGCGCTCACCGATGACCGTATCGTATCCATTCTCCATGGACATAATATAGTCATGGATATTGGCGCGTTTGGCGGCCTCGATAACCTCTTCTTCGGTGGCAACAAGGCGTCCGTAGAGGATATTGTCACGGACGCTGGCATTGAACAGATAGATGTCCTGCTGCACTATACCGATATTGCGGCGCAGAGAGGACAGCTTGATATCGCGGATATCGTGGCCGTCTATTCTGATGACGCCCGATGCTATATCATAGAAGTGAGGGATCAGGTGGCACATGGTGGTTTTGCCGCCGCCGGAGGGGCCGACAAGTGCAAAGGTGTCGCCCTTGTCAATGCTGATATTTACGCCCTTGAGGACCTCTCTGTTGCCGTCATAGCTGCAGGAGACATTGTCAAACTCGATCTTGCCCTCAAAACGGTCTACCTCAACAGTGCCGTTGTCTGACTCGGGAGGAATATCCATGATCTCAACGAATCTCTCAAAGCCCGCAGCGCCGTTCTGGAACATTTCCATAAAGCGGATGAGGGTGTTGATGGGGTTGAGGAACAGGTTGATAGACACGATGAATGCCGAGTAATCGGCAAAATTGATATGACCTGCGTACATAAACAGACCACCTGCGATCAGTACAACCACGTTGAACACATCGGTGATGAATGTAGTTGATGAATGGAACTGTCCCATAGCCTTGTATGCACCGCGGCGTGCTTCTTTGAAGCGAGCGTTGCCCTTCTCGAACTTTTCCATCTCCTTGGCATCGTTGGTGAAAGCTTTGGTCACTCGGACGCCCGAGATGCTGCTCTGTACGGTGCCGTTGATTTCGGCTATGCTCTTGCGGCTTTCCTGAAATGCAATCATCATCTTCTTGCGGGTGACCATGGACACGGCGACAAGCAGGGGCACGCAGGCAAAGATGATCAGCGCCAGCCAGATATTGATGGTGGACAGGTAGGCAAAGGACACGATGACCGATATGGTGGAGATTATGACCGTCTCCGGGCCGTGGTGGGCAAGCTCGCTGATATCGGTGAGGTCGTTGGTGATTCGGGACATGATCTTGCCCGTCTCGTGCTTGTCAAAGAAGCTGAAGGGCAGTTTTTCCAGATGACCGAACAGATCCTTGCGCATCTGTACCAGCATACTGACGCCCATCATATGACCCTGATACTGGATATAGTAGTTGAGCAGCATACGCACAACGTACAGAATCAGCAGAGAGATACCGAACAGCACGATCATGCTGTAACGCTTGTTGGGTATAAAGTCGTTGAGCATATTGCGGGTAACGATGGGGTAACCCACAGCTATGATGGACACCATAAAGGATGCCAGCATATCGAGGGCAAAGACTTTTTTGTGGGGTTTGTAGTAGCTTATAAACCGTTTCAGCATTCTTGTTCCTCCTCACTGTTACAGCCGGACAGGGTTAGTTTTTTGATCCATTTGCGGGAGCGGAAATGGTGGATATTAAGGGGTGCTTTGACTATATCGTCCATAATGAGCATGGTGGCAACGCTGACAACAAAGGGGACTTTGAGCACGTAGGTGACAAACAGTACCGAGGGCACCGAGCTGACGTACTGACCCAGCAGGTCAACAAACACGCCGTATCGGCTGTCGCCGCCTGCACGGAAGATGCCGACCACCGAGGAGTAGTTTATCATTCTGATACCGAACCACAGTCCGTAGATCAGCAGAAGTGTACGCACCGTCTGACGTGCCGCCTCAGTCTCAATATCAAAGAGCATCAGCAGAGGGTCACGCAGGACGATAAGCAGAAGTCCGGTCACAAATCCCATGATGGGGGTGATTATCATTGTGCGTTTGCCGATAGCGTAGGCGGTCTTGAGTTTGCCGTTGCCAACGTGCTTGCCCACCATTACCGAGGTGGCGGCGGCCAGACCCTGGAAGAATATGAATGCGATATTCTCCAGAGAGGTGTAGATGGTGTATGCGGCATAGTTCTCACTGCCCTGACGGGCGAATATGGCGGCGCATATGACCACGCCTCCGCCCCATAGAGCCTCATTGAGTGCGGCAGGCAGAGAGATGCCCATGTATTTTTTGACAAAAGCCGTGCTCGTGTCGCGTACGGCGGATATGGAAAGGACGCTGAAGTGCTTTTTGACCACGCCGATAATAATAAATATCACGCCCTGCATAACCAGCGACACGCAGGTGGCTATGGCCGCGCCTTTGACACCCAGCTCGGGTGCGCCGAAGTTGCCGAAGATGAGGATATAGTTGAGCACGGTATTGGTGATGACCGACAGCGCAGATATGTACATGGGGAGCTTGACGTTTTCGGTAGCGCGGTATGCCGTGGAGCAGGCAAATGCAACAGCCGAAAACACCAGTCCCACCGCAATGATACGGATATACTCGGCGCCCGCCGCGACGACTTCGGGCTCGCGGTTAAACAGCATAATAAGCTGACGGGGAAAAATCAGTGCACTCAGCGCAAACACCGAGGCAAGGCCCACGCAGGACAGGGTTGCGGTGCACTGGGTGCGGCGCATATTGTCCTTTTCCCCCGCTCCCCAGTACTGGGACAGCTGGGCGCCTGTGCCGGTGGCCAGACCCCAGAAAATAACGTTGAGGAAAAACACCCATCTGCCGGCAACGCCCACCGCGGCGACCTGGGCATTGCCCAGACCTGCCACCATGGCGGTATCGACGATGTTGGCGCAGGTGGCCAGCAGATTCTGCAGTGCCACGGGGATTGCGAGAGTTACAAGACTCCTGAGATATTCTCTGTTTGTCATGCTCAGGCTCCGAACTTGAACACTATGCCCACCACTGCGGAAAATGCGATGAATGCCACGGGATGGAGCTTCTTGAGGGGTTTGATATTGGTCAGGACAAGCAGCACGGCTGCAAGGATAAGTGCGGGGATATCGAGCCGTTCAAAGAGACTGCCGTTTCCACCGAACAGAGGCATATTGAGCAAAGATATTGACGCCACGGTGCAGCCTGCGGCGGCAATAAGGCCTGTGGAGGCGGGACGCAGGGCGTAGAAGGCGGCTTTGACGTAGAAGTTCTCCTTGAAAGCCTGCAGGATCTTGGCAACGATAAGTATGACTATAACAGAGGGCAGAACCAGCGCAAATGTAGCCAGCAGAGATCCGAAAAAGCCTGCGCTGGTGTAGCCTACGTAGGTCGCCATATTGACACCGATGGGGCCGGGAGTAGAGTCTGCCACGGCGATCATATCGGCAAGCTGTGCATCGGTAAACCAGCCGTGACGGGCGCCCATATCATAGAGGAAGGGTACGGTGGCCATACCTCCGCCTACGGCAAAAAGGCCTGTTTTGAAAAACTCCCAAAAAAGCTGAAGATAGATCATTTCTTCTTGCACCTCCATACCTGAACGGCGATGCCGACCACGGCGGCAACGGGAACAATGATGATGGGTGTCACGTCAAATATGACCGACACCAAAAGCACGGCGAGGAATATGATTCCTGCGGCGAGATCGACGACCGATTTTTTGAACAGCTTGACCACCGCGTTGAATATAAGCACACAGACGCACACTCTGATGCCCGCAAATGCGTACTTGACGGCGGCTATATCGGCAAAATTGGACAGCACTGCCGCAATGATGCAGATAATGACAAAGGAGGGGAACACCACTCCCGCCGTAGCAAATATGGCGCCGGGAATGCCGCGCTTGGATCTGCCTACGAAGGTGGCTGTGTTGACGGCGATAACGCCGGGGGTGCACTGACCGATGGCATAGTAGTCCATCAGCTCTTCTTCGGTTGCCCACTTGTGTTTTTCCACTACCTCGCGCTGAAGCATAGGGAGCATGGCGTAACCGCCGCCAAAGGTCAGCCCGCCGATCCGCGCAAAGGTAAGAAACATTCTGACAAGTTCTTTCATAGTCTCTCACTTTCTTTTGTGTAAAATTATTCCTTATACAATATACTAAAAAACCTCCCCAATTTCAACACCTACAATAAAAAAGCTTTGCAGGACTCAAAAATCCTGCAAAGCATTGCTGTATATTAAAATCAGTCGGGAAGCTGAGGAGCTTCAAGCTCGTTATAATACGAATATACCCACAGAGAATACCATCCGTCTTTGCCTTTTCTTATGAGGTGATTAAGATCGGGTTCACCTTCGACACTATACCATTTTTCTCCCATATCATTGGTAACGATATGTTTGTCCGCAAATCGCCTGAGCTTGAAAGCGTTTGTAACGTCAATGGACGTATACTCGTAGGCCACACCGTCTATACGTACTGTTGTAGTGACAGATATAACAGTGTCAAATCCTGCTACCAGGTCTTTGTAGCTGTCAGGGCGGCGCAGTGCATCCCAGATATCAACTTCCGTATTATGCAAAAAACGTGCTGCCACCGCCAAAAACATACATATAAACAGCGCCACAAGCTTGATCCAAATAGGACTGCGCGGTGGGCGGTAGTCTCTCGCTTCTTCAATATGCTTGCTGCTGATATCGCCGAAAGCATCATACATGTTGTCATTATTCACAGTTCAAAACCCCTCTCCGTCAGATAATCCCGCAGCTTGCGCCTGAGTCTGTTGAGCGTCATCGACACGGCGCCCGGGCGCATTTTGTACCGCTTGGCTATATCGTTGACGCTGTCGCTGTACCAGTACCGACTGACCATGATCGCCCGTTTGCCGGGAGACAAAGTATCCAGAAATCCGTCGATGGCGTCTGCAAGCTCCCGCCTGCTCACGGCCTGCTCCACGTCTTCTTTGCCCGACACCAAAAAACTCAGTTCATCCAAAACCGCCGGCATCTCTCCCCCGCCGCGTTTGTGAGCGGTGTTATGCTTGTATCGGTTGAATGCAAGATTGCGGACGATCTTGCCCAGATAGGCCGCCATATCGTCGGGAATATTTGGCGGAACCGAGTCCCAAAGCTGCAGGTATGCATCGCTGATGCACTCCTCCACGTCCTGCCGGTCAGTCAGAATATTGGAGGCTATGGCGATGCAATAGCTGCCGTATTTTTGGGCGGTGAGCGTGATGGCACGCTCGTCTCTCGACCGATACAGCTCAATTATATCTCTGTCGTCCATCAGCTTCACCTCCGTTTTTTGTGTCCTCACTTATAGAGACAACTTTTGGGAGCTTATCTCACTTAATTCTACCATATTTTTTTGCATCGGTACAACAAATATAATATTTGACAAAATGCATACTTGTGGAGTAAAATAAATTGTTGCGAAATAAGCTTTTGAAATGAGGTATTTTTGTGGTTCGTGAGGATTTGAGAAATATTGCTATCGTGGCACACGTTGACCACGGCAAGACCACTCTGGTCGACGAGATGCTCAAGCAGAGCGGCGTATTCAGAGAGAATCAGGTGGTTGCAGACCGTGTTATGGACAGCAACGACTTGGAGCGTGAGCGCGGCATAACCATTCTGGCCAAGAACACCGCTATTGCATACAAGGACGTCAAGATCAACGTCATCGACACCCCCGGCCATGCCGACTTTGGCGGCGAGGTCGAGCGCGTGCTCAAGATGGTCAACGGCGTTATTCTGCTGGTAGACGCTGCAGAGGGCCCCATGCCCCAGACACGTTTTGTGCTGCAGAAGGCTCTGGAGCTTGGTCACAAGGTCATCGTTGTCATCAACAAGATCGACCGCCCCGACGCACGCATAGACGGCGTTATTGACGAGGTGCTTGACCTGCTCATCAGCCTCAACGCAAGCGACGATCAGCTCAACAGCCCCGTGCTCTTCTGCTCGGGCAGAAACGGTACTTCCTCTCTCTCCCCCGACGGCCCTCACGAAAACCTCCTGCCTCTTCTCGATACCATCCTCGAGCACATTGATCCCCCCGAGTACAAGGACGGCCCCGCACAGCTGCTTATCTCCTCCATCGACTACAACGAGTACGTGGGCAGAGTATGCATAGGCAAGATCGAGCGCGGCACACTGCAGAAAAACAGCGATATTATGATCTGCGAGTATCACAACGCCCACGCTCCCTACCGCTCCAAAGCGGTCAACCTCTATCAGATAGACGGTCTTGAGCGAGTACCCGTAGAGAGCGCCAAGAGCGGTGATATCGTCTGCGTATCGGGTATTGCCGATATTACCATCGGCGACACCATCTGCGCCGTGGATGCTCCCGAGGCTCTGCCTTTTGTCAAAATATCCGAGCCTACGGTTGAGATGACATTCTCTGTAAACAACTCACCCTTTGCAGGCAGAGAGGGTAAGTTCGTCACCTCCCGTCACCTCCGCGACCGACTGATGCGCGAGCTGCTCAAGGACGTGTCTCTCCGCGTTACCGAGACCGACTCCACAGAGAGCTTCAGAGTTTCGGGCAGAGGCGAGATGCATCTGTCCATCCTCATCGAGACCATGCGCCGCGAGGGTTATGAGTTTATGGTCGGCGCACCCAAGGTTCTGTTCAAGGAAGAAAACGGCGAAAAGCTTGAGCCCGTTGAGAGATTCATCTGCGACGTTCCCTCCGATTACGTGGGCGCCGTTATGGAAAAGCTGGGTTCCCGCAAGGGCGAGCTTGTGCAGATGACCCCCTACGGCGACGTTATGCGTCTTGAGTATCTTGTGCCCTCCAGAGGCTTGTTCGGCTACCGCAACGAGTTCCTCACCGACACACGCGGCGAGGGTGTTATGAACACCGTCTTTGACAGCTACGTTCCCTACAAGGGTGACATCCCCGGCAGAAGCACCGGCGCGCTGGTTGCATTCGAGACCGGCGAGGCAGTTACCTACGGTCTGTACAACGCTCAGGAGCGCGGTGCGCTGTTTATCGGTGCGGGCGTCAAGGTCTATGAGGGTATGATCGTCGGTATGTCTCCCAAAGCCGAGGATATCAACGTCAACGTCTGCAAGAAGAAGCACGTTACCAATATGCGTGCATCCGGCTCGGACGAGGCGCTGAGACTTATTCCTCCCCGCCAGATGAGTCTGGAAAAATGCATCGAGTTCATCGCCGACGATGAGCTTATCGAAGTCACCCCCACCTCCCTGCGTCTGCGCAAGAGGATACTTGACAATCAGCTGAGAGCAAAGGACAAGTTCGGCGGCAAAAACCGCTGCTGAGGCACTCAAATAAATATTCCGCGGGCAGTCTGCCAACGCAGACTGTCCGTTTTGTTTTTTGCCCAAATATGATACAATAAAATCACAAACCGACACAGAGAATACACATCGACGGTGTACAGTATAGCCGAAAGGGGGAAAGACTATGAATTACAGAATACTTATAGTCGAAGATGAGCCCAAACTGCGGGAGGTGCTCTGCGACTGGTTCATCAGCCGCGGGGATATTCCCACTGCCGCCTGCAACGGTGTGGAGGCCCTCGGGCTGTCGGAGGAGCGGGAGTTTGACGCTATGCTGCTGGATATTATGATGCCCGAGCTTGACGGACTGTCGGTCTGCCGCGCCGTACGCAGGCACAGCGATCTGCCCATAATCTTTCTCACGGCGCTGTCCGACGAGGACGACAAGCTGCTGGGATATGAGCTGGGTGCGGACGACTATGTAACCAAGCCGTTTTCCATGTCGGTGCTGTATGCCAAAGTCAGCGCGCTGATCAAGCGCAACCAAGGCCGCGTGGTAGCGGGCGACAGGATAGAATGCGGAGGCATTAGCCTTGAAATAAGCACCCGAAGGGTGTTTGCCGGCGGGCGTGAGATTATGCTGACTCCAAAGGAGTTTGCGCTGCTCAAGTGCCTGATGCAGAACAAAAATATCGTGCTCAGCCGCGAGCAGCTGCTGGTCAAGTGCTGGGGATATGATTATGACGGAGAGGACAGAGCGGTGGACACACATATAAAAAGGCTGCGAGAAAAGCTGAAAGATCACGCAGGCTGCATCAAGACGGTCATCAAAGCCGGCTACAAGATGGAGGGGTGACTATGGCAGGAAAAAAGATTGACCGCACTCCCCGTCTGCCCAAGTCTATGACTATGATAAGCCTGATAGTGGCTGTGGGTATGCTTATTGTATGGGCAGCGGGAATGTACTGCCTGACAGCGGTGACTGCGGAGTATGCCGGCGCGAGGTATTACGAAAGGTTTAAGAATCATGCCGGAAATCTGACACATCACACTCTCGAATACAATCGCACTTTGGGATTTGAAGAAAAATACGAAAACTATGAAGCCAATCGTATGTGGGAGTTTGCCTCCTACGGAAACAAGCTGTCTAACACAGGCTATTTTACTGCTTCTTTTGGAGACTTTCCATATCTCGACCGTATAACACCTGCGCCCAAGTTATACGGAGGCTTTGCTGTTTTTGACGGTGACGGGAATCTTGTCGTAAGCAGCAGCGAGGACTATTTCTATTTTGAATACATGAATGAAGAAGACTGGCTCAACGGTCGTGAACGATCTTTGCAAAATAGGCGGGTCTTATTCGATCGGAATAAGCTGACAACGGATATGAAAGATTGGCTGGAGCAACACAAAAGCATAACTGCCAAAGCTCACGCCATGCGTTTTACAGGCTATTACGATAATGCAGAGTTTATCCCTACTCTTATCGAATATATTGACCGTGACGAGTTCCAAGAATCAGTTCCTTGGTTCGAAATGGCCCCAGTCTCCACAGCTGTTGAGAAATACGGTCTGGCGTGGAAAACCATGTACATCGACACCAATACAGGGGCGGACGGCTCCAAGCTTACTACTCTGTATTCCGATTGGTTTGACGTGTGTTATTATCAGTCTTCTCCCGATTTCAAATATCTGGGAAAACACTACGATAATCTTGCGCAGCTTGTCAATGAGATTGAGCCGGAGATGCTGATGTATCATCAGCCAAACTCAAAAGAAGTATTATTTTCAGGCACATCAATGATAATCCCCAGCTTGTACTGTTGCTTTGACATTAATGGTACTACGCACTACGAAACCGACCATCAGCAATATTCCAGCGACGGCAAAACGGTGCACTACTATACATTGTGCGTAGTATACTGTTCGTTATGGCATATGGCCGCCATGGAATTAAGCAGCATCTATATTGTTTCATTTTTGCTTACGACCGTGCTCGCGCTGACCATCCTGCTTGTTATCAGACGGAATATTGTTAAGCCGGTGCAGATAGTTGGAAGAGCTTTGTCAGGCAACGATCCACAGGAGTATACAACCCCCTACCCGTCCTGCAAGTGGAGCGAAAGCTATATTCTGGTGGAGGGATTCAAACGTCACAAGCAAACTATCAAAAAACAAAAGGACGAGATCATACGGCTCAATACAGCTTTGGAATACGCCAAGGCTGCCGAGGCAAACCGCCGCAGGATGGTGTCCGACATTGCTCACGAGCTCAAAACTCCCCTTGCGGTCATCCACGGCTATGCCGAGGGACTGCAGGAGCATATTGCCGAGGACAAGCGTGACAAATACGTGAGCGTGATACTGTCCGAGTCGGAGCGTACCGACCGCATGGTGCTCGAGATGCTCGAGCTGTCGCGGCTTGAGGCAGGCAGAGTCAAGCTGCAGAGAGAGGAGTTTTCGCTGACCGAGCTGACGCGGGCGGTATTTGATAGACTGGATATTCAGGCGCGGGAAAAAGGGCTAAAGCTTGAGTTTGAAATGCCCGCAAAAGCCACCGTCAACGCCGACGAGCGGCGCATAGCTCAGGTGGTGGAGAATCTGGCAACCAACGCCATCAAGTACACCCCCGAGGGCGGGCATATTCACGTGCGGATATACAGTCACAACGGTCGGATAAGCTTTAGTATAGAGAATGACTCCGAGCCCCTGAGCCGAGACCAGCTGAAAAACGTATGGGAGGCATTCTACCGCACCGACGAGTCACGCACGGGCAGAAGCACCGGACTGGGTCTGGCAATAGTCAGGAACATCATAGATCTCCACGGCGGCAGGTGTATAGCTATGAATACTGAAAAGGGCGTTAAGTTCGGATTTGTGATATAAGCCTCTGATTACGCTGCAAGATTCGCAACCCCTCCTGATTTCGCCCTGCTCAACCCACCTCCCCTTGCAGGGGAGGCTCACAACGTAAAAACCTCCGCACGGAATTATCGGTGCGGAGGTTTTTCAGCTATTTATTATTACTTTTTGTCGCCGTGGTATTCGTCGGCTTCTTCGGGGAGGGTATCGTCATTGTCGATCCAGTCGGCCACCGAGAATCGCTTGTACTCGGTCTTGCCGGTGCGGACGATGACTTCTTCGATACCGGCGTTGATTATCAGTCTGCGGCACATACTGCAGGGGCTGGCCGAAGGCACGATCTCGCCCGTCTGAGCGTCAACCATGGCAAGATAGAGGGTGGAACCCAGCATCTCATCGCGGGAGGCGGCTATGATGCAGTTGGCTTCGGCATGGACGCTGCGGCACAGCTCATAACGCTGACCCGAGGGGACACCAAGCTGAGCTCTGCGGCAATATCCCAGATCGGTGCAGTTGGCCCTTCCTCTGGGTGCGCCTGCGTAGCCGGTGGAAATAATAACGTCGTTTTTGACGATGATGGCGCCTACGTTGCGTCTGAGGCAGGTGCCGCGCTCGAGGACGGTCTGTGCGATATCAAGATAGTAGTTGATCTTGTCTGTTCTCTGCATTAGCTTCATCTCCCCTGTAGGTTTGGATATATTCTATAATATCTTGCAAAGTTTTTCAATATTTTTTTCGAAAAACTGTTGACAAACAAGAGTTTATCGTGTATAATTCAAAACTGTTGATGCGGATTTAGCTCATCTGGTAGAGCGCCACCTTGCCAAGGTGGAGGTAGCGAGTTCGAGTCTCGTAATCCGCTCCAGAAAACAAAACCCTTTGTCTTTTGTGACAAAGGGTTTTTTGTTTTCAACTAAATCCACCCGTGCCTGCACGGATTTCATTGAATTATTCCGAATCTCTGTTATAATCAAAGTAACAACATTATTTATTATGCCGGAGGTTAACCTATGCTCAATGCCGAGAAGATCAAAAATCTCATACACTCCAAATACCCTGCGGCTTGTGTCCGTGTTTTTGACACCACAGACTCCACAAACACGCGGGCAAAGGAGGACAAAACTCTCTCCCTCGGCATGATCTGCGCCCGCACACAGACTGCGGGACGGGGCAGGCAGGGACACTCCTTCTACTCACCTGCTGACACCGGACTGTATATGACGGCGGTGCTGCCGATTACGCCTATGCAGGCATACGAGTTTTCGCTGACGGCGGCTGCCGCGGTTGCCTGCGTCCGCGCGATAAGCAAACTGTGCAAAAAAACGCCGCTCATCAAGTGGGTCAACGATCTGTATCTCGACGGCAAAAAGATCGCGGGCATACTCACCGAGGCCGACTCAGACAGAGTCATTGTGGGCATAGGCATCAACGTAACTACCGATATTTTTCCTCTTGAGCTGCCGCTGGCAGGCAGCGTTGGTATTGATGCCGATCTGAGCGAGCTGGCGGCGGCGGTGTTTTTGGAACTGGCGGATATGGCTTTGAATGGCGACCGCAGTTTTATGTCGGAATACCGCAGTCTCAGTATGCTGCTTGGCAAACGCATCAGCTACATGCAAAACGGCACACTCACGCAGGCCGAAGCTGTAGCCATCGACGATATGGGCAGGCTTGAGGTTCGGCTGTGCAGCGGCGAAACGGCTATGCTCAGCAGCGGCGAAGTAAGCATAGTTATGTAAAAGCGCGGGTTTTCAAAAAGTTCATAGTATAGTAACTCTTTGGTGATGAAATAATACTCCTTTATCTGCTATCATAATAACGGGTAAAGGAGTTTTTTATGAAAGATACAGTCTTTTCGTTTGAGAACAGTCAGGACAGCAGGCTTGATACACTGCTCAGCGCAGAAATGCTGGAATGGGCAAAGGTCAACGACAACGAGTTTGCCCGACTGATGGCCTATTATAAATGCGCTATGATGGAGATCGAGACCAAGCTCAACGTACTCAACGTGGAGTATTCCCTCAAGCTGGACCGCAATCCCATAAGCAATATACAGACGCGGCTCAAAAAGCCTTACAGCATTGTCGAAAAGCTGCACAGGCTGGGCAAGGATATCACTCTCTCCGCGTTGGAGGAACACATCTCCGACGTTGCAGGCGTGCGGGTTATATGCGGGTTCACAAGCGACGTATATATGCTTGCCGACGCCATACTCAAGCAGGACGACATAACCCTCGTCCGCAAAAAGGACTATATCGAAACCCCCAAACCCAACGGCTACCGAAGCCTGCACCTGATAATTACCGTGCCTATATTTTTGGCGCACGAAAAGAAGGTAATGAAGGTGGAGGTACAGCTGAGAACCATCTCCATGGATTGCTGGGCAACTCTGGAACATCAGATGCGCTACAAAAAGGACGTGGCGTTTACCGATGAGATGGCTCACGAACTGCTCAGATGCTCACATCTGAGTGCAGAGCTGGATGCACGAATGAACAAGCTGGGCAGGCAGGTCGGCTGCCGCTAAAAAAAATCGCATTTGCCTACTCTTTACTTTTTCTCTTTTTCTCTTTTTTCTTTCCCCAAAAAATCCCCCGACGGCCACGCTTGACCGTCGGGGGATTTTTATACTTATTTTTTGTTTTTTCTGCCCGAGTAGTCGGCGTCGGCTTTTTTGCGCCAGCCGTCGGAGGTTACTTTTCCGCTCTGCACCTCACAGCAGAACTCTGCCACCGACTCGTACACGGCTTTTGTGCCCACGTTGTCGCAATGGTAATTGACCGCCCGCTCGCGGCTGATGCCCAGTCTGTCGGCCTCACGCTCCGAGTCGATATTTGCACCGAGAAACAAAAACTCCCAGCCACAGGCTTCCTTCTGCCTGTCGATCAGAGATTTTATATCTCTGTAGGTGTAGCGGCTGCTGGTGTTTTCCAGTCCGTCTGTGATGATGACGAACACCGTCTTGGAGGGTCTGTCCTCACTTCGGGCGTACTTGTGGACGTTGGAAATATGCCTGACCGCGTCGCCTACGGCATCCAGCAGGGCCGTGCTGCCCCCGGGGAGGTAGTCATCCTCGGTAAGCGCGGGCACGCTGTCTATATCCACCCGATCGTATACGACCTCGCTCCTGCCCGAAAACAGCACCAGAGACACAAGCGCGCTGCCTGTGCACTTCTTCTGCTTTGCCACGGCGGCGTTGAAGCCTCCGACGGTATCTTTTTCCATACCTGCCATAGATCCGCTCTTGTCGATTATGAATACCATTTCTGTCATAATGATGACCTCCTTGTGTTTTATGTCACCATTATAACGGTATGTGAACTCTATATGGTCGCCCGTCAGGCGACATTTCAGCCGATAGTCGGCTGGTCAAACATAAGCAATGCCTCGTTGAGCGCAAACATATCGTAGATTTTGTTCTCGATAAAATACTCGACAACAAGGTCAAAAACACTGCTGTGAGTCAGTGCGTAGCCTGCGCGCTCGATCAGGTCGCGGGTCCCGTCAAGATCAAGCTCCAGAGCTATGCAGAATGCCAGCGTGGTAGGCTTGGAGGGTTTGTAGGCGGGATTGCTGCGGATCTTGGAAAACAGCTTGCGGTCTACCCCTGCTTTTTTGTATACTTCGGAGTCTTTTTTGCCCGAGAGGTCAATGAGCCTGAGCAACGTCTCCGAAAAGCCTGCGTCCACCCGATCAAAAAAATCGGGAAGCTCGGCCATCATCATACAGGCCGAAGGGGCAGGATCTTCACGCTCCACGCACACCGACATGGCCCGTGGGCAGACGGCTGCGGGGTTTGGCGGGATATAATATCTGTCTATATAGCTTTTGAGCGAGTATCTAAGTTCCTGAGTCATTCTCTGTCACCTCTCTCACTCATTATAGCACAACGAGGTGGGTAATAAAAGGGTCAGCAGATGCTTCAGCGGATTTTGCCCGTCATGCGCTCCATCAGGCGGTGAGCGTGAGGCTCGAACACACCGCTTGCCGCCGCGGCGGCTTCGGTATAACTCTCCACACCCGACTGTCCCAGTCTGCCGTCGCTGAAGTACAGTGCAAAGGGTACGGGATCGGGAGTGTGGGTGCGCAGCTCCAGAGGTGTGGGATGGTCGGGCATAGCCAGCGCGGCAAAAGGCTCGCCGGATGCCTCAAGATACTGCAGGACTGGGCCGATGATTTTTTCGTCTATCTGCTCGATGCTCCAGACCTTTTCGGTGGTCTGGCCGTGATGGCCGCACTCGTCGGGAGCTTCTACGTGGATATACACGAACTCGGCACCCCGCTCAAAAGCATCGATGGCGGCCTGACCTTTGGCGGCAAAGTCGGTGGTATAGTTGCCTGTGGCGCCGGGGACTTTGATGACCTCCAGCCCTGCGCATTTGCCGATACCCTGAATCAGGTCCACAGCCGAGATGACCGCGCCGCGGTCTACGCCGAAGCGGCTGCTGTAGCTCTCCATATCGGGCTTTGTGCCCTCGCCCCAGAACCACAGACAGTTGGCCTGCGGCTTGTTGTACTTTTCTCTCCAGCGGTTGATGGGGTGATTTTTGAGCTCGCGGTAGCTCCACTCACTGATTGATCGCAAAAGCTCGCTGTTGGCGCCCGTGGGGAGCTTGCCGCGCACGGGTTTGAGGGACAGATCGTGGGGCGGAGTCTGATTGCCCCCTGT
This sequence comes from Oscillospiraceae bacterium, assembly GCA_045658985.1. GTDB lineage: Bacteria > Bacillota > Clostridia > Oscillospirales > Butyricicoccaceae > RGIG3513. The sequence goes on from JAZOWC010000006.1 coordinate 20,346, forward strand.
CTGACCGTTGGGGATCAGCAGGCAGTTGCGGTAGGACACGCCCGGGTACAGTCTGACGCCCAAATGTGCTATCTCCTGCCCTGCCCATTCGATAAGCTCACGGGCGCTCTGGGAATCTATCTCCCCTGCGCTGTAATCCATCATCACGGCGTCCTCTATGTCACCACCATCGCTGAGGGTGACCAGATTGCAGCGGTAGGTCACGTCGGTATCCTCAAGCCTGATTCCCATGCTCACCGCCTCAAGGGGTGAGCGTCCCGAGTAACAGGTCTGAGGGTCATAGCCGAACACCGACAGATTTGCCGTATCGCTGCCTGCGGGCATACCGTCGGGTACGGTTTTGGCAAGTCCGAAGTATCCGCACCGTGCCAATCTGTCGAGATTGGGGTGGCGCGAGACCTCAAGAGGAGTTTTGTTGTTCAGTTCGGCATTGGGTGTATCGGCCATGCCGTCGGCCAGGAATATTACGTATTTCATAGTTTGAGTACCCACCTGTCATCATTATCATCGGTCATCCATTTTTCTGCCTGACGGGACATATGCTCTTTGGCTATAACCGTTTTGAAGCGCTCGGGTTTGGAAAACAGCTCGGTCAGCTGTGCGGGTGCACGGGTGGCGGTTGCCTGCTCAAGCATGGATATTGCCTGCTGTCCGTCATCGGGATTCTCGCCCGTCAGTGCATTAAGCACAGCGGGTGCAAACTTGAAGGGCGATGCCGTGGCCGCCACCACCATGGGACGGGCGGACGTGCCGGCTTTTTTGGCGGCGCAGAGTGCTACGGCTGTATGGGTGTCGCAGAGGTAGCGAGAGTTTTGCCAGGTCTCTTTGATCTGCGCGGCGCTCTCCTCGTCGGATGCGCAGAAGGCGCAGAAAGAGTTGTCCAGCAGCTTTTTGCGCAGTTCGGCGGGTGCCTCGAATCTGCCTGAAGCTGCAAGCTCGGCCATAAGCTGACGAGTGACCTCATCCCCTGCCAGCATAAATATCAGGCGCTCAAGATTGGAGGAGACCAGAATATCCATGGAGGGAGACTCGGTCTTGAAAAACTCGCGGTTGCGGTCGTAGACACCCGTGTTGAAGAAGTCGGTGAGCACGTTGTTGGCGTTGGATGCGCAGACCAGCCGCTCTATGGGCAGGCCGCTCTTTTTGGCGATGAATGCGGCAAGGATGTTGCCGAAGTTGCCCGTGGGAACGCAGACGTCGATCTTGTCGCCCATTTTGATGGCGCCGTCATTGAGCAGGCGTGTATAGGCCCAGAAATAATAGACTATCTGCGGTGCGAGTCTGCCCCAGTTGATGGAGTTGGCGCTGGACAGAGCGATGCCGCGCTCAAGCAGACGCTCGCGGAGGGCAGAGTCGGCAAAGATGGCTTTGACTCCGCTCTGAGCATCGTCAAAATTGCCCTCTATGGCGAACACGTTGACGTTGTCGCCGCTCTGTGTGGTCATCTGCAGACGCTGAACGTCGGAAACGCCGCCGTCGGGATAGAACACACCTATGCGTGTGCCCTCAATATCGGCAAAAGCCTCCAGAGCGGCTTTGCCCGTGTCGCCCGAAGTGGCGGTGAGAATGACCGTCTCACGCACCTTGCCCTCACGCTTGGCGGCCGAGACCATCAAATGGGGCAGCAGCTGAAGGGCCACGTCCTTGAAGGCGCAGGTTTTGCCGTGGAACAGCTCGAGAGAGTAGAGATTGTGGGAGAGCTTAATTACCGGTGCAACATCGGGATGGGAGAAGGTGCCGTAGGCCTGCCTGCAGAATTCGGCAAGCTCCCCCTCGGGGTAGCCGGCAAGATATTTTTTGAGTATAAAGGCTGCGGCCTCGGGGTAACTCATAGATCGGATGCTCTCTATATCATCGTGCCAGAATACAGGCATAATGTCCATTGTAAACAGACCCCCGTCAGGTGCCGTACCTCTGAGTACTGCCCCCTGTGCATCGGTAAAACGGGCTCTGTCGCGTGTGCTGACGTAATTCATAGCAATACCTCACAATTGAAAAATTGAAGTAATCATAGCACTCTCAGCCTTTATTGTCAAGGGTTATTGCAATTTTTTTCAAAAGTGATATAATAAACTCAGGAATATATAAAAACTATTTGTTTGCGCCAAATCAGCAAAACAGCGTTTTGTCTACCTAACGCAAACAAGGAGGAAAGAAAAATGACAGACAGAAACCTGACGATGCTCACTGACTTCTATGAGTTTACAATGGCCAACGGCTACCTCAAAAACGGCCTTGCCGACCGCATCGCATATTTTGATATGTTTTTCAGACGCATCCCCGACAAGGGCGGCTATGCCATCATGGCGGGTGTTGAGCAGCTGTGCAACTATCTCAGCAATCTTTCTTTCAGCGACGAGGATATCGAATACCTCCGAAGCAAGAACTGCTTCTGCGAGGAGTTTTTGGAATACATCCGAAACTTTAAGTTTGAGTGCGACGTGTGGGCTATCCCCGAGGGTACTCCCGTATTCCCCGGCGAGCCTCTCGTTACCATACGCGGACCTGTTATGCAGGCACAGTTTATAGAGACCATGGTGCTGCTTACCATCAACCACCAGAGCCTTATTGCAACCAAGTCCAGCCGCATAGTCCGCGCCGCGCGGGGCAGAGCGGTGATGGAGTTCGGCTCCCGCCGCGCTCAGGGCGCCGACGGTGCCGTGCTGGGCGCACGCGCCGCATATATTGCGGGTGCATCGGGCACAGCCTGCGTGCTCTCGGACAGAATGTACGGCGTGCCTGCCGTGGGAACCATGGCACACAGCTGGGTACAGATGTTTGACAGCGAGTTTGAGGCATTCAAAGCATACGCTACCGTATATCCCGATTCCTGCGTGCTGCTTGTCGATACCTACAACGTGCTGCGTTCGGGTATTCCCAACGCCATCAAGGTTGCCAAAGAGGTCCTCGAGCCTATGGGCAAGCGCCTCAAGGGCGTGCGCATCGACTCGGGCGATATTGCATATCTGAGCAAGCGCACCCGCGAGATGCTGGACGATGCAGGTATGCAGGACTGCAAGATCACCGCATCCAACTCCCTCGACGAGCATCTTATACGCGATCTTATTTCTCAGGGCGCATGCATTGACAGCTTCGGTATCGGTGAGAGACTGATAACCTCCAAGAGCGAGCCCGTATTCGGCGGCGTTTACAAGCTGGCCGCACTGGAGGACGAGCAGGGCAACATCATCCCCAAGATCAAGATCAGCGAGAACGTGGAGAAGATCACCACACCTCATTTCAAGCAGGTTTGGCGTCTGACCAGCCACGAGGACGGCAAATATATCGCCGACGTTATGACCCTGCGCGACGAGGTCATCGATACAAGCAAGCCCTACACCATATTTGACCCCACACACACATGGAAAAAGCGCACCCTCAACAACTTTGACGCCGAGCCTCTGCTGGTGCCTCTGTTTGAAAAGGGCAAGCTCGTCTACGATCTGCCCGATATCGAGACGATCCGCCGCCACTGCGCCGAAAAGACGGCTATGCTGTGGAGCGAGGTAGTGAGATTCGAGAACCCCCATCCCTACTACGTGGATCTGTCCCAGAAGCTGTGGGATATCAAGCGCGAGCTGCTGGAAAAATATTGACATTTGCGCGCGATTAATATAGTATAAAAATATAAACAAATATGGGAATGACGCTTGCGGGAGAGTGCGCTCTGTGCGCCGCCGAAGATGCAAGCCGGATGCTTGTAGGCAAGGCATCGGGCGAAACTTTCAGGCAAAAGGACCGCAGGCCGACCTGCCTCTGAAAAGACTTGAAACAAGTCGCCGAAGGAGCAACGCGTTTTGCGCGGAATCTCTCAGGTAAACCAACGGAGTTAAGCGACCTTTTTGCAGCCTGTGCTGCAAAAGGGTCGCTTTTATTGTCTAAATTATAACAGGAGGAACGAAACATGTCCGAACCGAAGAAAACACCTTTGTGCGCCGAGCACGAAGCGCTGGGCGGCAAGATGGTCGATTTTTGCGGCTGGTATCTGCCCGTTCAGTACCCCACCGGCATTATTGCCGAGCACAACGCAACCCGTAACGAAGCAACCGTATTTGACGTGTCCCATATGGGTGAGATCCTGGTTGAGGGCGATGGCGCATACGACTTTGTCCAGAGCCTTCTCACCAACGATATAGCAAAGATAAACACCGGCCGCGCAGTATACTCCCCACTCTGCTACGAAAACGGCACCTGCGTGGACGATCTGATCGTATATCCCTGGGAAAACGGCAACATATTCATCGTTGTCAATGCCGCCAACGACGACAAGGACTATGAGTGGATAGCATCCCACGCACCCGCAGGGGTAAAAGTCACTCACGTATCCCATCTGTGGGGTCAGATAGCTCTGCAGGGCCCCGGCAGTGCAGCCATTATGACCGCCATCGGTCTCGACGACGCCAACAAGCTGAAGTTCTTCGGCGCCGGCAAGTTTGAGCTGTTGGGTGCAGAATGCCTCATCTCCAAGACCGGCTACACCGGCTCGGGCGGATTTGAGATATATATGCCCGCAGGCAAGGCCGTGGAGGTCTGGCGTCTGCTTCTGTCCAAGGGTGCAAAGCCTGCAGGACTGGGCGCTCGCGATACACTGAGGTTTGAGGCCTGCCTGCCCCTCTACGGCCACGAGATCAGCGACGAGATCACCCCTCTGGAAGCAAATCTCGGCATATTCGTCAAGCCCGACAAGGGCGAGTTCATCGGCAGAGAAGCTCTGCTCAAAGTACCCGCACGCAAGCAGGTCGGACTGGAGTTTTTAGGCAGAGGCGTTGCACGAAAGGACTTCAAGGTCTTTGCAAACGGCGAGGAGGTCGGCTACGTGACCACAGGCTCGCCCTCTCCTTCCACCGGCAAGAATCTGGCACTGGCGCTGATCAAGGCTGAGACTCCCGACGATGCGGTCTTTACCATCGAGGTAAGAGGCAAGCAGGAGCCTGCCGCTGTTATCGCAACTCCTTTCTACAAAAAAGCCAAATAATCAAACTTGAATATTAACAATTAACGGAGGTAATCAATTATGGCAAAGGTAATCGAAGGTCTGTTTTATTCCGATGAGCACGAATGGGTAAAGGTAGACGGAAACATCGCATATATCGGTATTTCCGATCACGCACAGGATGCGCTGGGCGATCTGGTATACGCTGACTGCGGCGTTGCCGACACTGTTGTAAGCGCAGGCGACGCTGTTGCCGTTCTGGAGAGCGTCAAGGCTGCAAGCGACGTATATACCCCTGTTTCCGGTACCGTTATCAAGGTCAACTCCGAGCTGTGCGACGAGCCCGAAAAGATCAACGCCGATCCCTACGGCTGCTGGCTGTTCGTTGTCGAGATGAGCGACCTGAGCGAGCTTGACGGTCTTATGAGCGCAGAAGCTTACGACGAGTTCTGCAAGCACTGAGCCTATGAGCTACATTCCTCAGACCAAAGCCGAGCGGGATGAGATGCTCCGCTCGGTAGGTATAGACGACGTACGCAGTCTGTTTGACTGCATACCCGAAGGCTCACGCCTTACATCTCTCCCCCAGCTGCCCGAGGCTATGACCGAGAGCGAGCTTGTGGCTTATTTCTCCGGCCTGGCAGCCAAAAACCGCCCCGCGGGACTGTGCCCCTCCTTCCTCGGCGCAGGCGTGTACGATCACTACGTACCCGCTGTCATTGATCACGTGCTGTCCCGTCAGGAGTTCTACACCGCATACACCCCCTATCAGCCCGAAATCAGTCAGGGCACGCTGACCGCTATATTCGAGTATCAGACCATGATCTGCAACCTGACACAAATGGACGTATCCAATGCGTCGCTGTACGATGCAGGTATGGCCGCCGCCGAGGCTATGATGATGGCAAGCGCCCAGACCCGCCGCAAGAAAGTGGTGGTCGCTCAGTCTGTCAATCCCCAGCTGCGTGAGGTCATCGCCACCTACGCTCAGTTCTCAGGCATTGAGATCGCCCAAGCAGGCTTCGGCGCAGACGGCAAGGTACAGCTCCCCGAGCTCAAGGATGCCGCCGCAGTCATCGTGCAGAGCCCCAACTTCTTTGGCGTGATCGAGGATCTCGAGGCTATTGCTGCTGAGGCTCACGCAGGCGGCGCTCTTGCCGCTGTGTGCGCCGATCCCATGTCGCTGGCTCTGCTCAAGACCCCCGGCGAGTGCGGCTTTGACATCGCATTCGGCGAGACCCAGCCTTTGGGCCTCAAGATGTCCTTTGGCGGCCCCTACTGCGGATATATGGCAGTCAAGGCCGCTCTTATGCGCCGTCTGCCCGGCAGAATTGTCGGTCAGACCGTGGATACCGAGGGCAGACGTGCATTCGTGCTCACCCTGCAGGCTCGCGAGCAGCATATCCGCCGCGAAAAGGCAACCTCCAACATCTGCTCCAATCAGGCTCTCTGCGCGCTGGCAACCACGGTATATCTGTCACTCGTCGGCCCCGACGGCCTCTGTGAGTGCGCCTCTCAGTCTGCACAGAAGAGTGCATATCTGATGCAGAAGCTCTGCGAGACCGGCAAGTTTGAGCGTGTGTTCGCATCCCCCTTCTTCCGTGAGTTTGCCGTCAAATGCACCGCCTCCCCTGCCGCTGTGAACGCAGCTGCCAAGGAGGCAGGCTTTGTGGGCGGCTATGATCTGGGCAAAGAGTATCCCGAGCTTGAGGGAACAATGCTGTTTGCCGCAACCGAAAAACGCACCAAGGCTGAGATAGACGCCTTTGCAGAAAGGGTGGCAAGCGTATGAGTAAGCTTATATTCGAAATCGGCGGCAAAGGCCGCAGAGCATTCCGTTTTCCCAAGTGCGACGTGCCCGAAATGAGCCTCGGCTCCATACTGGGTGAGGATAATCTCCGCGCCTGTGCCCCCGCACTTCCCGAATGCGGCGAGGTTGACGTGGTCAGACATTTTACCAATCTGTCTCAGCTTAACTTTGCGCTGGACACAGGTTTTTATCCTCTCGGCTCCTGCACAATGAAATACAACCCCAAGATCAACGAAAATCTCTCCCGTCTCAGCGGTTTTGCCGAGATGCATCCTCTGCAGGACGAAAGTGACAGTCAGGGCGCTATGGAGCTGTACTACGGCCTCGAGCGCGCTCTGTCCTCGGTGCTGGGTATGAGCCGATTCTCTCTCCAGCCCGCAGCAGGTGCTCACGGTGAGCTGACCGGACTGATGATCATCGCAGCATACCATCGCTCCCGCGGCGACAGTAAACGCAAGGTTATCATCGTTCCCAACTCCTCCCACGGCACCAACCCCGCATCGGCAGCCATTGCAGGCTTCACCATCAAGACCATCAAGTCGGGCCCCGACGGTCTGCTTGATCTGGATGCGCTGGCAGCCGCTCTGGGCGAGGATACCGCAGGTATGATGCTGACCAACCCCAGCACACTGGGTCTGTTTGAAAAAGATATCGTCAAAGCAGCCGAGATGGTACACGCCGCAGGCGGCCTGCTCTACTACGACGGAGCAAACTCCAACGCCATCCTCTGCAAGACTACCCCCTCCATGATGGGCTTTGACGTTGTGCATCTCAATCTGCACAAAACCTTTGGCACACCTCACGGCGGCGGCGGCCCCGGCAGCGGCCCTGTGGGCGTAGTCGAAAAGCTGGTGCCCTTCCTCCCCTATCCTCTGGTAGGCTGCAAGGACGGCAAATATTATTGGGAGGAGCGCAATCCTCTGTCAATCGGCAAAGTCCGCTCCTACTACGGCAATTTCGGCGTACTCATCAAAGCATACGCATACATTCTGGCTCTGGGCGCAGAGGGACTGGACGAGGTCTCCACCACAGCCGTGGCCAACGCAAACTATCTGCTCAAGCGTCTGACACCCGCATTTGACCTGCCCTACGGCGACGGTAAATGTATGCACGAATTCGTGCTGTCCGGTCAGAAGCAGAAGGATGAGAGCGGCGTATCCACTCTGGATATGGCAAAGCGGCTTATCGAGATGGGCTACCATCCCCCCACGGTGTACTTCCCCCTCATCGTCCACGAGGCTATGATGATCGAGCCTACCGAGACCGAAGCACCCGAAACTCTCAGCGAGTTTGCCGATGCTCTGCTGCAGATCGCAGAAGAAGCCAAGCAGTGCCCCGACAAGCTCCACGCCGCGCCTCAGAACAAGCCTGTTACACGGCTTGACGAGACCACGGCGGCAAGAAATCCCATCCTCAAATACAACGGCTGAAAATCATAAAAAGTACAGAGAGGCCAAAAGCTTCTCTGTACTTTTTTGTTGTGTGACACAGACGGGGTGCCGGCACATAGCCGACACCCCGTCTGCTTATAGAGAGGATGAAAAATGAAAAACGGCTGATTTATTCTTCGTCATTGTCTGTACCTCGTACTAAAACGGTTTGCGTTTATGTGCAAAAAGCAATATTCTCCACAAGTTTTTTGCCTGCAGGTTTTATACATTGCAATTCAATTTGGCAAAATGCAATTTCCTTCAAAAATTAGTTGACATTCTCAACTAATAAGAGTAAAATCATCCTGAGGTGAACGCCTATGGATGAAATCAAAAAAGCAGTACGACGAATCTACCGAAGTTCCAATATGTTTGTGGAAAAGGGACTTGACGGTACCGAACTGACGCCCACCGAGCTGACGGCCATTCGGTCGGTGGTTTTTCACAAGGGTCTGACCCAGACATCATTAGCCGAGCATCTGGGAGGAATAGACAAAGCGGCCGTGGCGCGGATAGTCAAGAGTCTGGAGGACAAGGGGTATATCACCCGCATCTCCGACGAGAACGACAAGCGTGCCAAGCTGGTCTACCCGCTTGAGAAAGCCTATCAGCTGAGACTGGGAATAATCGGCGCCGAGAACAGGTTTTATCGGTGGCTGTTTGATGAGGTACCACAGGAAGAACTGGAAAAATTTACCGAGTTTTTGACGGCAATAGGCCAGAAAGCTCTCAAGGAAGCCAAAAGCGGCTTCAAAAACACCTGGCCTGAGGAGGATAACAACCAATGAAGTTTGTACTCAAATATCTCAAGCCTTATACCGGCAGGATAAGTCTTGAGCTGTTTATCAAGTTTGTGGGCACGATTATGGATCTGTTTCTGCCCTACATACTGGCCCACATTATAGACAACGTAACGCCCACCAAGAACGTCCGCTCGCTGATACTGTGGGGCATACTGATGCTTGTATGCTCGGCGCTGGCGCTGATATGCAACATTATCGCCAACCGTATGGCATCCGCAGTTGCCCGTGACACCACACGGTGCATCCGCCGCGACTTGTTTACCCGTATATCCTATCTGTCGGGTTCGCAGATGGATCACTACACCGTGCCCTCGCTGATCTCCCGAATGACTACCGACACCCACCACGTACACCGTACCGTCGGTATGCTGCAGCGAATGGGCGTCCGCGCACCTATTCTGGTGCTGGGCGGCGTTATTATGACACTGGCGCTGGATCCCGCTCTGTGTCTGGTGCTCTGCTGTATGATGCCTCTGATGACCGTGGTCGTGCTTCTGGTCTCCAAAAAAGGTCTGCCGCTGTTTGACAAGCTGCAGAAATCTGTGGACGAGCTTGTCCGCGTCGTGCGCGAAAACACCACCGGTGTCCGCGTTATCAAGGCGCTCAGCCGTGTCAACGCCGAAAAAGAACGTTTTAACGAGGTCAACACCCGCGTAATGCGTGACGAGCGCCGCGCCAACGTCACCATGGCTCTGACAAGACCCTCCACCAGCCTGATACTCAACTTTGGTCTGGTACTGGTCGTCATTGTCGGCGCTCACCGCGTCAATGCCGGACTGAGCGAGGCAGGCAGTATCACCGCATTCCTCACCTATTTCACCATCATCCTCAACGCCATGATTTCGGTCAGCCGTATCATCACCATGAGCTCTCAGATGATCGCATCGGCAAACCGTATCGAGGAGGTCATCAAGACTCCCTTTGAGCTCGAGCCTCTGCCTGCCGGCGAGGTCAAAGAAAAAGCTCCCGCCATCGAGTTTGACAACGTCTGCTTCTCCTATAATAAAAAACGCAACAATCTGGACAATATCTCCTTTACCCTCGAAAAGGGCCAGACCCTCGGCATCCTCGGCCCCACCGGTTCGGGCAAGAGTACTCTGGCCTCCCTGCTGCTCAGGTTCTATGATATAGACAGCGGCAGTATCCGTATCGACGGCCGCGACATCCGCGAGCTTTCCCACTCCGAACTGAGACAGAAGTTCGGAGTAGTGTTCCAGAACGATATGATATTCAACGACACCATAGAGGGCAACATCAAGCTGTGGCGTGATATCGATCCTGCCGCTCTGGAGCTTGCGGTGAACGTGGCTCAGGCCAACTTCATCGAAAACGCAGGCGGCTTTGAGGCTGAGGTTGCAGCCCGCGGCGCCAACCTGTCGGGCGGACAGAAACAGCGTCTGCTCATCGCCAGAGCGCTGGCAGGCGCACCCGAGGTGCTCATACTGGACGATTCCTCCAGCGCACTTGACTACAAGACCGACGCCGCTATGCGCGCAGGCGTGGCAAAGAACTTCAGTGACACCACCACGATCATTATCGCACAGCGAGTAAGCTCGGTACGCAACTGTGACAAGATACTTGTCCTCGAGAGCGGACAGGCACTGGGTCTGGGCACTCACGAGGAGCTGCTGGAGACCTGTGAGCTCTACCGCGAGATTCATACATTACAGATGGGGGAGGGTGACAAATAATGGCAGTACCTAATAATGCTCCCAAGCCCCGTGGCGGCGGCAGAGGTTTTTCCAGCGGAGAGACCATAGCAAAAGAAAAACGCAAGCCCATACTCATGCGGCTTGCCAAGTACATGATGCGCCACAAATGGCTGTTTTTGATAGCCATCATCCTCACTCTGGCATCCAACACCTTTGCACTGCTGGGCCCCGAGCTTGCAGGTAAAGCTATCAACGCCATCGGTCTGGGCGAGGGTCAGGCAGACTTCCCCACCGTATACCGCTACGCTCTGCTGATGATACTGTTCTATATAGCATCGGCAATTTTGTCCTATATCCTCAACATACTGATGATAACCCTGTCACGCAAGGTGGTTTTCAGGATCCGCAAGGACGTGTTTGACCATCTGGCAACCCTGCCCGTGTCCTTCTTTGACCGCAACGCATCGGGCGACATCATCAGCAAGATCTCCTACGACGCCGACACCATCAACGCCAGTCTGTCCAACGACCTGGTAGCCATACTGTCCTCTACCACCACCATCATCGGCTCGTTCATAATGATGCTCCGCATCTCTCCCCCGCTGGTGCTGATATTCGTGGTTACCGTGCCTTTGGCTATCTTCCTCAGCAAGAGCATCAGTACCCGCATCCAGCCTCTCTTCCGCGTACGCTCCCGTATGCTGGGCGCACTCAACGGCTTTGTCGAAGAAATGATCTCCGGTCAGAAAACTCTCAAAGCCTACAACCGCGAAAGTCAGGTCATCGACCGTTTTGCCACCGAAAACAACAACGTCTGCGAGGCATATTACCGCGCCGACTACTACGGCAGCATCATGGGCCCCTGCGTCAACTTTGTCAACAATCTGTCCATGTCCCTGATCTCTGCTCTGGGTGCAATGCTCTACATGGGCGGCAGCATTCTTGTGGGTGATATTGCATCCTTCGTGCTCTACTCCCGCAAGTTCTCCGGCCCCATCAACGAGATCGCCAACCTGTACGGCGAGCTTCAGTCGGCGCTGGCAGCGGCAGAGCGAATCTTCAATCTGCTTGACGAGAAACCCGAAAAAGCTGACGACAGCGATGCCGAAGTCCTCACAGACGTGCAGGGCGACGTGGTCATCCGCGACGTTGACTTTGGATATCTGCCCGGCAAGCCCGTTCTCACCGACTTCCACCTCAACGCACCCCGCGGCAGTCTGATCGCCATAGTCGGCCCCACCGGCGCAGGCAAGACCACCCTCATCAATATGCTGATGAGATTCTACGATATCGACGACGGAAGCATCACCGTGGACGGCAAAGATATCTACAAGGTCACCCGCGACAGTCTGCGTCTGAGCTACTCCATGGTATTGCAGGACACCTGGCTGTTCTACGGCTCCATCTACGACAACATAGCCTACGCCCGTCCCGATGCAACACTGGAGGAGGTCAAAGCCGCAGCCAAGGCCGCCAAGATAGACGACTACATTATGTCTCTGCCTCAGGGCTACGACACCATTCTGACCGACGACGCATCCAACATCTCCAAGGGTCAGAAACAGCTGCTGACCATCGCACGCGCTATGCTGGTCAACTCCAACATGCTTATTCTTGCCGAAGCAACCTCCAACGTCGACACCCGCACCGAGGTCAAGATACAGCAGGCAATGCGCGAGCTGATGCGTGACAAGACCTGTTTTGTGGTCGCACACCGTCTCTCCACCATTCAGCACGCCGACCAGATCCTCGTCATCAACGAGGGCAAGGTTGTGGAAAGCGGCACACATCGCGAGCTTATGGACAAGCACGGCTTCTACCGCAAGCTCTATGATGCGCAGTTTGAATAATTTCCGTCTTTTGGGCTCATTGGCACTATGCCAATGAGCCTTTTGACAAATCATAAGCTGTGGTGTATAATCAACTCAATCAAACACAAAGAGGTGTTTAGGCATGAAAATTGCAATTGTAGGTACAGGAAAGGTCGGCTCCATGCTGGTTCATCAGCTGTCGGGCGAAGACCACGATATAGTAGTAATTGACAATCATCCCGAGGCTCTCAAGCAGAATACCGAGCGTTATGACGTTATGGGTCTGCTGGGTAACGGCGCCACCGTGGACGTGCAGAGAGAGGCAGGCGTGGACAAGGCAGACCTTCTGATTGCCACCACCAATCTGGACGAATGTAATCTGCTGGCCTGTCTGGTTGCCAAGAATCTGGGTGTACGCCACACCATCGCCCGCGTACGCAATCCCGAATATGCCTCTCAGGTGGATTTTCTCAAGAACGATCTCGGTCTGAGCATGACCATCAACCCCGAGCTTGAGGCATCCGCACAGATATCCCGTGTGCTCCGCTACCCTTCTGCGCTGAAGGTCACCCCCTTTGCCCGCGGCAGAGTCGAGATGGTGGAGTTCAAGCTTGGCGAGGACAACCCCCTCGTGGGCATGAACCTGATACAGATAAGAATGAAATATCAGTTCAGGATACTGGTTGCCGCAGTCGTACGCGGCGAGCAGCTCCACGTCCCCGGCGGTAATTTTGTGCTTGAGGCAGGCGACAGAGTCACTCTGGTTGGCGCTCCCTACGACATCAACGCGCTGTTCGGCAAGCTCAAGCTGCTCAAGGGCAAGATCAAGAACGTGATGATCGTGGGCGGCGGCAAGATCTGCCACTACCTGACACAGCAGCTTCTCAAGATGGATATAAACGTCAAGATCATCGAGCAGAGCGCCGAGCGCTGCCGCGAGCTGTGCGAGCTGCTTCCCGAAGCCACCGTCATCTGCGGCAACGGCAGCGATCAGGAGCTGCTGGAGAGCGAGGGATTACAGAGCACCGATGCTTTTGTTGCGCTGACAGGTCTGGACGAAGAGAATATGATAATCTCGGTCTGCGCCAACGCCGCTGGCGTACGCAAGGTCATCGCCAAGGTCAACAACGTCAGCCTTGCCGATGTGCTGGGCAAGCTGGGTCTTGATACCGTCATCTCCCCCAAGATGGTCACCGCCGACAACATAGTCAGATACGCCAGGGCCATGCAGCCTCACGAAGACAGCACGCTGGAGACTCTCATCAAGTTTGCCGATGGACGCGCCGAGGCCATTGATTTCAGAATACGGGGCGAGAGCAGCCTCATCGGCAAGCCTCTCAAGGAGTTCAGATTCAAGCCTCAGATACTCATCGCATGTATAGTCCGCCGCGGAATGGCCATCATTGCAGACGGTAATACCGAGATCCAGAAGGGCGACGACGTTATAGTCATCTCGGGCAGAGAGTCTCTGCATAATATTGAGGAGATATTGCTCTGATGAATATTAAAGCTGTACTTAATACCCTGGGGCGGCTGCTGCAGATAGAAGCCGCGCTGATGGTACTGCCGCTGGCAGTGGCGCTGATATACGGTGAAGATACACACCCATTCCTGCTGACCATTCTCATAGTCGGTATTGTGGGCACCGCATTCACCATGATAAAGAAGAAAAACAGCCTGACATTTGAGCGAGAGGGATTTATTATCGTGTCGATGTCCTGGCTGCTTATGTCGGCTTTCGGCTGTCTGCCTTTTGTTTTTTCGCAGGCTATCCCCAACTATGTGGATGCATTTTTTGAGACGGTCAGCGGATTTACCACCACCGGCGCAAGTATCCTCACGACCTTTGACACCATGAACCGCAGCCTCATATTCTGGCGCGCATTCACCCACTGGATAGGCGGTATGGGCGTGCTGGTGTTTGCCATGGCCGTTCTGCCCATGACAAACAGCCGCTCGGTGCATATTCTCAAGGCTGAGACCACCGGCCCCACCAAGGGCGGCAAGCTGGTGCCCAAAATGCGCTCCACCGCCACCATACTGTACATCCTGTATTTTTCGCTGACCGTCGTCGAGGTGATATTCCTGCTGTTTGGCGGAATGGGTCTGTTTGATGCGGTCACCTACTCCTTTGCCACGGCGGGCACAGGCGGTTTCAGTATGTCAAGCGCGGGCATAGCAGGCTACAACTCCCCCTACCTCAACGTGGTCATATCGGTGTTTATGCTGCTGTTCGGCGTTAACTTCAACATCTACTATATGATGATACTGGGCAACATCAAGAGTTTTTGGAAGAACGAAGAAAACCGCTGGTATATGATCATCGTGGCCGCCTCCACCCTGTTCATTGCCGTCAACATTCTGTCGCTGTTCAAAAACTTTGCCGAGGCGCTGATGCAGTCGTTCTTCCACGTGTCCTCCATCATAACCACCACCGGCTTCGGTATCGCAGACTTCACGCTGTGGCCGACAGCATCCCAATACGTGCTGGTTCTGCTGATGTTTATTGGAGCTTGTGCGGGAAGTACAGGCGGCGCAATCAAGATCGCACGTATAATCATACTCTTCAAGAGTATCCGCCGCAGTATCAACAAGATGATCCGTCCCAATCAGGTAGAGGTCATCCGTCTCAACGGCACACCGCTGGACGAGGACACGGTAAGCTCCACCCACACGTTTTTCTCGCTGTATATGGTGCTGCTCCTTGCTTCGGGATTTTTGGTCAGCCTGGACGGGTTTGATTTTACCACCAGCTTCACAGCGGCCATTGCCTGCCTGAGCAATATCGGCCCCGGTCTTGGACTTGTCGGCCCCATGGGCAATTTCGCCTTTTTCTCACCCGCCGTCAAGCTGCTTTTGAGCCTGCTTATGCTGATGGGCAGACTTGAGCTGTTCTCGGTAGTAATAATGTTCTCCCCCAAGGCATGGAGAAGAAGATAAAAACCAAAGCGGTTTGAGCCTCGGCTCAAACCGCTTTTTATTATTCTTCGGTATATCTGCGCAGACGGTTGATGCTGAGGCCGAAGTTGAGTATCTCCCCCATAAATATCATGGCTATGTATCCCCATATCCCCCATCTCGGCACGAGCACAAGCACCATACTCAGGCACACGGCGGCTTCGATAATATTGTAGCGCATGGAATCAAGCTGCAGCCCCAGTCCTTTGAGTATACCGTCGCAGGTGAGGTCGACGTATGACACGGGAATAATCGGCGCGAGCAGACGGATATAAAAGGATGGCTCTCCTCCGTCAAACAGCCATCTGCCTATCAGCGGCGCGAGTATGTACACGGCAGATGCCACCGTCAGCGAGAACAAAAAGGTCACTGTCAGAGCCTTTTTCATCAGGCGCTCGGCACGTTTTTTGTCATCCCGTGCGATGCACTCGGCTATCTCGGGGATGATCAATCCCGAAAAAGCCCCCGGCACGCAGGCGAGAAAATTGATAACCGGCAAGGCCATCCCCTGCACGACTCCGTAGGCGGCCATGCCCCGCCTGCCCGAGATGCCGCTTTGACGCAGGGTGCGGGGTATCAGTATCTGCCGCACCGTGACCAGCGCCGAGCGGAGATTGGAGCTTATGGAGTCGGGCAGAGCGATGCGCAGCAGCTCGCTCAGCTTTGGGCAGACGGGGTTATGGGCGTCTTTGGGACGGCTGTTTTGATGCAGAAGCAATGTAACCGCCACACCCAAAGCCTCCGAAATACACTGTCCCAGCACTACGGCGGTGCAGGCTCCTGCGGCGCCACGTGGCAGAAACACGGTCAGCAGACCTGCCGTAAGTCCCATCCTCGCAAATTGCTCTGCGGTGCTGACAACGGCGTATGTCCCTGCTTTTCTGGCTGCTGTAAAGTATCCGGACAGTACACACGATACCGATATAAAAGGCAATGCAGGCGCATAGAGCAGGAAGCATTTTTGAGCATCGGGATGGCCGATGATACGCGCAGCGGTCGGCGAAAGCAATACCAGCGCCATCATGGCCAGAGTGGCAGGCGCGAGAGCGTACAAAAAGCACATCCGCACCGTGCGCGAGGTGCTCATCCCCCGTGAGGCCGCCGACACGGTAAGCCTGACGGTGGTCAGCTTTATCCCCGATGCCGCCAGCGACACGGCAAAGCCGCATACCGACAGAATCTGCTCCAGCAGTCCCAGTCCCTCGGCACCGATCCTGCGGGACAGATATGACGAAAACATCAGTCCCACTCCGCGCATGAGCAGGGACACCGACGTAAGTATACAGGTATCCGCAATAAGCTTTTTTGTCTTCATGTCCTATATATACACGAAGGCGGACAGGAATATGCCGCCCGCAGGTGCGGACGGCATTGTTTTTTGTACGCGCAGTATCAGCGCATATCGCAGGCTGTCAGCGGACTATATCGGCTATGTCGCTTGCCACGTCGCTGACCGTGCGGATGGTACGGTTGGCCTTGCGTCTGATCTTGCGCATGGTCTGGTCGCTGGCCATACTGATGGCTGCCACCGAGCACACGGCACCCGCCACGAATCCCCACACTGCAGGCATTGCCATTCGCATTTTGCTCATAATATCCCTCCTGTTTTGCTTTGATAGGGCGTTAATATTATGTGCCGTCAAATAACAAATATCAGCACGGGAGAGATTTTTATATACATTTTTATTTGTTTCAATATTATGCTTGCGCCGTACAACGTATTGTGGTATACTTTAACCATTAATGATCAGTTCACAAGGTTTTGTATTTCTGCATAGTATACAGAGAGGACTTCGCCTTTCCATCGGCGGCGAAAATCCTGTTTGCAGTGATTAAAAACCGTCCCCGCGTGGAAAGATATTATTGCGGATTTGTCCGACGATTTCCTGCGGAGCGTGATCTGATTTGGAACTTAATGTAAAACGCGGAGAGATATACTATGCCGACCTCAGTCCCGTCGTCGGGAGTGAACAGGGCGGGATGCGTCCCGTACTTATTGTGCAGAATGACGTTGGCAACCGTCACAGCCCCACCGTCATTGCCGCGGCAATCACCTCTCAGCAAAACAAGACCCGTTTGCCGACACATATAGAGATATCTGCCAGAGATTACGGACTGTCGAGAAAATCCGTGGTTTTGCTCGAACAGATACGCACTCTTGACAAGCGTCGGCTTAGAGAGAGAATGGGATGCTTAGACCACACTCTGATGCAGCAGGTTGACAATGCGATTGCTGTGAGTTTTGGTCTCAGCGATGGGCACACAGAAGTTTAAGTGGAGGGATAATATTGAACACTAAGAAGAAATGGACGATCACTCTTGCGGTGATTTTGCTGGTTACCCTTTCGGTTGCGGGTTATTTTGCCATTGCCGCCGAATACGGCAGCGAGGAGGATCCTCTGGTAACACTCAGCTATATCAACAACATCCTGTCCCCTCAGGTGATGCAGAAGCTTGAGCAGGAGCTCAGCGACAAAGCTCAGGAGGTCTCCGCCGAGATAGACACCAAGATCAAGGCCGCCAGCGACGAGCTGGATATGAAGATCGCCGCCTACGAGGCAGCCGCCGCCGAGGGCAACATCAGTGATGACCTCATCAACTCCATCGCAGACGCAGTCATCGAGCGTATGCAGAAGGACGACGATGACGAGACAGCCAAAGCTCCCGTATGGGAGGTCGTCAGACTGGAGGCAGGCAAGACAGTTACCTGCTCCATCGGCTGTGAGCTGGTTCTCAGACTGGGCAGCGCCACCTGCGTTTCCAGCGGCACCACCGGCCCCATCAACCTGACCGACGGCACCGTGCTGGGCCCCGACAAGCAGTATGCGGTCAACAATCTGTATCTGGTCACCATCGAGGGCAGAGGCCTGTACACAGCCGACGGATGCACTGTGCTCATCTGCGGCGACTACGTGATAAACTGAATGTGAATATCAAAACGGCGTGAGCAATCAGCTCACTCCGTTTTGATATTCAGTTTTTATGCCGGCATTCAGCATTTGCATCCGGGCAGGATCCTGACAAGCAGCAGTTTGCCGCGTTTTAGAGACACCTCGGCTGTCTGTCCGTGCAGAACCTCGTTGCTGACACCGTACTGATACTCAGGCTTGATACACCCATCCGTGAGGGAGTATTTGGCACCAGTGACGGTGATGCCCTCGGCCTGACCCGAAATATTCAGCAGGGAAAAATACGGATGCTCGCCGCCTATTCTGACAGGTGAGCGCGACACGATCTCCATACATGAATAATCGTCCGTGATCACGCCCCTACAACCGAGAGAGTCAAGATGCAGCAGTATGGACAGATTGGCAAGGGTGTGATCTATGCGACCTCCCGCAACACCTATGAGCCAAAAATCCCTGAAGCCGCGGCTTATGCATTCTTTGGCGGCAAAGAATGTGTCGGTATCGTCCTTTTCGCAGGGCAGCACTATTGTCTCCACGTCAAGCCGGGGATTGATATGAGAGTCAAAATCCCCCACTATCAGGTCGGGGTCTGCGCCCAATCGGGGCAGATGCCTAAGCCCGCTGTCGCAGTATACCATATAGTCTCCGTCACGCAGCTGAGCTGTGATATATTCGTAGTTTTTTATGTCGGCGCCGCCTACTATGACACAACGATTTTTTATGCTATACATAACAGTCCTCCCTGCGTTATTCTGTAATGCCATCTTGGCTGTAAATCACCGAAAGTATCCTGCGCTTGCACTCCACAAACTCGGGCGAAAGCACAAAATCCGCGCTGCGCGGCTTGTATATGCTCCCTGCGTCGGTATTATCCGCATCAGGTTATAGGGTCGCAGATAATTCTGCCTCTCAGCCTGCTTGAGCAAGCTCCCATGCTTGTGTGTCGGTTTGCCCTCCGACTCGGGTAAAAACAAAAATCAGGAGACAGCCATAGCGGCGCCTCCTGTAAAAAATCCCCGGGTATGACTTCCTACGGCGGCATTATCCGCATCAGGTTATAGGGTCGCGGACTGTCCCGCCTCTCAGCCCGATCGCTCGAGCTCCCCTGTGTTTTGCTTTGACTGCATTGTACACCCGTATTTTTGAAATTGCAACAGTTTTTTGAAAAATATTTTTGTCATCACTCGCCGCCGAAAACCTGCAGGGAGGTCACCTCGACGGTCATCACCACCGCTCCGTCCAGCTCCACCTCGGCGCTCTTGAGGGCGAGGGTGTTTTTGTCCAGCGTGACTCTGCGGCGGATATCGGCATTGTCCGAGCTTGTGCGGTACTCGCATACCAGCTCGTCACCCTGGGTATTATACCACTCGGGCGGGCCCGCCGCCATACAGTCAAACAGGGCACTCATACAGTCAACGGGCGACAGTCCCCAATAATAGGGCAGCATGGCCTCCAGATATTTTCCGTCAAAGCTTATGCCTGCACTGCTCTGCTCCACGACGGCTTTGATCCCCGCCACCGACTGTGGCGCGAGCACCTCCACGGAGTCTGTACCCTGCACACGCGAGAACGTGAGGGTATAGTCGCAGGCAGGCTCGCTGAACGCCTGCACCGAAAAAGTGCAGGTGATGTCTCCCGAATATGCTTGGGCAACGGAAGCTGCGGGGTCTTTTTTGGCGCAGGAGCAGCACACAAGCAACACCGATATCAACGCGGCAATCTTTTTCATACAAACACCTCGCAGGATTCTATGCCCTGTTTTTTGATAATATGCATTTTGCCCTTGCTTTTTGGTAGAAAATGTGATATAAATACTATAATTGCGATGACGAAGAGAGTAACACTGTCCGACCTCCCAGAGAGAAGCGGTCTTGGGCTGAAAGCCGCTTTGAGATGAGGATTGTGCCAAGTTCACTTCCGAGCTGCGCGGCTGAAGTATTTTTATGTGTAGGCTGTGCCGGGGCGTCCCGTTACAGGCGTCAAAAGAGTCCCGTGCTTTCGTGCGGGAAATCAGGGTGGTACCGCGGAAGTCAGCTTTCGTCCCTAACATAGGGGCGGAAGCTTTTTTGTTTATTGAAAAAATAATTATAACAATACAGAGGTGCACAAGATGAAAGAACAGCTTAAAAAGATCCTCGAGGAAGCTCTTTCGGTCATAGGCTCTGCCCAGACGGGCGAAGAGCTTGAGAATGCCCGTGTCAGGTATCTGGGCAAAAAGGGTGAGCTCACCGCCATACTGCGCGGTATGGGCGCACTGAGCGCCGAGGAGCGCCCCGTTGTGGGTCAGATGGCCAATGAAGTCAGAGCCGAGCTTGAAAAGGCTATCGAGGACGCAGGCAAGAAGCTTGCTTCCGAGGCTCTCACACGCAGACTCAAGCAGGAGGCTCTGGACGTGACCATCCCCGGCAAGCCTGCCGTGACCGGTCACCGCCATCCCATGTATATCGCTCTCGACGAGATCAAGGAGATCTTCATCGGCATGGGCTTTACCGTACTGGACGGCCCCGAGATAGAGTTTGCCGAGCTGAACTTTGACAGACTGAACGCCGAGGAGAACCATCCCTCCCGCGACTGGTCGGATACATTCTACTTTGACGAGGACAGCCGCGTCATGCTGAGAAGCCAGACCTCTCCCATGCAGGTACGCGCAATGGATACCATGGAGCTGCCCATCCGCATCGTGGCTCCCGGCCGAGTTTACCGCAAGGACGAGGTCGACGCCACCCACTCTCCCATGTTCCATCAGGTAGAGGGTATGGTCATCGACAAGGGCGTTACCATGGCCGACCTCAAGGGTACCCTCAACACGGTTGTTGAGCAGCTGTACGGCAAGGGTACCAAGACCCGCTTCCGTCCCCACCACTTCCCCTTTACCGAGCCTTCCTGCGAGATGGACGTTCAGTGCCACAAGTGCGGCGGTGTCGGCTGCCCCACCTGCAAGGGTGAAGGCTGGATCGAGCTGCTCGGCGCAGGCATGATCCATCCCAGAGTTCTGGAGATGGCAGGTATCGACACCAACGTATACTCCGGCTGGGCATTCGGCATCGGCCTCGAGCGTACCGCAATGCGCCGCTTCAAGATCGCCGACCTCCGTCTGATATTCGAGAACGACGTACGTTTCCTCGAGCAGTTTTAAGAAAGGAGATACAAGAATATGAATCTGAGCAGAAAATGGCTTAATGAGTTTGTACAGATAGATGCCTCCGACAGAGATTTTGCAGAGGCTATGACCCTTTCGGGTTCCAAGGTAGAGGTCACTTTTGATCTGAGCGCAGAGATCTCCAACGTAGTGGTCGCCAAGGTCCTGTCCATGAAAAAACACGAAAACTCCGATCATATGTGGATCTGTATGATGGACACAGGCAGCGGCGAGCCCGTGCAGATCGTTACCGGCGCACAGAACGTCAAGGTCGGTGACCTTGTTCCCGCCGCACTGCACAAATCCACCCTGCCCGGCGGCGTCAAGATCGAAAAAGGCAAGCTGCGCGGCGAGGTTTCCAACGGTATGCTCTGCTCCTTCAAGGAGCTTGGTCTCGATCAGCGCGATTTCCCCACCGCTTTTGAGGACGGTATATGGATCCTCTCCGATGACCCCGAGCTGGGCGAGCTGAAGGTCGGTCAGGATATTTGCTCGGCTGTGGGTCTTGACGATCACGTTGTTGAGTTTGAGATCACCCCCAACCGCCCCGACTGTCTGTCGGTCATCGGTCTGGCAAGAGAGGCCGCAGCAACCTTTGATGCTCCTCTCACCCTGCACACCCCCTGTGTCAAGGGCGGCGCTGATGGCAACCTCACCGATCTTCTACAGGTAGAGACTCAGGATCCCGACCTGTGCCCCCGCTACACCGCCCGTATGGTACGCAACGTAAAGATCGCTCCCTCTCCCAAGTGGATGCGTGAGCGTCTGCGTGCTATGGGTGTACGTCCCATCAACAATATCGTCGACATCACCAACTACGTCATGCTTGAGTACGGTCAGCCCATGCACGCATTCGACTACCGCTATGTTCAGGGCGGCAAGATCATCGTCCGCCGCGCCAAGGACGGTGAGGAGCTGACCACTCTCGACGGCGTTGTGCGCAAGCTCAACGGCGATCATCTGGTCATTGCAGACCGTGAGCGCGCTGTCGGTCTTGCAGGTATTATGGGCGGCATGAACTCCGAGATCGTGGAGGACACCGCCGACGTAGTATTCGAGTCTGCCTGCTTTGACGGCGCATGCATCCGCAAGGGCGCTCTGGCTCTGGGTATGCGTACCGAAGCATCCGCCAAGTGCGAGAAGGGTCTCGATCCTCAGAACACCCTGCCCGCCGTTGACCGCGCATGTGAGCTGGTCGAGCTGCTGGGCGCAGGCGAGGTTGTGAACGGCTTTATCGATATCGTAAACCATCTGCCCGAGACCACCGTCCTCAAGCTTGAGAGCGACAAGATCAACGCTCTGCTTGGCACCGACATCTCTATGGCAGATATGCAGACCATCCTGCGCAAGGTTGGATTCGGTGTAGAGGGCGACAAGGTAACCGTTCCCTCCTGGAGAGCCGACGTTCTGCGTATGGCAGACCTGGCCGAGGAGGTTGCAAGATTCTTTGGCTACAACAACATCCCCTGCACTCTTATGCGCGGTCAGACCACTCAGGGCGGCTACAACGAGAGCCAGAAGCTGGAGAACCTGCTGGGCGAGACCTGCCGCAGCTTTGGCTATGACGAGATCATAACCTACTCCTTCATCTCCCCAACCTACTATGACAAGATCGGCTGGAGCGCAGAGGATCAGCGCCGCCGCTCCTTCAAGATCCTCAATCCTCTGGGTGAGGATACCTCTATCATGCGTACCACCGTTCTTCCCTCCATGCTTGAGATCCTGACCCGCAACTATAACTACCGCAACCGCAATGTCAAGCTCTACGAGGTAGGCAGAATATATCTGCCCGGCACCGGCGACGGACTGGCCTGCGAGAGCAAGATCCTGTCCATGGGTACCTACGGCGACGATACCGACTTCTTTACCGTCAAGGGTCATATTGCGGCTCTGCTTGGTACTATCCGCGCAGAGGGCGTGACATTCGAGCCCTGCTCCGACAACCCCTCCTACCACCCCGGCCGCTGTGCCACCGTGTGGAGCGGAGAGGAGTGCATCGGCGTATTCGGTCAGATCCATCCTCTGGTTGCTCAGAACTACGGTGTGGATGCCGAGCTGTACTGTGCCGAGCTGAGCTTTGACAAGCTGATGGCAGTCAAAGGCTGTGACCCCGAGTACACCCCCCTGCCCAAGTTCCCCTCCGTCACCCGTGACATCGCCGTTGTCTGCGAGGAAGCCGTCACCGTCGGCGCTCTGGAAAAGGTCATCGCCAAAGCATCCAAGGGTCTGCTCCGTGAGATCAAGCTCTTTGACATCTACCGCGGCAAGGGTGTTGACGAAGGCAAGAAGTCTGTGGCATTCAACCTCGTCTTCCGTGCCGACGACCGCAGCCTGACCGGCGAAGAGGTCGACAAAGCTGTCACCAATCTGCTCAAGGCTCTGCTGGATGAGCTGGGCGCCGTGCTCCGCGGATGATTTGACATAACCCCGCAGCTGTGATATAATAACATAATAACCAAAGCGGAACATACCGCTACAATATCAGGATACATGGAGGAACTGCTATGCTTGACGGAACACAGGTTTTCAAAATCAATGACGAAGTTGTCGATCAGAACAAAATTATCCTCCGCAGCGTGTACGAGGCTCTCAACGAGAAGGGCTACAACTCCATCAATCAGATAGTCGGATATCTGCTGAGCGAGGATCCCACCTACATCACCAACTACAAGGACGCACGCGCAAATATCCGTAAGCTTGACCGCGACGAGCTCCTGCGTGAGCTTGTGCGCAGCTATCTTGCAAAATAAACCTTGGTTTTGACAACGCTCTGCCCATGCAGAGCGTTGTTGAGTTAGGTTTTTGTGCAAACTGCACAAAAATCATTTCCAATATTTGTGCATAAAAATAGTTACAAATTGTTACTTTTTCCTTTGACTTTTGTTACTATTTCATTTATTATAATATAGGAGGCTAATATGAATCAGTTCCCGCTTACATATAAGGGTCACGCCCTTATGCGCAAGGACAATATTATTTACTACGGAAGCATGTCTGACAAATACATCGTTATGATGCAGATTTTGTCCTCTTCTCCCCTTGAGGATGTCAAGCTTTCGGGCAAGGTGCTTGTACAGCTTCAGTACACCGATCCCGAAATCAGCGCAAAAGATCGCATCGTCAAGTCTGCCGAGCGCGTAGGCTTGTGGACAGCGGTGGATCTGGCTTCCGTATGGCTCGAAAGAGCGCTTGCCCCCAAATAATCCTGACGGAGGTCTTTAATCTATGAAGTCAACATTTGTGAGATATCTCGTTCTTGTTTGCTGTCTCACCGTTCTGCTGACTGTTTCTGCTTTTGCATATGACATTCAGGGCGGTATCGTGGACGTCAGTTCCTCGCTCAACATGAGACAGCAGCCCAATACATCCTGCAAGGTTATCGCCAAGCTGCATGACGGCGACAGAGTTGCCGTTATCGGTGAGAGCGGCAGCTTCTACAAGGTATGCTATGAGGGTACCGTAGGTTATCTTCACTCCGACTACGTGGACGTGCAGGACGTTATGAACGTCGAGGCAGGTTCGGTCAGAGTCAACGTTGACTCCCTCAATATGCGCTCCGGCCCCTCCACCTCTTACAAGGTGCTCACTTCTCTGAGTGAGGGCACGGTTGCCAAAGTCATCGGCATCAACAACGGCTGGTACAAGATCGAGTACCGCGGACAGAAGGGTTATGTCTCCGGTTACCACGGCTACGTAGAGCTGGGTTCCTTCAAGACCACCGCAGCAGCTCAGGCTCCTGCCGCTACCCCCGCTCCCGCAGCTCCCGCAACCACGACCGAGGCTCAGCTCCGTCAGCAGATCTGCGACTATGCCGCTACTTTCCTCGGTGTCCCCTATCTGTGGGGCGGCACCACTCCCAACGGCTTTGACTGCTCGGGTCTCGTGCAGTACGTATACAACCATTTTGGCATCAAGATCGCACGTGTATCCTACGATCAGTACCACTCCAGCGTCAAGAAGATCAGCAAATCCCAGCTGCAGCCCGGTGATCTGGTATTCTTCACCCGTCCCGACACAGGCAACAAGGTCGGTCACGTAGGCATCTACGTGGGCAACGATACTTTTATCCACGCTCCCCGCTCGGGCAAGACCGTTGAGTACACCCGACTGAGCAACTCCTACTACGTAGCCAATTACGTTGGCTCGGGTACAATGTTCAAATAAGAATAACCGATTTTACCCCCATCCGCACGGATGGGGGTTTGTTTTTTGTCTGCGTCTGGCCCGAACGTGAGGCTTTATTGTTTGTCGACGGAAGTTTTTTTGGCGGCGGGGGGGCAGCTTTAT
>JAZOWC010000007.1:0-15264 GCA_045658985.1 Oscillospiraceae bacterium
TCCTGCTGGTCGGCGTAAGCCGCGCCAAGGAGATCCTGTTCACCGGCCGCAAGGTCAAGGCCGACGAGGCTCTCAAGATCGGTCTGTGCAGCCATATCTATCCCGTGGACGTACTGTTCTATGCGGCACAGCAGATGGCTGAGAAGATCGCATCCAATCCTCCCAACGCCATGCGCGCAACCAAGAAGGCTCTCAACGAGTCCTTCTCCTCCAGCCTGGACGCAGGCCTGCCCGCAGAGAACCTGATCTTTGCAAGCTGCTTCGGCAAGGACGAGCAGATCGAGAAAATGAAGGCGTTCTTGAACAAAGGCAAATAATCCTGCTGGATTCGACCGAGCCGATTTTTCGGCTCGGTTTTCTTTTTTGCAGGTTGACAGCGGCGGCGGGGTTTATTAAAATAATTGAGGTATCATTAGCCAAATATCAATTATTCGGAGGATATATATATGAGCGATCTGCGCATCGGCTGGGCCTGCCGCGATATTTCCACCACCCGTCCCGTCAAGCTTGCGGGACAGTTCCACGTCCGTGTGTCAAAGGGCATCGCCGAGCCCATCTACGCCACGGCGCTGGCTCTGGACAGCGGTGACGATTACGTTATATTCGTCTCTCTCGATCTCATCAGCATCGGCAATTATATAGTGGACGACGTTCGTGCCGCCGTCACCCGCAGGATACCCGAGATCGACCCGCTCAAGATAACATTCAACGCCACCCACACCCATACCGCACCCTCCACCTACAAGGAGAGTGCCATCACCCTCTCTCAGCCCAATACGGGCATTGAGATCGCGCCCAACAGCGAATACCGCGACTATCTCATCCCTCTGGTTGCCGATGCCATATGCTCGGCGTGGGAGAACCGCAGCGAGGGACAGATCGGCTACGGCTACGGATATGCCGTGGTGGCGCACAGCCGCAGGGTCATATACTTTGATGACGTAAGCAAGAGACCCGATGCCAAGGACAAGTCGGGACTTGCCGTTGACGGTCACGGTGTAATGTACGGCAACACCGACGACAAGAATTTCAGCCACTATGAGGCGGGAGCAGACCATTTTGTCAACCTGCTCTTTACCTTTGATCCCGCGGGCAAGCTGACGGGAGCTGTCGTCAACATCCCCTGCCCCTCCCAGAACTCGGAGATGGAGTACAAGATCTCGGCAGACTACTGGGCAGACGTACGGCAGGCCATCCGCGCCAAACACGGGGATATATTCATCCTGCCCCAGTGCGCCGCCGCGGGCGACCTCTCTCCCCGCATCCTTCACTACAAGGCTGCCGAAGCACGCCGCTTCAGGCTCAAATACGGCAACAGTGTGGAGAACTACGAGCGCGCGGCGCGAAAGGATATTGCCGAGCGTGTTGCCGCGGCATTCGACGAGGTGCTGGAGTGGGCAAAGCTCGACCTGCGCAGCAGTGCCCCCATCACGCACATAACCGAGACCGTCGATCTCGACCGCAGATGGGTGACCGAGGAGGAATACGCTCTGGCAACCAACACTCTGGAGGCTCTCAAGGACGTGGCATACGAGACCGAAGGCGCCGATCCCGAGGAGCTTGCCCGCCGCAACTCCATACTCACCACCCGCCGCAACCGCAGCAACAGAATATTGGAAAAATGGGAGGCTCAGCAGTCGGTCGGCACATTTGACATTGAACTGCACGTTGTACGAGTGGGCGACATAGCGTTTGCCACCAATCCTTTTGAGCTGTATATGGACTATCAGCACCGCATTCAGGCCCGCTCGCCATTCGAGCAGACCTTTATCGTGCAGATGTCCCCCCGACCCGGTGAGGGCGGCGGTGCATATCTGCCCACCGAACGGGGACTGAGCAATTGCGGCTACAGCGCCTCCCTCTATGACAACCGCGTATCGCCCAAGGGCGGACAGCAGCTTGTAGACCGCACGGTGGAGCTGCTCAAACAAATCAAATAAAACATCCCCGCAATGCAAAATCCGCCCGTAACGCGGACTGCATCCGCGGGCACCCAACACGACCGACAAAAAAGGACAGAGAGTGCAAAAAGCATTCTCTGTCCGTATTTTTTGTCAGCAGATCCGCTGCTCCACCTGTGCTTAAAGGGTGATTTTGAGGACACCGAGCACCAGCAGGTGCAGCGGATAAAAGACGTAGCAGAAGTACTGCAAAGTCCTGCTGTGATAGCCCTGTCTTCCCCTGTACAGCCATATGGGTATCAGCGCAAGGATGGCAAAGCCCTGCCTCGTAATGAATTGGGTCGTACCGAACAGGTCTATCTCATAGCCGAAGCCGCCAAGCATCTCAATATTGATGTACCACATACACAGCAGCTGGCCGAGACAGTGCCACCACTTTTTGCCCCTGAAGAAATAGAAGGTAAGCACCATAAGGATGCCCGCGTTATAATAGTCCACAAAAGTAACGATACCGCCGATATACGCAATGGCAAGTGTGGCCGCACCGACCAAAATGCGCTTCCAAAGCTGCTTGGTTTTTACCCTGTCGTTCCACCAAATCAGACCCAGCGCAATAAGAAAAGACCACAAAACGTTCTGATGGATCGGGTAGAACAGACTGCTGCCCATAGCCAGATTGAAGGGTATCTCGGAAACAAGCGCAAACACCAGCAGCCTTGTTGCGTATTTTTTCAGACTTTTGGTGTGAAAATACCCTTCCACAAGCATAAATGCATAGATCGGGAAGGTCAGTCTGCCGATGCAGGTCAGCCAGTCATTGCCGCTGACAACCGTGCCCCACAGGTGATCGCACAGCATAAATATCATCGCCATGATATGCAGCGAAAATGACGTGGTCTCGATGGTTGGTTTTCTGTTTGTCAAAGCTTCTTCACCTCATCAACCCTTTTGCCCTACTATATATCTGTATCAATGAATCTGTCTATAACCATACTGTCGGGGGTAACGATGCAGTCGACCGCGAGGACTCTGACCCCTGCGTCTGCGGCTGCTCTGAGCGCATCGGCAAACTCGGGATGGGTGGCACGGTTGGGACGAAAGAGGCTGACCTCTTTCATCTGCACCACAAACAGTATATATGCCTCATATCCCTGTTCTGCGGCAGTGATAAGCTCGCGCAGGTGCTTGACTCCCCTCTCGGTGGGCGCGTCGGGGAAAAGCACCGCACCGTCCTGCTCCAGTGTGACGCCCTTGACTTCTACAAAGGCTTTGCGCCCGCAATCTTCTATATACAGATCGAATCGGGAGGCGCCGAAGGTTTTTTCGGGGTACACTGCGGCATCGCGCGAGAACAACCCGCCTTTTATCCACTCCAGTGCGGCTTTGTTGGGAGCCTGAGAGTCCATATTGACGAGCAGCGGCGGCTTGCCCTCCCGCTCCTTGTACACGGCTATGAGATCATAGGCCGTTTTGCGGGCGAGGCTCAAGCTTTTTTCCACGATCACACGGCAGCCGGGCACGAGCAGCTCGCGGCAGCGTCCGGTATTCTTGACGTGGACGGTCTCCTCACGGCCGTCAAGCTCGATTTTTGCGATAAAGCGGTTGGGGCGGGAGATGAATCTCCCTTCGCGCACGGTGCCGTAGGTCATATAAACAGACCGAGCAGAAACGCCGCAGCCGACGCAGACATAGCAACCACGATGAGGGGCAGGCGCAGGTATGCCAGCACCACGGCCACCACCGTGCCCGCTATGGAGGTACGCATATCACCGGTGGAGTAGAATATGGCTGGGATGGTCATTGCGCTGAGTACTGCGTATGGGATGTAATGAAGCAGACCCTTGAAGAAGGGGGATTTGATCTCCTTGCGGAAGAGGGTGAAGGGCAGCATACGCACGAGGTATGTGACCAGAGCCATAGCGGCGATATAAATAAACACGCTCATATCAGTTCTCCTCCTTGACGGGGAACAAGAGTGCGGCCAGGGCGGCGGCAACGATTCCGCTGATGATGACCGAGAAGCCGCTGGACAGAGCGGGAACGGCAAACTTGAACAGACAGCTGAGGCAGGCTGCGGCCACCACGGCAAACAGAGTACCGCGGCTCTCACGGGAGGCGGGGATGATGACGGCGGTGAACATAGCATACAGCAGCACGCCCATTGCGTTCATCACCGACTGAGGAAGCAGTTCGCCCGATGCCGCACCCAGCAGAGTGCCTCCCGACCAGCCGATGAATGCTATGAGTATGAGTCCGTACATATAGATGGGTTTGAGCTTGCCCTTTTGAGCATAGGACACGGCGAATATCTCGTCGGTGATGCCGAAGGAGGCGATCAGTCTGTGCACCGTACCAAAGCTGCTGTCCAGCTTCTGTGACAGGGATATACCCATCAGCGAATAGCGGATGTTGATAACGAACAGGGTCAGGATTATCTCAAACAGAGTGCCTGCCGCAGCTATGATCTCCACGCCCGCCACCTGACCTGCACTGGTCAGATTGCTGGCCGAGATACCCACCGCCTGAAGAACGCTCAGACCCGAGCTGACAGCAAATATACCAAAACCGAAGCCAACCGACAGATAGCCCAGTGCTATGGGAATGCCGTCGCGCAGGCCATTCAAAAACAGTTTTTTCATACCGTATCCCTCACAAAAATATGTATTGGCACAATTAATAATTATAGCACAGCCGCGCAAAAATACAAGACCGTATTGCCGCGCCGTGGCAAATGTTAATTATGCGCAGCGGGAGCATATTACCTTTGACAGAGGCAGTCGGGAATGGTAAAATAATCTGTGGAGGGGTTTTATGCTCAAAGAGATCTGGATGGAGATAACCTCATACATCAAAAAAGCCGACCTGCTGCTTTTGGGGTTGGCGCTTTTGACGTCCGGATTCGGACTAGTGCTTATATTCAGCACCACCCTCTCAAAAGGCACCTACCACTACGTATTCATCCAATGCATTGCCATAATGCTTGGCGTATGCGGATATATCGTGGCGTCGCTGGCCGACCTGCGCAGGTTTCCGCGGCTGTGGATGGTGCTTTTTGTGTTCAACATACTGTTCCAGCTGTCTCTGTACTTTTTCGGCACGGCAGGCGACACGGGCAACAAGAGCTGGATCAACTACTCCTGGATGCCCATGGCCATTCAGCCCGGTGAGATAGGCAAGATCATATTCATCTACACCTTTGCATCTCACATAAACGTCCTGCGCGAAAAGCTCAACCACCCCCTGAGCGTGGTGCAGCTGTTTCTGCACTTTGCGCTGACAGTTGGCTCGGTATTCATCATCTCCCGTGATCTGGGCGTGTCCATCATCTACGTATTCATATTCCTCATAATGCTCTACGCCAGCGGAATAAACCTGCTGTGGTTCTTCGGCACCCTTCTGGGTGCCTGCGCCTGCGCGCCGGTGCTGTGGCAGTTTATGAGCGAAAATCAGCGTCTGCGCATACTGGTGGTGTTTAATCCCGAGATCTCACCCAAGTTTGCGTGGCATGCCGAACAGAGCCTGCTTGCTCTGGGCAACGGCGGTCTGCTGGGCGCGGGACTGACCAAAGGCAGTCAGGTGCAGAACGACATACTGTTCTCCAAGCACGCGGATTTTATATTTGCATCCTGCGGCGAGGAGCTGGGATTTATCGGCTGCTCGGTGCTGCTTGTGCTGCTGACGGCAATCGTGGCACGGTGTTTTACCGACTCGCGCAAGTCGGACAATCTGATGGGATACCTGATGTGTATCGGCGTGGGCGCCATGATGATGTTCCAGATACTCATCAACGTGGGTATGTGTCTGGGCATTATGCCCGTCATCGGTCTGACCCTTCCTTTTGTCAGCTACGGCGGCTCGTCCATACTGACATTCTTCACGTCAATCGGATTTGTATGCGGCGCAACCATCGACCAGACCCCCAAGAGACTGAGGAGGTAACGATATGGAGGATCTTAAACCCGGCATCTACCGCCATTTCAAAGGCAATGAATACCGTCTGCTGTGTGTAGCGCGCCACTCGGAAACACTGGAGCCTATGGTCGTCTATCAGGCGCTGTACGGCGACAAGGGCGTATGGGTGCGCCCTCTGAGCATGTGGGATGAGACCGTGGAGCGTGACGGTACAGTATACAAACGTTTTACCTATATAGGTGAATAAAGGAGGATAACAATGAATATCGGTGTTATTACAGGTGCATCTTCGGGCATCGGCAGGGAGTTTGTGCTCAGACTTGCCGAAAAGCATAATTTTGATGAGATATGGCTGATCGCACGTCGTGCAGACAAGCTTGAGGAGCTGAAAAAACAGCTGCAGACCAAGGTGCGTATCTTCTCCCTTGACCTGTGCAAGCAGGAGAGCATAGACGAGTATGCCGCCGCGCTGAAAGAATCGGGCGCACGTGTCAGCGTACTGGTCAATGCCAGCGGATTCGGCAGATTCGGCGCATTCGGGGATATATCTCTCAGCGATATGATGGAGATGACCGACCTCAACAGCAAGGCACTGGTAGCAATGACCTACGTCACTCTGCCCTATATGGACAGAGACGCACAGATATATCAGATGGGCTCGCTGTCCTCATTCCAGCCCGTTCCCTACATCGGTGTATACGGCGCAAGCAAGGCATTCGTGCTCAGCTTCTCCCGTGCGCTGAACAGAGAGCTGAAAGGCCGCGGCATCAGATGCATGGCAGTCTGCCCCGGCTGGGTCAGAACCGACTTTTTTGACCGTGCCGCCACCGACAACACTATCGTATACTACAACCGCTTCTACACCCCTCAGCAGGTGGTCAGGCGCGCTCTGCGGGATATGGAAAAGGGCAAGGACGTGTCCGTCTGCGGTTTCCAAATCCGCGCTCAGGTACTGCTTGTCAAGCTGCTGCCCCACAAAATCGTCATGAACATCTGGTGCCGTCAGCAGAAAAAAGCGTGAAAATACGGCGGTTTTGCCCCAATAACAGGGCAAAACCGCAAAAAACTCTAATTTGCCGTTGATTAGTTGGAAAGTTTGTTATATAATATCTGTGTTATACATCGTTTTGTCCTGTCGTGCTGATCGGGGAGTCAGCGGTTCCCTGTAGCCCGAAATCCGCTATACGCGGGGATGAACGGTTTATTGAGGATCTGTTATCGTGTTGTCAGCCCCTGTACTGAAGTGTTGAGAGATCGGTCCCGCGCAGCGGATCGCCGTGAACCATGTCAGGCGGGGAACCGAGCAGCATTAAGCGGAAGGGTCCGAGTGCCGCGGCAAACCGGTTTTGAGCCGATGTTCAGAACGGCGGACGCGATACTTTTTCGATATAAACCGCACGGCAGGACAAAGCGATGTACCACAGAAAAAAGCCCCTGATAACGGGGCTTTTTTGATAAAAACGCATGGAGGTGAAAGACTTGGCACAGGCTGTAGCACTCTACCGCAAATGGCGGCCGCTGACATTCGCGGAGGTCATCGGTCAGGAGCATATCACCACCGCTCTGCGCACTCAGGTGGAGCAGGGCAGGGTTTCTCACGCCTATATATTCACGGGTACACGAGGCACCGGCAAGACCACCTGCGCCAAGATCCTTGCCCGCGCCGTCTGCTGCGAAAATCCCCAAAACGGCGAACCCTGCAACCAGTGTCCCAGCTGCCGTGCCATTCTGGCAGACAGCACCTCCGACTGCAGCGAGATCGACGCCGCATCCAACACCGGCGTTGACAATATCCGCTCCATCCGCGAGGAGGCACTCTATACCCCCACCATGCTCCGCAGGCGCATATTCATCATCGACGAGGTGCATATGCTGTCCACCAGCGCCTTCAATGCTCTGCTCAAGATCATGGAGGAGCCGCCTGCACACGTTCTGTTTATTCTGGCCACCACCGATATTCACAAAGTCCCTGCCACCATTCTGTCCAGATGTCAGCGGTTTGATTTCCGCAGAGTGGCGGTATCGGCCATATCGGAGCGGCTTATGCATATCGCGCAGAGCGAAGGATATGCTCTCACCCAGCCTGCATCCGAGATGATCGCGCGCATCGGCGACGGCAGCGTCCGCGACTCCATCTCCCTCTACGACAGATGTATGCCCTACAGCGGCACGGTTGACGAAGATCGCGTCACCCAGTCTCTCGGTCTGCCCGAGAGCGATACCGTATGCGCAATATACGAGGATATTCTCGACCGCAACCCCGGTGCCGCACTGGAGCGGTTTTTGGAGCTGTATGCCGGCGGCAAGGACATTATTGCCGTGTTTGACAGTCTGCTCAGCCTGATCCGGGATATATATATCGCAAAACTGACCCAAAAGCCCGAATACCTGACCGCAAACTCCATCGACAGGGTCAAAAGTCTGTCCCAAAAGTGCGACATCCGCACTCTGGAATACCACGTCAGCTGTGTCAGCGAACTGCTGCAGAGACTGACCCGCACCGCCGCACGCCGCGCAGACGGAGAGGTATGTCTGTTCAAGATGGCTTTGGGCAGCGCACCGCAGGCATCTCCTTCTCCCGCCGCACCTGCCGCACCTGCTCCCGCCGCACCGATACCGGCAGCGCCTGCGCCTGCACCTACGCCTGCTCCCGTGTCCAAGCCTGCTCCCGCACCCGTTAAGACTCAGCCCGAGGCATCCGACGATGCACCCCCATGGGATGATGCAGATGCACCGCCCGAAAATAGCGAGCCCATATATCCCGATGCTCCACCCGATACAGCGAGCGTGACGCGCCCTGTATCCCCCGCACCTCAGCCCACCGCTCAGCCTGCGCCCCGACCGGTCAGGGAGTCTGTGCCTTCTCCCGCTGCGCCTGCAGCTGAGGCGCCCAGACGTTCGTCTGTTTCGGTAGCTCCCGCCTCCGATCTGAAAAAGGAGTTCAATGCTCAGGCATTCAGCCGATTCGGTGCAGGTGTGCGTACCTATCTCGGACTGTCCGACATCACGGCACTGGACAGAAAGATCAAGATCGAAGCACCCGACGAGGCTTTGGGATTTTTGGCAAAGGCCAATTATCTGACAGTTTACCGCGAGATCGCGCAGTCGCTGGGCTATGACGACGTACTGATCGTCAAAAAACAGCCCCAGCCGCCCGTGCTCTCACCCATCGAGACCGTACTCAATAATGCCCGCAGTCTGGGCATACCCATAGAGAACAAATAATTATTTAAGGAGTGTTGTTTATGAGACCCGGAAGAATGCCCGGAGGATTTAATATCAACGAAATGATGAAGCAGGCTCAGAAGCTTCAGGCCGATATGGAGAAGAAGCAGGCCGAGCTTGCCGCCAAAGAATACGTCGCCACAGCAGGCGGCGGCGCCGTTACCGCTACCGTTATGGACAGCAAGGTCAAGGCTCTCACCATCTCCCCCGATGCCGTCGATCCCGATGACGTCGAGCTGCTGGCCGATATGATCACCGCTGCCGTCAACGAGGCTCTGACCCAGTGCAAGGAAGAAGCCGCACGTGAGATCGGCAAGCTGACCGGCGGCATGGGAGGCGGCCTGCTCTGATGAAGTATTTTGCGGCACCTCTGGAGAAGCTGGTGGAGCAGT
The DNA here is from genome assembly GCA_045658985.1 of Oscillospiraceae bacterium. Lineage (GTDB taxonomy): Bacteria > Bacillota > Clostridia > Oscillospirales > Butyricicoccaceae > RGIG3513. Next base: position 9,431 of record JAZOWC010000007.1, read on the forward strand.
TTGAGTCCCTGCCCGGTATAGGACACAAGACCGCTCAGCGGCTGGCGTTTTTTGTCATATCACAACCCGAAGAAAAGGCTCAGGCCTTTGCTTCGGCTATTTTGGATGCCAAAAAATCCATCCATACCTGCAAGATCTGCTGCAATCTCACCGAGGGCGAGCTGTGCCCCATCTGCTCGGACGCAAAGCGCGATACCGCCACAGTATGCGTGGTCAGCGACCCCAAGGATCTCATCGCCATCGAGCGCACCCGCGAATACAACGGACTGTACCACGTGCTCCACGGCGTTATTTCTCCCCTGAGCAACGTAGGCCCCGATCAGCTCCGTATCAACGAGCTGCTGCAGAGGGTCAAAGAGGGCGGCATCAGCGAGATAATCATGGCCACCAACCCCGATCCCGAGGGTGACACTACGGCCATGTTCCTGTCCCGCCTGCTTGAGCCCTTTGGCGTGAGAGTTACCCGTCTGGCCTACGGTATTCCCGTGGGCGGTCATCTGGAGTTTTCAGATCAGGTCACCCTTACCCGCGCCCTCGAAGGCAGACGCCCTATATAACCATGCAAAAATCCGACAGATCTGTTCTGTCGGATTTTTTAACTCTATTATGAACCCGCTCTGCGGTGCCAAGATCTGCCGCACTCAGATATTGCGGTAAAACTCACTGGCTGTTTCGCAGAACTTCTGCACGCTGTCGCTGAGCAGGCGGCCTCTGCGCCACACAAGTCCCAGCTTGCGTTTTTCGGGCGGGTTGGTGATGGTCAGGTATTTGACGCCCGTGACCTCGGTTTTTTCGGCGGCCAGACGGGTGGTGATGCTGACACCGTGCTTTTCGGACACCATTCGGTCGCGCAGGGTATAGTCGCAGACCATGACCACGTCGGGCCTCATACGCAGCAGGGCGAACATATTGTTGATAAACTGCTGCAGGCTGGTGCTCTCATCAAGACTGATGAACCTCTCCCCCCTGCACTCGCGCAGGTCGATGGTCTCCCGCTCTGCAAAAGGATGGTCCTCGGGCACAAGCAGCACCATATCGTCCTCGTAGAGAGGTATATACTCGATCTCGTCCAGATCGATGTTTTTGGGAAAGTTAATGCCGCCCAGATACAGGTCGATCTTGCCCGCCAGAATATTGTCGTAGAACTGATCGTCTTCTATGGAATACCGGTTGATCTTGACATTGGGATAGCTGTCGTAAAACTGCCGAAACAGCTCGTTCCAGATATATGGACTGAGTATGCCCAGATTGAGGGAGTTGTCAGCGGCCTTCTTCATATTGCTGACCGCCTGCCGGCCGTTGCTCAGCGCCAGAAAAGCCTGCTCGGCGTAGTCTTTGAACACCTCGCCGTAGGGCGACAGGACAATGTTCCGCCCCTTGCGTACGAACAGCGGCGCTCCAAGCTCGTTTTCCAGTTTTTTGATGGTGGCGCTCAGCGAAGGCTGGGAAATATGCAGCTTTTCGGCTGCGCGGGACACGTGCTGAATGGACGCCAGCTGCAAAAAATACCGAAGCTGCAGAAGTTCCATTTATAACCACTCGCTTTCATAAATTCTGATTTATATGTATATATCAAATTATATATTAGACTTTATGAAAAATCAATGGTAAACTATGAACATAGTGAAATAAAATTAGTATCCGAAAGGAGTATTGTATGGAAAACAGAACCATCAGAGTAGGCGTTGACGTTGGCGGTACCAACACCGACATCTGCGCCATCGACGAAAAAACCGGCGAACTTATGGTGTACAAACTTCCCTCCTCCCTGCACGACCAGTCCGAGGCTGTCGTTGAGGGTGTCAAGGTCATTGCCAAGGAGTATGGCTTTGAGGGTAAGGACGTAAGCAGATTTATGCACGGTACCACCGTTGCTACCAACGCTATACTGGAGGGCAGAGGCGCAAAGACTGCTCTCATCACTACCGGAGGCTTCAGAGATCTGCTTGAGATCGGCAGACAGAAGCGCCCCGACCTGTACGACCTGCAGGTTGACAAGGCACGCACTCTGGTAACCCGCGACCTGAGATACGAGATCGGTGAGCGTCTCGACTGCCACGGCGAGACCATCCGCGATCTGGATACTCTGCAGGTAGAGGACGTTGTCAAGGCTATCAAGGAGAACGGCGCTGAGGCTGTTGCAGTTATGCTGCTCAACTCCTACCTCAACCCCAACAACGAGCAGACCGTCAAGGAAGCTATCGAGAAGTACTTCCCCGAGGCTTATCTGACCGTCTCCTCCGATCTGAGCAGACAGTTCCGTGAGTATGAGCGTCTGTGCGGTACAGTCCTCAACTCCTTCGTCGGCCCCGAGGTCAAGAAGTATATGACCAACCTGAAGAATACCCTGGCTTCCATCGGTATTCACAGCACATACATCAACCACTCCAACGGCGGTCTGATGAGCATCGAGGAGTCTATGCTCTTCCCCGTCAAGACTGCTCTGTCCGGCCCCGCAGCAGGCGTTGTCGGCGCTCAGTACATCACCAACCTCATCGGTGAGAAGGATCTGATCACCATCGACATCGGCGGTACCTCCACCGATATCAGCCTTGTTGTCAACGGCAAGTTTGAAGCATCCGACGAAAAGACCATCAGCGGCTATCCCGTACGTATCCCCTCCATCGATATCTCCACCATCGGTGCAGGCGGCGGCTCCATCGGCTGGGTCGACAGCGGCGGAATCCTCAAGTGCGGTCCTCAGTCCGCAGGCGCAAACCCCGGTCCCGCATGCTACAACCGCGGCGGCAAGAATGCTACCATCACCGACGCACGCGTAGTGCTCGGCCACCTCAATCAGGAAGCTCTGCTGGCAGGCAGACTGCCCATCAAGTGCGAGAACTCTGTTGCCGCAGTTGACGGTCTTGCCGCAAAGATCAACATGGAGCGTCTTGAGACCGCAAAGGGCATCATCTCTGTTTCCAACTCCAACATCATCAAGGAGATCAAGAACGTCACCGTTGCCAAGGGCTACAACCCCACCGAGTTCTGCCTGGTCGCATTCGGCGGCTCCGGTCCTCTCCACGCTGCAGAGCTGATGGAAGAAATGTCCATCCAGAAGGCTCTGATCCCCAAGACCCCCGGCCTGCTGGCTGCTTACGGCCTGCTCACCGAGAATATGCGCCGCGACTTTGTTCAGACCTTTGTTATGGATCTGAGCGACGACTGCGCAGCAACTCTGGAGAAGCGTTTTGCCGAGCTGCACGTTGAGGCTGACAAGTGGTTTGACGTTGAGAACATCGCTCCCGAAATGCGCAGCAAGGAGTACTTCCTCGACATGCGTTATAAGGGCCAGAACCACGAAATCCGCGTACCCATCACCATGGATCAGCTTGCTTCCGCTCAGACCCTGCGCGCTGCATACACCAAGGCTTACGAGCAGCTGTACTCCTTCAGCTCCGATGACGCTGTACAGATAGTCAACTTCGGTCTGTCCGCTCTGGGCGACATCGTATATCCCACCATTCCCAAGGACGAGTACGCAGGCGAGGACGCATCCGCCGCTATCATCGGCAAGCGTAATGTATACGTAGGCAACGGCCAGTACGAAGACTACATCCTCTACGACCGTGACAAGCTGCACAACGGCAACATCATCATGGGCCCCGCAGTTATCGAGCAGATGGATAGTACCACCATCCTGCTGTCCAACCAGAAGATCACTGTTGACGAGTACCTCAACATGATGATCGAGCGCAAGTAAGCAAAGGAGGAATACGAAATGAAAGAAATAAATTCCATTACACTGGAAATCATCTCCAACGGTATCACCTCTATTGCAGAACAGATGGGTGTTATCCTGGCAAAGACCGGCTACAGCACCAACATCAAGGAAAGAAAGGACCTGTCGGTTGCAGTTTTCAGCCCCGAAGGTAAGCTTCTGTCCCTTGCTCAGCATATCCCCCTCCACTTCAGCTCCCTGTCCGGTGCTGTTGAGGTTCTGATGAAGAAGTTCCGCAAGGAAGACATCCACGACGGCGACGTATTCATCTCCAACGACCCCTATTCCGGCGGCGGCAGCCATCTGCCCGACCTGGTTCTGCTCAAGCCCGTATTCTACAAGGGCGAGCTGGCAGCATTCATGGTCAACACCGGTCACCACGCTGACAAGTCCCGCAAGGGTCCCACCATCTACGACGAAGGTCTGCGTATCCCCCTGGTCAAGTACTACAGCAAGGGCGAGCCTGTTCAGGACGTTATCGACCTGATCCTGCTCAACTTCCAGATGAAATACGAGCGCCGCGGCGACCTGAATGCACAGCTGATCACCAATCAGTTCGGTGCCGACAAGCTGGTTGAGCTCATCGACAAGATCGGCTTTGACACCTACAAGGCATTCTGCACCAAGTGGCTGGAGTACGGCGAGAAGAAGGCTCGCGTAGCTATCAGCGAGCTGCCCGACGGCGAGTACTGCTTCGAGGACTACATGGACGACGACGGTGCAGGCGGCGGCAAGGTTCTCATCAAGACCAAGATCACCATCAAGGGCGACAAGATCTCCTTTGACTTCAGCGGTTCTTCCCCCCAGAACAAGGGTCCCCACAACTGCGTACCCTGCGCTCTGAAGGCTACCGTATACTACTCCATGCTCTCCATTCTGGACAGCACCATCCCCGCAAACTCCGGCTTCTTTGACAGCATCGAGGTCAAGGCAGAGGAAGGCAGCATCGTATGGGCTCAGGAGCCCGCTCCCACCTCCGACCGTGAGACCACAACCCAGCGTATCGCTGACGTTATCTTCGGTGCATTCTCCAAGATGGATCCCAAGCTGGTTACCGCAGCAGGCAACGGCGCTATGAGCTACTTCTTCTTTGCAGGTACCGACAAGCGCAACAATAACCCCTACGTCTACGTCGAGACCATCGGCGGCGGCTCCGGTGCAAGATTCAACAAGGACGGTCTGGATGCCGTTCATGTACACATGACCAACACCTCCAACCTGCCTGTTGAGGCTCTGGAGATGGAATATCCCCTGATGGTCGAAAAGTACGCTCTGTCCGAAAACAGCGGCGGCGCAGGTAAGTACCGCGGCGGTATGGGCATCGTACGTACCATCCGTATTCTGGAAGACAGCGCCGACTCCGTACTGGTATCGGCTGCAACCGAGAGAAGCGTAAGCAAGCCTTGGGGTCTGGAAGGCGGTCAGGGCGGCGGCAACGCAAGCATCAAGATCTTCCGCGACGGCGAGCTGATCCTGGAGAACGCTAAGCCCCGTAACATCGTACTCAAGACAAACGACATCGTCGAGATGGTCACCGCAGGTGCAGGCGGCTACGGCCCCGTATCCGAGCGTGATAAGGATACCCTCCGCCGCGAACTGCGCGAAGGCATCATCGATGAAAACTGGCTCAAAGAAGCCGGCGTCGAACTCTAAAATATTGCTGGATACAAAGCCGACAGAGTCATCTGTCGGCTTTTGTATTTGGGTGTCGAAGAGTTTTTGAGAAAAAAAGTGTTTTAGAGGTTGACATACCCCCGAATATATGGTATTATGATTAAGCTGACACAGCAAAATATCGCGGAGTAGAGCAGTCCGGTAGCTCGTCGGGCTCATAACCCGGAGGTCGTAGGTTCAAATCCTGCCTCCGCAACCATCTAGGAAAGCCTTGGAATCATTGAGATTCCAAGGCTTTTTTTATGTTTGTCAGTGTTTTTGCTCATGTGCGGATCACACATAAAACCGAGCTATGTACATTTGACGCCGATTATTAGGTAACCAAGCAGCATTACAGTGTACGCAATCCATGTTAAACAAGATCGTTAGTGGCCGCAACAATATTACAACTGTTTCTACAGTCAAAAAGCTCTGTGACGGATTAGGTATTACTATTGCG
>JAZOWC010000008.1:0-3796 GCA_045658985.1 Oscillospiraceae bacterium
AGCTCTCGTCTCCTCGTACTTGCCTCTCCCTTTGGGTAGCGAAGCGGCGACGCGGTGTTGAATGACACCCAAGCGCGGTGAGTACCGCGCAAGGTGTAGGGAGGGCTTTGCCCGACCGTAAACACAAATCTGACGGGGACCCCGCAAAGCGTATGCTTTGTGGGGAGAGTAGGGGCGATCATTGATCGCTCGCAATATTCGCGGAAAAACACATTCTGCGGCACATAGTAGGGCGTGGGCTTGCTCCCGCCGCAAATGTAGGGGAGGGTCTCCGCGCCCTCCCGAACCCCCGTCCCCCGTAAAGCCTCCCCTGCAAGGGGAGGTGGGTCGAGCGAAGCGAGACTCGGAGGGGTTGGAAAAATAACCCCAAACCAACCCCTCAGTCAGCCGATGGCTGCCAGCTCCCCTTGCAGGGGAGCCTTGCGGGAGGCGTAACGCCTCCCCTACGTTCCCGGCTCATGCACCACCGTAGGGGAGGCAGCCCTCTGCCTCCCGCAAACATCCCGCAAACATTCCGCAAACAAATTGCAAAAATCCCGCAAAAACCCCGAAAAATTACGAAAAACACACGAAAAAAAGCCAACTGTCAAAAAGTGTACTTTTTGACAGTTGGCTTTTATGTAGTGATTATAACATAAATACCGGAAATATCAAGGGTTAAATCAAAATATTTTATCAAATTATGCCTCCAAACCCCCTTTTCTGTCAAAAAGCGAGAACTGTCAAAAAGTACACATTTTGACAGCGATTTTGTGAATAACCCATTGGGGTATTCAAATAAAAACTTATTTAGGAGGCATAAAAATGTTTATGCACAAAAGCAAAAAAGGCTTTACCATTGTAGAGCTGGTTATCGTTATTGCGGTCATTGCGATCCTCGCCGCAGTTCTGATCCCCACCTTCTCCAATCTGGTAAAGAAGGCTAACCAGTCTGCCGATATTCAGGCTGCCCGTCAGATGAATACCGTTCTGGCCGCCGAGGGCGCTGTTGAGAAGAACAACATCTTCGAAGTCTATGAGGCTCTTGCTGCAAACGGCATGACCGCAAAAGACTACAAGCCCCTTACCACAGACCATTACTTCTTCTGGGACGACGTTGCAGACCGCATCGTCTACACCGACAAGAACTATCAGGTTCTGTTCCCCAACGATTTTGAAAAGGATGCAAAGGCTAACTGGTACTCCCTGAATGCAAAGATTCCCACAAGAGAAATTAAGGATTTTGCTACAAAGACCGAAGTAGTCGTAAAGTCTGCCGAAGAAATGGCTTATGTTGTCGAACAGTTTAATAGCGGAAAGCATACTGCAGCTTCTCTCACCATCAATCTTAACGGCAAAACTATAGATATGATGGGCGCAAGTGTTTGTCTGCAGGAGAATGGCACCGTAAAAAAGGACATTACCATCATTGGCGGAAAAGATGCGAACGGCAATGTAGGTACAATCAAGAACGTTTCTGCTATAAACCCTACCCATCAGGGCAAGGGCAAGCAGGGTGATGACGGCCAGTATTTTGCCAGCGGATTAGTAGGCGGTCTTAATGTAGGCGTAAGAGTTACCATTGATACTCTGGTTGTCGAAAATATTCATATAAAGAATACTCACACAAGCGGTGCCGGCATTCTGGTTGCTGCAGCTACTAACTCCTCCAAAGTTACAATCAAGGACGTTACTATTAAGAACAGCTCTGTAATTGCTCATCGCAACGTAGGTGCTCTGGTTGGTAACGCAGCCGATTTTGCGCTTGATAGTGCATCTCCCGAAATGGCTGACGAAGGAATCGTACTTCAGGGCAATATAACTCTGGATAACGTTCAGGTTAAAACCGTAGGCGGCAGAAGCGGTCTGCTTATCGGCTATATCAATGCAGCTTATCTGACTCAGAGCGGAAATACCATCACTCTGCAGAACGGCAGTGCTTATGATATGTACACTTGTGAGCAGAATACCGGATCGGGTCTCGGCCTGACTGGCACCACTCTTACCAGTAAGGTTATTGATTCAGACAATACAGAAAAAACCAGGACTTATCAGTTCTTCAAGGGTGCTTATGCTACAAGCACAGGTGTTACCGTAAAGGATGACAACAGTAAGGGTGAAACCGAATACAATACCTTTAACGTTCAGTAATTTTTACACTGTCTCCATTACATAATCTACAGCCCGACCCGAGCGGGTCGGGTTGTGGTTTATCCCTCGAATAGCGGCAGGAGCAAGCCCCTGCCCTACAAGCCGGGATAAATAACCAAGCCATGTAGGGCGGGGGCTTCCTCCCGCCGCAAACTGTATTTCCATAGGAGGAACAACTATTATGAAAAAGATGAATCGTAAAGGCTTTACCATTGTAGAGCTTGTTATCGTTATCGCAGTTATCGCAATCCTCGCAGGTGTTCTGATCCCCACCTTCTCCGGTCTGGTACAGAAGGCTCAGGACAGCGCAGCTATTCAGGAAGCACGCAACAAGTACACCGAGTACGTTGGCCTGCATGACTATTCCAAGGGCACCGAGCCTGAAAAGAATATTGTTATTGAGCTCGGCGACGGTACCGAGGCAAAGTATGTTACTGTCATCGGAGCTCAGCTCAAGGATAAGGTTTATACCGTAAGAACTGATGCTGAAGCAGCTGCAAAATATGCAAATGGTGATGCAGCAGCATTCATCTGTGACAAGCATGATTGGAAATCTGACGCAACTCCTGTAGCTGCTCCCGAGTGCGAAGATTGCGATGCAAAGTGCGAAAAAATAGCAAATGATGTCACAGAAGCCACTTGCCCCGTATGCGGTTTGGCAGCTGACAAGCATCCTGCATCCAACTAATCCCTACACAAACGGCTAAGCGAGATACTTTATAAAGCAAAGCAGATTACGGTGCGAATATTCGCACCGTTTTCTGCAATCGGCGGTAGGCCGGAAAGGACGTTTTTTATGAAAAACGAGCGGCTGGTTCGTCAGATAATGATGGACAACGCCATCCGCATAGTGGCCGAGGACGGGTTTGAGGGCGCGACCACCAACGCCATCACCTACAGTGGGCCCGATGCGGGGGAGATAAAGATGAACGAGGTGTACATATACCGACTGTTCGGGTGCAAGGAGCAGATTTTTGATCGGGCATTCGAGATGGTGGAGGACGGATTTTCGGACGCGGCGTGTGGTGCTGTGGACGGGGATTTTGAAACCTTCGTGGCGGCGGTATTGCGGTTTTGGCGCGAGAAACCTCTATGGTGCAGATATTATGCGACATATTGCCATTCGCATAGGTTGTACGGTTTGACAAAAGCCTATCACGAAAGGGTGTTTAACCGAATCGTCAAGCGGGCAAAAGGGTATTTTGCACCCGATGCACCGACGGAGACGGTGATGCACATTCTGCTGAACGCGATAGTTGATATGGCGTATCAAATGGCAACCGATTCCGCTGAATGGAACGCAGACACCGCAGTATCTGCGCTGTGCAGTATAGCAAAACCGTATTTGAAGAATTGAACACCACGGGCGGACACAGAGCCCCGTCCATACAGAAGCGGCGGGAGCAAGTTCTCGCTGCGGCTCGGTCACGCTCGCGTTCTAACAGTCCACCGGACTGTTATTCATTACGCTCGCGCCGCTTCGCTACCCCGCCCTACGAAAACGCTTGATCAGAGACTGTAGGGGAGGCGTCCCGCCTCCCGCAAGGCTTCCCCTTGAGGGGAAGCTGTCGAGCGCAGCGAGACTGATGAGGTGAAGTCTTGGTTTCCACCTCATCCACCGCAAGCGGTCCCCCTTCTCCTCATAGGAGAAGGCTTTACGGGAGAG
>JAZOWC010000009.1:0-30553 GCA_045658985.1 Oscillospiraceae bacterium
GGCCGTCTGCGGTATTTTTTTATAATTTTTTGTAGACAACAAACCACATTGTGGTGAATGCGGCTATGCCGCCGATGACGTTGGACACCGGCTCGGCAAGGAACACGCCCTCCACGCCGAAGCCCACGGCGGGCAGTATAAAGGTGAGGGGCACGACGATGATGGCTTTGCGCAGCAGGGAGAAGAATATGGCCTGCTTGGCTTTGCCCAGCGCCTGAAAGGTGGTCTGACCCGACGCCTGCAGGGCCATAAACACAAATCCGAAGAAGTAGATGTTGAGCATTCTTGCGCCCTGCTCCACCACCAGAGGATTGTCAGTGAACAGTCCCATCAGCGCGCCGGGGATGAGCATAACCGTTATCCACGCTACCAGCAGGTATATAACGTCAACTACGGTGGCAAAACGGATGCCTTCTTTGACACGCTCGAATTTTTTGGCGCCGTAGTTGTAACCCAGAATAGGCTGCGCGCCCCGGGTGATACCCATGCTGGGCACAAACAGCATCTCGCGGATGGAGTTGGTGACGGTCATGATAGCAACGTAGGTATCGCCGCCGTAGAGCTGGAGGCGGGTATTGCAGGCGATGGAAACAAGGCTGTTGGTGCCCTGCATGACAAATCCGGGAAAACCGAGGGAAAGTATGCTCCTGAGCATATCACCCCGCAGACGCATACTCCTGAGTCTGAGGTGCACAACGGCTTTTTTGCCCGTAAGAAAACAGAGCACCCACATAGCCGAGACGGCCTGACTGAGCACGGTTGCCAGTGCCGCTCCCCTGACACCCATATCCAGTGCAAAGATGAATATGGGATCCAAAGCTACGTTCAGCGCCGCACCAAGGACGGTGGTGAGCATACCGATCTTTGGGAATCCCTGGGCGTTGATATAGCTGTTGAGACCGGTGGACAGCATGGAAAAGGCCGTACCGAACAGATATATCCTGAGATACATATCGGCATATACGAAGGATTCCTCGCTGGCGCCGAACAAAAACAGTATGTCCCTGCGGAAAAAGTAGCAGACAAAGAACAAAATGACCGAAAAACCAAGCAGCAGGGCAAACACGTTGCCCATAACGTTCTCGGCCTCTTCCCTGTCCCCCTTGCCTCTTGCTATGGCAAAAAGCGTAGAGCCGCCGGTGCCGAACAGGGCGGTAAATGCGGCAATAAGTACGATAACGGGGAACGTGATGCCCAGACCGGTAAGCGCAAGCTCGCCCACTCCCTCAAGATGGCCTATGTATATGCGGTCGACTATGTTGTAGAGCAGCTGCACCGACTGGGCAACGGTCAGCGGCAGGGCCTGCGAGAGTATAAGCTTTTTTACCGAGCCCTGTGAAAAATCGTGTTGAACAGATGCCATACAGCACCCCCTCCTGTTAGTTTTATACAACTACCGCTCCGCAGAGAGACTGCGGAGCGGAAAAAGCGTTGATATATTATTCTTCCAGCAGCTTCATAATGGGCTCGAGGCCTTCTTCGCCGACGGTTTCAACCAGACCGCTGTCAACGGCAGATGCCAGAGCGGGGTTGATGGGCAGGCGGCAGACCACCTTGATGCCGTGCTTTGCGGCCAGATCCTCGATGTGGCTGTCACCGAATATACGGTGCTCCTTGCCGCAGTCGGGGCATTTGAAGTAGCTCATATTCTCTACCAGTGCCAATACGGGGATGTTCATCATCTTGGCCATATTGACAGCCTTCTCGACGATCATACCGACCATATCCTGAGGTGTGGCAACAACAACGATGCCGTCTATGGGCAGAGACTGGAACACGGTGAGGGGTACGTCGCCTGTTCCGGGAGGCATATCGATAAACATATTGTCGATCTCGCCCCAGATAACGTCTGTCCAGAACTGCTTGACGGTACCGCCGATAACGGGGCCGCGCCATACTACGGGATCGGTATCGTTCTCAAGCAGCAGGTTGATGCTCATGACCTCGATACCGGTCTTGGTGGTAACGGGATAGATGCCCATCTCGTTGCCCATAGCCTTCTCACGAAGACCGAAGGCGCGGGGAATGGAAGGACCTGTGATATCTGCGTCTAAAACGGCGGTCTTGTAGCCTGCTCTGTCGGACATAACAGCCAGAAGAGAGGTGACCATACTTTTGCCTACGCCGCCTTTACCCGATACAACGGCGATGACCTTGTTGACACTGGAATACTGATTGAGCTTTGCGCTGAAATCGGTGGGGGCTGTCTTTCTGTCAGAACAGCTCTCCGAGCAGGAAGAGCAATCGTGATTGCAGGAATCTGCCATATATTTCATCTCCTAAGATTATTTTTGACTATATTATTATACCCCTTTTGGGAAATAAGTCAAGCAGAGTGCGGAAGTATTTGACTATTAACAGATTATAATATATACTCTAAAACAGATAAAAAAAGGAGGATGAATCCTTTGGACGATATAAGGTTCTTCCCTGCGGGAGACTGTGCGCTGGTTGCCGAGTTCGGCAATGAGATAGACGAAAATATCAACAACAAGGTGCATCATCTCGCCCGCTGGATCAGCGAGCGCAAGGTTCGCGGTATCAGAGAGACCATCCCCACATTCCGCTCGCTGATGGTGGTCTACGATCCCTCAGTCATATCCTACAGACGGCTAATCCGCGTGCTGAGCAGATGCAGGTTTGACGCTATTGCAGGCGACGGCGGACACAAGCAGATCATCGAGGTCCCCTGCTGCTACGACGGCCCCGATATGGAGGATATGGTATCCCTCACCGGTCTCAGCCGCGAGGAGATCATAGCAATACATTCTGGCACCGACTACAAGATATACATGATGGGATTTTTGCCCGGATTCGTCTATCTGGGCGGACTGGACAAGCGTATACACGCGCCCCGTCTGAGCACACCACGCACACGCATCGAGCCGGGATCGGTGGGCATAGGCGGAAATCAGACCGGTGTCTACCCCGTGGCCAGCCCCGGCGGCTGGAGGATACTGGGATACACGCCGCTGAAGTTCTACGACCCCGAAAGCTCATCCCCCATACTCTGCCACGCGGGACAGTACATCAGATTCGTACCCATAAGCCGTGAGGAATACGAAAGGGCGGTGCAGAAATGAAGCTGCATATAGTCTCACCCGGCCCCTTCACCACCGTGCAGGACGGCGGCAGATACGGATATATGGCCTCGGGCATCGGCACATCGGGAGTCATGGATCGGTTTGCTTTTGAGGCGGCAAACTGGCTTGTCGGCAACAAGCACGGCGAAGCGGTGCTTGAATGCACCATGATGGGCCCCTCTATACTCTTTGAGGACGACTGCATCTGTGCCGTCACCGGCGCAGATATGGGAACAATGATCGGCAACAGACCCGTAGAGCCCTACCGCCCCTTCTGGGTGCAGGCAGGACAGACTCTCACCATGGGAGTTGCCAAAAACGGCTGCCGCGGATATCTGGCGGTGCAGGGCGGATTTCAGGTGCCTCAGGTTATGGGCAGCCGAAGCACCAACCTCAAGTGCCGCCTCGGCGGCTATGAGGGCAGAGTCCTCAAGCGTGACGACCTGCTCACCGTGCCCGACGAGCACCGCTCGGCAATCATGGACAGAAAGCTCAAAGCTCCTCAGTACAGTCAAAACGTGACCGTACGTGTGGTGCTCGGGCCTCAGCAGGAGTATTTTTCTGCCAAGGGTCTCGACACCCTGCTCAACGGGACGTTTACCGTATCCAACCAGTCCGACCGTATGGGTCTGCGGCTGGACGGCGAAAAGATCGAGACCATCTCCGGCTCGGACATAATATCCGACGGAATCACGCTGGGATCTATCCAGGTCACCTCCTCGGGACAGCCCATCGTGCTGCTCGCCGACAGGCAGACCACCGGCGGATATGCCAAAATAGGCACGGTCTGCTCCTTTGACATTCCCCTGCTGGCTCAGCTCAAACCCGGCGGCACGGTTAACTTCCGCGCTGTTACGGTGGAGCAGGCACAGAGAATATACAGAATAAAGAAGTGGAGGATATTCAGATGACACCTTCTGAGTTTCGTCAAATAATCCGCAACCGGACACACACCGGCCCCACGGCAGGCTTCTGCCCCGGATACGCTCAGGCCAACCTTGTTATTCTGCCCAGAGAACTGGCATATGACTTTTTGCTCTTTGCACAGCGCAATCCCAAGGCCTGCCCCCTGCTTGAGGTCACCGACACCGGCAGCCGATTCCTCAAGGAGATCGCAAAGGGTGCCGATATCGCCACCGATCTGCCCAAATACCGTGTATACGAGCACGGCGTAATGACCGGAGAATACACCGACGTCAGCCATCTGTGGAGAGATGATCTGGTGAGCTTTCTGATCGGATGCAGCTTTTCGTTCGAGGGTGAGCTGCTTGAGGCAAGTGTGCCCGTGCGCCATATCGAAGAAAACCGCAACGTACCCATGTACCTGACCAACATCCCCTGCACTCCCGCGGGTGTGTTCCACGGCAATATGGTGGTCAGCATGCGTCCCATGCCCTATGACCAGATCGTCAAGTCGGTGCTTGTCACCGGCGCTATGCCCAAAGTCCACGGCGCTCCCGTACATATCGGCGACCCCTCGGTCATCGGCATCAAGGACGTAAACAAGCCCGATTTCGGCGATGCTGTCACCATCAATCCCGGTGAAGTTCCCGTGTTCTGGCCCTGCGGTGTCACACCTCAGGCTGCGCTGATGGCAAGCAAGCCCGCGTTTGCCATAACCCACGCACCCGGACACATGCTTGTGACCGACGTCAAGAACATTGATCTCAAATACTGAGGTGTAATATGAAAAAGGTTGATCTCAACTGCGATCTGGGCGAGAGCTTTGGCAATTATACCTGCGGTATGGATGCCAGCGTTATTCCCCATATCAGCTCGGCAAACGTAGCCTGCGGTTTTCATGCAGGTGATCCCCTCGTGATGCAAAAAACCGTGGCGCTGGCCGCAAAGCACGGCACGGCCGTAGGCGCACATCCCGGATTCCCCGATCTTGTGGGATTCGGCAGGCGCAACATGGCCGTCTCCCCCGCCGAGCTCAAGGCTATGGTGATATATCAGATCGGTGCCCTCAAGGCATTCTGCCTCTCTCAGGGCGTGACTCTGCAGCACGTCAAGCCTCACGGCGCCATGTACAATATGGCAGCCAAAGACCGCAAGCTTGCCGACGCCATTTGCGAGGCTATAGCGGAAGTCGACGACAGCCTGATCCTGCTGGGTCTGTCGGGCAGCGAGATGCTCAAGGCCGCAAAAGCCAAGGGTCTGCGCTGCGCCAGCGAGGTGTTTGCCGACCGCGCATATGAGCCCGACGGCTCGCTGACTCCCCGCGCTCTGGAGGGTTCGGTGATCACCGACGAAGAAGAAGCCATCAATCGTGTTCTGCAGATGGTGACCGAGGGCACGGTTGTCGCCCGCAACGGTCAGGTCATCCCCATCGAGGCCGACAGCATCTGTCTGCACGGCGACGGAGTCAAGGCCGTGGAGTTTGCCAGACGCATACGTCAGGCACTGACAGACAGCGGTGTTGAGATAGTTCCCCTGGCACAGTTGTAATAAAGCAGAGGTACGGGATATGAACAGTATAGAAAATATAATCCTGCAGCATTCGGCCAGAGGAATGGACCTGCTGCGCGAGTACCTGCCCGCAGATTTCTGCACCGATGCCGCAAAGACGGTTTTGGGCTGGGAGCGGGGAACGGTGCTTGTGACGACCGGTTTCTACGTTGCGGGAGTGTGCGAGACAGACGGCCCTCCCGGCACTCTGTTTGTCTGCCGCGCCCTCAAAAGCTGCGGATTTGAGCCTATCGTCGTCACCGACGAGATATGCTGCGGATATTTTGAGGAGTTCGGCATTTCTACCTTCTACGTTGACAAAAACGCCGACGATCAGGTATTTGAGGACCTTCTCAGAGCATACGCGCCGGTGGGACTTATTTCCATCGAGCGCTGCGGAGAGAACGTCAAAGGCGACTATGCCAATATGCGCGGCGTCAGCATTGCCGAGCATACGGCTCCCATAGACAGGATGTTTGAGCTGGCCAAGTGCCCCACCGTGGCCATCGGCGACGGCGGCAACGAGATCGGCATGGGCAATCTCAAGGATATTATAGAGAGCCGACTGTCCCTCGTCCCCTGCCGCACCAAGGTCGACAAGCTGATAGTTGCCACCGTATCCAACTGGGGCGCAATGGCGCTGGGCGGTGTTATGGGGTATCTGCCCTCCGACAGCGAGCATCTTGAGGCATATGAAGCATGCGTCAGACACGGCTACGTTGACGGAATATCCAAAGAAGTCACTCTGACCGAGGACGGATTTGACCTGAGCGTTGGCAAGCAGCTGCTTGAGCAGATGAGAAAAATATAAAATGACATAAAACAAACCACCCGCCGCTGCGGGTGGTTTGTTTTATGTCTGCATCGGGTCTATTTGGCGAATATGCTCCATTCGGTGTCTCCGAGGATATATTTCACCTGCTCTGTTTTGACTCCCGGGTAGATAAAGCCTTTTGCGGTGTCACGATTAAAAACATCCTGCAGCGGCAGATAGTCTGCATGGGTATAAGTCTGCGCAGAAAGGTCGATATAGCAGGTCTTGTACCTTATATCCTTTTCGGCATCATAGTCGCTGATAACGATCTTTTTACCGTCGGCGCTGACTTCTACCGAAGTCCCGCGGCTGCCCTGAACGCTCCCCTCAACTCCGACAGCTTTCATAAAATCAACCGAAAAAGTGATCTCCTTTTTCGAGAGGTCATAGCCGAACAGGCCTATGCTTCCGTAAAAAACGATAAAATCGTTGCTTTCGTAGGCTAAGTCTATTCCCACTCCGGTATCGGCGGAAAGGTCAAGTTTCTGTATGGATATATCGGAGAGATCGGATTTTGGTGAGTCGGATTTGGGATTGGAAGAAAGGCAAGCCGTCAATCCGAGACACACAACAACAGCCATAGCTACAGCAATAAAGGTAGGTTTTCTGTATTTCATAACGTTTTTTATCCTTTCTTTTGTATCTCCTTCGCCAAAGGCAAGAGGGGCTCCTATAATAGCTTTTTTACCCGCGGAGAATCTCAGCAGCAGCATGCTGTACTCGGCGCGCACGTCTCTGCCCACGGTCTTCATCACCGCCTCATCGCAGGACATCTCCATATCCTTGCCTGCCAGCACAAAAGCCACCCAGACAAGCGGATTGAACCAATGCAGGCACATCGCCGCAAAGGCTATGGGCTTGATAATATGATCTCCCCTGCGGATATGATGCTTCTCGTGCAGGATGATATATTCGCGCCCCTCATCGGATAAATCCGACGGCAGATAGATCACAGGACGTATCAGTCCCATAACAAACGGGGTCGAGATATGATCCGCAAGACGGATGTTATCCCGAAGCACGACTGCGCCGATCAGCCTGCGCCTGAGACGTACAAGCTGCACGATATTGAATATCAGCATCGTCCCCGCACCGCAGATCCACAGGGTGCTCAATGCGGTCAGCGGCAGTGCAAATCCGTCCGCAGGGAGAGTTTTGCCCGACGGCGGGTCGGCGTCGTTGTCCCGATCGGGCACAGGTGCGGTTACGGAAGGACTGTCCGCGCCGCCTAAATCCGTGCTCAGGTACTCTATCCGCCCGTTTACAGCGTCAGGAACATTAAAAGCTCCCATCAAAGACAGCTCGGACGACAGCGAAACGGGACAGACAAGACGAAACAGCACGACGGCCCAAAGCACGTAGGAAAATATCGCAGGCGCACGCCTCAAAAGCAATCTTGCAAAAATCACGACAATGATGGCGATGCTTGCCGTGAGGGACATATTGAGAACTCCCGAAAATACTGTGCTCAGAATACCCTCACCTCATTTTGTCTATAAGCTTCTGAAGCTCGCATATCTCCTCGTCGGACAGTTTTTTTCGCATTGAGAAGGCTGCCAGAAACCTCGGCAGAGAACCATCAAAGGTTTCTTCGACAAACTTCTCACTCTGCGCGGCAAAAAATTCGTCTTTGGATACGAGAGATGTGACCGTGCCGTTATTATTACAGAATATTCCCCTCTCACACAGACGGCGCAGGATCGTATAGGTGGTGGATTTTTTCCAGTTCAGTTCCCTGTCACAGAGCTTTACCAGCTCGCCTGACGATATAGGCTCGCGGCTCCATATCAGGTCGGCAAACCGAGTCTCTATCACACCGAGTTTAGCCTCAGTCATATAAAACCCTCCTTAAGTCTTTTTGGTCTACTCGCAGTAAACCTCTTTAGTGTGAGTTTACTACAAGTAGACCAATTTGTCAACAGAATATTGAGGATTTTTTTGAGGGAGACCGATATTGGCTATGCACAGCGCCGCAAAACAGCCAAGCAGTATATAACTTCAGTGCAGATGATGCTTTGCCGTTCAGTCCCAAAAACGGAAAAACGCGGTGCAGCTGATGCTGCACCGCGTTTGGTTCAGTCTACGATGTCGACCTGGATCCTCTTGCCGTTTCTCTGACCCAGTGCTTTTGCAAGCACACGGATCTCCTTGGCGATCTTACCCTGTCTGCCGATGATCTTGCCCATATCCGACTGAGCTGTTTTCAGCTTGTAGGTTATGTTGTCACCCTCGACAGTCTCGGTGATGCTCACCTGATCGGGAAACTCAACAAGGTTGGAAACGATGTAGGAAAGAAGCTCTTTAACTTCGTTCATAGCTTACAGAACTCCGGCCTTCTTGAGCAGGCTGCGGACTGTATCGGTGGGCTGTGCGCCGTCCTTGATCCAAGCCTGAGCTCTCTCTGCATCGACCTTGATCTCAGCAGGCTCCTTCAGGGGATTGTAAGTACCCAGCTCCTCGATGAATCTGCCGTCTCTGGGGAAACGGGAATCCGCTACGACTATGCGATAGAAAGGAGCCTTCTTTGCACCCATTCTTCTAAGTCTGATCTTTACCATACTTTCACCTCCGTATATTTTAAAAAATTTTTATGGTTACTGTTTATCAAAAGCCAAAAGGCATTTTGCCGCGTTTTGCGAGCCGTTTCATTCCGCCGCCTGCCAGCTGCTTGGTAAGCTGCTGCATCTGGTCAAACTGCTTGAGAAGACGGTTGACATCCTCCACCTTGAGTCCGCAGCCTGCGGCGATGCGCTTTTTGCGGCTGAAGTTGATGATGTCGGGGTTTGCACGCTCTTTGGGAGTCATGGACAGGATGATGGCCTCGGTGCGTGCCATCTGCTTCTCGTCCACCTTGACGCCCTTGAGGGCATTGGCGTTCATACCGGGAAGCATTCCCGCGATCTGCTCGAGACCGCCCATACTCTTCATCTGCTTGAGCTGATCGAGAAAATCGTCAAGACCCATCTTGCCGGCGCGGATCTTCTTTTCCAGATCGGCAGCCTGCTTCTCGTCGAAGGCGGCCTGCGCCTTCTCAACCAGGGTCATAACGTCGCCCATTCCCAATATACGGCTTGCCATACGGTCGGGATGGAAGGGCTCTATGTCGGTAAGCTTTTCGCCTACGCCGATATACTTGATAGGTTTGCCGGTGACGGCTTTGACCGACAGTGCGGCGCCGCCTCGGGCATCGCCGTCCAGCTTGGTCATCAGGATGGAGTCGATACCCAGCTTGCTGTCGAAGGCAGATGCTGCGTTGACTGCGTCCTGACCTGTCATGCCGTCTACGATGAGCATGATCTCGTGGGGCTTGACCTCGGCTTTGATCCGTGCCAGCTCGTCCATAAGCTGCTCGTCTATGTGCAGTCGGCCTGCGGTGTCTATAAGAAGAAGATTGTTGCCGTAGCGCTTGGCGTGCTCATAGGCAGCCTTGGCTATCTCCACAGGGTCGCCCTTGCCCTGCTCGAACACGGGGATGTCAAGCTGCTTGCCCAGCACCTTGAGCTGCTCGATCGCGGCGGGACGGTAAACGTCACAGGCGCAAAGCAGAGGGCGGCGGCTCTCGGTCTTTTTGAAATGAGCGCCGAGTTTGGCGATATTGGTGGTTTTACCCGCGCCCTGCAGACCCACGAACATAATAACGGTGGGGCCGCTGTTGGCCATACGGATACGGCTCTGTGTGCCGCCCATCAGCTGGCAAAGCTCGTCATTGACGATCTTGATGACCTGCTGTGCGGGGGTCAGGCTCTCAAGGATATTGCCGCCGATAGCTTTCTCGGTAACGCCGGCAACAAACTCCTTGGCCACCTTGAAGTTGACGTCGGCTTCCAGCAGAGCCATACGCACCTCGCGCATAGCCTCCTTGACGTCGCTCTCGGTCAGTCTGCCGCGGCTGCGGAGCTTTTTGAATATACCGTTTAGTTTTTCACTGAGTCCGTCAAATGCCATTACTGTATCTCTCCGACCAACTTGAGGATCTTGTTGGTCTGTTCTGCAATCTGGAAGTCCTTCTTGGTGCCCGAATTGACCATTGCTATATAATGAGCGCAATCGCCGATCTGGCCGATCTTGTCGCTGAGGCGGGAATAACGCTTGACCAGTCCGACCTTGTCCTCTATGTCGCGGAGGCTCATCTCGGCGCGCATAACGGCATCGCGGACACCCTGACGGGTGATTCCCACTATCTCAGATATCTCGGTGAGCGACATATCCTCGTTGTAATAAAGGTCGAACAGCTCTTTTTGCTTGTCTGTGAGCAGTTCTCCGTAGAAATCGAACAGCATAGACATGTGGAAGGTATCGCTTTTCATTGATGTCGCTCCTTTCTGTAAAGTCTTTTTTCTTTACAACGGATACTATACACTATTTTGGCAAAAAAGTCAAGTATTTTTTACTGTATTTTGCCCTTTGGGTACAAGTTTTTCACATTATTTTGTGTTTTATTGATTTGATACAATTGACCCTTGATTTATTGCTTTTTATTTGGTATAGTATTATCAAATCTATGTAAACAAGGAGTTGGTAGTCTTTTATGGGCAGTGACAGTTGGTTGCCCTATCTGTGTTTAGTCCTCTTGCTGCTGGGCGCCGCATACTTTGCCAGTGCCGAAACAGCCTTTTCCTCGGTCAATCGTATCCGTATCAAGACCAAGGCGGAAAACGGCTCAAAGAATGCTAAAAAGGCATGGTACATCCTCGAAAATTTTGATAAAACTCTCTCGACCCTATTGCTGGGCAACAATGTGGTGCATATTGCTACCGCATCGCTTGCCACACTTATTTTTTCGCGCATATGGGGTGAGAGTGCTGTTGCCTACACTACCGTTGTTACTACAGTAGTGGTTTTTTTAGTTGGGGAGACAATTCCCAAGAACATAGGCAAGGCTCGCAGTGAAACCCTGGCTCTTTCATTTGCTCCCTCGCTGAGGGCACTGATGACTCTGCTTACCCCCTTCGTGTTCGTTCTGTCCTGGGTGGCCAAGCTGATATCCAAGCTCTTTGGCAACGCCAACGATCCCACGGTCACCGAAGAAGAGATCAACCAGATGATCGAGAACATTCAGGAAGAGACCGAAAGCAGCGGTGACACCGCCGCAAACGAGAATATCGACCTGATACACTCGGCATTTGAGTTTGACGATCACACCGCACAGGACGTATTTACCCCCCGCATCGACGTGGATGCACTCCCCATCGATTCTACCCCCGAGGAGATCATAGCACACATCCGCGAGAGCAAGCACTCCCGTCTGGTTGTATACCGTGATACCATCGACGACGTGGCCGGCATACTCAGTATCCGCAAGTACCTCAAGGCATACTACCGTCAGGGTACAGGCACCAAGCTGGAGGAGCTGCTGGACAAGCCTCATTTTGTGCACAAAACAGTGCGTATCGACGATCTGCTCAGAGAGATGAGCGCACAGAAGGTGCATCTGTCCGTGGTCACCGACGACTACGGCGGAACCATGGGTATCATCACAATTGAGGATATTCTGGAGGAGCTTGTGGGCGAGATATGGGACGAGGACGACGAGGTGACGTTCGACGTTCGCTCCATCGGTGGAAGCAGATTTGAGGTAATGGCCAACGTGCTGATGACCGACGTGTTTGAGCAGATCGGGTATGAAGACTTTGACGAAGATGAGTTTGCCCATCTGACTGCCGCAGGCTGGGTGCTGGACAACATCCCCACCGGCGCCGAGGAAGGCAGCTCTTTTGAATACAAAAACCTCACGGTATCCGTCCTGAGCATGGACGGCCGCCGTATCAACCGCCTCATTATAAAGATCGAACCCACAGAGAACGGTGAGGAGGTGCAGGCATAATGAACTATATTATTATTGTGATATGCATCATATGCTCGGCATTCTTCTCCGGCTCCGAGATAGCATACAACTCTGTCAATCCCCTGCGCCTGCAGAAGGCTGCCGACGAGGGCAGCAAAAAGGCCAAGCTGGCGCTGAACATCTACAACAAGTACGAAAAGTTCCTCTCCACCATACTCATAGGCAACAATCTGGTGAACATAGCCTCCTCCTCGGTGGCTACCGTAATATGCATCAGTCTGTTCGGTGAGGTGGGTGCCGCATACGCAACTCTGGTCATGACCGTGATAATCCTCATCTGCGGCGAAATAACCCCCAAAATGGTTGCCCGCACCCATGCATTTGATTTTGCCACCATGGCCGCATATCCCGTCAAGCTGCTTATGATCATCACCTTCCCCATCGTATGGCTGGTGGGACTGCTGATGAAGCTGCTCTCCCGCCTGTGGGGCAAGGACGAAGAGGACGAGGGCTTCAATGCCGAGGAGCTGTCCAACCTCATCGAGATCGCCGAGACCGAAAACGTCATCGACGAGGAGCGGGGCGATCTGCTTCAGTCGGCAATCGATTTTTCCGACACTTCGGCACAGGAGATCCTCACCCACCGCGTTGATATGATCGCCATTGACATCGACGATCCCATGGATGAGATCATAGCAACTCTGGAGAGCTCTCCCTACTCCCGTATCCCCGTATACGAGGACAGTATAGACAACATCATCGGTATCGTATACCTCAACCACTTCTACAAGAAGATCGTTGAGGAGCCCGATTTCTCCCTCCGCGATATACTCATTGAGGTCTGCTTTATCCACAAGTCCATGAAGCTGCCTGCCGTGCTCAGCGAGCTCAAGCGCCGCAAGACCCATATAGCCGTGGTCACCGACGAATACGGCGGAACCATGGGTATCGTCACCATGGAAGACGTGCTGGAGCAGCTGGTGGGCGACATCTGGGACGAGACCGACGAGGTAGTTGAGGACATCACCGAGGTTGCCGAGAACACCTTTGAGGTAGACGGCGACATGAGCATATACGATTTCCTCGACGAGGTCGGACTGGACTCGGATGATTTTGAAGGCGACTACACCACCGTGGGCGGCTGGGCTATCGAGTCTATAGGCACCTTCCCCTCGGCGGGAGACAGTTTTGAGTACGAAAATCTCACCGTCACCGTGGTGGAGACCGAAGAACTCCGCGTTACCAAGCTGAAAGCCGTAGTCACCCCCAAGCAGGATGACGAAGAATAAGGGTACTGTTTATGACACATCATATTGCATTCCCCAAATTGGGCAATATAGCGTTTGACCTCAACACCGTGGCTCTCGAACTGGGCTCGCTGACCATACACTGGTACGGCGTGATCATCTGCCTCGGCTTTATACTGGCGGGCGTATACGGCTACAGACGCTGCCGCAAATTCGGCACTACCCCCGACGACATCACCGATTTTCTCATCTGCCTCATCCCCTGCGCCATTGTGGGCGCACGGCTGTACTACGTGTTCAGCAGCTGGGATTATTACGGTAAGCATCCCGAGGACATCATCAAGGTGTGGAACGGCGGTCTTGCAATCTACGGCGGCATTATTCTGGGCGTTATCGCCGCAATAGTGTTCTCAAAAGTCAAGAAGATCGACTTTTTCAGCTTCGGTGACATGGCTGTCATCTGCCTGCTTATCGGTCAGATGATCGGCAGATGGGGCAACTTTGTCAACGCCGAGGCATTCGGCGGAGTCACCTCCCTGCCCTGGGGCATGAGCATCAACGGCGCAGAGATGTGCCACCCCACCTTCCTCTATGAGTCGCTGTGGAATTTTGCGGGATTTGTGTTTCTGCATTTTTACTCCAATCACCGCCGTTTCAGAGGTGAGCTGATACTGCTCTACTTTGGCTGGTACGGTCTGGGCAGAGCATGGATCGAGGGTCTGCGCACAGACAGCCTCTATCTGGGCAACACCGACATCAGAGTCTCCCAGCTGTTGGCCGCGGTATCATTCGTGGTATGTGCATCCCTGCTGCTCTGGCTGCACCTGAGCAAAAAATATAAAGATCTGAGTTTTCTCGCAATATCCCCCGAGACTGAAAATCAGCCGGAAGAGACCGCACCTGAAAACCCGGACCAACAGAATTAAAAGACAAATCCGCCTTTTGATCACAAAAGGCGGATTTTCTGAAACAGGAGGAAAAAACTATGAACGCTCCGATAATAGCACCCAAAAACAAAGCAAGAATAATAATGTTCGGCGACTCGTTTGTAAGTTCGGGCAACTTTGGCGATTTGATGGTGTATTTTGCATCCCTCAACGGGTTTGAGTTAAGCATCAACGCCATATCCTACAACAACAAGAGCTCGGACTTTGACTATACCGCCGTCGATCTTGTGCATCCTCTCAAGAATGCCGCCACACCGGGCTTTGAGTTCGTAAAGACCTGCAACACAGAGACGTTTAAGTGGGTATTAGGCGACCCCAATGATGCCGACCTGCTTCTGCTGCAGGCGCCCCGCGGCGAGATATTTGCAGAAACTGCCGACAAGGATGCCGTCATGGCTGCGTATACAGATCTGTGCAGCCGCTTCAAGACAGCCTATCCGCAGGGCAAGGTGCTGTTTATCGCGCCTCCCGCATTCTCCGATATAGACCAAAAATACTGGGACAAATGGGGCGTCTCTCCCCTGTCTCAGGATGCACAGATGCAGCTTATATCCGGGTTTGCACGCAAGCTGGCAGACAAAGTCGGCGGCAGCGTGCTGGATATGCAGGCAGCTTATGACTGCTTTGATGAGCAGGATGCAGGCTTTTCTCTGCTTGAAAAAAACCTCCGCCACCCATCGCTTATGGGCAGCTATTATAACAGCTGCGTGGTTTTTTCCACCGTATTCGGCATCAGCTGTGCCAATATAGGCTTTTTTGGCGTTCTGCCCGAAAGTTATGCCATCAAGCTGCAAAACATAGCTCACAAGGCCGTATTCGGCACCGATGCGCCCAAAGCACCCCTCAATACCAAAATGCTGCCCCACCGCGAAAAGCCCGACCCCAGATTCGCGCATGAAACGGTCGACGAGATAATCAAGCCTCTGCTGGCAACAGCCAAGGCAGGGTTTGACCGCGGCGAGTTTTTCCAGTACGATATGAGCGCGCTCAATCAGGTGGTTATGTCCGGCTCGTGGCGCCGCGAGATGCGTGTTCATCCCGAGAGCGCCACTCCCCAGCGCACCAGATACATCGACTGCTCCTGCTATGTGCACAACTGCTATTTTGATGCCTATGACCACAAGCTGGAAAAATCCGACGACACCAAGGGGATGATCGCACGCGAGGATCTGAGGGTGTTCTATTGGACTCCCGACAGCGGCGAAAGTGCCGAGGCCGCATCCGACAGAATGCTCAGTATCATCAGGCCCGGTGATGCTATCGTATACCGCATGTACAACGAGAAGTTCGGTCACACCATGCTCTATATTGGCAACGGCTGGCTTCTGCACAGTACCAGCCACAATTTCTCGGGAGCAAGCGGCAACTACGACCACCACGGCTGTTTTGACAACCGCGAGCTTGTTGGTACTATCAGATATGACCTGCTGGACCTGTTCCTCAAGCCCTACGGCGAGAGATATATGTTTGCCCCTCACTGCAGAGTGGCGGTCATCAGACCTACCGAAAAGCTGGGCCTGCAGCCCTCACGCCGGGCCATAGACCGCATGAACAATCTCACCGATATCGTAGCATATAAGCTCACCACGGCGCCCCAGGGCGTCAGCGTCAACCGCGGCGACGAGGTTAAGTTTACCTTTGTCATCAGGAATATCGGCGAGAACGCCAAGACTGTTGAGATAGAGGACACCCTCTCACCCCGTCTCAAACTCAAATCCCTCTGCGGTATGAGCGAAAAGGGCGGCAGCATAAGCGCCTCTGTGACCGTTGAGGGCGGTGAAAAATGCGAGGTCAGCTATACTGCCACCGTTGCCGAGGATGCTGCTTTGGGTGAGTTTATTGAGTGCCGCAGCGCAACTATCGGCAAGGTCAAGACCAACGATACCGATATTTTTGTAGCACCCACTCTGACAAATGCGCAGCAGCAGGCAGTGAGCGAGGCTGCTCTGCAGTCAAACTGCGCAAACGGACTTGAGCTTGCAAAAGCCGTCTATGCCGCCATCGGAATATCTCTGCCCATAAGCAGCCTCCGTGAGGTGCAGGATGCGGTGTTCGCCCACTGCGACGGCGCGCCCGATACCGAATATTTCTGCGCCAAAAACGACGGCAGCATCATCGCGCAAATGACTGTTGGCTGCCTGACCGGCGGCAACGCATTCTACATTCCCAGAGACGATCACGACACACGTCTCAGACAGGTGCACAAGGATCTGTTCATCCCGGGCGATCTGCTGTACACCTATGACGGCTTTGAGCGCTGCCTGTGGATATGCGCAGGTGACAACAAGTTCGTGACCGTAAAGAACGGCAAAACTGTGACGGTCTCTGAGATGGATGCATTTTCCATGCTGGACGGCGTACTGGCAAAAAAGGCCTTTTGCGTGCTGCGCCCCTCCATGGCATACTGACACAAATCAAGTCATATACAAAAACACCGCTGTCACAGCTAAGACGGCGGTGTCTTTTTGCCTCAAGTGCCTATGTTTGCTTGGTTTTGGGGCAATTTACCCCTTGAATAAAAACACCCACCGTGTTATATTAAAGTGTGATAATATTGTCCATATGTATGGAGGAAAAGCTATGAGCAAAAAACAAATTATGGTTGTTGACGGTAACGAAGCTGCGGCATATGCTGCCTATGCTTTCACCGAGGTTGCCGCAATTTATCCTATCACTCCCAGCTCCCCTATGGCAGAAAAAACCGACGAATGGTCTGCCAAGGGCAAAAAGAATCTGTTTGACCAGCAGGTAAGACTGGTTGAGATGCAGTCGGAGGCAGGCGCTATCGGTGCCGTTCACGGCGCTGTTGAGGCAGGCGCTCTTGCCACATCCTACACAAGCTCTCAGGGTCTTATGCTTATGATACCCGTCCTGCACCGTATCAGCGGCGCAAGACAGCCCGCCGTTCTGCACGTTGCCGCACGTACCGTCGGTACTCACGCAATGAGCATATTCGGCGATCACTCGGACGTTATGAACTGCCGTCAGTGCGGTTGGGCACAGCTGTCCTCGGGCAGCGTTCAGGAGGTCATGGATCTGGCAGGCGTGGCACATCTGTGCGCCATCAAGTCCCGTATCCCCTTCATGCACTTCTTTGACGGTTTCCGTACCAGCCACGAGATCCAGAAGGTCGAGGCATTCGACTACGAGGATTACCGCAAGCTGCTGGACTGGGACGCTGTTGAGAAGTTCCGCGCTGAGGCCCTCAACCCCGAGCATCCCACACTGCGCAACACCGTGCAGAACCCCGACGTATACTTCCAGTTCAGAGAAGCCAACAACGTGGACTACGCTCAGCTGCCCGACATAGTCGAGGGTTATCTCAAGCAGATCTCCGACATCACCGGCAGAGAGTATCATCTGTTTAACTACTACGGCGCTGATGATGCCGAGCAGGTGATCGTGGCTATGGGCAGCGTTTCCGGCGCTGCACGCGAGGTCACAGAGTATCTGTGCAAGCAGGGCAAGAAGGTCGGCTACCTGCAGGTCCATCTGTACAGACCCTTCAGCGCCAAGCACTTCCTCTCCGCTCTGCCCAAGAGCGTCAAGCGTATCGCAGTCCTCGACCGCTGCAAGGAGATGGGCGCGCTGGGCGATCCTCTGTATGAGGACATCTGCGCTCTGTACAACAACGATGCTGATGCTCCCATGATCATCGGCGGCAGATACGGTCTGGGCTCCAAGGACACCGATGCCTCTCAGATCATGGCCGCATTTGACAACCTGATGTCCTCCTGCCCCAAGAACGGCTTTACTCTGGGCATCATCGACGACGTTACCAATCACTCCCTGCCCGCAGGCGACTTCCATATCGACCACGATACCACCGTCAGCTGCAAGTTCTGGGGTCTGGGCTCCGACGGCACCGTTGGCGCCAACAAGAACTCCATCAAGATCATCGGTGAGAACACCGATATGTACACTCAGGCATATTTTGAGTACGATACCAAAAAGAGCTTTGGTCTCACCCGCTCCCATCTGAGATTCGGTCACGAGCCCATTCTGTCCACCTATCTGGTGCGCCGTGCGGATTTTGTGGCATGCCATAACTTCAACTACCTGCATCAGTACGACATCGTCAGCGAGATCAAGGACGGCGGCTCCTTCCTGCTCAACTGCCCCGTCAGCGCAGACAGACTTGGCGAAGTCCTGCCCGCAGGCGTCAAGAAATACATCGCCGAGCACAACATCTCTCTGTACACCATCGATGCAAACGCCATTGCCGAAAGCCTTGGTCTGGGCAATCACGCAAGTATGGTACTGCAGGCCGCTTTCTTCAGCCTTGCCAATATCATTCCCACCGACGAGGCTGTCAAGCACATGAAGGCAGCGGTGGAAAAGACCTTCCGCAAGAAGGGCGAAAAGGTCATCAAGATGAATATGGACGCCATCGACGCAGGTATTTCGGGCGTTACCAAGGTTGACGTTCCCGCCGACTGGGCAGGCGCTGCCGAGGAGACAGCCGCTGTCGAAAAGGACGAACCCGCATTCATCAAGAATATTCTCCGTCCCCTGAACTCACAGAAGGGTGATTCTCTGCCCGTAAGCAGCTTTTTGCCCTACAAGGACGGCACAATGCCTCTGGGCACCACCGCATACGAAAAGCGCGGCATAGCTACTTCTGTGCCCGTGTGGGATCCCACCGCCTGCGTACAGTGCAACCGCTGCTCCTACGTATGCCCCCACGCCGTTCTGCGTCCCTATCTGCTTAACGAAGAAGAAGTCAAGAACGCACCCGAAAACTTCAAGCTCAAGAAGGCTATCGGCAAGGGCGCCGAGGGTCTGAGCTACTCTCTGCAGGTCAGCACCCTTGACTGCACAAGCTGCGGCAGCTGCGCCAGCGTATGTCCCGCAAAGGGCGGCGCTCTGCATATGACTCCCGTGGCCGATGCGGATATGACTCAGGAGTGCTGGGAGTACGGTCTTACTCTCACCGAGAAGGACGTATTTGACGTGGCCTCGGTCAAGGGCAGCCAGTTCAAGCAGCCTCTCTGCGAGTTCTCCGGCGCCTGCGCAGGCTGCGGCGAGACTCCCTACGCAAAGCTGCTGACCCAGATGTTCGGCGACAAGATCTACTGGGCAAACGGCACCGGCTGTTCTCAGGCCTGGGGCAGCCCCATGCCCTCCATCCCCTACTGCAAGAACAAGCAGGGCAAGGGTGTTGCATGGTCCAACTCGCTGTTTGAGAACAATGCCGAGTTCTCCCTCGGCATGGCACTGGCTGTCAAGCAGCAGCGCGAGCGTGTCCGCGCTCAGGCTGAGAAGCTGATGGCTGTCGCTCCCGACAACATCAAGGCCGCAATCGAGCAGTGGCTGAACAGCTACAACGACATCAACGTATCCCAGAAGCACTCCGACGAGCTGGTCGAGGCTCTGCAGAACACCGAGCTCGAGGGTGAGGCAGATACACTGAAAAAGGACATCCTGCTCCACCGCGATCAGCTGGGCAAAAAGACCATCTGGATGTACGGCGGCGACGGCTGGGCATACGATATCGGTTACGGCGGACTTGATCACGTTATTGCCACCGGCGAGGACGTCAACGTATTCATCATCGACACCGAGGTCTACTCCAACACCGGCGGTCAGTCCTCCAAGGCTACTCCTCTGGGCGCTGTTGCACAGTTCCAGGCAGCAGGCAAAAAGAGCGCCAAGAAGGATCTTGGCAAGCTGATGATGAGCTACGGCTTCTGCTACGTTGCATCGGTTGCTATGGGCGCCGATCAGAATCAGCTGATCAAGGCCATCAAGGAGGCTGAGGCATATCCCGGTCCCTCTGTCATCATCGCATACACTCCCTGCATCAACCACGGCATCAAGCTGGGTATGAACAACGTGCAGGATGAGATGAAGCGTGCCGTTGACAGCGGATACTGGACTCTCTACCGCTACAACCCCGAAAACAAGAAGCTGACCCTCGACAGCAAGGAGCCTACTCTGGACTTCCAGACCTTCCTGCGCGGCGAGGTCAGATACAGTGCTCTGGATATTACCTTCCCCGAAAATGCCAAGACGATGTTCGCAGAGGCAGAACAGCAGGCAAAGGAAAGATACCTGGAGTTTAAGAAAATGTCCGAGGACAAATAAGCCGTACAAATAACCGCGTTTGATTATGAAAAAAACGTACTTTTGAGTCAGATCAAAAGTACGTTTTTATTTATAGTCTTTTGGGATATTGGTGAGGCCGATGATGTAATCGGCAGACAGATTATAGAATCTGCACAGCTTGATAAGATCGTCGATCTTCAGCTCCGCCCTGCCCGTCTCTATGTGATTGTACCCCTGCTGTGATTTGTTGAGCAGCCTGCCAAGCTCGGTCTGCGTCAAATCACGGTCTTCCCTGATATTGCGCATACGCTCACGATAGTCCATATTCCATCACTCCTGTCCGAATAATAGCATACTCAAATATTGAGTATTGACATTTACTCAATATTTGAGTACAATTACTGTGTTTTAGTAGTATAATTAGATTATACGAGTATTCAGGGAGGATATACTATGGCTAAACTTGAAAGAACGCTCAGCGGCAGTTTTGACAGCTGGCTCGACCGTATAGTTGACGGGATACTAAGCAGCAGTCTGTCGGCCACGTTGGAGGACGGCAGTGATTTTTGCACAGGAGACGCCCGATGCAGTGTGCGTGTTTTTGAGCGGTACAGCTACTCCGGCTCCAACCGCGTCAGTATGAACGTGACCTTGTTCCAAAGTGGAGACGGCCCGATATTTTTGTCGGGTATCACCTCAGGCGGCAGTCAGGCTGTGCTTTTTAAGTTCAACACCCTCGGTGAGGAAGCCTTTCTCGACAAGCTGAGCGAGCTTCTGTAAACAGATCGGAGGCAAAAATATGATTCTTGAGCTTCGTGATATAAACAAATCATTCGGCGAAAAGCGGGTGCTGTGCGGCGTGTCTTTTGCCGCAGAGAGCGGAAAAGCTTTTGGACTTCTGGGCAGAAACGGCGCAGGAAAGACTACATCGATACGCATACTTATGGACGTCTTTCCCGCTGACAGCGGAGAGGTGCTCATAGACGGCAAGCCCATAGACTACAATAAGATCGGCATCGGCTATCTGCCCGAGGAGCGCGGTCTTTACCCCAAAAAGACCATCATCGACCAGCTCGTCTATCTGGCGCAGCTTAAAGGTATGGACCGTAAGTCCGCCACAAGATCCATCGACCAATGGCTGGAAAGGCTGGGCATGACCGAATACCGCAACAAGCGGCTGGACACCCTGTCCAAAGGCAATCAGCAGAAGATCCAGCTCATTACCGCGCTGGCTCACGACCCGGACATCGTCATACTTGACGAGCCGTTTTCGGGCCTTGATCCCGTCAACGCCATGCTGCTCAAGGACGTGGTGCGCGAGCAGATCGCACGCGGCAAAATAGTGCTGTTCTCCAGCCATCAGATGAGCTATATCGAGGAGTTCTGTGACAGTATAGCCATTCTCAACGGCGGCAAGGTGGTTCTCAGCGGTGACTTGCACGATATCAAACGCAATTATCCCCGCGACCGTCTGGTCATTCGCAGCGACAGCCCCGAGGCCATAGAGAGGGATTTCGGCGCCGACTGCACACGCCTGAGCGGCGGCTGCCTGCTTTTGCGCCTGCCCTCCCCCGAGCACAAAAAGACGGTCATGGCACAGCTTGCGTCAAACTACGACATTGACGAGGTCAAAATCTACGAACCTTCGCTGAACGATATTTTCATCGAGTACGCAGGCGACGGTGCAAAGGAGGAGTGAGCCATGAAGCAGTTTGGCACTATAATGGGTTTTGAGCTCAGAGGATATTTCAGGAACAAAATATTCATAGGCATAACCTTGTTTTTGGTGGTGCTTATGGGCGTGGTAATGTTCTTTCCGCAATTACGCAGCGCATTCGGCTCCGACTCTGCAGACGACACACCCGCAGGCGAGCTGCCGCTGATGCTGATCAAAACGAGCAGCAGCGAATACGCGCAGCTTGTGGCGGATACCTTTGCTCAGGCATTCGGCGGATACCGTATCGAGCTGACGGACGCGGCCACTCAGGATATCAAAGAGCAGATAGTGTCCGGCGAGGCAGAATGCGCCTTTGTGATGACCTCCCCCACCGAATACGTCTACTACGTGAATAATCTGTCCATGCACGACTCCAACAGGGCTGTTGCCGACTCGGTGCTGCAGCAGGTCTATCAGATGAACGCTATGATCGGCAGCGGTATGACTCAGGCCGATGCCGCCGCGGTGATGGGTATACAGATAAACGGCACCGTGGAGAATCTGGGCAAGAATCAGATGGAGAACTTCTTCTATACATATATAATGATTTTTGCTCTGTATATGGTCATATTGCTCTACGGACAGATGGTTGCCACCAATGTAGCCACCGAAAAAAGCTCCCGCGCCATGGAGGTGCTGATTACCAGCGCCCGCCCCACCTCTATGATGTTCGGCAAGGTGCTGGCATCCTGCCTTGCAGGCTTTGTACAGCTGATCGTGGTGTTCGGCTCGGCGCTGGTGTTCTTTAAGCTCAACGAGTCCTACTGGGGCGACAATGAGCTGATCAACTCTCTGTTCAACATCCCGCCCGATCTGCTGGGATATATGCTGGTATTCTTTGTGCTGGGATTTTTGATCTATGCGTTTATGTTCGGTGCCGTAGGCTCCACAGCCTCCAAGCTTGAGGATATCAACACCTCTGTAATGCCCATCACCGTGCTGTTTGTCATAGCATTCGTGGTGGTTATGACCTCTATGGCATCTGGCAACGTGGACAACACCCTGATGGTGGTATGCTCATACATCCCGTTCACCTCACCCATGGCGATGTTTACCCGAATAGCTATGAGTACTGTGCCCGTATACGAAATAGCAGCCTCTGTCGCCGTGCTGATAGGCTCTGCGGCAGGTGTGGGCTATATTTCGGCAAAAATATACCGTGTAGGCGTGCTCCTCTACGGCTCCAAGCCCAAACTCACATCCCTGCTCAAAGCCGTATGGAAAGCATAAAAAAGTAATATTGACGCCTCGCCCGACAGGTACAAACGCCTGTCGGGCGAGGGTAAAAAAATATCGGCTTTTTTGAAAAAAGTTTTGAAAAAAGTGTTGACAAATAAGGCTTGAGTGTGTATAATAACACTTGTGCTTGAGAGAGCAAAACAGAATATGCGGATGTGGCGGAATTGGCAGACGCGCATGGTTCAGGTCCATGTGAAAGCAATTTCATGGGGGTTCAAGTCCCTTCATCCGCACCAATAAAGGACGGTTACTTTGATAGAGCAACCGTCCTTATTGTTTTTGCTTAAAAATACTCATTTTTCGGTGCTTTCCTAACTTTTTATGGAATTTTCAAAAACGATTCCGCAATATATGCTCTTATATGCGTAGAAAGGCGCATATTTTGATATAAGACTTTTTCAGGCAGTTCGACGGACTATCCTTATTTCTACGGACTATCGTCTTGAGTTCGACGGACCATCTCTCAAAACGACGGACTATCGCCTATGATGAATTACAAGTGATTCTTTTGGAATTTGCTATTGTGATTAATTCAGTTTTACTTCCGTTAAGGCATCTGTTTATTTATATTGTTCGATTATCTAATTTACTTTCTTGCGAACCTATGTTATATTAACACAATAGAACTAGAGGTGATGGTATGAAGACTATTATCAAGTGGCCCGGTGGCAAAACCAGGGAGATTGATAAGATCGAACATCTTATTCCTGAGTTTGATCGATATATCGAGCCCTTCTTTGGCGGCGGTGCGCTGTACTTTCATTTAGCACCAAAGTCCGCGGCAATTAATGATATTTCCGCATCGTTGATGCAATTCTATTCTCTAATCAAAGATCAGGATCGAAAATTATATGATCTGTTAGTGTGCTATAATAACAGCTTCAACAACCTCGTTGAGGTATGCAGCAAAGAAACTAACGAATTACTGCACATCTTTTTCCGGTTAAAAGAAGGGTCTCTCGCAGAAAATGAACTGAGCGAAGTTTTGAATGTACTGATTGCCAGATTGTCTGAGAACATTAATCCTGGCTTTAGCGAGAACCTCTTGTTGGACAAGAAGGAATTTGATGCGCATCTGCACCAGATGGTGGAAGACAAGTTTATCCGGACTGTCGCTAACTACAACAGGAAGCCATTCTCTACCGCTGACCTGTGCGAAAACCTGATCACTGGTTTTACCAGTGGTTACTATATGTATTTCCGCAAAGTCTTCAATGATATCAGCTTAGGCAGATTGGCTGATGCTTCCGTTCAGTATCAAGCTGCAAACTTCTACTTCATCCGCGAATACTGCTATGGCTCTATGTTCCGCTATAATGCCAAGGGTGAGTTCAACATTCCCTATGGCGGTATGTCCTACAATCGTAAGGATATGAAAGCAAAGATCGACAATATGTTTAATGGTGAAATGGAGCAGTTATTCTCGGACACCGATATCTATTGCTGCGACTTTGAAGAGTTCTTTGAAAAAGCACATCTTACTGCCGACGATTTTATGTTCCTGGATCCGCCCTATGATACCGATTTTTCTGACTACGAGGGCAAGGATTTCACTAAGAACGATCAAGAGCGCTTGGCAAACGCCTTAAAGAGAACGCAGGCAAAGTTTATATTGGTAATTAAGAATACAGACTTCATTTATAATCTGTATACCGAGCATTTCAACATTATTAGCTTTGATAAGCAGTATACATACAATGTTCGTAGCAGGAATGATCGCAGCGCAGAACACCTGATAATAACGAACCTCCCAGTTTGATCTGGGAGGTTCGTTATTTACTTAGGATACCACTGGCGGTCACGTTGGCCAATTGTATAGACCAAGTCAGCAATCGAGTCATGGCTTTTGATATTCCGTACCTTTTGTGAGAATTTGTCATCATTTCGGTCATGCAGAATCTCAAGATCTTCACCGGTAGGCCGCATTTGCGCTCTGGCCTCAGCGATCAGTTCAGAGGTACGAATGCCTGGGTGATTACGAATAATCTGCAACACCACAGAAGCGATCTCGCCTTCTGAATAACAGCTCATCTCGCTTCCCTCCTCTCGTTTAAAATTTCATTTTTTGCTGCATAGTCTTTTTTCTGCTGCAGCAAAGTATTCCTGTTCAATCTCAATTCCAATAAATTTCCGGTTATTTTTCAGTGCAGCCACGCCAGTGGAACCGACACCCATAAAGGGATCGAAGATCACGTCGCCTTCGTTGGATGCGATTTTGATAATATGCTCCAACAATTTTACCGGCTTCTGAGCAGGATGCTTGGGATCAGAGAGTCGTTCCGGGCGCATACAGATTGGACTTTCAAAAAAGTTGTGCATCTCATTCTGGGTGCTAAAATTCCACTTGTGCCCCTTATTCCACATGCAGGCGATCATTTCACAGCTGTTCAAAAATCCGTTTTTGTAAATCTTAGGTGCGGGATTTGTCTTGTGCCATACAAAAAACTGGAAAGTATCAAACTCACTGTCAAATGCTTCGTGCCACTTGCCGATCAGGTTGTAGCTAGTAAATACGAAAATATTGCCATCCGGCTTGATAATGCGCTTAAAATCCTCTAACAATGCTACCGGTTCGATTGGTGCAAGATCCCAAGCTGCCAGGTCGTTGTTTAGAGCCGACCTTCCAGGAAGATCTATATTGCCGGTAGAATACTGTGCAATATTGTAGGGTGGATCCGTTAATATGAGATCAACACTGTTATCTGGGATCTGGCTTAAGTAATTCATACAATCACCGTTGACCACAGTGTATTTATTTGTCTTTAGCTTCTCTATTTTGTACATATTACTTCGAAATACAATTGTTGATCATAGCGATAATTCTGTCATTCAGACCAATCTCTTCCAGGGCTTCTTTGTAAATTTCCTCAAAATCTTCAAAGGTAATGCCGTCAGGGAGGATTTTATCCCAAAGATTCTTGCCGATTAGGAACATTTCAGGGTATGCAAGGTGCTTCTTGACAGAACCCTTCCAGGTGTTGCCTTCGCCATCCTTGTTGTACAGGGTGGCAAAGTAAGCCTTGCAGTTTTCAATGCCCATATCCACGTAGATGGTCAACAACTTTTCTACATTAGACGGCGCATTGGAACTATCCAAGTCGCCACCAGCCTTCAATTCCATGATGTTCCATTCCTGACCATCAAAGAACGCAAGGTCAACCGGCTTAGAATAAATGCTGTCAGAACGATACTTTTCCGATAGAGGTAACAGATGTTCTCGAATACTGCTCTGCGTAACGCCACTTTCCATGCGATTTCTGCCTGCTCCACGTGCCTCGTTATTCGCACGAAATGCAGAAATCTCACCTCGCAGATTGCCATTATGGGTATCCACATCTGTGATAACAATCTGGCCGCTGATCTTTGCCGGATCAAAATTGTGCGGCAGGTTTCTGGGATTGACGATGGCAGGGACATTCTCGTCGCCGAATTTCAGCCGTGCGATGCGCTTGGCGCAGGTTTCAATCGCAAAGCCACTTTTGGACTCGAAGCTGCTGACAAACACCATGCTTGCAGTGATGCTCTCGTCCATCTGGCTCAGCAGGAAGTTGTTGACCTTTCGGGCGTAGTTGGCGGCAAAATCATTTTCAATCAAATCTGTCAATTTAGAAAACTCTTCAAAAACGATTTTTTTAATTACTTTTCTCATTGTTTATCCTCCATAAACAATTTATATGTATCTATCTCAAGTGCATTTGCAATTCGCTGAATATTATCTAATGAAATACTACGCCGGAAACATTCGATATCGCTAATATAGGTTCTGTGCAAACCACATTGTTCTGCAAATTTTTCTTGAGAGATTTTCTTCTGCATACGATACTTACGCACGTTTTTTCCGAAAACTTTTATTATGTCCATAGCAACACCTCAAATGAAAGATGATTATATTTTATTTTTCAGAACACAATAAGTCTACATACAATAAGTCTACATTCAGCAAGCTTGGTGCACCCCCTCTGCAGAAAATGCACCCCCTTGGGGTAAGAAACTGCACCCCCTTTTGAGGCGATGCCCCCCTAAAATGGGGAATTTGCACCCCCTAGGCGTTTCTATCAAAATATGCGCTCCAATACAAATAAGCAGGTCGAAAGACCTGCTTTTTGTTTTGCGTTTTCATATTATTTCAATCAAAAAATCCAAATCGGTTTTGTTTTACCGATTTGGATTTTTTATCACATCTTTTCAAAGCCTACAAGCAGGCCGCCTTTTTCGGCATAATAGCTGCACAGACCGAGGTTTATGGTTATGCGTACGGTCACGTCGGGAAGCTCGGCTTTGAGCATATTTTTCAGCGTGATTGCGGCAGGCTCGTTCTTGCAATGGGCAAGAATGACTTTGCCGGTTTTCAGTCCGCTTTCTTTGAGGCGTTTGACTATGGCGCTGAGGGATTTTTCTGCGCCGCGGCATTTGTCGGTAGGTTCGAGTGTGCCTTCTGCGCTGGCTCTGCCCACTATACGGATGCCGAGGACGCTTGCTATTTTGGCCACAGCGGGCGATACGCGGCCGTTGGCGGCAAAGTTGTTCAGCGACTCAAGCATAAAAACCAATCCGGTTTTGGCCGTGTATTCGGGCATATATTGGCATATCTGCTCAAAAGTCCTGCCATCAGCTATCAGCTCGGCGATTTTTTCTACCATAAGTGTCAGCTCGGGGCCTGCAGACAGCGAGTCTATGACGCAGACACGTCTGTCGGGGTAGGCCTGCTCGTACAGATTCTTGGCCACGCAGGCGGCGTTATAGCTGCCCGACAGTCCGCTTGTGATGGCTACGCAGTACACCTCTTCTGCATCCCCGAAGGCTCTCAGCCAGTCCTCGGGATTGGGGCAGGAGGTATGAGACTTGCCCTTGTAGGTCTCAAAGTAGTCTATCATCCCGTCCAGATCAAGCCGGCGGTCATCCACGAACTCACGCTGATCGGTAATGATCTTGAGGGGTGCTACGTCAAATGGCGCCGATTCCAGTGCGGTCAGGTTGGCCGAGGAGTCTGCAACGATCTTTATATTTCTCATAACGCTGTTTGTCCTTTCGCTTATTGTCCAAAATCATACCACAGTATCTCTCCGTGGTCACCCTAATTCTCCGTCTGCGCCCACTCCTGTAGGTAGAATGCATCTCTACTCACGGTAGAATTGACGATTTTTGTCCTCAATCGGCTTTTTGTGTCGAAAATTCGGGGCACAAATCGTCGTTATCCCGTGAAAAACGGAAAAATTGGGTATTTTTTTATTTTTTCGATTTTTATACTATCTTTTTGGTAGAGTATGTGTTATAATACCTCCAAAGATCTGTACGGAGGTGTTTGGATGAAGACAGGAAGAAATATCATCCCTATGATTTTGGGCGGACTGATACTGTGCGTTATTGCGGTGGGTCTGATTTTTGGCATTGGCAGGCTGCCTGCAGAGGACGCTGCGCCCGTGTCTCCCCTGCCCGATACTCCCGTCGGGGACACCCCGCAGGACGTTGAGCCTCCCGCTGCCGATACCGATCTGCCCGACGAGAGCGGCATACATCTCATTCTCAACGCCGACGGAAGTTACGGCGGCACCCTCTACGAGCCCAAGTACGGCACGGGTGCGCCCTTGAGCGGCAAATACGATCAGCCCGACTCCGAGTACTACACCCTCACTCAGGACTACTATAATATGAGCTCAACACCCGAGCGGCTGATATTCCCCCGATTCCGCTCCTATCAGCAGACTATGCGCGACTCCGGCGGTCTTGCCTGCCTGCTGATGATCCTCAACTATATGGGCGAGGACGTGCAGAGCGAATACACCGAGCTCAAACTGCTCGAAAAATACGAAGAAATCAACCAAACCACCGTATTCGGCAACGGAACCACCGAGGAGGGACTCATCAAGCTCATTGACAGCCTCGGTCTGGGCTACACCGCCACCAACGCATCCCCGGACTACTCAGGCGGATTCACCAAGGACAATATGGATTATTTCTTCCGCAACGCCATACTGGATGGCAAGTTTGTTCTGGTGCGCTACCAGTCCCCCGTCGGCCACGGCTGGAAGGTGGTCATCGGCTATGACAATCTTGGCAACATCAAAAACACCCTGACGGGCGAGGAGCTGGATCATTTTGGCGACGACGTGATGATATTTGCCGAGCCGTATGACGGATGGGATCACAAGCAGGACGGGTATGCCACCGAGCGCGCTCAGGATTTTTACGCGTGGTGGAAGACTATGTCCAACGACGGCAAGATCACCAACGAATACAGCTACGTGATAGTTGACACGGGGCTGGACATCAAATATGATCTGCAGCCGGTGGATGAGACGGTCAGACAGCCCGTCTATGACAATCACCTGCCCCTCAACCCCGATGGCACCTACGGCGGCACCCGCGATGAGAAAAAATACGGTCAGATCATTTCCGGCCGCGGCTGGTGGGATCATCTTGAGGCCGATTACTACAAACGCTCCGACTTCTACAATATGGGTTCTCTCGGCAGCCGCGTTCTGCTCAAAAACTACACCGTTCTTCAGCAGACCATGCGCTCTTCCTGCGGCAACTGTGCGGTCAACGGCATACTCAGCTATTACGGCGATCAGCGAGACCCATATGAGCTTGAGGAGTTGTACGTGACACTCTACGAGGATGTCAACGATACTGTGATCAAAGGCCGCGGAACCAACGCCGCCGCCCACAAGAAGGCTCTGGCTCAGTGGGGGTATGAGGCCAAAGTCTACGGCGGTACATCCGCGTCAAAAAAGCCAACCTTCGGCAGCTATTATGAGTATATGAAGTTCATGCGTGACACCCTCAAGCAAGGCCATCCCATAGCCGTGGCAACCAATCCGGGCAGCGGACACTATCTGACAGTCATCGGCGTGGACGATATGGGAACGGTCGGATACATATACGATGACGTGATAATCACCGCCGACTCCTGCGACTACTGGGATCACTGTCAGGACGGATATAACCTGACCCCTGCCTACAAGTTCTACTCCCAGCACACCAACAGCAAACACACCACCCGCCAAAGCTGTCTGGTGATCAATCCAAAATGATAATCGGCATCAAAAAAGACAGAGCAAACGCTCTGTCTTTTTTTATGTGCAGAAAAAGGCTCCCCGCCACCCCGTAAGCCTTCCCCTATGCAGGGGAAGGGGGACCGCTCGCGGTGGATGAGGCGGAAACCAAGACTTCACCTCCGCTTGGCTCTCCCGTAAAGCCTTCTCCTATGAGGAGAAGGGGG
>JAZOWC010000010.1:0-31311 GCA_045658985.1 Oscillospiraceae bacterium
CTAACCCGAGCGAGTGCCGCAGATATATAGTTTGTCTTTTCGCCCACACTTCGCTCATCCTTGCGGCAGAACGGCAATCAAGCAAGCTTACCGCACAGATTAAGCCTGCACAAACTTGCCGCAAGACTTCCGCTCGTTGTAAAACCTCAAAGACACCGGCAACCGCCGCGTGAGGATTTATACTGAAGGGACGAGAAGCTTGGCTACCTGAACAAGGGGAGCCTTTTTTGCGGCGTGAGCAAGCCCACGCCCTACTACAAAGACACAGAACTCGCACAGTCATGTAGGGGAGGGTCTCTGTGCCCTCCCGCCGTTTTCTCGGCTCTCCCTCCGGGTAGCCTTTTTTTCGGGGCGTCGAGGACGCCGCCCCCTACAAATGTGCCAGAGATTGGAGATGTAGGGGAGGCAGCCCTCTGCCTCCCGCGGGCGATCAATGATCGCCCCTACAGAATGCCGACACCTTCATATTTTTGCTGTGCAAAAATATATCATTCCTCATTCATCATTAGCGCAGCGACATCATTTTTGCGGTGGGTGCAACCAATCCTGCAAAAATATCCTCCGCTCCGCACAAAAAAGACAGAGACCATATCGGCCTCTGTCTTTTCTATTCGCTTTTATCTCTTACTTAGCCTGCTTGGGTGCTTTTTTCTTGATGCGGCAGAGCTTCTTGTTCAGAGCCAGCAGTTCTTCTTTGGTGAACTGTACGTTCATGAATCCGCCTGCCATGGTCAGCAGTCTGAGCACGGTGAAGCCGCCCATCATGGCGGTCATCTCGGGAGTCATTTCAAAGCCTGCAACCTTGGGCTTCTTTTCGCCCTTCTTCTTGCCGCCGAACATCTTCATCATGATCTTCATCATCATCAGCTTGCCGCGGAATGTGGCCATAACCTCGCTCATCTTGGAGTTGAGGGACAGCTTGCCCTCAACTTCGTCGATGTCGAACCAGTTGAGCACGGCGCCCTGCTCCTTGAGGCGGTATTCCTCGTTGAAGGTCTCCACCTTGTTGATTACGCTTTCATCGGTGAACTCGCCGGCAACAGCCTTCAGCTCGGTTCTGCCTGCGTTGGGCACGTCAAAGTAGAAGAAGTGATCGGGAGCCTGCTTCTTGCCCACGCTTACGCCATTGGCAAACAGCTCAACCTCGGGCAGGTTGGAGTATACGGTAACGCGAGTTACGTCCTCCACGCGGTCAACGTAGCGCTTGCCGCAGAGGTGCACGAACTTCTCATCGCTGAGCCATGCCTTGTATGCGTAGAAGGAGTCTTTTTTGTACTTGCGGTCCATGGTGACCAGACCCTTGTGGTTCTGTCCGTTTTCACCGCCCTCGGCACGGGCATCGGCGCCAAAGTCGAACATATTCCACACGTGGGTTGCCCAGATATACTTGCGGGAGAACAGCTGACGGATCAGCTCCTCGTGGTAGTATGCCTGATATTCTTCGGTGTAGTCGCCCTGACGGGGATCGCTGGTGTGCCAGTTGAGCGCTTCGCAGCCGTATTCGGAGCAGCCGATGGGGATGTCGGGGTGCGCGGCGTGGAACTTGTCAAACCAGGGGCCGTTCATGCTTGTGTCGCCGCCGTACCAGCCAAAGTAGTGGTTGTAGGATACAA
Organism: Oscillospiraceae bacterium; assembly: GCA_045658985.1. GTDB lineage: Bacteria > Bacillota > Clostridia > Oscillospirales > Butyricicoccaceae > RGIG3513. The sequence continues at coordinate 1,614 of JAZOWC010000010.1, forward strand.
CGTCGGGGATGAGCAGATAGGGATCGTCGATCTTGCACATGGACACGGCTGCGATAGTGGTCAGACGGGTCTTGTCCAGCTTGTGGCACAGATCGTTGAGGATGTTGTGGTTGTCCAGCAGATCCTGATCGCTGCCGCCGATGCCGATCTCGATGCTCAGACCCCAAACCACGATAGAGGGGTGGTTGTAGTTCTGCTCAACCAGCTCGTTCATCTGGGTGATGGTGTTCTCTCTGCCGCCGGGCATATGCTTGGAGATATAGGGGATCTCTGCCCACAGCACCAGACCGCGCTCGTCGCACAGATCATAGAAGTACTGATCGTGCTGATAGTGAGCCAGACGGATGGTGGTGGCGCCCACCTCACAGATGAGGTCGATATCCTCCTCGTGATGAGCGCGTGTCAGAGCGTTGCCCACGCCAAGTCTGTCCTGATGACGGCTGACGCCGCGGAGAGGATAGCTCTCGCCGTTGAGGAAGAAGCCTTCCTGAGGGTCGATCTTGAAGGTACGGCAGCCAAAACGTGTGCAGACAGCGTCAACAGCTTCGCCGTTTTCGATCAGCTCGGCCTCACAGCAGTACAGATAGGGGTCGCGTCTGCCGTGCCACAGGTGGACGTTTTCCAGCTTGAGCTCGGCGTGAGTGCCTGCCTCCTCGCAGGAGGTGATCAGGTTCTCGTCCTTGTCATAGATGGAGTAGCGGACGGTCTGACCTTCTTTGAGAGACACGCGAACGTCAACTGCTATCTCGGCGTCTGCACCCTTGATCTCGGGGGTGACACGGATGCCGGGTGCGCCGTAATAGTCCAGATCAAAGTGGCTGCTGCTGACGCAGATCAGATTAACGTCGCGGTACAGACCGCCGTAGAAGGTAAAGTCAGCCATCTGGGGATATACAAACTCGTTGGGGGAGTTGTCCACGATGACGGCGAGGATGTTGTCCTCGGTCATAGCCTCGGTCAGATCAACACGGAAGGTGGAGTATCCGCCGTGATGGGTCTTGAGCAGCTTGCCGTTGAGATATACCTCGGCGCTGGAGTTGGCGCCGCGGATCTCAAGCCAGAACTCCTCACCCTCGGGCAGCAGGGAGCGGGAGAGCATACGCATATAGCAGCTTTTGCCGCGGAAGTAGTCGTTGCCGCCATCCTGACCGTCCTGTGCGTTCCATGTGTGGGGCAGGTTTACGCTTTCCCAGTCGGTAGGCAGAGCGGTGGGCAGGGTTTGCTGAGCTTTTTTGAATATCCAGCCTTCGTTGAGGCTTACAACAGTTCTCATAATTCGTTCTCCTTAAAAAGTAAAGGTCAGGGAGGGCTAATGCTTGGGGGAACGGGATCTGCGAAATAACCATTTCGGGAGGAACGGGGATTTCGTTCATATACAACTAACTCGAACGCAGACAGTATTATTTGTACGGCAAGTGAGAGTCAGGCGGTAGATGGGCGAAATCCGTCCGTTCCTTACATAAAGTCTGAACTCTTTATCTACCCAGATCCTTATTCATCTGAGCAAGAGTCTTTTTGTCCAGATTATATACCAGAGCCAGACCGATAAACTGCACTACTGCCGAGAACATATACAGTCCTGCAACCAGCCAGCACATATTGTGGGCGGTCTGTGCGCTCTGACCGATGGTGCCGAGGCCGGATACGTAGCCCAGCGCACCCATGATCAGCAGAACCAGAGATGGGCCTACGCCCTGTGCCAGCTTGCGGAAGAAGGAGTGGATGGAATATACGGTGCCTTCTTCTCTGGTGCCGAACTTCCACTCGTTGTAGTCGATTGCGTCACCCATCATTGCCCAGGATACGCAGGTGTAGATGCCCATACCCAGTCCAAAGAGCACCAGACCGGCAAGATAGACCACCAGCGAGACGTTGACGTTGGAGATCATGGGGAAGATCAGCATAATGACGCCGCCTGCCAGAGATACAACGGTGCCGAGGACGCTGGCTTCTTTTTTGCCGAACTTTCTGACGATCTTGGTGATAAAGGGCATAAACAGCAGCATGGGCAAGAATCCGATCATCTGTACCAGACCGGACATGGATGCCATGTTGAAGTAGGTAGCAAACATAATGGTATTTGCGGTGGTGGCGGCGTTCATACCAAGGAACATACCCATAGCGGCGATGGTTGCGCCAACTGCGGGACGGTTGCGCATAAACTTGCCGAATGCGTCCAGAATGTTGAACTTCTGGGTGTCGTTGGTCTTGACGGTGTTTTCGTCAACACGGACGGTGATGGTTTTGAGCATAAACATAAAGGCGACAAAGCCCAGAATACCCATGATGAGAGCTGCCCAGAACACTGTGCCGCCCTGCAGGATCTCTACTTGCTTGCCGGTTGCGGGGCTGAGGATTGCGTCGCCGATCTCATAGGCTTTGCCGGTAAAAGGATCGGAGAGGAACTGGCTTTTGTCAAAGCCCTTGGGGATCTCTATCTTGTCGAGGAAAGAGGTTGTGCCGTCGTAGAATGCTTTCTTCCAGATGAGCATGGGCAGGATGATGTTGGGCAGGATGTTGCCGATCATAGAGCCGATGGAGCGCCATGTGGACAGCTGTGCGCGCTCACCCGCATCTTCGGATACCACCGACAGCATGGAGCCGTAAGGCACGTTGGCAATGGTGTAGAATGCGTCCCAGATGATGTATCCGAGGACGAACAGTACAGCCTTGAGCACGACTGGAGCGTTGGGGAAGGGGAGGAATACCGCCGCGCCGCCTACCAGCAGGCCGCAAGCGCCGATAAAAATATAGGTCTTGAACTTGCCGTGCTTGTACTTTCTTGTGTCGCGGTCGATGAGTGTGCCGATGATGGGATCGTTGACCGCATCCCAGATCTGAACAAGCAGAAGGAGAACGGACAGCAGACCTGTCTCCAGCATCATAAATACCAGCCAGAAGGTCTGAACGGTGCTCTTGAGAGAGAAGCTCATGTTACAGCCGAGGTCGCCGGCCGCATAAGCCAGCTTATCGCGCATACCGAACTTGCGGTAGCCTTTTTCGTCCAGTTGGACCTGCTTTTTTGCCATTGTGTGTCCCTCTTTCAGTTATGTACTTTTTTGCAGACATACTGCACTATTATAATCATATCAAAGGTCGAAAAAAGTCGTGAGTAATATTTTTGGCCAAAATAGCATTATTTTTTGTTTTGCTCTTGAAAATACAATTAAAATACATAATAATATAAAAAGCAGGGGAAAACGCCCCGTCAATGTTACTAATCAGTGAGAGAAAGCCGGTGAATCGGGTGACAAAAAAAGCATCATTCGACTTTTTGCGCCGTGTTCTGACAAAATGCCGTGTCCATATGTGCATCCTGCCCGACGACGGAGAGGTGCCCGATATGGGCCTGCGGGATATGCTGGGTCAGGAGAGCGGCGTCACCCGCCGTCGGGAGCTCAAAGACGTCAGAGAGCGCACCCTGTACAGCTTCCGCGACGGATTCGGCTGCAGCTATATGTTTTTTCGTATGGGTGAACGGGTGGTCAGCATAGGCCCGTGGCTGCGCGAGGCGCCCGACGAGACCTTCTTGGCAGAGCTTAGCGGCCGTGTGGGCGCCGACCCGACCGGCTCTGCCGGCCTGCGCAGGTATTTTGAGGCTTTGCCCCGTCTGCCCGACAACAGCCCGCTGTTTGCCGTGGTCGAGACTTTTTTGGAGGAGGTGTGGCGGGACGGCTACACTACCGAGACCTTCAGCTCCGCTCCCGCGGCGCGGTATTCGCCGCCCATCCCCAAAGCTCTGCTCTACGTCGAGTCGTCCATCGGCGGCGAGCTGACACTCAGCCGTCTGGCATCGGAGATCGGGCTCAATCCCAGTTACCTGTCCGACCTGTTCAAAAAAGAAACCGGACGAACCCTCACCGAGCATATCAATCTGTTCAGAATATCCCGCGCCCGCCGTATGCTGCGTGAAACCACCCTGCAGGTGCAGGCGGTGGCACAGCATTGCGGCATACACGATGTCAATTATTTTTCCAAGGTGTTCAAAAAATACACCGGCAAAACTCCCCTCCAGTACAGGAAAGAGAATTGAAGATGGAGCCTTCCCGCCCCGCAAGCCTTCTCCTATGAGGAGAAGGCTTGCGGTGGATGAGGTGGCCCCCTTTTTTTGTCATCCTGAGCGGAGTCCCGCCGAGATTCCGCTCGGCTGTGCCTCGCGCTGCTTCGCAGTTCGACGTAGCTTACGCTTTGCTCAGAATGACACGGCGGGACGAAGTCGAACCCGCAGGGCGATGTGCAGCATCGGGATCTGTATATTCTGCGGCACCGTCGTAGGGCAGGGCAGCGAAGCGCCTCATAAAACATCGAGGCGTCGGGGACGCCACCCTCTACAAAACCGCCGGATCTGAGGCTTACCTGTAGGGCGGCGCCCTTTTACTTGAACTTTGTAAACTTTTTGTAAACCCTGTTCAAATATGGCGTTTTGTTACCGTTTTGTAATCGCTTTTTGAAAAATCGCACCCTATAATCGAATTATAAACAACACAAACCATCACCACGAAAGGAAGCGCCGTTATGAAGAAAAAACTGCTTGCCGCCCTGACCCTGACCCTCTGTCTGCTTATGCTCTGCACCGCCTGCGGAAAAGACAAGCAGCCTTCATCCGACGATATAACCCCGCCCGACAATACGCAGGATATAACCCCCGATAACACTCAAAACGTGACCCCGCCCGACAGCACGGGAGATGATAATAAGGATGCAGTGAGCGTACAGCCGCCCAAAGGTCCTCAGTCGGCAGAGTATATCCCCGATGACGAGACTTTGGCAAAAAACGATGGAATCTTGTGGATGTACTACGAGTTTATCCACAACAACCGCAAAGCATACCATATAGAAGAGGGCAAGGATGTCACCTTTGACGAGCTGATGGCACAGAGCAAGACTGTTGACCTTTCGCTTATGGAATACGGACTTGCCGATTACAGCGTCAACGGTGTGCTGGAACTGGTTTTGCGGGACGGCAACAGGATGTTGCCATACTGCGTCGTACTGTTCTACACAAACGGCAAGCTGCATGTTGACACTGTAGCCTGTCAGGAGATGAGCAACAACGCCTTTGGATACAGCCGTATCGACGAAAACGGCTCCTACACTTATTATCTCCGCACCTTTTCTCCCGAAGAAGGCACTCAGACCACAAAAATGGCAATGATACAGCAGAACTCCTCCTCAAGCGACGGATATAATTATGAGGTATACCAAGAGCTTTACAAAAACGGTAGCTTGATGGAGGTCAAGACTCCGTCGGTCTCATCGACACAGTTTGACGAATATATGGCAAACTATTACAACTCTGCGGATATTTGCTGGAACAAGCTTGAGCCTGTGGCAAAGGGCGAGGTAAGCATAGAGGAGTTTTCGGGACTTACCCCTGCCGAGGTGGTCAGAAGTGAGGCTTATAACACCCGTGTACAAGCCGATGAGATGGTACTGAGCAACGGCATCAGGCCGGGTATGACATACGAGCAGGTAATTGCAATCACCGGTTACGAGGACGGAATGTCGGAAATCGATAGGCTGTATACTGTTAACGGTACGGTTCTTTCGCGGATATACATTTCAGCAGACGATGTAACTTATACCTTTGACAGAAACATCACCGTAAGTACAGACTTTATACTGACCGGCATTCTGATCCGTTCCCAAACAGCAGACGTGGAGATTTTCCGTAATATAAAAATGGGCGACAGTATTGAAAGCGTGTTTGCCAAGATCCCCGCAATGGACACCGAGCTGAAGGAATGGAAGGAGCAGTATCTTTACGGCTATGAAAAGACCGACCCAAGAGGGTATGCACAGCTCTCCTTTTTTCTCAGCACCTGGCAGAGTAACTATCAGATAGAGTTTTATACCCCCGAATGGGAGACCACTATCTGGTTCTCCAGATACGAAAAGACCATTGACGAAATACGCATATACTACAAGATCTATGAGTAAAAGCAAACCTGCCGCATCCCCTAACTAAACATATTTCTTCTTCCTCCCCAAACAAGCCTGAGACGGTTTCCTCTCTCCCGTCTCAGGCTTGTTTATGCTCGTGTTTCTTCTTGACCGACCGCGCCAAAAGTGGTATTATGTTTGTGTACGGACTTTACTCACAAAAAATAACATACAAAGCAGGTGCAACAATGGAAAAAAACAAGCAGCTCCGCGTCTTTGCGGAGGAGATCAGAGTCGAAACTCTCCGCGAACTTGCTCACCTGGGCTTTGGCCACGTTGGCGGCGCAATGAGCATCGTTGAACTTCTTGCTGTCCTTTATGGCAAGGAGATGCGCGTAGACCCCAAGAATCCCAAGTGGGAAGACCGCGACCGTCTTATTGTTTCCAAAGGCCATGCAGGCCCCGTTATCTATGCCACACTGGCACTGATGGGCTTCTTCCCCAAAGAAGTCCTGCTCACCCTCAATCAGGGCGGCACCATCCTCCCCAGCCACTGCGACGGTACCAAGACCCCCGGTGTTGATATGACCACCGGCAGCCTCGGTCAGGGTATCTCCACCGCCTGCGGCGTGGCTCTGGGCAACAAGACTCAGAAAAAAGACGCCTACACCTATCTCATCCTCGGCGACGGTGAGTGCAACGAGGGTCAGGTCTGGGAGGGCGCAGCATTCGCTCCCCACTTCGGCCTCGATCACCTGATCGCATTCGTCGACCTGAACAAACAGCAGCTTGACGGTGCCTGCGACGACGTTCTGTATATGGGCGACATGGTGGACAAGTGGACCTCCTTCGGCTGGAACACCGTCAAAGTCAACGGCCACGACATTGATGCTCTCGTTGAGGCCGTCGAGAACGCCAAGAAGCAGACCGGCAAGCCCTCCATGATCATCCTCGACACCATCAAGGGTCACGGCTGCGAGCTGGCTGAGAATACCTTCCCCTGCCATCATATCGCGTTCAAGCCCGAGGATATCGCTCCCAGCATCGCAAAGGCCGAGGCAGTGCTCGACGCTGCCCGCAAGGCATAAGGAGGGCAACACTATGTACAAAGTAAAATCCAATCTCGAAAAAGAAACTCTCGAAATGCGTGCCGCATACGCAGGCACCCTCTGCGAGCTTGCCGAAAAGAACGACAAGATCTGCATTCTGGACGCCGACCTGGTGGGCTCCAGCGGTGTCAAGCCTTTCTTCAAAGCCTTCCCCGACCGCGCATTCGACTGCGGCATTCAGGAGAGTAATATGATCGGCGTAGCAGCCGGCCTGTCCTCTGTGGGTATGATCCCCTTTGCACACTCCTTTGGCCCCTTTGCTTCCCGCAGAGTTGTTGACCAGATCTTTATCTCCTGCGCATACGCCAAGCAGAACGTCAAGATCCTCGGCTCGGACGCAGGTGTCACCGCAGCATACAACGGCGGCACACATATGCCCTTCGAGGATATGGGCTGCCTCAACAGTATTGCAGGCATCACCCTCGTTGAGCCCACCGACAGCGTTATGGTCAAGTGGCTGGTCAAAAAGCTTGCCGAGACCTACGGCGTACAGTACATCCGTATGAACCGCAAGCTGAGCTACGGCGTGTTTGAAGAAGGCAGCGAGTTCGAGCTGGGCAAAGCCGCCACCCTCCGCGACGGCACAGACGTATGTATCGTAGCATCGGGCATTATGGTCGAAGTCGCACTCCGCGCCGCCGACGAGCTCAAGAAAGAAGGCATCTCCGCCGCAGTGCTCAATACCTTCACATGGAAGCCCATGGACGAAGAAGCTCTGGCTCTCTACAGCAAGAAGTGCGGCTGCTTCGTCACCGCAGAGAACCACAACGTAGTGGGCGGTCTGGGCAGCATCGTATCTGCCGCTCTGGCCAAAACCGTTCCCGCACCCGTTGAAATGGTCGGCATCTACGATACATTCGGTGAGGTCGGTACCGAGGCATTCCTCCGCGAGAGATTTGACCTGACCCCCGCCGCAGTAGTGGCCGCCGCAAAGCGCGCCATCGCAAGAAAGTAAAAGTAAATATAACCAAAAAGCAGAGAGTTCACCCGTTGAACCCTCTGCTTTTTTATTTGATACAATACTCTCCCCGCAAGCCTCCCCCGTCTTCCCACATAAAGCCTTCTCCTATGAGGTAGCGAAGCGGCGCGAGCGCAATGAATAACAGTCCGGTGGACTGTTAGAACGCGAGCGTGACCGAGCCGCAGCGAGACAGGTGTCAGCCGAAGGCTGACGGATGAGGTGGATGCTTTCTTTTTGCATCTTGCCTAATCTTCGCCACCCCGTAGGGGCGATCATTGATCGCCCGCAATATTCGCGGAAAAACACAATCTTCGCCACCGTTGTAGGGGGCGGCGTCCGGGGCGTCCCCACAAAAAGCCTCCCTCTGACGACGGGCGCGACGCGTTAAAAAAACAAGCCGGTGGCTTGTTTTTAGCCAAAGCGGGGAGCAATCTGTGATTGCGACCGGTGGATTTTGCGTAGCAAAAGACGGAGGGAGAGAAAAAACACATCCTCCCGCCAAGAATACGGTGTGGTGCTGCCATCTATCCCCGGGTGGTTGCATGCTCGGACTCACGCGTGACTGTCCCCGCGGCGAGTGCCGCGGAACTAATGAATTGTTCGGGGTCCCCGCGAGACTTGTCTCGTGGGGCATATAAAAAGTCACCAAAACCAGTGGGGGACCCGGTATGGCTAAGAGGCTCAAGGTCCCCCACACCCCCTGTTCGCTTGCTCCACCCGAAGAATGGAGGCACAGTTATTCTTGTGATGGATCACGCGATCTGCGGATCGCATACATCCACTGCCACAGAATAAGATCGCACAATAAATCCTCTGCGCGGCAAGCTCGGCTACTAACCTGAGCAAGTGCCGCAGATATATAGTTTGTCTTTTCGACCCTGTTGCAACTAGGGCTCTGTCATCGTTCGCATCGCTCACTCGCCAATCGCCAAGTTGCGGCCACTCGCTCAGGTCGCTGCATCCGCCCCCGGCGGCGCTCCCATCACTCACCACGCTTCGCTCATCCTTGCGGCAGAACGGCAATCTAACAAGCTTTCTGCCACAGAACAAACCTGCACAAACTTGCCGCAAGACATCCGCTCGTTGTAAAACCTCAAAGACATCTGCAACCGCCGCGCGAGGATTTATACTAAAGGGACGGGGGATTGTAGGGCGAGAACTTGCTCCCGCCGTTTTTGTAGGGGAGGGTCTCCGTGCCCTCCCGAAGCCCCCGTCCCCCGCAAAAAGCCTTCTCCTATGAGGAGAAGGGGGACCGCTTGCGGTGGATGAGGTGAAACCCCGCTCCCTCGGTCATCCTAAGCGGAGCGGCAAAACTTCACTTGCCCTTTGGGCAAACTTAGTTAATGGGCACGCCTGAAAACTGCGTTTTCGGGCGCGCCCATTGGCACTCTGTGTCTTTTATTATATCCAAGTTTCCCATTACACTCCCGTCAGGTCAAAGGGCGGGGTGTATTCTTCTTTTGCGCTGGAGCGTTCCTGCATAAATCCGCGAAATCCCAGCTTTGCGGCGTGCTCTGCCACCCGATTGTACTCAAAGGTAGTCACCCGGCGGTTTATTTCGGGGTAGTTGCGGCAGTTGTCGGTGGGGGTGAACTGGCTCATGAGGCTGAGCAGGAATCCGTCCCGCGGCAGAGCGCGGCTGAGCTCGTCCAGCACGCGGATGCTGTCCTCGCGGTGACCGGGCAGCACCAGATGCCGCACGATCAGGCCCTTTTGCATCACGCCGTCTGCATCCATGACAATTTCGGGCTGCATTTGGTGCATCTTTTTGATTGCGGCCAGCGCCACCTCAAAATAATCGGGCGCCGCCATATATCTTCGGCCTATATCAGCGGACACGCACTTGAGGTCGGGCATAAATATCTGCGCCTTGCCCCGCCATTTTTCCAGAGTTTCCGCCCTTTCGTAGCCGCCGGTGTTGACTGCCACGGGGATATTAAGCTGCGCCCTCTCCAGCGCCTCAATGATTTGGTCTGTGTACTGGGTGGGGGAGACCAGATTGATATTGTGAGCCCCCTGCGCCTGCAGATTTTCGAATATCCCCGCAAGCTCCACGGAGCTTATCTCCTTGCCCACGCCACCGCGGGAGATGACCCTGTTCTGGCAAAAAACGCAGCCCAGCGGGCAGCCGCTGAAGAACACCGTGCCCGACCCCCGTGTGCCGCTTATGCAGGGTTCTTCCCAATGGTGCAGAGCGGCACGGGCCACCTTGAGGGCGGCGGGGGAGGTGCAGACTCCGAGCCTCAGGCTGCGGTCAATATTGCATTGTCTGGGACAAAGATTGCAGTTCATAGCCGTTACCTCACGATTTTTCTCATAAACGGAGTATAGCATACAAGACAGTGTATTTACAACGAAAACCCGCGGTGCTATAATAAAAGAAATACAAATCTTGCGCCAAAGGAATGATTTGATGCAATACGGATTGATAAGAACGGCCGTTCTGGCCCCAAAAATGAAGGTCGCCGACCCCATGTATAACGCCGCTTCTGCTGCTGATGCCGTGCGCTCCGCCGCCGAAGAGGGCGCTCAGCTGATCGTTCTGCCCCGTCTGTTTCTGACCGGCGGCAGCTGCGGAAGTCTGTTTAACACAGCAGCGCTGCTGCACAAAGCCGAGCAGGCTCTGGATGAGTTTGTTCAGGCCACAGCCGGGCTGGACTGCATAGCTGTAGTCGGTCTGCCTGTCAGCTATCGCGGCAGAGTGCTGGACTGCGCCGCCGCAGTGTGCCGCGGCGAGATAGTGGGCATCACCTGCGCCTGCGCACCTGCCGCTCCCTTCTGCGAGGGGGTTGAGGGCGTGGTTACACTGTGCGGCCGTCAGGTGCCCATGGCCACCGACACCGTCTACCGCTGCGTGAGTGCACCCGAACTGAGCTTTAATATCGAGATCGGCGAGACCCTCCCCGCGTTGGCACCCGTTACCGTGCATCTTGATGCTGCCCCCGAGACCGTGTTTGCTCACGACCGCCGCTACAACGCGGCGCTGACCCGTACCCACCAGAGCGGCGGCGCTATGATAGTCTGCGCCTGCCCCGAGGGTGAGAGCACCACCGATTTTGTATATTCGGGCGCCTGCCTCATTGCCGAAAAGGGCGTCATTCTGGCCGAAAGCCTGCCCTTTGAGGGCGGCAAAGCCGTCAGCGAAATAGATTTTGAGCTTGCAAACCGCTCCTGCCGCTGTGAGACCGACACCTTTGAGGTGGAGTTTGACCTGTCTGCCTGCGAGCTGACTTTGCCCCTGCGCCGCCCGATAGAAAAAGACCCCTTTGTCCCCTCCTATACCGACCGCGACAGTCTGTGCCGCCGCATCCTCGAGCTGCAGGCGCGAGGTCTTGCCCGCCGTATGGCTCACACAAAGGCCAAAGCCGTGGTGCTGGGTATTTCGGGCGGACTTGACTCCACTCTTGCTCTGCTTGTTGCCGTCCGCGCCTGCGAGATACTGGGCAAGCCGGTTGATACCGTTCAGGCGGTGACCATGCCCTGCTTCGGCACCAGCAAGCGCACCAAAACCAACGCCGAAAAGCTCTGTGAGCAGCTCAATGTCCCCCTGCGTCAGGTCAACATCACCGCCGCGGTCAAGCGGCACTTCCTCGACATCGGTCACGACGGCGTAACCACCGATGCCGCATTCGAGAACTCTCAGGCCCGTGAGCGCACTCAGGTGCTGATGGATCTGGCCAATATGCTTGGCGGCTTTGTTATCGGTACGGGCGACCTCAGCGAGCTTGCTCTCGGCTGGGCCACCTACAACGGCGACCATATGAGCGCCTACGCCGTCAACGCCGACGTACCCAAAACCACCATCCGCCACGTGGTCGAATACTGCGCCAGGATGTCCGAAGATCCCGCCCTGAGCGAGACCCTCCGTGATATTATCGGCACTCCCGTCAGCCCCGAACTGCTGCCCCTCACCGGCAAAGAGAGCGACCAGAAGACCGAAGACATCGTCGGCCCCTATGAGCTCCACGACTTCTATCTGTACAACCTGCTCAAAAACGGCTACACCCCCCACAAGATCGGCTGGCTGGCACGTCAGGCCTTTGAGGGTGAATACTCCGCCGAGACTGTGGACAAGTGGCTGAGCACATTTATGCGCCGATTCGTCTCCCAGCAGTTCAAGCGCTCCTGCATGCCGGACGGTCCTGCGGTGTTTGACTTCTCTCTGTCGCCCAGAGCGGGATTCAACTTCCCCAGCGACGCCAGCGGCGAAGTGCTGAAATACTGAAAAACACTGACAAGGTTGCCCTCTTGGGCAACCTTGAAACATATACAAAGAGGTGATCACGGTGCATAGAACAAAAGAGCTGCCCCAGAGACAAGCCGCACGGCTGCAAAACTATGATTACGGCAGCTGCGGCGCATATTTTGTAACCATCTGCACCCAAAACCGCAGAAGCATCCTCTCTGCCATCGTAGGGGAGGGGTCTCCCCTCCCGCAATTATCACCGTACGGACAGATTGCCGATGAATGGATAAAAAAACTGCCCGACAAGTACTCCAAAATGTCGGTTGACTGTTACGTAATAATGCCCAACCATATACATTTGCTGATATCGGTCAACCAAGACGACGGGAGGGGAAACCCCTCCCCTACGCTCAACGAGGTAATGGGATGGCTGAAATATCAAATGACCAAAGAGATAAATGCGGCGGCGGGAAAAAGCTGTGAAAAGATCTTTCAGCGTTCATTTTTTGACCATATAATCCGAAATCAAGCCGACGACCTTGATACTTACCGATACATACTCGAAAACCCTTTGAAATGGCAGTTGGATGAACTGTACAGCACAAACTAAAACACCCACCTGACGTTGACCGATGCAGACTTTTATGGTATCATAAAAGAAAAAGGCCTGCGGCATACGCCACGACCGTCCATAAGAACTGTAAAATGACCGCAGCTTTATAAAAAAGCGCGGTCATTTGTGCATTCTTATGGAACTTTTTGCCGTTTTTGCAGTCAAATAACCAAAAGGAGTGATAAATGTGCTGAAAAAAAGAATCATCCCCCTGATCTGCCTGATTATCGTTTCTGTTGCCGCAGCCGTGTTATCACTGCTTATGCTTCACCGTGGCGGCTCGGAACACACAGAACCCTCTCTGCAGGAGGTTTATGACGAGATAAATGCCGCCCGTGCCGCGGTACGCAGGATCAAAACACCTGAGACCGCCAAGTATTTTATCAGCGGTGCCCCGGAGGTCATATACGATATTCAGAACTGCATTATTTCACACGAAGATAACCAAATAAAAGTGATACTGAACTATCTGAACGACGACAGACTCAAAGTATTGAAAAAAGTCTTCCCGTACGATTGTATTGTCTATGAAAGAGAGCAGCATCCCGCTGCCCCCGCCTGATGCTGTTCACATTAGCTATGCCACTTTTTTCTTTACGCGAGGATCAGAGCACAAAAAACAAACTCCTCTAAATACTCTGTCTGATGATTGTGAGCTGAAATATTTTTAATTTTTTTGCGGACAGGTGTCCAATTTTGCCCCTCTTTGTCGTATATATGTATGAAGGGGTAAATGTTATTCGACCTTTTGCCTTCTTCAATCATAATGCGGAGGTGGTAATATGGTTTAGCAAACGGGTAATATCAACATACAGGCTATTAAGAACGACATCAAAATCAAGGAGGTCTTTCAATGAATAAAATGGAAGCTGTTATATCCGAGCAGGAGTTCGATCAGCAGACCGAAGGCATTGACAGACACGCCTTCGAGCGCAAAATACGTGCCCGTCGGCTTGGTCTCATCCTTTTGCTGTGCGCTCTTTTGGCATTGGCGATATGGGGCGGCGTTCGCATCGGCACGGACTTTGTGCAGCAGCGGCAGGAGGTTTTGGCTGAGCGTACCTTCCACCTCTTGCGAGATGCCAAGCTTGCGGGGCATATTGAGGCAGACGGAACCGTCTACACGGATATAGTTACCGACATGATCGGCTTTTCGCTGGAAAACTACGACACCGTGGTCGTCAAGCTGGCACAGCTCGACGATGACAAGATAAACACCTTCAAAAAAGCCTTCCCAAAAGCGCGGCGTGTGGTTTTTGAGGAGGGTCAGCTGGGCCGTGTCGTTACCCGCACCACTCCCGACGATATTCTTGCAAAAAACGTCAGCACGGCGACCAAACTTGCAGCTCCCACGGGCGGCAGCTTTGTTATAGGCAACACCTCCCACCACTACACCTATGAGCTGAACGACTATTACTATCTGGAGCAGCGCATAGACGGCGAGTGGTACAACCTGCCCGCTGTCCCGCCCATTCCTCTCCCGAAAGGAGCGCTGCCGGCCGTCACCGCAGATTATAAACCACCGAAAGAACCTACCGTAATAGCTCCCGGACAAAGCTACGATCTGACAATCGGATGGTACAGCAGATACGGTAATCTTCCCGCGGGAGAATACCGCATGATCAAAGTCCTCACCGTCAAAACCGACGGTGACAAGCTGTCCGATTACGCCGCGTCCTATACCGTAGCTGTTGAGTTTGGCATCAACTGAAATTGCCCAAAAGGAGTGATACTACTATGCTGAAAAAAAGAATTATCCCCCTGATCTGCCTGATTTTTGTAGCGGTAGGGATAATTGCTGTGTTTTTTATCGGAAGTAAGCAAAGTGATAAAAAAGACATCTTGGTTGAGGTCTCTCCCACCTACAACGAATATCGGTTAAAGATGTTATCAGCCGAGATAAACGATCTGCTGAGGTCAGTAAAAAACGGTGATTCTTCCTATCACAGAAAATACTATAAAGCCGCTAACCGCAAGCTTTTGGCTGACGTCGAGCATATTATTGCAAAAAAAGACCACGTGAGAGTGTACTTCCACGATTTAACCGATGAGAAGATCGAGGGGTTTAATAAGTTGTTCCCCTACGGGTGTTTCAAGTTCTCTGACGTCAGCAATCTTGTTGCATCTCCCACCTGATGCTGTCGCGTACTGCTCTCAACAATATCGAGAAATCCCGATTACATAAGTTATGAGGTGAAAACTATGAAAAAAAGAATTATCCCCCTGATATGCCTGATTGTAATTGCCGGGGCGGTGATAGCAGGTATAGTATACCTGCCCGACAAACAGGGTGCCACCGTGCAGGAGCCTGTTGTGTATCAGCCTTATCAGCTCAAAAACATAGCATCAGAAATCAACACAACAATATGGGCCGTACAAAACGGCAAGACCACCGAGGACGAAGTATTATACAAATGCGAAAACAAGGCTGTTTTGGTGGATTTTCAACACTGCTTGGCTAAAAAGAATCATATAGATGTATTTTTAAGGGATCCAACCGACGAAAAGATCGAAATATTCAACAAGCTGTTTCCCTATAACTGTTTTGAGTTCCATGATGCAAATAAGGGTGTCGCTGTACTCACATAACGTCATTTGTACTTGAATGTGTAAGTCTCTCTTCACGCGAGGATAAAACAATGAAAAACAGACTCCCGAAATACTGAAACATATGAGATACAGTAACCGATATAAAACAATACCCCCGAAGGCTCACACCGAACCTTCGGGGGATTTGCTATGTGTTTGACAAATTTTTATTTTATTTTGCAAACTGCCATGTACCGTTGGTGTCTTTTTTCAAGGCTATTTGATAGCCGCCGTTATACAAACTTATCTTGTCAGTCTCCTCGTCCAGCTCTACAACGAACTCATTTTTTGCGCCCCAGCTGCCGTACAGTCCGCCGAAAGCCGAATAGCCATGAAGGAAGAGGTATCCGCCATGTTGCTGATACTCTTTGATCTTTCTGACTTTGGGAGCGGGTTCTGACGGGTCGCTAACGTCTAAACCAATGGTCAGCGTCATTTTTCTGCCGTCTTCGGAAACAGAAAAATCTGTAATATATGCATAGGTATTCTTGCTGAAACCGGGCGCGATCAAATATAAGGCAACCACCGCGATCACAGCTATCACAGCTATCACAATATTTTTCTTCTTCATAAAATTACACTCCGTTGAATAATCATTAGTCGGATTATATCACATTCATCAAGAAATGACAAGTGTTCCAGCGAGTTTCTACAGCCTAATGAACAGTATACGACTTGGCGATAAAGCTTCCTGATATATTATCCATATTTGGGGTAATTTGTGCCGGTAATATTGTTCTTGTTATAATTTTTGAAAAACTTGTCCAATTTTGCCCCTCTTTGTCGTATATACGTATGAAGGGGTAAAATGATTCGACCTTTTGCCTTCTTCAATCATACGCGGAGGTGGTAATATGGTTTAGCAAACGAGTAATATCAAAATGCAGGCTATCAAAAACAACATCAAAACCAAGGAGGTAAAATACACAAGAAGGAAGATTAGTTGTTCTGCAATCACACACGAATATTAAAGGAGTTTATTATGAAAAAATTTTTGTGCCTATTACTTTCATCTATGATGATACTCTCGATATGTACACCGGTATTTGCAGCAAGTTCAAACAAGAATCAAATCGTTTCATCCGGTGATATCTATATATGTGAGGAAGCGGATGGACTTTTTAGAACTGCTAAGAATAAACGAGCAAATAATACAATTAAAGTAACACAATATGAACAGTTCGATAATATATTCTTGGAGAGCTCACAGAAACAGTATTATCAAAAAATAAATGAAGATGAGTTCATAAAAGTATCAAAATTAGACTTTGCTTTGGCTGATTATAAGTCTTGTGCAGACATCCACAAATACTCCGTTCCCGATGAAGTCCTCGATGGAATAGCAAAAATGGCAGCATGGGCAGAAGAAACGAACAATCAAAATGCACGCGGAGCAGTATTTGTACCCAGTATTAATTCCAGAGATGATAACTTAAACACGATTCCACCAACCACAACAACATGGAATGGTATGACATTTCACAATTACCAAGTATACTTTACTAATATGTGGACTCAATGGCAAACAATTGTCGAAAAAGCAACTACAACAGAAATTGCTTTGATGGGAATCAAAAAATTAGCCGCAAAGGTGGCGGGTACGTTTAGCGCATCACTAGGCTTAGCTATTGATCTTTATAACGCTGGTGTTAATTGTTTAGAAGCGTGGCAGACTGTTACAGGCAAAGTGCCGATTTACGGAAATACCAACAATGCGGTAATGGTAGATGTAAACTATAACATTTATTTGAAATACACATACTATTATGATCCATTCTTGCAAATGGACAGGCTTGGGTGTAGTTCGCAGCTGGCTTTTATAACCCGTATTGACACCAATACGTATCTATACACCTCTACTGGTGGTAGCCGAGTAGAACAAACCGTATATCCTTACGAGGCATTCAGAACGCCAAATTATGACCGCCCAGAAGAAAAAGCTTTTAACTACTGTTCTTCCGGATGGATAGAAACTGTGGTTGGCGAAGTTTATGGTAAACCAATTTATTTTTCATTTGATTTTTTCGATTGGCCTTCGGATTGGCCGGTATAGGCCTAATCAAAAACCAATTCCAGCCCGTGGTTTTTTAAAATAGAAACCCAAAACAAAAGACATGTATTAACAGCAACATTCTACAAAATTAGTTTGCGAATGATTTGCCTTTGGTGTGGTATGAATGGGTGTTAGCACTTGTAATTCCTTGATGAATGTGATATAATCCGGTTAATGATTATTCAACGGAGTGTAATTTTATGAAGAAGAAAAATATTGTTATAGCTGTGATAGCTGTGATCGCGTTGGTCGCCTTATATTTGATCGCTCCCGGTTTCAGCAAGAATACCTATGCATATATTACAGATTTTTCTGTTTCCGAAGACGGCAGAAAAATGACGCTGACCATTGGTTTAGACGTTAGCGACCCGTCAGAACCCGCTCCCAAAGTCAGAAAGATCAAGGAGTCTCAACAATATGGCGGTAAACTCTACCTTGACTGCTATTCTGCATTTGGCGGCTTTTATGGGTCTTGGGGAGCAAAAAGTGAGTTTGTTGTAGAGCTTGATGAGGAAACCGAGGTTATAGGTTTGTATAACGGCGGCTATCAAATAGCCTTGAAAAAAGACACCAACGGTACATGGCAGTTTGCAAAATAGAATAATAATTTGTCAAACACATAGCAAATCCCCCGAAGGTTCGGTGTGAGCCTTCGGGGGATATTTTTGCGTGTTTATTCTCAGAATATTGCTACGACTGCGCCGGCGTACTTGCTTTCGATGAACTTCTTGACTGCGTCGGTCTTGAGAGCGTCGATGAGAGCCTTGATCTTCTCATTGTTTTCGTTGCCCTGCTTGACGGCGATGATGTTTGCATAGGTCTGTGCGGCGTCACCGGAAGCGTCCTCAACTGCCAGAGCGTCGGCGATCTTGAGGCCTGCGGCGATAGCGTAGTTGCCGTTGATGACGGCTACTGTGCCCTTGTCGCTGTTCTTCAGCTGTGCGGGAACGGCTTCTGCCTGGATCTCAACAACGTTGTAGCCCTTGTTGTCGACGATGTCCAGAGTGGTTACGCCCTTTTCTGCGCTTGCGTCAGCGGGGAGGGTGATGAGGCCTTCCTGCTGCAGGAGCAGCAGAGCGCGGGTCTCGTTGCTGTCGTCGGCGGGAACAAGGATGGTTGCGCCTGCGGGAATGGCGGATACTGCGTCAACGCCGTTGCCGTAGAGGCCGAAGGGCTCGTAGTGGATGAGAGCGGCAGAGCTCAGGTGGGTCTTGTTAGCCTCGTTGAAGCTGTTGAGGTAGGGGGTGTGCTGGAAGTAGTTTGCATCCAGATCGCCCTGCTCCAGAGCGGTGTTGGGCAGAACGTAATCGTCATAAACAACGATGTCGAGGGTGTAGCCCTTGTCCTTGAGGACGTCCTTGACCTGCTCGAGGATCTCGGCGTGGGGGGTGGAGGATGCGCCTACTACGATGGTGTTTTCGTCCTTTTTGCCGCAGCCTGCGAATGCAGCTGCCAGCACTGCCAGTGCGAGGATGATTGCAAGAGTCTTTTTCATGATGTGTGTCTCCTTTATTTTATAATATTATTTGTTGCGGATACGTTTGTCGGTCTTGTGTGCAAGCAGCATACCAAGCTCCTGAATGATCTGCACGATGATGATGGTGAGTATCATACATACCCAGGTGATGTCGGGGGAGAACCGCTGGTGGCCGTATGCGATGGCTATTCTGCCCAGACCGCCTGCGCCTACGGTGCCTGCCATTGCGGTGTAGCTGAGGACGGTGACGGTGGAGATAACCGCGCCCACTATCAGCGAGGGCTTGGCTTCGGGGATAAGCACCTTCAGGATGATGCCCATATTGGAGGTGCCCATTGCCTGCGCGGCTTCGATGATGCCGTGGTTGACCTCCTTGACCGAGCTTTCAACCATTCGGGCAATGTAGGGGGCGGCGCCAACTACCAGAGAGAATATCAGCGCCTTGTTGCCCACCGAGGTACCCACCACAAACCGTGCGACGGGGAACATAGCCACCATCAGTATGATAAAAGGTATACTGCGGAATATATTGACCAGTACGCTGAGTATCTTGTTGAGCCATACGACGGGGTAGATGCCGTCACGGTCGGTGACACAGAGCACCAGTCCCAGAGGCACGCCGATGATATAGGATATTGCGGTGGAGATAACGGTCAGATATATAGTCTCCCATGCTGCCGTAAGGAACATATTCTGGTCAAGCAGCTGATAAAACAGATCAGAAAACATACATTCAAGCCTCCCTCGTGTATTTGAGTCCGTTGTTCATTATCCAGCTGATAACCTTGAGCTCGGCGCGGTCGTCGTCGGGCAGCTCGATTATCATATGACCGTAGCTGGCACCGTTAACGTCCTTGATGTCGGCGAACAGTATGCTGACCGCCACCTGACAGGTCATGATCATATTGGAGATCAGAGGCTTCTGGGAGCTGGTGCCGTCAAAGACTATTCGCAGGCGTCTGCCGCAGGCTGTGGTTGCGGTGGTAGAGGCCATGGGCAGAATCAGCTCGCGGGCTATGTCCGAACGGGGGGAGGAGAACACGTCGCTGACCTTGCCCACCTCGGCGATGCGGCTGTGGTCGATGATGGCCACACGGTCGCAGATGGTGTCGATGACCTTCATCTCGTGGGTGATGACCACGATGGTGACGCCCATGGTGCGGTTTATCTCGCGGAGCAGCTCCAGAATGGCGCGGGTGGTGTTGGGATCCAGCGCCGAGGTTGCCTCGTCGCACAGCAGGTATTTGGGGTTGGTGGCAAGGGCGCGGGCGATGGCAACGCGCTGCTTCTGTCCGCCCGACAGCTGTGCGGGATAGGCTTTTTCTCTGTCCTCAAGGCCAACCACCTTGAGAAGCTCGCGGGCTCTCTGTTCGGCCTGAGCGCGGGGCACGCGGGCTATCTCCAGAGGATAGCAGACGTTGCGCAGTACGTTGCGCTGCTCAAGCAGGTTAAAGCCCTGAAATATCATACCGATGTTTCGCCGCACCTCAAGCAGCTCGCGGCGGGGCATTTTGGTCAGGCTCTGTCCGTCTATGAGCACGTCGCCCTCTGTGGGACGCTCAAGCAGATTGATGCAGCGCACAAGTGTGCTTTTGCCTGCGCCCGACAGACCGATGATGCCGAATATCTCACCGTCCTCAATGGTCAGGTTGATGTCGCGGAGAGCTATGATATCCTGCTCTTTTGTGTGGAAGGTTTTGCCGAGGTTTTTGAGCTCTATCACGGTAATTCCTCCTGTCGTAATAAAAAATAAAGACCGGAAAACCTTTCGTCTTCCGGTCTGACTGTCTGTATCAGGCTTTGTGTTGAGACGAAGGTTTATGCGCGACGAAACATGCACATGTTGCACATGCACATCTCCATATTCATCATAGCGATGAAATTACGCATAAATCGGTGTCCTTTCTCAAAAGCTTATTGGCATTTTAATCCCGTTATTAGATTTTGTCAATAGGTTTTATAGATTTTTTGCAAATCAGAGACTCAAAAAAGCTCACACGTCCAGTCTGTCCACGTACCCGTCGCCGCGGTCGGGCAGAATGCATACGATGTTTTTGCCGCGCATTTCGGCGCGCTTGGCCACGTTGACCGCCGCCGCGAGAGCCGCGCCCGAGCTGACGCCGCAGAGCATACCCTCGTGGCGAGCCAGCAGACGGCACATCTCCAGCGCGTCACCCGTGCGCACACGCAGTACCTCGTCAAGCAGATAGGTGTTGAGCAGGGGAGGCACAACGCCTGCGCCCAGCCCGGTAATGCCGTGGCTCGACGGCTCTCCGCCGCTGAGCACGGGGGATTCGCTGGGCTCCACCGCCACCACCCGACACTCGGGAAAATGCCGCTTGATCACCTCGCCGCAGCCGGTTATCGTGCCGCCGGTGCCCACGCCCGCAACCAGCACGTCGATGGAGTCCAGCGCCGAGAGGATTTCTTTTGCCGTGCCGTCGCGGTGACTGTCGCAGTTGTCCTCACTGTCAAAAAAATCAAATATCACAGAGTTTTGTATCTTGGCCCGAAGCTTCTCGGCGGCCTGCTTTGTGCCCGCAGTGCCGTAGGCGGCGGGGATGAGCATTACCCGCGCGCCATAGAGACGCACGGCGGATATCTTGGGCTTTGGGGCATCGTCGGGCATAACGATGACGCAGGCAAGCTGCATATTGGCGCATATCATGGCCAGAGACACGGCGCTGTTTCCGCCCGTGGCGGCGATAACCGTACTGTCGCGGCCCAGAATGCCTTTTTCCAGCGCGCCTTTTACCATATACAGGGCGGTGCGGTCTTTGATGCTGCCCGTGGGATTCAAAAACTCGGCTTTGCCGAATATCTCGCCTGAGCAGCCGAAGATGCGGGATATATGCCTCAGCTGAAGCAAGGGGGTGTTGCCCACCGTTTTTATCATACTCTGCAGAAAGATAGTGTTCATTTTTGTGCCGTCCACCCCTTTATTTTTGTGCATTTTGTATACCCCAAAAACACACTTTGCCGTGCATCCGCTATTGAAAAACCTCGCCGGAGGTGTTATCATATATATAATACACAAATTTGCACACAGGTGCAAGTGCTACAATATTTATAGGAGGAAAATACAATGCACAAGAAGCTGTTCATCCCCGGCCCCGTAGACGTGCGTCCCGACGTACTGCAGAAAATGGCGGATCCCATGATATCTCACAGAGGAAAAGCCGCAACCTCTCTGCAGAAGAGTATCAGTGAAAAACTCAAGAAGGTTTTCCAGACCTCTAACACCATCGTACTGTCTACCACTTCAGGTTCCGGTCTGATGGAAAGCGCCATCCGCTGCTGCACCGCCAAGCGTGCCGCAGTATTCTCTATCGGTGCATTCGGCGACAGATGGTACAAGATGGCTGTCACCAACAACGTTCCCGCCGACAAGTTCCGTGCCGAGGACGGCAAAGCCACCGACCCCAAAGATGTGGATGCCGCGCTGGCAACCGGCAAGTATGACCTCGTTACCATAACCCACAACGAGACCTCGGTAGGTATCATGAACCCCGTCGAGGAGATCGCCAAGGTCATCCGCAAATACCCCGACGTAATTTTCTGCATGGATACCGTCAGCTCCATGGGCGGCACAAGCATCCCCGTAGACGAGCTGGGCGTTGACTTCTGCATCACCTCTACCCAGAAGTGCCTCGGCCTGCCTCCCGGAATGAGCATCGCATCGGTCTCCGAGCGCGCTTATGAGAGAGCCAAGACCGTGCCCTTCCGCGGACTGTATCTTGACATCGTCGAGATCTACGACAAGGTAGTTACCGATGACAAGTATCAGTACCCCTCCACCCCCTCGCTGTCCCATATGTTCGCCATGGACTATCAGCTTGGCCTGATCCTGGAGGAGGGACTGGACAACCGTTTTGCACGTCATCTTGAGATGGCCGAGGTTGTCCGCGCATGGGCCAAGAAGTATTTTGCCCTTTTCTCCGACGAGAGATATCTGTCCAACACCCTGACCACCATTGCCAACACCCGCGGCATCAATGTTTCTGACCTGAACAAGAAGCTGGCCGAGTACGGCTACGAGATCTCCAACGGCTACGGCGCACTCAAGGAGAAGACCTTCCGTATCGCTCATATGGCAGATATGGATATGGACACCCTGCAGGGTCTGCTTCGCAAGATCGAAGAGATCCTCGGTCTCTGAAAATCGCGGGAGGATACACACTATGTACAGAATACTTGCTTCCGACGGCATTGAGAGTGCCGCAGCCGCCGCTCTCGAGCAGGCAGGCTTCGAGGTAGTTCAGCAGTTCTACGCTCCCGAGGAGCTGGCGCAGCAGGTCAAGGAGTTTGACGTGCTGGTAGTCCGCTCTGCCACCAAAGTCCGCGCACCCATCATTGATGCAGCAGCCGAGGGCGGCAGACTCAAGCTCATCATCCGCGGCGGCGTAGGCGTCGACAATATCGACGTTGAGTACGCCGAGAGCCGCGGCATCAAAGTCCGCAACACCCCCAAAGCATCCTCCGAGTCCGTTGCCGAGCTGGCTCTGGCTCATATGTTTGCCTGCTCCCGCTTCATCTCTGTGGCAGGTCACACCATGCGTGAGGGCAAGTGGGAGAAGAAGGCTTACGGCAAAGGCATCGAGCTGTGCGGCAAGACTCTGGGCATCATCGGCTTCGGCAGAATCGGTCAGAGACTGGGCGCCATGGCCAAAGCTATGGGTATGACCGTAGTGGCTTTTGATATTTTCCGCGTCCCCGGCATCGAGGAGCAGATGGGCATCAAATACGTTGAGATGGACGAGCTGTTTGCACAGGCAGATTTCATCAGCCTGCACACCCCCGCTATCGACGGCAAGCCCCTCATCTGCGCCGAGAATATCGCCAAGATGAAGGACGGCGTTGTGTTCATCAACACCTCCCGCGGCAACAACGTTGACGAGTGCGCTCTGCTTGAGGCGCTCAACAGCGGCAAGGTGCGCGGCGCAGGTCTGGACGTGTTCGAGAGCGAACCCACTCCCAACTGCGACCTGTATAACCATCCCAACGTCTCCTGCACCCCTCATATCGGTGCCGCCACCGTGGAAGCTCAGAAGCGCATCGGCGCAGAGATCGTGGATATCATCACAACATTCTTTAACTGATTGACCGAAAGGATACATATATTATGGCAAAAGTCAGACCTTTCAAGGCTGTTCGCCCCACCCCCGCGCTGGCAGACAAGGTAGCCGCCCTGCCCTATGACGTTATGTCCTCGGACGAGGCTCGCCAGATGGTAGTGGGCAATCCCTATTCCTTCCTGCATATTGACAAGGCCGAGATCGACCTGCCTCTTGGCACCGATCTGTACGCACCTGTGGTTTATGAGACCGCACGCAACACCCTCAACCGTATGATCGACGAGGGTACATTCATCGAGGAGGCCAAGCCCTGCTACTACGTATACCGTCAGATCATGGACGGCAGAGCACAGACGGGTATCGTCGGCTGCGCATCCATCGACGACTATATGAACAATATCATCAAGAAGCACGAGCTCACCCGCGCTGACAAAGAAGAAGACCGCTGCCGCCACGTTGACGTTTGCGACGCCAACACCGGCCCTATCTTCCTTGCATACAAAGCCCATGAGGACATCAATGCCGTTATGGCAAAGTACATGGCTCAGGCTCCCGAGTACGATTTTGTCTCCGGCGGCGTCCGGCAGACCGTGTGGGTCATCGACGGTGATGAGGATATCGCCATTGTCACCGCCGCTTTTGAGCAGACCCCCTGCCTGTACATAGCAGACGGTCACCACCGTTCGGCATCTGCCGTCCGCGTAGGCAAAAAACGCCGTGAGCAGAACCCCGGCTATGACGGCAGCGAGGAGTTCAACTTCTTCCTGTCCGTGCTGTTCCCCGACGAGCAGCTGTACATCATGGACTACAACCGCGTGGTTGCCGATCTGTGCGGCGACACAAGCGAGCAGTTTATGGCAAAAATTGCCGACAAGTTCGAGATAGCCGAGATGGCCCGCCCCACAAAGAGCATCGAGGGCAAGCATACCTTTGGTATGTATCTGGAGGGCAAATGGTATCTGCTGACCGCCAAGGAAGGCACCTTTGACGCCAATGACGCCGTTGAGGCTCTGGATGTGTCCATCCTGCAGAAGAACCTGCTCTCTCCCATCCTCGGCATCGGTGATCCCCGTACCGACAAGCGTATCGACTTTGTCGGCGGAATCCGCGGCATCGGCGAGCTTGAAAAGCGAGTCAACGAGGGTATGGCTGTTGCATTCGCAATGTGCCCCACCTCCATCGGCGAGCTGATGGACATCGCAGACGCAGGCAGAATCATGCCCCCCAAGAGCACATGGTTCGAGCCCAAGCTGCTGAGCGGCCTCTTTATCCACAAGCTTTCTTAATCAGAATAATCAAAAAACAGCCTGTCGGGGCAACCCGACAGGCTGTTTTGTTTATGTTTTTGCGGTTAAACTCGCGGTATCACGCGGCGTCAGCTCAAGAAATCCTTCAGCTTTCTGCTGCGGCTGGGATGGCGCAGCTTGCGCAGAGGCTTTGCCTCGATCTGACGGATACGCTCACGGGTAACGTCGAACTCCTGTCCGACCTCCTCCAGAGTGCGCTGTCTGCCGTCATCCAGACCAAAACGCAGTCTCAGCACCTTTTCTTCTCTGGGGGTCAGTGTGCTCAGTACGTCCCAGATCTGCTCGCGCAGCAGGGTAAAGGATGCAGCCTCAGAGGGCTCGAGAGCATCATCGTCGGGGATAAAGTCGCCCAGATGGCTGTCCTCCTCCTCGCCGATGGGAGTCTCCAGAGATACGGGCTCCTGTGCGATCTTGAGGATGTCGCGTACCTTCTGTACGCTCAGACCCATCTCGTCTGCGATCTCGTCTGCAGAGGGATCGTGACCCAGCTCCTGAAGCAGCTGGCGGGATACGCGGATGACCTTGTTGATGGTCTCCACCATATGTACGGGGATACGGATGGTACGTGCCTGATCGGCAATGGCACGGGTGATGGCCTGACGGATCCACCACGTTGCATAGGTGGAGAACTTGTAGCCCTTGGAGTAGTCAAACTTCTCAACAGCCTTGATCAGGCCCAGATTGCCCTCCTGAATGAGATCCAAAAACTGCATTCCGCGGCCCACGTAGCGCTTTGCGATGGATACGACCAGTCGCAGGTTGGCCTCGCTCAGGCGGCGCTTTGCGCTCTCGTCACCGTCCATGATGCGCTTGGCAAGATCGACCTCCTCGTCGGGGGAGAGCAGATCCACGTTGCCGATCTCCTTGAGGTACATTCTGACGGGATCGTCAATTGCCAGACCCTCTGCCAGAGCGGCGGGATCGACCTGCTCCTCGTCCATGTTATCTTCGTCGTGGAACACGCCCTCGGCGGCCTCCACAAGGGGCAGAGTCTCCATCAGCAGATCGCCTTCGTTGACGGTGATGTCGATGCCCATTTTTTCTATGGTCTCAAACAGCTTGTCCTGCTCGTCGGAGTCCATGTCCAGTTCGTCGATAAGTACGCCGATCTCCTCCATGGTCAGCTTGCCGGCAGCCTTGCCGCTGTCCAGTAAGTCTTTGAGAAGATGCTGCTTTGCTGCCTCGTTGAGAGGAGCGCCGTTGTTCTGATTTTCGTTCATAACTTATTTCTCCCTGCTTCTTTTTTGTGCGAGGATCAGATCGAACAGATCGTCGCCGTTTCCTGACCGTTTGATGTATTCGAAATTGATTTTTTTGATACAGTCCTTCATTTCCGTCACGGGGTCTGCGCTGGGAAGCGCCTGAGTCAGCACCGCCGAAATATGCCGCGTCTCGTTGTCCTCAAGCCCCAGCAGCAGCGATGCGGGGCTCACGTGCTCGCCCTTGGCGCGGCTGTCCAGCGCCTTTTGGAAAATCGAGCCCAGCAGCGGTGACGAAAACTGCTCGGGCATCAGCATTCCGCCTGCCTCGTCAAGCAGCTTGGTGTCGCTGAGACACAGCTGCAGCAGCCGTTCTTCGCTGATGGCCGAGGCGGGGTTGTCGTAGCGGATGCCACGCTCCTTTGGCTGCGCCTGCACCAGCGGATTGCGGGAGGTCTGCTCTATCTTGCGCTTTTTGTCCCGCATGCGCGATGCACGGATGCGGGATACCTCGCTCATCAGCGCGCTTTCGCTGAGATCGGCCGACCGCGCCGTGTTGCGGGTGTGTATCTCCCGCTCTATATCCGAGGGGATGCCTGCCAGATACTTGGCAGCCTCCTTGAGATAGCCTATCCTGCCGTCGTCGGTATTGAGATCAAAGGCCGACTTGATGGAACTCAGCTTGTACTCTATATCCGAGGGCGGCTTTTGCAGCAGCTGACGGAAGGCGTCCGCGCCGTTGCGGCGTATGAAGGCGTCGGGGTCGTCCTTCAGCGGCTTGCCGTTTGCGTCCACAAGTATCTCGCCCCGCGCGCCTCTGACCGGGGGCAGCCTGAGCACCCTCACCTCAACGTCCGCCTGCGAAAGTATCTCGATTGCCCTGTCGGTGGCTTTTTTGCCTGCGTCGTCCTGATCGAAGCAGACCACTACCTTGGCCGCCGTCTTGCGGATTATCTGTGCCTGATGGGGTGTCAGCGCCGTGCCGCAGGTGGCGATGGCGTTGTCGAAGCCTGCCTGATGAAGCGCTATAACGTCCATGTTGCCCTCAACGAGGATCAAAAAATCCTCCTTGGTGCGTTTGGCGATATGAATGCCGTAGAGGGCACGGCTCTTGTTGTATGCGGGGGTGTCGGGGGTGTTGATGTACTTGCGCCCCTCCGCGCCCGAAGTAAGCACGCGTCCGGAGAATGCGATGACCTCGCCCCGCTCGTTGATGATGGGGAACATCACCCTGTCGCGGAAGAAGTCGAAGTACCCGCCGTTCTTGCCCTTGCCCGACAGCCGCGCCGCCTCAAGCTCGGCTCGGGTAAATCCCTGCCGCGTCAGCTCGTTTGTCAGCTCAAACCACCCGTCTGTGGCATAGCCTATACCAAAGGTCTGGACGATTTTTGTCGAAAGTCCGCGACGAATGAGATATTCTGCCGCTTTTTTGCCTTTTTCGGTAGAAAGATTGCTGCGGAAGAATCTTGCGGCGGCAACGTTGGCCTCAAGCACCCGTTTGCGGATGCTGAAGCTTGGGTCGTCGCTCTCGGGCACGGTCATGCCGCATCTGTCGGCAAGCTTTTTGACCGCGTCGATAAACTCCAGATTCTCTATCTGCATCACAAATCCGATAACGTTGCCGCCTGCGCCGCAGCCGAAGCATTTGTACAGCTGTTTTTCGGGCGACACGGTAAAAGACGGGGTCTTTTCGTTGTGGAAGGGACACAGTCCCAGATAATTTGCGCCGGCTTTTTTCAGCTTGACGTAGGAGGACACCACGTCCACAATATTGCATCTGTCAATCAGTTCGTCAATAAACGCTCTTGGGATCATAAGGATTCGGCATCCTCCTTTCTTTTCTTTTGGGTGCTTTCACGTTTCTGGCTCGCAACCCGTGCATCGCCGTACAAATAGTACTGTCAATGCCCGTGTTGCTTCCATAAAGCGCGAAATCCCGCCAAAAACCATGGGTGCTTTCACGTTTTTTGGTTATTTTGGTTTGGGGAAATGGGGATTTCGTCCACTATGCAACTAACTCGAGGGTCGGCAGTACTGTTTGTACGGCAAGCGAGAGTTAGGCAGCAGATGGGCGAAATAGCCCATTTCGCAGTTTCAGCTTTATATTTTGATCAATACTTGCTCCAGCTTTTGGGAATAAACAACTCGCTGAAGTGCGCCACAGCATATCTGTCGGTCATACCGGAGATAAAATCGCATACCGCCGTCTTGAGACCTTCTTCCTCGATGATCTGCTTGTAGAAGTCGGTGAGGCGGTCGGGATGAGCCATATAATATGTATACAGAGTCTTGACTATCTCCACGCCCTTGATCTCTTCGCTCTTGGCGGCGGGGTTGAGATATACCGACTCAAACATAAACTCGTGGAGTCTGTCGCTGACCTTCTGCAGTTCCTCGGGCAGACCGATGGTGCCTGTTTTGAGTCCCGTGTCGATCATACCGTTAACCAGCGTGTCTATGCGCTGGCTGTGACGTGTGCCGAGCACCTCAAGCACCTCACGGGGCAGGTCCTCGTTTTTGAGTACGCCTGCGCGGATGGCATCGTCGATATCGTGGTTCATATAGGCGATGCGGTCGGCATACCGCACTATCTGACCCTCAAGAGTAAATGCCGGTGTGCCGCGGGTGTGGCACTTGATGCCGTTGCGTACCTCCTCGGTCAGGTTGAGACCGTGGCGGTCTTTCTCGAGCCGCTCCACGATCCTGAGGCTCTGCTCGCTGTGATGAAAATGCCCCGACATATCGTTGAGCGCCCGCTCGCCTGCGTGGCCGAAGGGTGTGTGTCCCAGATCGTGGCCCAGCGCGGCGGCTTCGGCAAGATCCTCGTTCAGCGCCAGCGCACGGGCAATGGTGCGGCTTATCTGCGCCACCTCGAGGGTGTGTGTCAGTCGGGTGCGGTAATGGTCGCCCTCGGGGGAGAGGAAGACCTGAGTTTTATGTTTTAAACGGCGGAAGGATTTGCAGTGGATGATCCTGTCGCGGTCGCGCATGTAGCAGGTGCGGTCTTCGGGTTCTTCCTCATACGTTTCGCGGCCCTTGCTGGCGCAGGAAAGCTGCGCAAGTTCAGAAAGGGTTTGCCGTTCTCTTTCTTCAAGCATCTCACGGATATTCACAAAAACACCTCCATAAAAAGCTGTGTGTTATTATAATTACGAAAAAATACTAAAATCCCTTTTTTTACAACAAAAAATATTCAAAAAACTTAAATCGGCTTTTCAACCAGGGTTTGACCTACAATTCGGGGCA
>JAZOWC010000011.1:0-3375 GCA_045658985.1 Oscillospiraceae bacterium
GGCAGCTTTATGCGCCGTGAGGGCCGCCCCGGCGAGAAGGCTATCCTGGTCTCCCGTCTCATCGACCGTCAGATCCGTCCCTTCTTCCCCGCCGATATGCGCAACGACGTTTGCGTCAACGCTACCGTTCTGGCAGTTGACCACGACGACAGCCCCGAAGTTGCAGCAATGCTGGGCGCATCCATCGCTCTGTCTATTTCCGATATCCCCTGGAACGGCCCCATCGCAGGCCTGCAGGTAGGCTACGTTGACGGCAACCCCGTCATCTGCCCCAACTGCGAGCAGCGCGCAAAGAGCATTCTGCAGCTGACCGTTGCAGGCTCCGACGAGAAGATCGTTATGATCGAAGCAGGCGCTGACCAGCTGCCCGACGACGAGATGCTCCGCTCCATCAAGGAAGCTCACGTTGAGATCCAGAAGCTGATCTCCTTCATGCGCAACATGAAGATCGAGAACTTCAAGGAGCCCGCATCCTATCCCAGCATGAAGCTGCCCGAGGAGTTCTTTGAGGCTGTCAAGGCATACGCACGCGATGCAGTCCGCGCAGCTGTGGACACCGACGACAAGACCGTCCGCGACGCACGCATCGACGCCATCACCGAGGACGTCAAGGAGCACTTTGCAGACAGCGAGTACGTCGATCTGGTAGGCGAAGCTATGTACAAGCTGCAGAAGTTCGTCGTACGCCGTATGCTGCTGGACGAGGGCAAGCGTGTTGACGGCAGAAGCCTGACCGATGTCCGTCCTCTGGCGAGCGAAGTCGGCGTTATCCCCCGTGTACACGGCTCCGGCCTGTTCACCCGCGGCCAGACTCAGGTTCTGACCATCTGCACACTGGGCACTCTGCGTGATGCTCAGGAGCTGGACACCACCTTTGAGGAGACCGAGAAGAGATATATCCACCACTACAACTTCCCCTCCTACTCTGTAGGCGAAGCACGTCCCACCCGCAGCCCCGGCCGCCGCGAGATCGGTCACGGCGCACTGGCAGAGCGCGCTCTGGAGCCCGTTATCCCCTCCGCTGAGGAGTTCCCCTATGCCATCCGTCTGGTCAGCGAAGTTCTGTCCTCCAACGGCAGCACCTCTCAGGGCTCCGTCTGCGGCAGCACCCTTGCTCTGATGGATGCAGGCGTACCCATCAAGGCTCCCGTTGCCGGTATCTCCTGCGGTCTTGTTACCGAGGGCGACAGACACATCACATTCACCGATATTCAGGGCATTGAGGACTTCTTCGGCGATATGGACTTCAAGGTAGCAGGCTCCGAGCAGGGCATCACTGCTATCCAGGTCGATATCAAGAACGACGGTCTGACCTATCAGATCATCGAAGAAGCATTCGAGAAGACCCGCATCGCACGTCACGAGATCCTCGAGGAGGTTATGCTCAAGGCTATCGCAGCTCCCAGAGACGACGTATCTCCCTTTGCTCCCAAGATGATCCGTATGTCCATCGACCCCGACAAGATCCGTGAGGTCATCGGCAAGGGCGGCGCTGTTATCCAGAAGATCACCGCCGAGACCAACACCAAGATCGATATCGAGGATGACGGCAGCGTATGCATCGCAGCTGTCAACGCAGCAGACGGCGAAAAGGCCAAGAAGATGATCGAGGCTATTGCCAAGGATCCCGAAGTCGGCGATCTGTACTACGGCAAGGTTATGAGAATCATGAACTTCGGCGCATTCGTTGAGCTCTCCCCCGGCAAGGAAGGTTTGATCCGCATCAACCATCTGGACAACAAGTTTGTCGAGAAGGTCGAGGACGTCCTCAACATTGGTGACGAGACCTGGTGCAAGGTCATCGAGATCGACGAAAAGGGCAGAATCAACCTGTCCCGCAAGCTGGCTCTGCGCGAAATGGAGCAGAAGGGCGAATAATCGAGCCCTGCGCGTCAATAATATAAACACGAGCGGGAGGTCTCACCTCCCGCTTTTTACAAATTACCATTTTTGCACGGACGCAGGATGTGCAAAAATATCCGTCTGTACAATCTTTACCCCTCGATATTCAGGAGGACTGTTATATGGTAGAAAAAATTATCCTCAACAACGGCGTCCGCGTTCTGTGCGAGAAGCTTCCCTATCTGCGTTCATGCAGCATCGGCTTCTGGGCAGAGAGCGGCTCGAGACACGAGAGCGCCGGGATAAACGGTATCTCACATTTTTTGGAGCATATGCTTTTCAAGGGCACGACCACCCGTTCGGCCGCCGATCTCGCCTGCGCTTTTGACGAAATAGGCGGTCAGGTCAACGCCTTCACCAGCAAGGATCACACCTGCTACTACACTCGCACCACCGATATGCATCTGCAGACGGCTGTTGATCTGCTGCTGGATATGTACGTTAATTCGGTTTTTGACCAAAAAGAGACCGATCTCGAGCGCGGCGTCATCTGTGAGGAGATCGATATGTACGAGGACACCCCCGACGATCTGGTCAACGAGCTGTTTGCACAGAACATATACGCAGGCGACCCCCTCGGCAGACCGGTACTCGGTACCAAAGAGACCCTCGCCGCCATCACCCCCGAGGTGCTCCGCGATTATCACAAAAAGCGCTACACCGCCTGCAACACTCTCGTCTCCCTCTGCGGCAATATTTCCGACGAGGCGCTGCAGGAGATCTGCCGCAAGCTTGAGAGCATCCCCGCAGGCGGCGACAAGACCGAGGATGGGGCCGTGGGCTTCAAACCCTGTATCGTCACCCGCCGCAAGAAGATCGAGCAGAACCACCTGATCGTGGGCTTTGAGGGCGTGCCTCTCGGATCAAGCGACAGATTTGTTATGCAGGCGCTGAATAATATTCTCGGCGCGGGAATGTCCTCGAGACTGTTCCAGCGGGTGCGCGAGCAGAACGGCCTGTGCTACTCCATCTACAGCTTCTGCACCAACTACACGGGCGCAGGCGTACTGGGCGTGTACGTGGGCCTCAGCCGCGACAGCGAACGCAAGGCCCTCGGCCTGATCCACGAGATATTCGAGGAGATCAAGCGCGACGGCGTCACGCAGGAAGAGCTCCACCGCACCAAGGAGCAGCTCAAGACCTCCCTGCTGATGGGTATGGAAAGCACCGCATCCCGTATGAGCACCATCGCCCGCAACGAAATGATCTATGGCCGAGAAGTCAGCGAGGATGAGCTTATAGCGGGTATCGACTCGGTAACAAGCGAGGATATCCGCAAGCTTGCAAACCGCGTATTTGACTACAGCAGCGGCAGTCTGAGCGCTGTTGGAAACGTAGCCCGCAAGAGCGAATACGCAAGCCTGCTCAAAACCGGAAACGTCAGCGAATAAAAACAGAACACACACCAAAACGCCGCCGTCTGGGAACCCCCCGGCGGCGGTGGTGGTTTTGGTGGGTTTGGATTTTCTGCGT
>JAZOWC010000012.1:0-20955 GCA_045658985.1 Oscillospiraceae bacterium
TGGAGTAAGGCTCGACGTAGACTATGTCGTTGATAGGCCGGAGGTGGAAGTGCAGTAATGTATGCAGCTGACCGGTACTAATAAGCCGAGGGCTTGACCTTGACTAGCGTAAGGTTCAAGCGAGTAGAGAAATGCAGGCGCTTGCTAAGAATACGGAAAGTTACTTTGTTCGGTTTTGAAGGTGCGAGTATGATATGCACCTTTAGCTCAGCTGGTAGAGCACCTGACTCTTAATCAGGGTGTCCAGGGTTCGAGTCCCTGAAGGTGTACCATTGATATTACACGGCATTGCCGTTTAATATATATGGCCCGTTGGTCAAGCGGTTAAGACGGCGGCCTCTCACGCCGCAAACAGGAGTTCGATTCTCCTACGGGTCACCATTTTCCCGCATCAATTAAATAGTAGGTGTTGATTACGATGAGGGTCCACCCGTTCCCATTTCGAACACGGTAGTTAAGCTCATTTGTGCCGACAATACTTGGCTGGAGACGGCCCGGAAAGATAGGTAACGCCTACACAACAAAAAAGACTCAAATTTGAGTCTTTTTTGTTTTATCTCGCCATTGTATTTCTCACATATATATGATACTGTATCTATATAAACTCTTGCCATGTGTGACGGTTATTATACATCCTGATCTAACTGTGCATTAGTTTTACACAGAGGTGATGGCTGACTCAACGCCGGTTTCTGCGCTACCGGCTGGTGTAGCCTCTGTGTTTTTGTTGACTTATATATTTTTTTGCGGTATTTTATTTATATAGTACAGTATTTTTGAGAGCAGGAGGGATTCGTTTGAATAATCATCCGCCACGAGGCCTATTCTTCGCAGCTATATCACTCGTGTTCCCGCTCCTTTATATTTTGATGTATATTCCCGTCTGGGGCAGCTATACCCTTACGCTCACGAGTGGTGCAGTCATTGTTTTGTTTGTATTTCAGCTTGTTGCCGCTTTTTTGGCTGTGCTGCGTATTGTTCTTTTACTCTGCCATCGTTCTTTAACTGCCATATCGGTGAATGTATTCAATATTATTGCCATACTTTCGGTTCTTTTGACCTGTTTTGTCGGTTTCTTTTTCACTCTTGAGCTTCTCGGTATACCCTGGTTTCCCGCACAGAGTTGA
This sequence comes from Oscillospiraceae bacterium, assembly GCA_045658985.1. Taxonomy (GTDB): domain Bacteria; phylum Bacillota; class Clostridia; order Oscillospirales; family Butyricicoccaceae; genus RGIG3513. Next base: position 1,128 of record JAZOWC010000012.1, read on the forward strand.
GAGTCTTTTGTTTTTCTATATTTGGAGGTCTTTTTATGAGAACAATCCTGAAATACGTCGCGGCACTCTCATTGATCACTTTTATTATCGCGTGGGGAGTCGGCGGAGTTAATATTCTTAATAATAACTTCGATAACTTTGCTTGGGCTTACGTCGGCGCAGTATCTTTTGTTGTGTTTTCTGTTCTTTTATTTGTGTCAAAACAGTCCGCTGTTCTAAATGCGGCAGATTAAGCCTCACATCGGGCGCGTACTGTCCATATTGCGGAAATCGCATCAAATGACATATAATATCGGCATATCTCAATAGAGCGGGCGAACCCGCTCTATTTTTTATACCTCTTATTGAAACCCACTATCAGATGTCCATATTGGTATTTCTTTATCGTTTTCTTTACGCGCTATTGAATTAGACATCTACTTGTGATATCATACTGCGGGGTGATAATTTGGCTACATTAATCGCATTTTTTGTCTTTTTTGCCGGTATTGCATTTGCTGTTGTATCCGGAATCTCACTTATATATCCTCTTGCTCTTGGCGTTATAGTGTTTTCGGCCGTTGCCTTGAGCCGCGGCTTTGGCTTGCGTGATATATTCCGCATGATACTAAAAGGCGCCTCTGGAGCATTTCCGGTTATCAGGATATTTGCTTTGATCGGATTTATGACCGGTCTGTGGCGCTCGTCGGGGACAATAGCGTTCTTTGTCTATTACGGCATTGAGTTTATCCCGCCTCAGCTGTTTTTGCTCTTTGCCTTTTTGCTTCCGGCGCTGATTTCGTATTTTATGGGGAGTCTGTTCGGTACGGTCAGCACGGTTGGCGTTGTTTTGCTCGTACTTGGACAGAGCGGAGGAATGAATATTGCGCTGCTCTGCGGCGCTATTGTGTCGGGGGCTATCGTTGGTGACCGAATGGCTCCCACCTCCGGATGCTGCAACCTGACTGCATCGGTGAGCAGAACACGGGTCTCGGATATTCTGCCCGGTTTGTGGGCTCGGGCAGCTGTTCCGCTTGCACTTTCGGTTGTAATATATGGCGTGCTTTCGGTTTTGAATCCGGTCAGTTTTTCTGACGCTTCTATCGCATCGGATATTCTCGACTCGTACACTGTTAATCTCTGGCTGGCCGTTCCCGCCGTATTGGTTCTCGTATTGCCCATCCTGAAGGTCAACGTACGCAGATCTATGGCAGCCAGCATAATTGCTGCCGCATTTGTAACGGTATTTGTCCAAAAAACCACCTTGATCTCCATGCTGCGCAGCGCTATAACGGGATATACACCCGTCGGAAGCGGCGCTTTTAGTCAGGTGATTGGTGGCGGCGGTCTTGTGTCTATGGTCAATATTGCAGTGATGGTAACCCTTGCGTGCTGCTGTACGGGAATATTTAACGGCACGGGGATGCTGGACAGCGCAAAAGACTTGCTCAAAAAACTCTCTGATAGGGTAGGACTGTTTCCTACTACCCTGATATTCAGCCTGTTTGCCAATATGGCATTCTGCAATCAGACTATATCGCTGATTATTACCGAGCAGATGGTTGGCCCCGTGTATGATGTTCAAGGCCGTCACGGAAAGACTCTCGCGTGGCATATGGCCGATTCTACGGCCTTGGTTGGTGCATTCGTGCCGTGGAATCTGATGTGCAGTGTTCCGCTTACAACTATGCTGTGCGGCCCGCTTGCTGCCATGTGTTTTTATTTTTACCCCATGTTTCAGATTGTGTGCAGCCTGATAGGGGAGATCATCAAAACCAATATATCAAAAAAACAGGAGCTCCGTTGAGCTCCTGTTTTGTATATTACATCCGATCAGTCGAATTTGTAGGGCTTCAGACCGCCAACGGGGATCTCGGGGAGACCGAAATCAGAGCCGGTCATCACGTCTTCTACCTTTATTTCAATGATCTCGGCAACGGGTGTGGTATATTCTTTCTGCATTGATGTGCCTCACTTTCCAAAATAAACTCGTGCAGCGTTGTTGTACAGATACATACTCTTGAGCAGGTCACAGAGATCCGAATATTCGGGATATTCTTTGTAGATTCCGTATGCCGCCTCAACATAGTTCATGGCGCTGTATGTGACCTCGTATACAGCTGAGTCGCTGATGCGCCTGATGGTGAGTGTGTAGCCGTTGTGGAGATTGGATGCGGGTATTTTGTCAATGACCAGACGGTATCTGTCTCCAAGCTCCATGGGGGAGATGGGGTTGCCGTCCACTTTGAACTCATAGTTCTCGATGTTTTCTCCCGCGCCCAAGGTGATATAGTGGTCGATGACCGTCTCGGCATTGAGTATAAGCGCTATAGTGTGATTGGTCAATCCAACATCCTCAAACTTGCCGTTGAACACCGTAGGCGAGATGTTGTCGATAGATGTCACACCGTCTATTCTGCCCCAGCCGTCGGCATCGCTGAGATTGTTGTTTGCCAGATTGTCGGTATCAACGCCAAAATACTTCTGCGCGGCGGCACCGTAGTTGAGCATTGCGTGGATCATGGGAACAAGAGTGGGGTACTGCTCGGCGTAATACTCGAGGATCATATCACAGTAGCCTTTGATGGAGTAGCTCAGCGCGTAGCCGTGCTGTCCTTTGCCGTTGTATACCGTGACGTTGATCGGCTTGGTCATGTGTGCGGCTTTGATAGGTGTGGTCAGTATGTAGGTGTCGGTTGCGCTGTCATAATCCAGATCGGTGAGGGGGATATGACTGTCGGTATCGTTAAAGTTGACGTTGACGTATGCATCGGTGTCGGCCAGAAGCTCATCGGTCAGTTTCATCCTCAGGTGGATACCGATGTCGCCGCCCTGACCGTCAACGGTCTTGCCCTGCAGGGTCAGATAATAGGTGGTAAAAGTCTCACCCACCGATGTAATGGGCTCCAGAACCTTAATTGTGCACGAAATATCCTCTGTGATAATAGCCTTGCCGCTTGTGTCCGATGCCGTAAATCCCGATGCGGTCACCGTATACTCACCTGCGGGAGCGTCGGGAGACAGGGTGGCTCTGATCTTCATCAGCGCAAACTCGGTGTCGGCAACGGGAGCAGGGGAGTCACCCTTCAGCTTGAGCGCGGTGAACTTGGCATCCCGATAAGTGACGGCTGAGGTGCTGAGCTCGCGATAAAGCAGCTCTGCAAGACTGCCCTCCTGAGGCGTGCTGTCCGAGGCCGATTCATATGCGAACGCATCGGTCAGCTCGAGAGCCTTCTCGTCAAGTCGCAGATAGGGACTGTCCGATTTGAGGACAAAATCCACACCTGCAATGTCACGGGCTACCGCACTCTTGTTGGAAAGAAGCACGGTGAACTCCACCGTCTGCGACTTTTCGCTCTGTTCGAGAGTGGTGGCAGATGCCTGAATGACCGCCGTTGGCGTACCCTGAGCATTGACTGCAAAAAGGAGAGACAAGCTGCATATTATCAAAATCGGCAGGAAAACCAAAAGTTGCTTTTTCACATAAGCCTCCTGATAAACATTGCAAAACTTATTCTTATAGCATTATATAGTTGCTCTATCATAACTATAACATATACCTTGTGGTTTGTCTACTATAGGCAGATCGGTGTAATATAATTGTAAAACAATACTGTGTGGCTGGGAATAAAAAAAGAATTGGCTGTGCACGAGGCACCTGCGATCACGTATAGCACGTTACGCATTACCAATTCTGATTTCGGTATATCGCAGCTTTTTGAAAATTGCAAGAGTAAGCCTATCCTGCTTCGGCTTTCAGCTGTCGCTGAGTTCGTACAGTTCAAGCAGCTCGATCTCCAGCAGCTCTTTTTCTTCGTACAGCTCACCCAGCTTGACGTAGTCTGTTGCAAACTCCTGCATATCGCTTTCTATTTGCTCCAGCCGCTTTTCTGCGGCGGCGATCTTGGCGGCAAGCTGTTTTTTCTCCTTCTGAGAGGTGTTTTTCTGGGGACGCTTGTCCTCTCTTTTCACGTCTTTGGGCATAGCTTGCTGCTTTGCGGCTTTTTCGGTGATCTCGCGGCGGCGGAGCATCTCGCGCAGAGCCTCCCAGCCTCCGTCAAAGTCGGTGATCCTGCCGTCCTCCACCAGCCAGATACGGGTGGCAAAACGGTCTATAAAATATCTGTCGTGGCTGACAAAAATCAGGGTCTCGGAGTATTCGTCTATGGCGTCCTCAACCCACTGACGGGAGAGAATGTCCAGATGGTTGGTAGGCTCGTCGAGGAACAGAGTGTTGACGCTCTTACCCATAAACAAGCACAGCTGCAGGCGGGTCTTTTCGCCTCCTGAGAGGACGGAGACCTCCTTGAATACCTCTTCGCCCCTGAAATCATACACAGCCAGTCTGTCGCGGGCCTGCTGGGTGCTTGCGCCCGTCTCAAACAGCATAGTGTCCAGAATATTGCGGTAGGGGTTCTGGAATGACACCACCTGAGGCAGATAGCCTTTTTTGACGCCCGTGCCCTCGAATATGTAGCCGCCCATTGGCGTCTGCTCACGCATAATGACCTCCAGCATGGTGGTCTTGCCGCAGCCGTTGGGGCCGACGATGGCAATACGCTCACCACGAAGCACCATAGCCGAAAAATCCTCGATAAGCTTGCGGGGAGGATGGCCTACCGTCAGATGCTCGATATTGAATACCTCGTCTCCCGAGCGCTCGGCCTCGCTGAACCGGCCCGACATCTTGCGCTCGCGCTTGAGGGTCTTGATGCGCTCCATACGCTCCACGCGTTTTTGGATGGCAAAGGCTTTTTTCATAACCTTTTTGTTTCCCATACCCCAGCCCTTCATACGCTCGCTGATCTCGCTGAGGCGGGCTATCTCCTTGTCCTGACGGCGCTTGGCGCTCTCAAGCTGGGCGGCAAGTTCATCTCTGCGCTCGGCAAAGTAGGAGTAATTTCCCGGCCATGAGACTATGGCTTTGTCATAAAGCTCAAGGGTGCGGGTGGTGACTTTGTCGAGAAAATATCTGTCGTGAGACACTATGAGCACGGCGCCCTTGTAGGTGTTGAGCCAGTTTTCCAGCCACTCGATGGAGTCAATGTCCAGATGGTTGGTAGGCTCGTCCAGAAGCAGAATATCCGTACCTGTCAGCATCAGTCGTGCGAGGCTGACTCGGGTTTTTTCGCCGCCCGACAGGCTCATAAACGAGCGATCCTGCATCTCGGGAGTGATACGCAGGCCGTTGGTCATCATATTGTAGCGCACGTCAAGCTCGTAGCCGCCAAGAGCCTCGAATGCCGTCTGCTTCTCGCCGTAGGCGCGCATATCGATATCCTTGCCCTCTGCCATGTCGCTCTCGAGACTGCGGAGCTTTTCGCCCAACTTTTCTATACGCTCAAAGGCGCTCCACAGCACCTGCCGCACAGTAACCTCGGTGGGATAATCGGGCAGCTGCTTGAGTATGCCAACTGTGCGGTTTGAGGGCAAAGCAATAAAGCCGGAATCTGCATTAAGCTCGCCGGCTATAAGTTTGAGAAGGGTGCTCTTGCCGCAGCCGTTGGGGCCCACAAGACCCACCCGTTCTCCTGCAAAGACCTCAAAACTCAGGTCTTTGAGTATTTCGTTTTCGCCAAAAGACAGACATATATTCTGTGCTGATATTTCACTCATACGGTTTGTGGTGTGTTGTTATTGCCCGATCCCGAGGCGCCGTTTGCGCTGTCATCGTCGGACACAAGAAAACGGTGGACTTCCGAAAGAATGGTTTTTACTATTATTGCGATGGGAGTGGATATAAGCATACCAAAGGGGCCCCACAGCACGTTGCAGGCAAGCAGCGCAAACATAATGGTGATGGGGTGGATACCCGTTGCGTCGCCGGAGATCTTGGGAGTTGCGATATTTCCCTCTATCTGCTGCACAACGAGCACGAATATTGCCACGGCAATAGCCAGACCCAGAGAACCTGTCAGCAGAGCATAGAATATCTCAAGCGCACCTGCCAAAAGCGAGCCAAAATAGGGGATAAAGTCGAGGATGAAGGAGATCAGGGCAAACAGCAGGGCATATTTGATGCCCATAATAAGCAGGCCGAAATATGTGACCACGCCCATGCCAAGAGACAGTATGACACGGGATCGGACGTATTTCCAGGTCAGGTGGTTGACGTCATCCAGCACTCTGTCAAAGCTCTCTCCCGCTTTGCCGGGAAGCAGATTTTCGATAGAGCGGATTATGGTGCGGCCGTCCAGTGTGAAATATACGGTCAATATCACTACGACAACTATATCTACTGCGCCCAGAGAGATGGATACGAGGCTGGTCAGCACCCTCTGCAGGAAGGAAGTAACAAAAGAGTCGCCCTGCTGGAGGATATTGTCGGCAAATTCGATGACGTACTCGGGGAGACGGAGTTTTTGCAGATACCCAAGTATCATATCAATAAATTGGTCAAAGTTTGAGGCATATTCCATGATCTCGCCCAGCAGTGAGGTGAGCTGGGTAACGGCAAAGTAGGCTATACCCGTAATAATACCCACAAGTACCGCCAGAATCAGCACTACCGAAACCAGTACGGCAATCAGGCGGGGGAACTTAAGCTTCTTGACAAGCAGATCCACAAAGGGCGTCAGTATAAACGCCACAATAATGGCGGCGACAAAGGGGGTTGCAACGCCCCAAAAGCGCCATATGCCCCATATGCAAAATAGTGCCAGCAATGTACCGACAAAGATCTTGGCTGTTTTCAAGCTATCCCCTCCATGATATAAACTACCGATATTTGCGGTGTTATTGGTCTTCGGCAGCCAGACCCGCTATTGCGAGAAGCATACCGACGCATTTGTCCATTTCCTGCGCGCAGGCAAACTCAAGTCTGCCGTGGTGATTGTGGCTGCCCGTTCCCAGATTGGGGCAGGGCAGACCCATATACGACAATGTCGCGCCGTCTGTGCCGCCGCGGATGGGATTGGACACGGGTGTTCCGCCCACAGCCGATATGGCGCGTCGTGCAAGCTCCAGTATCTCGGGACGGCGGGATACGATCTCTGCCATATTGCGGTAGCCGTCTCTGATGTCCACAGAGACCACCTGACCGCCGTATTTTTCGTTGAGGCGTGCGGCGGCACGGATGACTGCGGATTTTTTCTTTTCCAGTTCTTCGATGTCATGGTCGCGGAGAATGTATTTGAGCGTGGCGCTCTCCACCGTGCCGTTTATGGAGGTGGGATGATAGAAGCCCTCATACATCTCGGTATTTTGGGGACGTGCATCATAGGGCAGCATGCTGTCAAGCTCCAGCGCCACCGATATGGCGTTGATCATCTTGTCTTTTGCATCGCCGGGATGTATAGCGACTCCCGTGACAGACACTTTTGCCGAGGCGGCATTGAAGTTCTCATACTGCACCTGACCGAATGCGCCGCCGTCCACCGTATAGGCAAAATCGGCTCCAAAGGTCTGCAGATCAAATCCTTTTGCGCCACGTCCGATCTCTTCGTCGGGTGTAAAGGCTATAGCTATGTCACCGTGCCTGAACTCAGGGTGTGAGACCAGATACTCTGCCATAGTAATGATCTCCGCAATACCTGCTTTGTCATCTGCGCCCAGCAGAGTGCGTCCGTCGGTGACGATCAGATCACAGCCTTTGTAGCCGTTGAGCACGGGAAACTCAGAGGGGGAGAGCAGCTGTCCGTCATCGAGGGTAATGTCGCCGCCCTCATAGTTGTGGATGATTCTGGGGCGAACGTTGTCCGAGGGAGCGTCGGATGCCGTGTCGAGATGTGCAATAAATCCGATCACGGGCACGTAGTGCTCCACGTTGGAGGGGATGTGGGCGTAGAGATATCCGTCAGAGCTGAGGATGGATTTTATACCGATATCGCCGAGCTCACTTTGCAGGTATTTTGCAAAACTCAGCTGTGCAGGAGTGCTGGGTGAGCTTGTGCTTGACGAGTCGGACATGGTATCAAAAGACGTGTAGCGTATCAGACGCTCATATGCTTTCATTTTTGTGCTCCTTTCGGATGGCGGCAGGTGGTTTATTTTTTGGTCATGTCTACAAAATGCTTGAACAGGGGAGCAAAATCGGGAGTCTTGCCCTCGCACCACCGTCCCGACATACGCTCGGGATGGAACTGTGTGCCGATTATGGGCAGGGTCTCGTGCTCATATGCTTCGATAATGCCCTCCACCGAGCGTGCTGTCACGCGCAGGCCGCGGCCGGGATCCTTGATGGCCTGATGGTGGAAGCTGTTTACCCTGAACTGATCCCCGAACAGTCCGTGCAGGACACTGCCCGGCTCGGTTGTGACGGGATGGAATATTCTGGTGTCAAAATGCACGAACCCAAGCTGTTCGGGCAGATCCTGATAGAGTGTGCCGCCCAAAAAGCAGTTGAGTACCTGAAAACCGCGGCAGATGGTCAGAATTGGCTTCTTGCGGTCGATAAAGGCTTTTGCAAGAGGGTACTCGAATGCCGTGCGTCTGGGATCGGTGCGTACACTGTCGTTGAGAATGGTCTCGCCGAAATATTCCGGCTCAATATCGGCGCCGCCGGACAGGATCAGTCCGTCGCAGAGATCTGCATAATCCTCTGCACTGCGCTCACCGGTGATGACGATGACTGCGCAGGCATTGTCCACCGCCTCACAGTAAAAATCATTGAGCCACAGATCTCTCGGCTCCATGCCATTGGTGGCGCGGTGGTTGGAGTCGTTGGATATGCAGATTACGCTTTTTCCGTTGATCATTGTCTATTGCTCCGTCAGCCGTTGTTTTTGGTCATATCAACAAAGTATTTGAACAAAGGCGCAAAATCCTGGGTCTTGCCGTCAAACCAGCTGTCGGTAAGGCGCTCGGGGTGGAACTGCACGCCGAATATAGGCAGGCTCTCGTGCTCAAATGCCTCGATGATGCCCTCTACCGAGCGTGCGGTGACACGCAGACCGTCGCCAAGCTTTTTGACAGCCTGATGGTGATAGCTGTTGACCTTGAACTCCTTGCCGAACAGATCGTGCATAATAGAGCCTTCGTCGGCTGTGATATTGTGGCGGAGTATGGCGTTGGTGCCCACGTGGATATATCCGAGCTCCTCCACTATATCCTGATAGAGGGAGCCGCCGAGGATGCAGTTGAGCAGCTGGAAGCCGCGGCAGATACCGAATATGGGCTTCTTACGCTCAATGAATGCTTTGGCAAGGGGCACTTCAAACGCGGTGCGGATAGGGTCGACCTTGACCGTGTCGCTCTGCTTGGTCTCGCCGTAGAGCTCGGGATCGATGTCAGGGCCGCCTATAAGCAGCAGTCCGTCGCACAGCTCGGCGTAGTCCTCTGCTCCGCGCTCGCCGGTGACGACTACGATGCCGCCTGCGTTATATACAGCCGCACTGTAGGTGTCGTTGAGCCACAGATCGCGGGGCGCTTCTCCGTTGGTGCGGACGTGGTTGGATGCGTTGGACACGCAGATTACGGTTTTTCCGTTTATCATTTTTACATACTCCTATATACATTATATTATATATTATTCTACCATTATTTATCCTGTTTTTCAATAACCGCTTGAACTTTTGTAAAGCCGATGGTACAATATTCGTTAACAAGCTCAAAGCTTTTTTGGGAGGCCCTTATGGAATACTTCAAGAATGCAAAAAAGATCGTTGTCAAAATCGGCTCGTCGTCTCTGACTTATGATACGGGCCTCATCAATATGCGCCGTATAGAGAGTCTGTGCAAGCTGCTTTCGGACATCCACAACAGCGGCAAGCAGGTTATATTGGTGTCCTCGGGCGCTATCGCTGTAGGTACCGCCAAGCTTGGTCTGAGAGTATACCCCAAGACCACCGCAGAGCGTCAGGCCGCTGCTGCCGTAGGACAGAGCGAGCTGATGTATCTGTACGACAAGTTTTTCTCCGAATACAATCACAAGATCGCGCAGGTGCTGCTCACCCGTGAGGATATAGAGAACCCCAAGCGCAAGCATAACGTTGAGAATACCTTCTCTCAGCTGCAGCAGTGGGGAGCCATTCCTATAGTCAACGAGAATGACACCGTCTCGGTAGAGGAAATCGAGATAGGCGACAACGATACCCTCTCGGCCATCGTTGCGTCCCTGACTCAGGCCGACGGACTCATACTGATGAGCGATATCGACGGACTGTATGATGCCAACCCCAACACCGATCCCACGGCCAAGCTTATCCCTGTGGTCGAAAAGATCGACGAGGGCATAGAGCGTATGGCGGGCGGCGCGGGAACCAAGGTCGGCACGGGCGGTATGGCAACCAAGATCGCCGCAGCCAAGATCGCCACCAAAGCCGGCTGCGCCATGTGCATAATGAACAGCAACGACCTGACCAAAATATACGATCTGCTTGACGGCAAGCAGGTTGGCACCTTATTTCTTCCCTCAAAGGAGGCATAAACAATGACCGAACTTCAATCCATGGGCATTCGTGCCTGCGCCGCGGCAAAGGTGCTGGCTGTAGCAGGTACCGAGCTGAAGAATGCCGCACTCAATGCCATCTCGCGAGCACTGCTGGACAATATAGACACCATTCTGTCTGCCAATGCCAAAGATATCGAGCAGGCCAAAGCCAACGGCATGACACCTTCCATGCTGGACAGACTTACTCTGACCGCTCAGCGCATCGAGAGCATAGCCGCCTCGGTGCTCAAAGTTGCCTCTCTGCCCGATCCGGTAGGGGAGGTACTCAGCGAGAACACCCTGCCCAACGGTCTTGCCGTCTCCAAAGTACGTGTGCCTATGGGCGTCATAGGCATCATCTATGAGGCACGCCCCAACGTCACCGTCGACTCGGCAGTACTCTGCCTCAAAGCCGGCAGTGCGGCATTCCTCCGCGGCGGCAAGGAGACCATACACTCCAACCTTGCGCTGGAGAGCATTATGCGTGATGCTGTAGCCTCTGTCGGTCTGCCCGAAGACTGCATCCAGCTGCTTCACGACACCTCCCGCGAGACCGCGCGTGAGATGATGCGCCTGCGCGGTTATATCGACGTGCTTATTCCCCGAGGCGGCGCAGGACTCATATCCTCGGTGGTGGAGAATGCATCGGTACCCGTTATTGAGACAGGTACGGGCGTGTGCCACGTGTACGTAGCGCCCTCTGCCGATATGGACAAGGCGGTCAATATAATTTTCAATGCCAAGACACAGCGCACAAGCGTGTGCAATGCCGCCGAGACCCTGCTTGTTCACAAGGACATCGCGGCACAGTTTTTGCCCATGGCACAGACCAGACTCAACGAGAAGAACGTGGAACTCAGATGTGACGCCAAAGCCCGCGAGATACTCAAAAACGTGACTCCCGCTCAGGACAGCGACTTTGGAAGAGAGTTTCTGGACTACATTCTTGCTGTAAAGGTCGTTGACAGTACAGAGGAAGCTATAGAACATATTTCACGCCATCATACCAAACACAGCGACTGCATAGTCACCGAAGATGCCGCCGAGGCGGCAAGATTTACCGCGGCGGTTGATTCGGCGGTTGTGTACGTCAATGCATCCACCCGATTCACCGACGGTGAGGAGATGGGCTTCGGCGCGGAGATCGGTATTTCCACCCAGAAACTTCACGCAAGAGGCCCCATGGGCCTGCGTGAGATATGCTCCTACAAGTATATCGTCCGCGGCAACGGACAGGTGAGATAAGTGCTGTACATCAAGCTTATCTGCTGCGGCAAGCTGAAAGAAAGCTTCTACAAGGATGCCTGTGCCGAGTACGAAAAACGCCTGCAGGCATTCTGCAGACTGGAGACCTGCCGTCTGCCCGAAGAGGGCGGACTGGAAAAAGAAGCCGCCCGAATCATGGAGGCAATTCCCCATGGCGCCTATACCGTAGCCATGTGCATCGAGGGCAAGACCATATCCAGCGAGGCTCTGGCCGACAAGCTGCAGCAGCTGCAAAACAGCGGCGTGTCCAAAATCTGCTTTATCATCGGCTCCTCCGAGGGTATGCACGATTCGGTCAAAGCAAAAGCCGATATGCGCCTGAGTATGTCGCCTATGACCTTTCCCCATCATCTTGCGCAGGTCATGCTGCTTGAGCAGATATACCGCGCCCTCGGCATCAACGGCGGAAATAAGTATCACAAATAACATAATCCCATATATTGTAAAGCCTTTTGCCTTTGCGGCAAAGGGCTTTTTTGTGTCCCCAAAACAGTACAGTCAGGTGCAAAAACACACAAGAAATTGTTTTGCAAAACTGCATTTTTGCCCTTGACACCACAATATCTTGTGTTCTATAATTAATGGCGTAGCCGAAGCGCAATATAGTGTTTAATTTGAAAAATGACATACAAGGGGTAAGAATCATGTTTACCAGGATCAAAAAGAGAGACGGAAGAGAAGTTCCCTACGACAGAGAAAAAATCGCATCCGCTATCAGCAAGGCCATGACCGCCTGCAACCGCCGCGACAACGGCGAGAGCGAGCAGATGGCAAAGCTTGTTGAGGAGAAGCTCGTAGAGACCTTCGGCGACGAGGCTCCCGGTGTTGAGGATATTCAGGACACCGTTGAGACCGTTCTTATGAACAACGGATACGCAATGGTATCCAAGAAGTATATCATCTACCGTGCCGAGCGCAGCAGAGCCAGAGAGATGAATACCAATCTTATGCGTATTTTCAGCGAGATCACCTTTGCCGATGCCGAGCACAGCGATCTCAAGCGTGACAACGCCAACGTTGACGGCGATACCGCCATGGGCACTATGCTCAAGTACGGCAGCGAGGGTGCCAAGGACTTCTATGAGAAGTACATCCTGACTCCCGAGCAGAGCCGTGCACACCGCGAGGGCGACATCCACATCCATGATTTCGACTTCTACACCCTGACCACCACCTGCTGCCAGATCGATATCGACAAGCTGTTCAGAGGCGGCTTCTCCAACGGTCACGGCTTTTTGCGCGAGCCCAACGACGTTATGACCTACACCGCTCTGGCTTGCATCGCCATTCAGGCCAACCAGAACGATCAGCACGGCGGCCAGTCCATCCCCAACTTTGACTATGCAATAGCCAAGGGCGTCACCAAGACCTTCCGCCGTATTTATGCTTCCAACTTTGCCAAAGCTGCCGCTCTGACCGTCCCCGCAGTGGCCGGCAAGCAGAACGATATCAAGCAGGCCATCAAGCAGCTGTGGAAAGAAAAGGACATCTATCCTCAGATCAATATGACCGAGGAGTACAAGCAGTGTGAAGCCGAGATCGCCAAGTCCTTCAGTATCGAGGGCGAGGCATACGAGAATATCGCAAAATTCGCCTATGACAACGCACTGAGCGAGACCGACAATACCACCTATCAGGCTATGGAGGCTCTGGTACACAACCTCAACACCATGCACTCCCGTGCAGGCAGCCAGACTCCTTTCTCCTCCATCAACTACGGTCTTGATACCTCCGCCGAGGGCAGAATGGTCATCAAGAACGTTATGCTTGCCACCGAGGCAGGTCTGGGCAAGGGTGAGACTCCCATATTCCCCATACAGATCTTCCGTATCAAAGAGGGCATCAACTACAATCCCGGCGAGCCCAACTACGATCTGTTCAAGCTGGCCTGCCGCGTAAGCGCCAAGAGACTGTTCCCCAACTTCAGCTTCATTGACGCTCCCTACAATCTGCAGTACTACAAGCCCGGCCATCCCGAGACCGAGATCGCATATATGGGCTGCCGTACCAGAGTTATGGGCAATATCCACGACAGAGACAAGGAGATCAGCTTCGGCAGAGGCAATCTGTCCTTTACCTCCATCAACCTGCCCAGAATCGCTATCAAGAGCCGCGGCAACATCGAGTGGTTCTTTGAGGAGCTGGAGCGCAAGCTTGATCTGTGCTGCAAGCAGCTGTATGACCGTTACTGCATCGTTGCCCGCAAGAAGATGCGCAACTTCCCCTTCCTGATGGGACAGGGCGTATGGATCGACTCGGACAAGATCTCTCCCGACGATGAGCTTGGTGAGATCCTCAAGCACGGCACACTGTCCGTCGGCTTTATCGGTCTGGCAGAGACCCTTGTGGCACTGACCGGCAAGCACCACGGCGAGAGCGTACAGTCCCGCAACCTTGGTCTGGATATCATCACCTTTATGCGTCAGTATATGGATCGCAAGAGCCAGGAGACCCGGCTCAACTACACCCTGCTTGCAACCCCTGCAGAGGGTCTGTCGGGCAGATTCATCAGAATGGACAAGAAGAAGTTCGGTATCATCCCCGGCGTTACCGACAGAGATTATTACACCAACAGCTTCCACGTCCCCGTATATTATCCCATCAAGGCTATCGACAAGATCAATATCGAAGCTCCCTACCACGCTCTGACCAACGCCGGTCATATCAGCTACGTTGAGCTGGACGGCGATACCACCCAGAATCTGGAAGCATTCGAGAAGGTTGTCCGCGCAATGCACGATGCAGGCATCGGCTACGGCTCCATCAACCATCCCGTTGACCGTGACCCCGTCTGCGGCTATACCGGCATCATCGGCGACGAATGCCCCTGCTGCGGCAGAAGCGAAGATGACGAAGGTCCTCAGTTTGAGCGTATGCGCCGTATCTCCGGCTATCTGGTCGGCACACTGAGCAAGTGGAACAACGCCAAGCGCGCAGAAGAAAAGGACAGAGTAAAGCACAATGTCTGAGCTGAAAATAGCAGGAGTGGTAGGTGAGTCCATCACCGACGGCCCCGGCTTCAGATTTACCGTATTTACCCAAGGCTGCCCCCACCATTGCGAGGGCTGCCACAACCCGCAGACCCATGATTTTAATGGGGGAGAGGTTGTGGATACCGACACACTGTGGGATCGCATAAGCGATGATATTATGCTTTCGGGCGTGACTTTTTCGGGCGGTGAGCCTTTTGAGCAGGCAACCAGCCTTCTCCCGCTGGCCCGAAAGATCAAAGACGCCGGCCTGGAGCTTGCGGCCTACTCGGGTTATACATTCGAGGAGCTTATGCAGGCAGGCGGCGACAAGTTTGAGCTGCTCAGGCTTTGCGATGTACTGGTAGATGGCAGATTCGTGCTCTCACAGCGCAGTTTGATGCTGAGATTCCGCGGCTCCCGCAATCAGCGTCTCATAGATGTGCCCAAGTCGCTGGCAAGCGGCGTGGCCACCGAGATCCACGACGGCCGCTGGCAGGACTGAAAAGTCAATATATCCAAATATCACAGACCTCCGAGGATTCAAACTCCCCGGAGGTCTGTTTTTTTATCAATTTTTGCACGGACATGCGCCGGGCAAAAATACCCCGCCCCGCCGTTTTTCCGCAGAAAAACGGTGAAACCGCACCGCAGTGCGGGGCCAAAAATGTCGAAGAGAGCCCGGCTTTGCTTGGCAAAGCGGCTCTCTGACAGTCGAAAGACCTCCGAGAGTTTATGCTCCCGGAGGTCTGTTTTGTGTTTCAGATCTATACTATGTAGAGCGGCGCAGGTGCGCCGTTCTTCTCAGCATCCGCAGCGGGTGCCTTGAGCGATGGTTGACAGAGACTGATCTATAGACTGCAGGGAGTCACTTTGTGAGTATCCCTCACCGTAGTATATGCACATCGGCACATCAACGTATCTGCTGCAGTAGCAGTATGAATACTCGCCGCCTGAGCCACCGCTGCAAGCGGTACAGTTTGAGCAGCGGCTGCATCCTGCACATCCCGTGCATCCGCCGCAATTACCCCTTCTTCCGCAAGCACATCCGCCGCAGCAGCAGTTTCTTTGATATGAGTACATTTGGTCACCGCCTTGTACAGAATATGGAACACGCTATATTCTATGCGCAGCGGAGACGGAGTGTTAATCATCTTTCGCTGGGGTAGTAGGGCTGGCCTTTGAATATCAGATCGTCAATATCCATTTTGTATTCCTCCCGTCTTTGTGTTTACCCTGATCATTATATTCAGCTGTTTACAAAAAATACACAGACTTGATATTGACAACTTCAAAAGTCCGTGTTACTATACAAGTGTATTAAGACACTTAATACACTCAAGACGCAAAGAAGGAGGGAATATATTGGCAGTAATTGATTTTCGAGGAGGCGAGCCGGTATATATCCAGCTCAAAGAACGATTACGCGGCTACATAATCTCGGGAGTGTTCAAACCCGACGAGAGGATGCCAAGCGTAAGAGAGCTTGCATCGGGACTGTCTGTAAATCCCAATACCATTCAGCGTGCCTACCGCGAGCTTGAAGAAGAAGGATATATATACACCGTCAGCGGCAGAGGAAGCTTTGCCGCATCGGGAGAGCAGGTTTTCAAAAAACGCTGTGACGAGCTCAAATCAACGCTCACACAGACTGTAAAGGAGCTTGCCTTTCTGGGCGTGACGGCCGATGAGCTTATTTCTATGATAAAGGAGGAGTACACAGATGATAGAGGTTAAAGGTCTTGTCAAGACTTTTGATGATTTCCGCGCTCTTGACGGAGTCGATCTGTTTGCGCCCCGAGGCGGCGTATATGGTCTCGTGGGCGCCAACGGCGCAGGCAAGACCACCCTTATACGCCATCTTACGGGCGTGTACCGTCAGGACGAGGGCGAGATTTTTATAGACGGTCAGCCGGTATACGAGAACAACGACATCAAGCAGCGGATAGCATATATCCCCGATGACGTGTTTTATTTTCTCGCAGCCAGCACACGGGATATGAAGAGCTTCTACAAGAGCATCTACAATCGCTTCGACGAGGACAGATACCAAAAACTCCGTCAGGCTTTTTCGGTGGACGAAAAGCGCCCCGTACGCCTGCTGTCCAGAGGTATGCAGAAGCAGTCGGCATTCTGGCTGGCTATGTGTATGCATCCCGACGTGATGATACTTGACGAGCCGGTTGACGGACTTGATCCCGTTATGCGCCGTCAGATATGGAGCCTGCTGATGCAGGACGTCACCGAGAGGGGAATGACCGTGCTGGTATCCTCCCACAACCTCCGTGAGCTTGAGGACGTGTGCGATCACGTGGGCGTCATCAACAACGGCAAAATGATGCTTGAGCGCTCTCTCAGCTCCCTGCAGGACAATATCGTCAAGCTGCAGATCGTCGTGGACGGTGAGCTTGACACTACAGGTCTTGAGGTACTGCACCACACCACTACGGGCAGAATCCATACCCTGATAGTCCGCGGCAGTGCCGACGAAGTCAGCATCATGGCTGCCAAAAAATCCCCCGTATTTTTCGATATTCTGCCTATCTCGCTGGAGGAGATATTTATTTATGAGCTGGGAGGTGTAGACTATGCAGTCAAAGAGATCGTACTTTGACCTCGGCGTGTTCCAAAAGACCGTGATGCGCTTCTGGCCCATAGCTATCGGATATTTTGCCATATGGGCGCTTATTATGCCGCTGACATTTGTCAATCAGTATGACTATCATGACGCGGCTCTGGATATAGTGGAGTTTATCCCTCAGGGCTCGGTAATAATGTCGGCGTGCTTCTCCTGCATTTCCGCGTTGGCCGTGTTCAGCTATCTTTTTAATCTCCGCTCGTCTGTTATGTACCATTCGCTGCCCGTTAGCCGCGAGGGACTGTTCTGCGCTAATTATGCCGCAGGCCTGTCTTTTACGATAGTACCCAACCTGCTGATCTACCTGCTCACTCTGCTGGTCGTACTGTTCAACCGCGGTATGAACGGCGAGGTGTTCAAAGCCGCATCCATTTGGCTCTGCACAACGAGCATGATGTGTATATTCTTCTACTCCTTTGCCGTGCTGCTCTGTATGATAGTGGGTACGTGGTTTATGATGCCCGTGCTCTACGGAATCCTCAACTTTACCGCCGTGGTCATCGAGAGTATCGTCCATGCCGCACTTGACGTGCTTATCTACGGCTACGGTGTAGGGCAGACGGTGATGACCGTATTCTCGCCCGTGGTGTATATGATGAGCGAGTTTCGGTTCTACAAATGGCAGGAGGCTTACCGCTACCTGATCGTCGAAGATTATATATGGACCTATCTCGGCATTCTCACCCTTTTGGCCGCGGCAATGATCCTTGTCTCCCTCTGTCTGTACAAAACCCGCAATATGGAGACTGCAGGCGACATAATCACCGTCAAGTCTCTGCGTCCCGTATTCAAGTATTGCTTCGCGTCCGGCTGCGCCATCGTCATCGGCGCATTCATCTACGGCATCATGGGCTTTGAGACCGGTCTTGCCATGTACGTGTTTGCACTGATAGGCGGCGCTATAGGCTACATCGTCGCCACCATGGCTCTGCGCAAGAGTTTCAGAGTCAAAATGTCTGCCGTCAAAGGCTTTGCCGTCTTTGCCGCCGTGGTGACCGTGCTGTTCTGCACCGTGTTTCTGGACGTATTCGGTATCGAAAAATACGTCCCCAACGCCTCCCGCGTGGAGAATGCAATAATCTCTGTTGAGGGCGATCAGCTGAGCGTCAGCGAGGGAGATATTTCGATAGCCGAGCTGATGAGCATCCACCGCAAGATCGTAGCTCAGAAAAAAGACGATGAGCATATCCGCAATACCATGTACAGAGCGGATATAACCTCCTACAACAGCCGCTATGTAATCAGCGTCAATATCACATATTGGACACCCCTGCGCACCATCAAGCGCCATTACACCCTGCCCGTCACCGATCCGCTGCTTGCCGATCCCACAAGCGCACAGTCCATGATGCGTGACAAGGTCAACGAGGTGGATTTTTTGATCAAAAAGTACAATTGGGCATTCAATGACCTCACACCCTATCAGGTCAATCTCAATATGTACGGTGTCAGCGCATACGAAGAAAAGTTCGGCATAGAATACGAGACCAAAGAGGACGCCATAGCAGCCGACAAAACTGAGATAACCGACTGGGAAATCAACTTTGCTGAGCCTGACGTGCGTATCACGAGACTGCTCAACGCCTTCAAGAGCGACGTGCTCTCGGGCAATTACAACGGCTTTGAGAGAGGCAAGGAAGCCGTGGGCAGCATCAACTTTTACTATATGATCGAGGAGCCCTATCTGGACTATAACGGACATACGCAGATAAGCTACGCCAAGCGCAATCACTACACTCAGATATACGAAGGCACAGAACTTTACAGACTGGCTATGGAATACCTGCTGGACGCCAACAAACCCAAGGAATAAAAAATTCTCACCACGTCCGCTTGGGCGTGGTGAGCAAAATCAAAGAGTGCATGGTTCGGTGTATAGCTGACAGTTCTATGAACTAGGCTTAAGAGGAGGTAAATACTGTGAAGAAGTATATAGCTATGGTTTTGTCACTGATATGTGTATTGGGATTGACCGGCTGTATTGGCAAGTCTGTGAGATATGATATAGGACAGGCAAGCACTATTATCATAAAGTCAGGTCTTACGAGCGAAGAGGTGAGGATTTCGGACAGTGAGCTTATCAGCAAAATCACGGAGGATATCAACTCGCTGAGATTTGAAAAGACTGCCGAGTCAAATGATGAAATGAATTATATTTATATGCTTACCTGGCTGGACGAGAAAAGTAATGTGATCGAGACCGTTACCGTAACATCAGAAAATGGATACCAGATTCGCCACAATGGATATTATTACAAAGTATGCGCAGACCTCTGCATTGATACGTCGCTGATAGAGCAGGCTTTTGATAAACAGTCATCATCTGGTGAAAATTAAAAACCTGTCGGCGGGATAACCGCAAAGGAGAGCTACCCTATGAAAAAAGCTGTAATGAGGTTGTCGGTAATATCCATTGTTGTGTTTATCATTGTATGGGGAGTTAGCAGAGTGGTGATACCCAACAATGACTATGGCAGCAATTATTGGGCATACGTAGGATTGGTTCTTATAGTGATATTACTAGGCTGCCTCATTTATCTCAAAATTGATCGCTAACCCAAAACCGCATCACCCCCACAAGAGTGAGGGGGTTTTTTGGTAATATAC
>JAZOWC010000013.1:0-11347 GCA_045658985.1 Oscillospiraceae bacterium
AAGTTCCCGCCGCCCCGTATAGCCTTCTCCTATGAGGTAGCGAAGCGGCGCGAGCGCAATGAATAACAGTCCGGTGGACTGTTAGAACGCGAGCGTGACCGAGCCGCAGCGAGAAAGGTGGCAAAGCCGCAGGCTTTGACGGATGAGGTGGAAGCTTACCATTCGCACCTATCCTATTATGTGCTGTCGTCGTAGGGGAGGCAGCCCCCTGCCTCCCGCCAATGCTCCAATCTCCCGCAAGCCTTCTCCTATGAGGTAGCGAAGCGGCGCGAGCGCAATGAATAACAGTCCGGTGGACTGTTAGAACGCGAGCGTGACCGAGCCGCAGCGAGAAAGGTGTCAGCCGCAGGCTTTGACGGATGAGGTGGAAGCTTACCACTCGTACCTCTCCTATTATGGTTGTCGTCGTAGGGGAGGCAGCCCCCTGCCTCCCGCATTTGCCGTGCAACCACTCGCTTTTTGCCCTCCCACCGCCCCAAAACTCATCACCTCCGCCAAAATCGCATATAATTATGAACAAACCCTTACAATCTCTGCCAATTGCCCGTATTTAATTGACAAATCGGTCAAAAAAGTGTATAAGTATTATGTATCCCTATGCGCAGGGATAGCTTTGCCGTACCCAAAAATCCGTCCGTTGCGGATTTTTTGGAGCTTTGCGGCTTGGCAGGAGGTTTGTACTATGGCGCGCCCGCCCGCGCCGCCGACAAAAAGGAGCGAATGCACATGAGAACCCGCAAGGGCTTTACAATAGTTGAATTGGTCGTAGTTATCGCGGTCATAGCAATTCTTGCTGCCGTGCTTATTCCCACGTTCTCCGGTGTGGTGGAAAAAACCGACCGCAACACCGCCCTCAAGCTTGCCGAAGCCGCCTACAAAGAAGCCCGCGCCGCCGAGATTGACAAAGGCGGAAGTTTCCCCAGAGCCAGCGAGGAAGTCGACGGATTTGTTTTTGTTATTTCACAGGATGGAGCAACTGACAGTGTCTTTCAGTATCCTTCTGAATTTGAATATGCGGTAGAGATCACAAACAAAAAAGTATCCCTCGGCGACAAGCTCGTCACAGCCAACCCCGATGGCAACTATGTGAATACCACTCCTGCCACCGGTGTAACCCTGCATAGAGATAGCATAACTCTCGAAGTCGGCCAGACCGAGCTGCTCCACGCCGCCGTTCAGCCTGCAAATGCAGCAAATAAGAATGTTGTATGGTCATCCTCTCACGATAGTATCGTTACAGTTGATGCAAACGGTATGATAAAGGGAATAAGAGCTAGTGATACCGCTGTTACCATTACGGCAAAGTCTGTAGATGGTAACTATACAGCTACCTGTGCTGTTACCGTCAAGCCCGTATCGGTCAACTTTGTCAGCCTGAATGCGCTGAACATGTCCTTTACCCTCGGTGACGTTGGCCGCCAGCTTACTGCCACCGTAAAACCCGTAAACGCCGCCAACCAGACCGTTACTTGGAGATCTGACAATCCCAATGTGGCCGAAGTGAACGATGGATTTGTAACCCTTGTTGGCCCCGGATATACAGAAATTGTTGCAACATCTGCTAATAACATTTCTGCCAAATGCGGTATCACCGTCAACGGCCTTAAGCTTGGTACGGCACAAACCGAAATCGAGGTAGGAGATATGTTTGCCATATCTGCTGCGGCATATCCTGCGGGAAAAATCACTTGGTCGAGCAATAACGGATGTGTTTCGGTCAATGATTTCGGTGTAGTTACAGCACATAGCACCGGAACGGCTACAATCAGTGCAACGGTAAATGGATTTGTTGAGACCTGCGAGATTACAGTAAAAGCAGCCGAGGGCGGCAGCGGCGAAGTAACTATAGTACCGAGCATTACGTTGGATAAAACAGCCATTGGTCTTACAAAAGATGCTACATATACAATCAATGCTACCGTTGCAAATGCGAGTGGATCTGTCAGCTGGAGTTCTTCTGATAATACAGTGGCAACTGTTGAAGGCGGCAGTATAAAAGCTATGGCTAGTGGTGAGGCACTTATCACTGCATCCATAGTTAAAGAAGGCAACACATACACAGCAACTTGCGTCGTTCACGTAGCAGAGTCTGCCACTCCGAACGTTACAAGCATAGCACTTGATAAAACGGCTGCAACGATCGTACAGGGAGAAACGATTAACCTTACGGCTGCCGTAGCTGCGCCCGAAGGAGTGGATCAAACTGTAACTTGGGAAACAAATAGAACCAATATCGCAACAGTAGCAAATGGCGAAGTTACCGGTGTTGCGCCCGGTACTGCCACAATTACGGCAATTGCTGGCGATCACAGAGTAACCTGCGAAGTCACCGTACTTGGTGAATACTCTGTAACCGTTGACGCAACAGAGGAGCACATCCTCTTTGGCGGTGTGGACACCGTTATTCAGGGAGAGACATATACTGCAATTCTCGCCGCCAACGATAATTGCGTAATCAATGAGGTTACTGTTGAGATAAACGGAGTTGAAACCACTGACTTTACCAGGAATGAAAAGACAATAACTATACCGAATGTGCAGGGAAATGTTGTTATCATAGTATCCAGTATGAAGTTGGTGCCTACACCCGTTGAAGGCGTCACGATTGACGAAACCCTTACCCTTGATCCCGAAGAAACTCATGCCCTGGGAGCCACGGTGGTGCCCGATGGAGCAAGCAATAAGGCGGTCACTTGGCATTCTTCCAACACTAACGTTGCATCTGTAAATGCAGACGGCGTGGTTACTGCCCATAATGCCGGCACAGCAGTCATAACGGTTACCACAGTCAACGGAGGATTTACCGATACTTGCCTTGTTACAGTAACCGGAAATAAAGTTGAAAGCATCGCTCTCGACAAGTCTGCGATCAGTATTGAGGTAGGAAAAACAGATACTCTGACTGCAACAGTTGACCCCGATAATGCAACCAACAAGAATGTTATCTGGAAGTCCAATAATCCTGTAATTGCAACCGTTGAAAACGGTTTGGTAACAGGTGTCTCCGCAGGCACGGCAACCATCGTCGCAATCACCGAAGACGGCAACCATATAGCAGCATGTATGGTTACGGTAACAGCTGAAAGTAATGTAGCTGTATATTCGGTTTCGTTTGCTGCGGACAGCGGACAAAATATTGATATTAAGTCAAGAACGGCGAAAGAAGGGGATAATTATACTCTTGTTCTTGAAGCATATGAAGGCTATGTAATTACAGAGTATACTGCAACAGTGGACGGAAGGACGGTAGCGCATAAATCTGATGATGGTTCTCATTCGCGAGTATTATCGTATGAAATAGGAAATGTGAGCGGTGATATTATCGTAACTGCGCGCGCAGAGAAAATTATTGATAAATCATACTACGAAAGTGGGGGAAACATTGTAGCCACTAACTACATGCTTATAGATTTGGAACACTATGATAGAGTTGATGTGTCATGGGTTCAAGACAAGAATATAAAAAGCATGAAAGTATACTTATGTGATTTATATAATAACGTATTTAATGGTGGATATACCATTGTGGATGATAATGATAGTGATAATAAATGTTCATTCTATATTATGAATCCATCTGCTGTTTCAAAAGTGTATATGTGTCTTAGAGTGGAATTTCTCGATGAAATAAATCCTACCGACGCAGCAATTCAACTGGATTTAATAACTATGCAGTAAAACTATATGAGTTTTAGGCTTTATACACTCAAATCTCAATAAATCGGCACTCAGCATTTTTGAGGGTGACGGATTTTGAAAAAAGGAAACTACACAGAAAGGAGACTACATAGCATGAAAAATCGCATATTTTCCCGTAGGGGCAGTACGTTGATAGAGCTTATTATTTCAATGGCGCTTATAGCTATAGTTTCGATCATGATAGTCTCCTTTTCGGCAATGACCCATTCTTTTGCCGGTGACGAGCAGAGCAAACACAGCTTTATAGACGAATGTGCCGAAATCAGACGGGATATAAGCGACTTTTTGCTTAAACACGATGATGTTGAAAAAACGGTGACGCTTCACGAAGATTACGGCTTGAGCTGTAATACCGATGTCTTTTTTTGGCAGAATTTCGACAACACGCTCAACGACAAAGTCTATGAGAATATCGACGATATTTCCTTCGAGATCGGCTCAAGCAAGCTTCTCAAATGCACCGTGACCGGCAGCACCGAGAAGGGCGTGGAGTACAAGCAGACCTTTGTCTTTGCACTGCGGTGCGCGACCTTCAAAAAGGAGGGATAAGCCTATGTTCAGACTTGCAAGAAACAACAGGGGCTTTTCTATGGTCGAGGTCGTCATTGCCATGGCTGTCGTGGGACTTGTTACCGCGGCGGCGCTGGTCATTATGATCGGCTCGGTGGACAGTACCCAAAAGACATTCAACGAGGCCGAGGCGGAGAACTTTGTGGCCAACGCGGTTGAGTGCTATATCGCGGCTGAGGGCGCGTTGGACAAGTTTAGTTATACGATGAATACCGTAGCCGGCTACGAGTTTGACGGCGGCGGAGAGTATTACACCTGCGACCTCCCCGGAGGTTATCAGGGTCAGGTCATCGTGACTAAGCAGAGCCTGAATATATGTGTCTACGACACCGACAAACAGGAGCTTTATATCGACTGGCTCACCTACACGAGGGGGGCACGATGATGAACAGACCTATTTCTTTGAGCAGGCTCCGCAGCCGCCGCGGTGTGGCTATGGAGAGCGCCGTGCTCTTTATGCTCATTATTCTCGCGCTGTGTACGCTGGTGTTGACGCTGTCGCTTATGGGCAGACACCAGATCAAGAGTCAGCACAATGAGATCATCGCCGACATCGAAAAAGACCAGATAGTCGAGGACTTTTTGGCCTACGTCACCGCGGTGACGGTGACGCCCGCTGCCCCTGAGGGCGGCTCCACGCCTTCGCCCTCCACACCTCCCGCCGAGGGCACGGGCAGTTTTTATGATTACATCACCAACGGCCGCAACGCCGCTATCGCACAGCGGTACAGGGAGTTTTATGCGCCCGACACCGGCAGATACAGCTGCTTCGACGAGCGCAGGCAGGACGGCGACACGATGACTTTCACCCTCTACGCCCTCAATTCGCAGACCAATGAGCTCATCCTCTGTGCAGAGGCAACCAAGACCGCCGAGCAGGTGCAGGCCGACGGCTCGGTCAAACAGGGCACGGTCACGCTCAAATACTGCCTCAGCCGCAAACCGTAAACAAAACCAACCGTAAAGGAATAAGGATATGGGTAAATTAGCTTTTGTAGACAACATAACCGGCAAGATCAAGGACACCCTGGGTTCCATCGGCGCCAACCGCGTCAAAGAGCGCGGCAAAGACGTGCTCAATACCACCTTTGCAATAGACACCCGCAGGAGCACCATGCATTGCTTCTCCATGATAGGCACCGACCCCGCCACCATCGACCACAAGGTCAAGAGCTACACCGGTCTTATTACCGACGAGGCATTCATCGGCAAGTTCAAGGACGCCGTTGCCGAGTTCGTGGCAGAGACTCCCTCCGAGCGTGTGCGTATGGTGTCGCTGGTTCTGCCCGACAATGCCGTTGCTATGGACGCCGTCAACGTGCCCACAATGCGCAACCGCAACCTGACCCAGAACGCCCTCAACCTTGCTCTGGGCGAGATATACAGCAACTTTGGCGAGCTCAAGGTGCGCTCTCAGGTGGCCGCTCAGAACAAGCAGTTTACCACCTTCACCACAGCTGCCGTGCAGAAGAAGCTGCTGAGCGAGCTGTATGCGGTCTGCGCAGAGTACAAGCTGCTGGTGGACACCACCACCTTTGCCGCAGGCGCGTCCGCCGCCGCCATCACAGCGCTGGATCCCAAGATGAAAAACGCATCCTATATGCTGGTGGACGTCAAGGACGTGTACACCCGATTTGTATTCGTAGCCGCCGGCAAAGCCACCGGATATTATATCCTGCCCTTTGGTCTGGAGTTTTTGGCCAGAGGCAAGTACGTGCAGGAGGATATGCTCTTTGACCACACCCTCGGTGAGCTGACCGTCCTCAACGCCCGCGAAAAGGCCAAGGCCAAGAAGCTTACCGTTCTTGCCGAGCAGCAGGAGCAGCAGGAGCAGGAAGATCAGGAGGAGGAGACTCCCGCAGAGCCCGCCGCGCCTGCTCAGCCTCAGGAACCCGACGAGGATGACGAGGAGATCGAGGAGATCGAGGAGCCCGAACCCGCTCCCGGCGTGATGGAGATGTTGAGCGAGACCTTCAGCATGAACGCAGGTCAGAGCATCGTCACCCCCAAGATCATGGCAAAAAAGACCCCCCGCCGCCTGCCCAAGTTCATGCAGCGCCCCATCCCCGAGACCCCCGAGGGCATCACCGAGGAGAACTTCCGTGTATTCGTCAAGTGGGCACTGTCCCTTATCGCCTCCAACGAAAAGCTGACCACTCTGGGCAAGCCCGAGTGCGTATACGTCAATATCCCTCAGAGCCTGTCCTTTGTTCTGGACAAAGCCAACGAGGAGCTTGAGGAGAACGGCGTTGAGTTCAAGCTGCTGGACAACGGCGAGTATGATGCCAACGTGCTGGTCAATCTCGAGCTGTACGGCGGATTCTTCCCCCGAGCCATCAACTCGGCCAACAGACTGTAATATATGGGTATGGATAGCTTCTATCTGGGCGCGACATACGTGCTCGCTGCCGTGCTGGGACTGTGCGTGGGCAGCTTCCTCAACGTGGTCATCTACCGCGTCCCCGCAGGAATGAGTCTGGCAACCCCCTCGTCCCATTGCCCCAAGTGCAAATACGTGCTTCGCTGGTACGACAACATCCCCGTGCTGTCCTACCTGATGCTGGGCGGCAAATGCCGCAGCTGCCGCGCCAAAATATCCTTCCGCTACACGGCGGTTGAGATCGCCAATATGCTGCTGTGGCTGCTGAGTGCCGTGCTGTTCTGGCAGCAGAGCGTTGTGTACGCCGTGATTGCCGCTCTGGCAAGCTCGGTGTTCGTCTGCGTGTTCTTTATTGATCTGGAGCACAAGCTGGTGTTTGACCGATTCGTGCTGATACTTATCGGGCTGGGCATCATATCAGCCATATTTGACCCGTACTATTCGGCCCTCTCCCATATCATCGGCGGCGTGGGCGGATTTGCGGCTTTTTATCTGATCGCGTGGCTGTTTGAAAAACTGCGCCACAAAGACGGTCTCGGCGGCGGAGATATCAAGCTCACCGGCGCCTGCGGCCTGCTTCTCGGCTGGCAGCGGCTGATGCTGTCGGTGCTGTGCGCGGCAGTTGTGGCCAGCGTCGTGCTGATCATTCTGTCCAGACGCAGCAGTGAGGAGGATAAGGAATATCCCTTTGCGCCTTTTCTCACCTGCGGCTTTGCTGTGGCAATGTTTTTTGGACACAGTATAATAAGCGGGTATATCTCCCTGCTTGGCATATAACAGAAAGGGGTAGTTTTTTTGCCTGTTACATACAAATACGTGGCGGTCAATCTGCAGAAGCAGAAGTTCAAGGGCAAGTATATTGCCGAGGACGAAAAAGACCTTGCCGTTCAGCTTGCAAAACAGAACCTGTACCTCGTCTCGGCCACCGAGTACAAGGGCGGCACACCCTCTGCATTCTTTACCCTCGGTACGGGCAAGGTCGAGCTGCGTGAGCTGACCACCTTCTGCCGTCAGTTTGCCATAATGATCAACGCGGGCATTCAGGCCCTCGACTGTATCGACGTGCTCAAGAATCAGTCCTACAGCTCCTACTTCAAAGCCATCCTCCGCATCATCGCCGACGACGTCCGCGCAGGCGATATGCTCTCGACGGCGCTGGACAAGCACAAAAAAGTCTTCCCCGACTTCTTCGTCAGCATGGTTCACGTTGGCGAGGTCAGCGGTAAGCTGGAGATGGTATTCGTGTCGCTGGCCGACTATTATGAGTCGGACGCCGCCACCCGCCGCAAGGCCAAGAGCGCTATGGCATACCCCATGATGCTGGCAGGTATGACCGTGGGTATCGCGTTCTTGATGCTGGCATTCGTCGTGCCCCGATTCAAAAATGTGCTTGCCGAACTGGAGGTCGAGATGACCGGCTTTACCAAAGCAGTCTACGGCATATCCGATTTTATCGTTGCCAACTGGCGTATGATGGCGCTGCTGATTATCGCTCTGGGCCTTGCCCTGTTCGTGTTTCTGCGCACCCAGACAGGCAAAAAAGCCTTTGACGTATTCAAGATCCGCTGCCCGATGGTTGGCAAGGTCATGACCGAGCTGATCACCGCACGGTTTGCACGCTCGTTCAGTATACTGCTGTCCAGCGGTATGGATCTGGCCTCGGCGCTGGATGCCACGGCGCTGATATTGGGCAACAGCTACGTGGAAGGCAAATTCCGCGCCGCCTCCGAAGAAGTCCGCCGCGGCGTCACCATCACCAACGCATTCATCAAATACAACCTGTTCCCCGAAATGATGCTGCAGATGCTGTCGGTCGGTGAAAAAACCAACTCCCTCGACGAGGTTCTTTCCCGCTCCTGCTCCTTCTTTGACGAGCAGGTGGAGTCCACACTCAGCTCACTCACCGCCAAGATCCAGCCCGCTATGCTGATCATAATGGGTCTGGTGGTCGGTACTCTGTTCATCGCCGTTTATGCGCCTATGCTTTCCATCATGAACGGTCTGGCCGTATAACCGTGGAGGTCTGATCAATGAATATAAACAAAGAATTACTCCAATTCTATATATACAAAAAAGTCATCAAGAAGAAACAGTCGGAAAAGATCCTTGAGGACAGCGCCCGCGTGAACGTGCCCGTCAGGGACTATATGCTGGCCAAAGAGTACGCCACCGACGTCAGCGAGCTTTCGGTACTGGGCGACTACTACTGTATGCCCTATGTCGAGATCGATATGCTGGATATCGACAAGACTCTGTTTGATATGTTCTCCTTTGAGTTCATGAAGCGCAACAAGATCATCCCCATCTGGATGAACACCGACGGAATGCTTCTTGTTGCATCGGGCAAGCCTCTGGACTGCTCGGCGCTGAGCGCACTGGCATCTCAGGTGATCTGCCCCGTGGACTACGTGCTGGTTCCCCCCAATCAGATCGACCGATATATCGACTCTATCGCCGCAGTCATATCCACCACCGCCGCGCTGGACGACCTGAATACCGAGGGTGACACCGCTCTGTTCTCCGACAAAAAGGGTGAGGACGATCCCGACGTGCTTGAGGGCGACGTTGTCAACAACGCCTCCGTCCGTCTGGTCGACTCCATCATCAAAGAAGCCGTGCCCTACCGCGCCAGCGATATTCACATCGAGCCTTTCGAGAAGGTGGTCAAGGTGCGCTACCGTATCGACGGCGACCTGCAGGACCGCGCCGAGTTCCCCATCAACTCCTACGCGGCTATCTCCGCCCGTATCAAGATCATGGCAAATATGAACATTGCCGAGCGCCGTACCCCTCAGGACGGACGTATCAATATGATCGTCGGCGGCAAGGAGTTTGACTTCCGTGTATCCTCACTTCCCACCGTGTTCGGTGAGAAGTTCGTTATCCGAGTGCTCGACAAGACCTCCTTCCGCTTCACCCGTGAGGATCTGGGCTTCACCGAAGAAGAAAACAAGCTCCTCGACGTAATGCTCAGCAAGCCTCACGGCATCATCCTGCTGACCGGCCCCACCGGCTGCGGTAAGTCCACCACACTGTACGCCTTCCTCAAAGAGGTCAACAAGGCCGAGGTCAACATCGTCACTGTTGAGGACCCTGTCGAATATATCATGCAGGGCGTCAACCAGACTCAGGTCAACGTCAAAGCAAATATGACCTTCTCCAGCGCTCTGCGCTCCATACTCCGTCAGGACCCCGACATCATAATGATCGGTGAGATGCGTGACGAGGAGACCGCCGATATAGCCGTCCGCGCGGCTATTACCGGACATCTGGTGTTCAGTACCCTGCATACCAACGACGCACCCGGCGCAATTCTTCGTCTTGAGAATATGGGCGTCCCCGACTATCTGGTATCCGACGCGCTGGTTGGCGTTATTGCACAGCGACTGGTCAAGCGTCTTTGCCCCGCCTGCAAAAAGCGCGGCAAGACCAACGCCAAAGAGATGGAGATCCTCGGCATCGACGAGCCCATCAGCATATTTAGGCCTCACGGCTGTCAGTTCTGCAACGGCACCGGCTACAAAGGCCGTATAGCCGTTCACGAAATGATGTACATGAACGAAAATATGCGTAACGTCGTCGTCAACGAGAAGAATCTGGAGATCCTACGCAAAGAAGCCGGCAAAAACGGCATGGTCACCCTCTACAACTCCTGCCGAGGACTGGTGCTCAAGGGCGTCACCAGCATTCAGGAATTAATGACTCTGAATATAGAATAACAGTTTTGAAAATCGCGCCTTTCACGATTCTACTGCATAACTGCCGCATCGCCGTACAAATAGTACTGCCAATGCGGCAGTTATTTGTATAATACGCGAAATCCATCGATTTTCCCGCATTTCTAAGCCTTCCCCTTGATGGGTAGCGAAGCGGCGCGAGCGTAATGAATAACAGTCCGGTGGACTGTTAGAACGCGAGCGCGACCGAGCCGCAGCGAGAACTTGCTCCCGCCGTTATTGTAGGGGAGGGGTCACCCCTCCCGCAAATCACCCGTCCACAAAAGGCGCCGCGCCCTCCCGCGCCTCCGTCCCCTGCAAAGCCTTCTCCTATGAGGAGAAGGGGGACCGCTTGCGGTGGATGAGGTGAAAACCTGCGTTTTGCCGCTTACCCATTCTGTGGCACACCGTAGGGGCGATCATCGATCGCCCGCGGTATTCACGGCAAATCATATTCCGCGCCATCCTTGTAGGGCGGGGGCTTGCTCCCGCCGACCTTCGTCCCCCGCAAAGCCTCCCCTTGTTGCAAGGGTAGGTGGATTCGCCGCAGGCGAAGACGGAGGGGATAAAAGGTAAAATTATTAGGATATCCCCTCAGTCTCGCTCGCTCGACAGCTCCCCTTAATATATAAGGGGAGCCTTTTTCGGGAGGCAAAACGCCTCCCCTACAGAGTTCGTAATATGTTTTGTAGGGGAGGGGGCACCCCTCCCGCAAATCACCCGCCCACAAAAGGCTCCCCTACACCTCCCTTCGTCTATGCCGACACCGCAATTTGCCGATAGGCAACGCCGTTGGCGGCGGCCACATTGCTTATCCGCAGGATAACAACCCTCGCTCCTCACTACTAGCTTTTGCGTCGCCTTTTTTGCGTTTTTATTCGCGTACATCAATTCTTATCTATTCCTTAACACTTTCTTATTATCTTTTGCTGACAAAAGTCGATAATCAAGCAAATTTGTGCATAATATACAAAAAATGGGG
>JAZOWC010000014.1:0-4358 GCA_045658985.1 Oscillospiraceae bacterium
TGCAACGTTGGCAACGAATACCTTGCACTCTTCGTTCCAGGTGAATACAGCGGTGGGCTCAGCGGTCAGACGGACGCCTGCCTTGCCTGCAGCGTACTCGTTGATGTCGATGTAGGTCTTGACTTCGCCGTCCATGAAGAACAGACGGAAGCCGCCGTCAACCTCTTCGATAGTCACGTCAACAGCCTTGGTAACGTCGTCGGAAGCTGCCAGATAGTTGCCGGACATCTTGCCGGTGAAGTACAGAGTCTTGCCCAGTTCGGCCTGAACCAGAGCATACTTGTAGGTGGAGCCTGCAGTGGGCTGACCCTCAACCCAAGCGGGGCCGCCGGAAACAACGGGCTTGCCGGGGATGAAGTACTTGAGCTGAACGCTCTCGGTCTTGTCACCTGCCTTGACGGTAGCGGTCAGAGTAAAGTTGAGGTCCTCTTCGCCTGCGTATTCCTCGTTAACGTCAACCAGGATGATGCCGTTCTCGGCAGCGCCGATCTTGACGTTTTCTTCGGAAGCATCGGTGGTCCATACTACGTCGTAGGAGAAGTCGCCGATGGAAACAACGCTGACGACCTTGAAGTCACGCATTGTCTTGCCGGTCTTGTCCTTGTACATGCTGAGCACGTATGCTCTTGCATCGGAGACAAAGTCCTCGGGCTTCTCTACGGGAGCGGGAGGAGTTACGGGATCCTGTGTTGCGGGGGGATCTTTTTCTGTGGGATCGGGAGTGGGAGTATCTTCGGTTTTGCCGCAGCCTGCAAATACGACCATGACCATGGTCAGAAGCAGGGCCCATGAGATGAGTTTCTTCATAATTTACTCCTTTGTTTTAGTGGATTGTAATCTGTTCGGGTGTGAATACCTTGATCTGGTATTCGTCTTCAAAGAAATCTACGATTCCCTTTACGTCTATGGTTTTGCCCATATATGCATCCTGAGTGATCAGATTTCCGTCACTGTCACGCATCACGGTGGTGCGGACGGGAACAGAAATACCGTCGCAGGTGCAATACAGCGTCATAGCTCCTTTGGAGGAGCTGTCCTCATCATCGGTGGTGTATACGCTCTCGACTTTGAGGTTTTTCATTTCCAGTGAGGTATGCACGGCCAGCTCGGTGTATCCGAATGTGCCGAGTTTCTCGTCGCCCGACTGGACGTCACGGACTATGACCTCGCGCTTGCCGTTTGCAAAAGTATCTGCATCGGTGAGCACGTATGCTGCCTGCTTGCCTGTGGAAACCAGCTGAATGTTCTCGGGGTCATCGGGTTTCATGATGCGGTATTTGAGGCCGGCTATCTGCCATGTGCCGCCGGTCTCGTAGTACTGCACCTTGCCTACGATACGCACCTCGTTGCCGATGGAGAGTATCTGCAGGCCGTCGCCGCCGATGCCGCTGTTGCCGTAGTATACCGAGATGCCGTAGTACATATCCGACTCGGGATCGTACTGCTCAACGTACACGGTGTCACGGCTGTTGGAGGAGATGACGCAGTTGAATGCCACAAGAATGTCTCTGTAGCTCTCAAGATTGGTCCTCAGCTCCCGCAAAGTCAGCTCTACGGCAGCGCCGTCGTAGAAATCCGGGTCTTTCTGACCGGAGAACACGTTCAGCTTGAGGGCTCTGGCCTGCTCAAGAGCGCTGGAACAGACCGTGCCGTAAATATTGTTGTTGGTGTTGGAGGCGATAGCCAGACCGTTTTGCAGTATCTCCAGATTCAGGTTGCGATAATCGGTCATATCGGGGGTCTTGTACCAGACCCAGATCAGATATCGGTTGCCTGTGGAGTCTGCGTTCCATTTGTCTGTATCCGACTCGATAATGATGGAGACGGCTTTTTTCAGTGTTTCTTTGGTAAAGTTCGATGCAGCCTTGCCATAAGGCTCGATTTTACCCGTGGACTCGGGTGTGTTGATGGCCAGAAACCTGCCCTTCAGCACGCCGCCGGGCATTTCCTCCGTGGGAACGTTAAAATGCACGGTGTCGCCGTCCACGTAGTTCTTTACGGTCACTTCCAGCTTTTTGGTAAACGACTGCATATTCAGTTTGAGGTCTGCAGCATAGTCTGTCTTTTGGACATCGGATGCAGGATCACCCACATCGGCAGGGCCTTGGGGGGGCTGAGGATCATCGCTGACAGCGCTGCCCGTGTCGCCGCAGGCGGCAAAAACGCCTGCCGTTACGGCGAGCAGAAGCAACAGTGAAAGAACTCTGAAACCCTTATTCATAGTTTAATCAGAAGCCTTCTTTGCAGGAGGTGATAGCTGTCTTGAAGGTCTTGTCCAGGATAGCATTGACGTCGGAGCCGCTCTCTACCAGGCTGGTCTGCAGCAGCAGGCCGACAGCGTCACGTGCGTCGGAGGAGCCGTTGAATGCGGGGGAGGTGTAGTATGCGCTCTCCTGCTCGAGGCAGCGCTTTGCGCTCAGAGCGGAGATGTAGTCGCCGCCGTCAGCCTTGTCGATGAATGCAGCATAAGCAGCGTTCTGTGCAACGGACTTGAGGACGGGAACGTAGCCGGAAGCCATGGAGAACTCAGCCTGGAACTCAACGTTGGTGGTGAGGAACTTCATGAACAGCCATGCAGCAACGGTCTCCTGAGGATTCTTGCTCTCGAACAGGCAGAGGCTGGGGCCCTGAGAGATAACCTTGGGATTGCTTGCATCGTGCTGGGGAATGGTTGCGATGCCTACCTCGAAGGGATAAGCGCCGTTTTCACCCTTGGTGGGACGCTGGTGGGTTGCACCTGCGGAAGAACCGATGGACATATAGCTCTTGGTAGTGGAGGTGGACTTGAACAGCTCGGAGGTGTAGGAACCGAGGATCTCCTGTGTGGTCAGGTAACCCTTCTTGTACCAGTCACGGAAACGTGCTACGAATGCACGGTTGGTCTCGTTGTCAAACAGGAAGTGCTCGCCGGTTGCGCTGGTGTAGGGAGACTTCATCTGCTCGCACATGGTGATGAACCAGTTAGCCTCGGAGTCGTAGCCGAGGGGGATGGACTTGGGATCGATCTCCTTGATCTTCTTGCAGACTTCTTCCATCTCGTCCCAGGTGGTGGGTACCTTCAGGCCGTTTGCATCAAAGAAAGTCTTGTTGTAGTACAGAACTTCGGTGGACTTGGACAGAGGCAGAGTGTACATCTTGCCGTCGCCGAACTGCTTGCCTTCGTTGTAGTAACCGGCAATGAAGTCGTCCTTCTGCTCCTGAGTCAGACCGAGCACCTCGGTGGTGCCGTCTGCACGGGTTACAACAGCGGTGCTGTCAATGAAGGAGTCCAGAGTAACAACACGCTTGGAGATGTTGTACAGAGCAACGTGGTCGGGGTAGCAGTATGCCAGATCGGGCTGATTGCCGACGGTCAGCTCAACAGCAATGTTGTCGCGGACGTCGTCATAGTTACCAACCTGCTCATGTACGATGGTGATGTTGGGGTAGAGCTTGTTGAACTCTGCAATGTACAGGTTCAGAACGTCGCTCAGGTTGGTGCCCATGGTGTGGTCAAAGTAGATGGTGACAGCGCTGCCGTCATAGGTGAGGCCGGGATCCTTGTCAACAGGGTTGTTGTCGGCAGGAGCCTGAGGGTCGTTGCCCTGAGTCTCATCCTTGCCGCAGCCTGCCAGCGCACACATGCTGACGAGCATTGCGATTGCGAGGAGAAGTGCTACGATTTTGGTTTTCATAGGGGTTTTCCTTTCTTAAAAAAATATTATCGTTTTATATGTCAAAGGCTGAAACCACACAGCCGTTTAACCCTTGATACCGCTGCGGCTTACGCCGGACATGATATACTTGCGCAGGAATATGAACACGAGGAACAAAGGTGCCGAAACCAGCGCAACAGCCGCCATCTGCACGGGGAAGTTGACGTCGCCGGATGCATCGGTAAAGGCGTTGCGCAGACCGTTGGTGATCATGTGCAGCTCGGCCTTGTTGGCAACCAGATTGGGCCATACGTAGGAGTTCCACGCGCCCATCATCTTGAGGATGGTGATGGAGATCAGTGTGGGCAGGGACAGGGGTACCATGACCTTCCACAGATATTTCAGGTCTCCGCAGCCGTCAACCTTGGCGGCAAGATACAGCTCGTTGGGTATCTGCATAAAGTTCTGGCGCAGCAGATAGATATAGAACACGCTGACCAGGAAGGGGATGATCAGTACCCTGAAGGTATTCATCCAGCCAAAGGAGTTGATGGTGGCATAGTTGGTGATGGTAAACAGCTCGCCGGGGATCATCATCGTGGCCAAGAGACCGGCGAAGAGCAGGTCCTTGCCCTTGAACTCCAGACGGGCGAAAGCAAAGGCGGTCAGGATGGTGATGATAAGGGAGAGGATGGTCGAGACGATGCCGACGATCATGGTGTT
>JAZOWC010000015.1:0-15323 GCA_045658985.1 Oscillospiraceae bacterium
CGAAGTCAAGACCTACATCGACATCAACGAGTACGCTGCAGGCAAGGCAGGCGTCCGTCTGACCGCTGAGCCCACCGCTGTATTCACCTGGAACGAAGAGTGCAAGGTATTCGTTGCCAACGTTGCAGGCGCTGACCGTTATCTGGGCACCTACAGCACCTACAACACCTTCTCCGCTTCCGACATCAAGTACATCGCAGGCGAGAACGTATCCAAGATCGGTGTTTCCCAGTTCCCCGCAGGCTTCTGCACTCCTCTGTACAACTACACCGCAGCTGAGGGTCAGCCCGCTGCAGGCGCTGCTTACAAGTTCGCTCTCAATCAGGCTGAGATCGGCAAGATGCTGTACTTCACCGGTGCTATGTCCGGCAACTATCTGGCAGCTTCCGAGGATGCTTCCAAGGCTGTTGACGTGACCATCGAAGAGGTCGACGGCGGCTTCCGCTTCTTCTTCATGGACGGCGAAGTCAAGACCTACATCGACATCAACGAGTACGCAGCAGGCAAGGCAGGTGTCCGTCTGACCGCTGAGCCCACCGCCGTATTCACCTGGAACGAAGAGTGCAAGGTATTCGTTGCCAACGTTGCAGGCGCTGACCGTTATCTGGGCACCTACAGCACCTACAGCACCTTCTCCGCTTCCGATATCAAGTACATCGCAGGCGAGAACGTATCCAAGATCGGTGTTTCTCAGTTCCCCGCAGGCTTCGGCTTTGCAACCCCCGCTATCTAAGTAATAACAGATTAAGCATAAAAAACGCTCCCTCAAGAGAGGGAGCGTTTTTTGTTGGGTTATAACGACGACCGAAGGCCGGGATGCTTGCTTTTCGACGTCATACATTCACTATTTGTTGAGCAGGGATAATTTTTCAAACACCGTTTTGTCTGTGCGGTCGAGGGTCAGCGGGGTTACGGTTATATACCCGTGGAGGGTGGCGTCGGTGTCCAGAGTGTTGTCATTGCGGTCCACCCACACAGACTTGCCGCGGGCGTGGTACATATGGTTGCCCATTGCCTCAAAATCGTCCGAGTAGTAGGGGCCGCCCTGACGGGTGATCTTTATTTCTGGGGAAGGGGCGGGAATGTTGACGTTGTAGATATTGTTATGCTCCCACAGACGGTTGCTCTCAAAATACTCAAGCACCCTGTCCAGCTGAGAGACTGCGCTGTCATAGTACTCGGGTGAGGTGGACAGAGCCAGCGCTCTGACGCCGTGTCCCACAGCCTCGCAGGCGGCGCTGACAGTGCCCGAATACATCATATCCGCGCCTACGTTGAGACCGCGGTTGATACCCGATATACAGAGATCAAACTCACCGCAAAGACCCAGAATGGCAAATCTCACGCAGTCGGCGGGAGTAGAATCCACCGACCATGCAACCACGTCATCGGCCAGCTGAACCTGCTTGGCCTCAAAGGGCTTGTGCATCTCGATGCCGTGGCTTTTGCCGCTCTGCTCGTATTTGGGCACAACTACGGTGACCTCACCCAGTTTTTTGCACCAACGGGCAAGAGGCACAAGCTGGGATGCGCTGATACTGTCGTCGTTGGTCAGCAGTATTCTCATAACCAGCCCTCGTGTGTTTCTTTGTATTCTTTGACGTGGGCGTCGGCGTCATTAAGCAGAGCCTGCATCTCGTCTGTGCTGTATACGGTTGCGCCGCTGGCGCAGGCGTGACCGCCGCCGCGGTATTTTTCGGCTATGGTGTTGATATGCACGAATCTGGAGCGCAGACGGACGCGGATGGAGCCTTCGGCGTCGCCGTTTTCGATGAATACCATCCAGCAGATGCAGCCGCGGATGGAGTCGAGAGTGCCCACGCAGGCACTGGCCTGCTCCAGAGTCAGGTTGAACTCCTGCTGCATGGCCTTGTCGATATAGATATAGGCGATGCCGTTGGGGGTAATCTGCATACGGCGGTAGATCTCGGCCTTGAACTTGAGGTACTCAAAGGCCTCCAGATACAGACGGGCAAACAGGGTGTCGGTGTCCACGCCCGCATCCAGCAGAGTGCCTGCACAGCGCATAGTATCACCCGAAACTCCGTCGTACTTGAATCTGCCCGAGTCGGTGACCATACCGGTGTACAGGAAGGTTGCTGCCTCGCTGGTGAGCTTGAGCTCATTGCGGAATGCCTCATAGAATGCCACGATCATCTCACAGCAGGAGGATCGGTGCTCCTCTACCCACGCGATGTCGCCGTAGGTTTCCAGAGGGATGTGATGGTCGATCTTGATGAGTTCGCGGCACAGCTTGTATTTTTTGTTGGAGATGCGTGCCTCGGATGCGGTGTCCAGCACTATTCCCAGCGCGCTCTCATAGACCTCGTCGGCAACCTCCTCGTCCTCGGGGCCCATAAAAGCCAGATACTCGGCTGTGTCGGCGTCGATGAGGTAGACTTCTTTGTTGGGCCAGGTGTCCTTGATGATGGTCTTGAGACCCTTGGTAGCTCCCACACAGTCGCCGTCGTTGCGTACGTGGCGGAAGATCATAATGCGGTCGTATTCTTTGATCTTGTCCAAGATCCCTGTCATAATGTCCTTGTTCATATCCGTTCTCCTGTAAGTTTGTCTAAGTCGCCAAGCACGGCATCCACCGTATCCCAGTCGGGCAGAGTGGCGCCGCTGGCTTTTGCGTGGCCGCCGCCTCCGTATTTGACGGCGATGGGGTTTATGTTGTATCGGTTGGAACGCAGCTCGCAGAGGATACCGTTGTCCGATTGGGTAAAGTTTGCCCAGATGCTCACGCCCTCTATATCGGCCATGGTGCTGACCATTCCGCGGGAGATGGTGAACAGGTCGGCGCCGCTATCCATAAGTTCTTGTTTGGTAGTGCGGATATATGCCACGTTGCTGGGAGTAAAGCCGATCTTGAGCACGTATTTGGCCTTGAGCAGCTTGCTCTCAAAGGTATCTGTATACATATTGATGTATATCTCGTTGAGGTCGAAGGGTGTTTGCATCAGAAAAGACGCCAGTTCAAAGGTGCGGGAGGTGGTGCAATCGTAGCGGAAGCGGCCCGAGTCGGACACAAGACCGATAAAAAGCGACTTTGCGCCGAGGGTGTTGAGGCGCAGTCCCTTCTCGCGGGCGAAGTATGCTATCATTCCGCAGCAGCTCTCAAAGGTGCTGTCCACAAACTCGGTATCGGCAAATTTGCCGCCGAACAGGTGGTGGTCGATACGCAGGGTGGCATCGGCGAGGGTATAACGGGTATCGCTGACAAGAGCGGGTGCGCCGCAGTCGAGGATAACCGCCAGCGCGCCGCTGTATGTGCTGTCGGGGATATCGTCCATCCGGGAGTCCTCAAGATAGCTGAGATAATCGGAGGAGTCGCCCACGGCAAATATCTGCTTTGCGGGGTAGTTTTCTTTGAGGATATTTTTTAGACCGATCTGGCTGCCCATGGCATCGCCGTCGGGTTTGGTATGTCGGTGGATTATGATGGTGTCAAAACGTTCTATCTCTCTCAAAACGGCATCAAGCATAATTATCCCTCGTATTCTGTATATGTCCGGAGGCGAAAAACTCGCCTGCCAAGCATTATATTATATCACAGTCCGGTCAAAAAAGCAATAAAATCGCAAAGCCGCCAGTAGGCTATTGCCATAATCCGAGGTTTTTGGTACAATGTTTGCATAAAAGTCGGGGAGGATGACATATGGGCAGATTTGCGGTAATAGACACAGAGACCAACTGGGCCGATCAGGTCATGAGCATAGGCACGGTTATTGCCGACAGGGAGACTTTTGAGATGATCGACGCCCGTTATCACGTGCTGCCCGACGAATGCGAAATAGGCGGAATGTACTCCCACACGCTGTTTATTGACACGCCCGTGGCGCCGCAGATATGCACGAGGCAGGAGGCCCTGCAGGATCTCAAAAAGTGGTTCAGGCTCCACGGGGTGACCGACGTGTTTGCCTACAATGCAGGCTTTGACCGCAATCATCTGCCCGAGCTGAGAGAGT
Organism: Oscillospiraceae bacterium; assembly: GCA_045658985.1. Classification (GTDB taxonomy): domain Bacteria; phylum Bacillota; class Clostridia; order Oscillospirales; family Butyricicoccaceae; genus RGIG3513. The sequence continues at coordinate 3,972 of JAZOWC010000015.1, forward strand.
ATGGGTGGTATGATATTATGCGGCTTGCCGCCTACCGACAGCACAACCCAAAGATCCCGCCCTGCGCCGATTGCTGCTCCACAGGCCGACTCAGGCGTGGTTACGGCGTTGAGGCTATGCTCCGTCTGCTGTCGGGCAGATGCGGCTACTCGGAGACTCACAATGCCATCTGTGACGCAATGGACGAACTTGAGATAATACGCCTGCTTGAGCATCCGCTGAGCGACTACCCACGGCTGTAAATCCATCCTATAGATATCAAAACCCCTTGTGTCCGCAACGGACACAAGGGGCTTTGTTTATTTCCACCAGTAATGTTTGAGTGACTCGGGCATCATCTCGTACAGGGCGTCGGCGGCAGCTGACGGGTCTATCTGATACCGCTGACGGATGATATTGCGGTAGACTGCGCAGATGCCGTTGCAAAACACGTCAACCTGCAGCTCCTCGGCGGGGGTGAATCCCCTGCCGCCCCGATTGAGGCGGGTGATTTTGAGTGCCATCTCATAGGAATACTCATAGATGAAGTTGCTGAGCGAATTGAAGCCCGTGCTCTCCAGCGCGCGGCGGAATATCTTGAGGTTGCGCTGTCCGTGATCAAACAGATGGTAGCACAGATCGCGGTAATTTTTACTGCGTTCGGGGCGGATGTAGTAGTCCAGCGCCATTTTGTAATTGGCGTTCATAACCTCGTATTTATCCTTGAAATATCGGTAAAAGGTAGAGCGGCTGACGCCTGCTTCCTGCATTATCATATCCACCGAGATCTTGTTGAAATCGGTATTCTCTATCAGCTTGTTGAAGCCTTCTATAATAGCATTTAGGGTTCGGCTTATCATCCTCTGTCACTCCCGTGGAACAATTTTCTATTATTGTATCACGATGAAACAAAACAGTCAATTTGTTTTGTCCTTTTTTGGTGAACGGATATTATAATTAGTCTGTAAAAGTGGGTGAAAGGACGGGTGGCTATGCACGAATTGGGAGTGCTCAGAACGGCGCTGGGCCGAGTGCAGAAGGCGGCCGAGGATGCTGGAGTTGCGAGTATCAAAACCGTCACTCTGCAGATCGGGCGCAGCAGCAGTTTTGTTCCCGGGTATTTTGTCAAGCTGTACCCTGCAGCCAGAGAGCTGTATCCCGCCACCTCCGCCTCCGAGCTCAGGATCGAAATGACCGACGGCGGCGGACTGATCATAAAAGAAATTGCATACTGAAAGGTATGATAGCTATGGAAGAAAAAAGACAGGCAACCAATATAACAGAATCGGGCGAGGTGCTCTATCCCGATGCCGAGCGGCTTGAGCGCAAGGTGGTGGGATTCCCTCCCTACAAAAACAAGTCCAACGGTCTGGGAATATACAACTGGCTCAAAGAGCACGTTATATATATGTCCGACAAGCGGTGGCCTCTGGCAAAAAAGCTGTATAAGATGTTCATCCGCTTCTCGGTCTGGATGAAAAAGGGCGGCATCCGCTCCAAGATCTACAAAAAGGGCATCATGCTCTATCCCGATATGGAGACACACACCTCCACCGTGGTTATGCCCCTCAACGTTGACGTTACGGGTAACGAGCAGGCCACTATAGCCCCAATAAGCGGCGTCACAAACAGCGAGCAGGCCACCATGCCCCTCAACATCGATCTGTCGGGCGAGGGCGAGAAGGTCATTGTTCCTCTGGACGTGATCAGGCAGAGCCTCAAGAACGTCACCTTTATCGGCGGTATGGACACCTGTCTCTGCCGCGAATCCAACGACTGCAGCGATTATCCCCACGATCTGGGATGTCTGTTCCTCGGTGAGGCGGGCAGAGTCATCGTCAAGCACGGACTCGGCCGTCAGCTGACCTATGAAGAAGCCCTCGAGCGTGTGGATCACGCCGCCCGAGAGGGACTGATGGCACAGGCCGTATGGGTGGAGGTCGAGCAGCTGCTCTGGGGTATCCGCAACGATCAGCTGGACAAGTTTTTGGAGATATGCTTCTGCTGTCCCTGCTGCTGCATAGCCATGCGCCTCTCCCGCAACGCCACCGACGCGGAGAGACACCGTTTCCACCCTGCAGGCTGGACTGCCGTTCCCGACCGCACCGCCTGCATAGGCTGCCGCAAGTGTGTGGATACCCCTCACGGCTGCCCCGTGGAGGCTATAAGCTTCGATGAGGACGGCAAGGTCATCATCAATCAGGAAAAATGCGTGGGCTGCGGCATATGCAAGAACCACTGTCCCATGGACGTTATCAAGATCAAGCAGACCATGCCCATGCGTGCCGATCTGCACGAGTATTTCCTCAAGGACTACAACATAGACCTCAAGTTGTGGGAGGGTCAGGATGAATGAACTGAAGATCATCACACTCCGCGAGAGTGTGTTCGAGGATAACAATCAGGATGCCGAGCGATTGAGACGGGAACTGAGCGGGAAGAACACCTTCCTCATCAATCTCATGGCATCACCCGGCGCGGGCAAAACCACCCTGCTGCGTGCCCTCCTCCCCCTGCTGCAAAAGGAGCTGAAGGTGGCCGTTATGGAAGCGGACATCGACTCCTCGGTGGATGCTCAGGCTATCGCCGCTATGGGAGTACATACCATCCAGCTGCATACGGGCGGTATGTGCCATCTGGATGCCGATATGTGCCGTCAGGGACTGCGGGAGCTTGAGTATGAGGAGTTTGATCTTGTTATACTGGAGAACGTGGGCAATCTCGTCTGCCCTGCCGAGTTTGACACGGGAGCACACCTCAATATGACCATACTCTCGGTGCCCGAGGGACACGACAAGCCGCTGAAATACCCCCTGATGTACGAGACCTGCTCCCTGCTGGTTGTCAACAAGATCGACGTTGCGCCATACTTTGATTTTGATATGGACAAGCTGACCGAGGGCGCCAGAATGCGCAATCCCGATATCGAGATAATGCCTCTGTCGGCAAAAACCGGAGAGGGCGTGCAGGCACTGGCGCAGCGGATAATCAAGGCTGTAAAAGGCTGAAGCAACAACCGTATAAGCTGCGGGGATCTCCCCCGACATATAAAAACTACCGGACACCCCGGTAGTTTTTGTTTTTGCAAAAATCCCCCCGCTCATAAAAAATCCCCCCGAACGTGATGCTCGGGGGGACTTATGTATCGGGTTATGCAGTAATCAGACGTTGAGGTAGCTGAGTGCCAGAGAGATGAATACGAAGACCATCAGCAGAGGAGTTACGTACTTGACGCAGATCTCGAAGAACTTCTTGCAGTAGAACTTGTTGCCGTTTTCTTCGATCTCGCTTGTGAGCCAGGGCATACCCAGCTTCCAGCCAACGACTACGCAGATGAGGATAGCTGCCAGAGGCATCATGATACCCTCGGTGATCAGGTCGTAGACGTCGAGCAGATCCTTTGCGCCGTCGGCCATGAAGGAGTTGTAGAAGGGAGGAATGATGCTGCCCATACCCAGCTGATCGAGGCAGACGGGGATGGAGAGAACAAACATAATTGCGACAACAACGATAACAGCAACCTTACGGCTGATGGGCTTGCCCTTGGACTCTCTGTGGTCGATAACGTGAGAAACGGTAACTTCCATCAGGGAGATGCAGGAGGACATACCTGCAAAGATGACCAGTGCGTAGAACAGGAAGCCGACTACGTTGCCGATCCAGCCCATGGAGGTGAAGGTATCGTGCATGGTCATGAACAGCAGGCCGGGGCCGCCGTTGGGAGCCTGACCCTGTGCGAAAACTGCGGGGAAGATAGCCAGACCTGCCAGCAGAGCTGCCATGGTGTCAGCTGCGGGGATGATCCAGGCGTTCTTGGAGATGTTGGCGTCCTTCTTCATGTAGGAGCCGTAGGTGATCATGATGCCCATACCCAGCGAGCAGGAGAACAGCATCTGACCTGCGGCGGTACGGCAGGCATTGAAGAAGTTGAACTTGGTACCCAGAACGTCCATGCCCTTGGTGGTGAACATAAACTCAAGACCGCCAACAGCACCGGGCAGGGTGAAGTTGTAGATAGCGATAGCAATCAGGATAACGAACAGAGCGGGGATACCGATCTTGTTGAACTTTTCGATACCCTTGTCGACGCCGCCTGCCACGATGACGTAGCAGATTGCAAAGGAGATGACGGTGAACAGCAGAACCATCCAGGGCTTGCAGGTGAATGCAATAAAGAAGTCTGTGCCGCCCATGCCGCCGAAGCCGTCAGCGCCGAAGATCTGCATAAGGAAGCCTGCCATGTAGCGGACAGCGTAGCCGACCAGCATGGTGTAGAAGCCCATGATGATGGTAGCGGACAGAACGCCGAACCAGCCGATGACAGCGTACTTCTTGCCCAGAGAGCTCAGAGCAAGAACAGGGCTCTTGCCGGTCTTGCGGCCGAAGGCCATTTCTACGCCCATTACGATGACGCCGCAGAAAATAACGAAACCGAGATAAATAAGCAGGAAGGGCAGACCGCCGTTAGCGCCCATCTTGTAGGGGAAACCCCACAGATTGCCCAAACCTACTGCCGAACCTACTGCAGCCAGGATAAATCCCAGATTGCCGCTGAAGGAGCCACGAGATTTGTTTTCCATAATATTTTTCCTTTCCTTTTTCTTTCTTACATACTAAAGTAAAAAAGTGTATAGTATAATCATTATATACAAGCCGCGTCAAAAAAGCAATGTTTTTTTGATGTTTCGGCGTTAATACCCCTTATTTTTCGTCAAAATACGCCATTTTGCCTGTTTGAGGCCGGGATTTTGCGCGGGAGTCGGTCTTGTGTGGCATGAGTGGACATTACAGACGAGTATATCAAACCGCCCTCTCACCTGATGCGAGAGGGCGGCGTGTATGTTATTGGTTATTCGGATTTTTCCTGCTCGATGATTTGCTCAAGCCCCTGCTTGCAGTCGTCGAGGAAGGCCAGCCATACGTCATTGGTATGCAGGAAGGTATTCTCGCCCGTCTCAAGCAGCTTGACGCCTTTGCAGTAGGTGTCGTTGTTCCAGCAGTGATTGGCTATAAACACGTCTACCTGCTCCTTTTTGAGCCGCTCAATGGATGCAAAATAGGCCTCTCTTGCGCCCTCGAAATCATACTTGCCGGGCACAAGAGTGTTGTGTCCCGCGCCGCCGAAGGTACCCACGCGCAGGGTCTGCTCACCGTCAGTGTCATAGTAGAACATGGACATTGTGCCTGCGGTGTGTCCGGGAGTGTGCATAAAGGTGATGGTGATATTGCCGAGGGTCAGGGTGTCGCCATCGTCGACGAGGATGTCGTGGGTGATGTATTTTTTGGCTTTTTCGGCATCGGCTCTGCAGATGACAGTCTTTGCGCCTGTCAAACCTGCAATAGCGGCGTGGGCGGCGGTATGGTCGCCGTGCCAGTGGGTGCTGATGATATACTTGATATCATAGGGGCTGAATCCCAGCTGATAAATAGAGTCGATGATCATATATGCTGTCTCGGCATAACCGGTATCGATGAGTATAAGTCCGTCGCCCGTGTCGATCATATGGCAGCAGGACTGATATGTGCCTACATAATAGGTATTGCCAAAAATTTTGAATGGGGTCATCCTGCCCAGCCAATGGGCCGATTTAATTTCTTTGAGCATACTGTGTAGGGGTGCATCTCTGAACATATTGTACTCCTTTCTTGCCGTAAGCAAGGGAATGATATATAATCTGTATTGTACAGAATATACCACAGGCCGTCGGCGTTGTCAACGCGCCGCCTCGGCTCAGCTGTACTGTATACGGGACAGCCGATGTGATAGGATATAGGTATATCGGGCAGGTTTATGCCGCCTCGGGAGGTTTTGTTATGATCTATCTGCGTTCGTTCGAGTTTTTGTCACAGGGGGATGAGGACGGCTACCTCAGCACGCCCCGCCCCAACTGCTATGACACCAAGTACCCCTTTGGCGTATTCCGCTACAGAGAGCTGCCTGCATTTGAGTTTGCGCCCGTTACCATTCTGTACGGCACCAACGGCTCGGGCAAAACCACCCTGCTGAATATAATGGCAGAAAAACTCGGCGTGCGTCACAGAACGATCTACAACCGCACGCCGTTTTTTGCCGATTACGTGGATATGTGCCGATGCGACCTCTCACCCCGCTTTGACGAGCAGGTTCTCAGCCGCAGCAAGATACTGACCAGCGACGACGTATTCAACCATCTCATAGACGTGCGGCATATCAATCAGGGTGTTGACCGACGCAGAGAGGAACTGTTTGAGGAATATGCCGCCATACGCAGCGATCAGACCAACCCTATGGGATGCAGTTTTCGTATGCGGTCGCTGAACGACTACGAAATGCTGAAAAAATACACCGATATTCCCAAAAAAGCAAGTATGACAAAATACGTGCAAAAACGCGGTGTGCGCAATATAGACTCCCGCTCCAACGGCGAGGAGGCTCTGAGGTTCTTTACTGAGCAGATCGAGGAGAATGCCGTGTATTTTCTCGATGAGCCCGAAAACAGTCTTTCGGCATGCAATCAGCAGAAATTGCTGGGGTTTATTGAGGATTCGGCGAGATTTTTCGGCTGTCAGTTCGTGCTGTCCTCACACTCGCCATTTTTCCTCGCCGCGCAGGATGCCAGGATATACAATCTTGACGAGACTCCGCCCATCCCCCAAAAATGGACCGAGCTTCCAAACGTGCGGGCATATTTTGAGCTGTTTGACAAGCATCGGGAGGAGTTTTGACAGACTGCCCGACACAGACACAGCCGCGGCGTGCGCCCATTGAGGCATATACGCCGCGGCGTGTTGACATTTTGGGGCGCATATGGTATCATTACCCACAATGAGGGAGTAGCGGGCGCCCGAGGCGCAACAAGTCAACATACTGACTCGTTTGGGGTCTGGCTTGTTTTAATTTGCGAGACTCATGTACGCTATGGCATAGCTGTATGTGGAAGTCTGTCCCTTTTTTGGACACCAAGTACGGTCTGCCGTGCTTGGATTTTTTTATTTTTCTGGAGGACAAGACTATGGATTTCGGATTCTCGTTCTTTTTTACCAGCATAATGCTTGGTGTGGGACTGGCTATGGATGCATTCTCGGTGTCGCTGGCCAACGGACTCAACGAGCCCTGCATGAAAGCTCCCCGTATGGGTCTGATGGCGGGCATATTTGCCGCATTCCAGTTTGCCATGCCCCTTATCGGCTGGGTCTGCGTATCCACCATTGCGGACAAGTTTCAGGCTTTTGAGAAGTTTATCCCATGGATCGCGCTGGCTCTGCTGGGCTACATAGGCGGCAAGATGCTGCACGAGGGCATCACCACCGACTGCAGCTGCGAGTGCAAGAACTCCGCCACCCTCGGTGCGCTGATGGTGCAGGGTATTGCCACCTCCATCGATGCGCTGAGCGTGGGATTCACCATCTCCGACTACAACTTTGCCGAGGCGCTGCTTGCCTGCCTGCTCATCGGCGCGGTCACATTCCTGATCTGCTTTGCGGGTATCTACATCGGCAAAAAGGCCGGCACCAAGCTCGCGGGCAAAGCAGGCATACTGGGCGGCTGCATACTGATATTCATCGGTCTGGAGATATTCATCACAAGCTGGTTCTGATACAGCTGAGGAGGACACAAAATGGCAAAGGATAAAACATCGGTCATCTTTACGGGTGACATCGGCTTTGACCGATATATGGACAGGCGCTGGGAGGACGATGGATTCCTCAGCCGTGAGGTTCTGGATTTTTTTGACAGTGCCAATCACACGGTGGCCAACGTTGAGGGCGCGCTGATCGACGCCGAGGACAACGGCTCCCACGGCTCCTTCTTCCACTGCATGAACCCCGAGGCCACACGCGTGCTCAGGCGCATGGGCGCCGACATATGGAGCATCGGCAACAATCACACCATGGACGCAGGCGCGGAGGGCGTGATCAGCACACGCAAGATAGCCGCCGAGCTGGGTGTGGCCACCATCGGCGCAGGACTCAATATTGATGAGGCAAGCACCGTTCACTACATCGACGAGGCGGGCGGCATCGGTATGTTCTGTGTGGCATATATGAACGAGTGCATCCCCGCCACCGAAAGCTCGGCAGGCATATTCCGCTGGGATGATTTTGAGCGCATCTCGCAGCGCATCCGCGAGATAAAAAGCCGCTGCCGCTGGTGCGTGGTGGTCTGTCACGGCGGTGAGGAGTTTGCCTCCCTGCCCAACCCCTACACAAGAGACAGATACCTCAGGTTTATTGAGATGGGTGCAGACGTGGTTGTGGGCCATCATCCCCACGTGCCCGAAAACTACGAGCTGCTGCCCGGTAACAAAGCCATATTCTACTCCCTCGGCAACTTTATATTCGACACCGACTATCAGCGTGTGCATCTGTACACCGACACGGGCGTGCTGCTCAAGCTGATCTTTACGCCCGACAAGCTGGATTTTGAGGCCATCGGCATCAGGATAGTCCGCGGCGAGGAGCGCATCGAAAAATGCGAGCTGCCCGACGTGTTTGTGAATATTCCCGCAGAGGAATACAAGCTGCTTGCTCCCCTGTCTGCCAAGGCATTCGTGCAGGAGGACCGCCGCACCCAGACCTATCTCAATCCCGCAAAGTACAAAAACGCGCCCGAAAGCGTGTGGGACGAGTATTTCTTCAGCGAGAATACCGACGGATTTTTTGCAGGCGAGCATATGGATCTGAGCATTATAGTACCATTCTCCAAGAAAGCCGAGGATAACCAGTGGCAAAAAAGCCGCCTCGACAAGGTCAAAAACTACATACTCCGCCAGCTGTAAGCGCAGCCGCTCCGAAGCTTCGGAGCGGCTTTTTTGCGCGGCGTATTTTTGCCGCGGCGCGGCCTTCCGCCGCTTGCAAACCCGCATAATCGGTGCTATACTCAACAGTATCAGCACACAAAAAAGCGAGGTAGAATACTATGCTCCCCTACACAGACCGCAGTCGTGACCTGCTCATTCTGGAGCACGAACACGACGACCCCCACAAATATCTGGGCTCACCCGTGCCCCCCGTGTTTATGAACAGCATCCACGTCTTTGACAAGCTCGAGCAGTTTGAGAGCAGCGAGAAGGACGGTGCATTCGTCTACGGCAGAAACGGCAACCCCACGGTAGACGTCGTTGAGCGCAAAATCGCATCATTGGAGCACGGCAAGTACTCGGTGGCCTATTCTTCGGGTATGGCGGCGCTGACCGCGGCTATTATGACTGCCTGCAAGGTGGGGGATCATATCATATGCATGACCGAGGCATACAGCTCCATCCGCGACACGGTCAATCTGTTTGCCACCCGCTTCGGCATGAGCGCAAGCTACGTCACCTGCTCGGATCTGCAGGAGCTTGAAGCTACAATGCAGGAAAACACCGCACTCATCGTGCTTGAGAGTCCCGCAAGCACGTTTTTGCGCGTGGTTGATCTTGAGGGCATCGCAAATATAGCAAAAAAGCACGGCGCCAAGACCTATATAGACAACTCACTCTGCAGTCCCATACTGCAGAAGCCGCTGGATTTTGGCATTGATATGGTCATGCACAGTCTGTCCAAATACATCGGCGGTCACAGCGACGTCATAGGCGGCATAGTCACCACCAATGATGACGAGCTGCACCATATGCTCCTTGACATTATCCGCGATCAGGTAGGCGGCTGCCTCGGTCATATGGAAGCATGGCTCATTATCCGCAGTCTGCGTACTCTGGAAATGCGCGTGCGCGAAAGCGAAAGAGCGGGCATCGCGGCAGCCAAATATCTGGACTCTCACCCCAAGGTACGCCGTGTCTACCACACAAGCCTGCCCACACACCCTGCTCAGGAGCTGATAGCAAAACAGCAGACCGGCCACCCGGGGCTCTTGGGCGTGACTCTGGACACGGATGACGAGCAGACGGTGCTCCGCTTCTGCAACAGCCTCAAGGTGTTCCGCCGCGGCGCGGCTTGGGGATCGTTCAGCAGTCTTGTGCAGATGCCTCTGCACCATCTGCCCATAGACAGTCTGGGCGATCTGCTCAAAGACCGGCTGATAGTCCGTCTCGCCTGCGGCTTTGAGGGCGCGGACAATCTGGTAGCCGATCTCGAGCAGGCACTGGCAAAGATATAAAGAAAAGATACAATATACAATGAAACAGCAGACCCTCCCGAAAAATCGGGAGGGTTTTGTGTTATGTGCAGTCAGTCGATAGTATATTCTTTTGACAGCTCCACCATATTCTTTTCCTCTTTGATATATTGATAGAGGTCGGCTTTGGCGGTCATATAATAAGGGGTCAGCCCCAGAGTCAGAATAACGCTTATTACAAGAGGAAGTATAAGCATACCTGCATTAAGAAGCGCTAAAGCGACAATCGCCACTATATACCATCCGATAAAACTCAGGTCAAAGAGGAATATTCGCAGTTTGTATTCATTAGTCAGTTCTCTTGACAGCTGACGGGCGTCTTTTACGCTAAAGCCGGGGTGTTCTGCCATAATAAAGGACGCCATACTGTAGGAATAATACCTGATAATTCCCGGCACGATAAACAACATTCCCCAAAATGCGGATATAAGGTTGCAGCTCAAATACAGCCAAAGAGACTTTAAATACATCTCAAAGCCGTCTTTGAGCTGGGAGACCTCGGGCTTCAATCCCTGCTGCAAGGTAAGAGCTATAGAACAGATGCTTATTTCGAGTGCGGGCGTGAGCAGCAATTCGCCGATCGGTATATCCGCTATGCTAAACCACTTTGCAGCCATTGCAATGAGACTGTAGATAAGCATAATAACTACTACCCTGCCCAAATGCATACCGACAGACTCGATAGCTTCCGATTTGTGTTCTCTGATAGTCATGCTCTATCCCTCGCTTTCTATTTGACTATAATGTTGTTAACTACCCGGAAAAGCTCCGATCGCGGCAGAGAAGTTGTTACAACGAAATATACTCCATATTCTTCGTCTGTCCATGTAAGGCACTTATTTGTTGCGCCGACAAGTGCTGCAGGGTAACCCCAGACGGTCAACTCCTCATAATCGGAGGTTGGTGATTCTGCTTTTTCCGCAGGATAATACTCTATCTTGACCTGCAAGTTGTTTTCAAGATTGTTAAGTCTTGCATATCCCCACCAGTTGCTGGAATTATCGTTTTTACGGATGACAACTCCAGTATTGTGACTAACACGATAGTACTGTTTCAATTCATCAGTAAATCCTATGGACCGTGCATCGCCGGTGTCAGAGGCAAGGTATTCATCCAACGTTTTTTGAGTCATTATTCTGTTATACTGACGCCGTCCATATATCATACCTGCCGCCACAAGCAGGGTCAATATGACGGCGAGGAGCATTTTTGTCTTTTGCCACAGGCGGTAGCGGCGCTCTTTGAGCAGAGTGTCCGACATACGGGCGCGCATACGG
>JAZOWC010000016.1:0-4229 GCA_045658985.1 Oscillospiraceae bacterium
TCACGCAGTGAGCATATCGAGTTGCTGATGGTACATAGTTGCCATCAGCAATATATCGAACGCGTCAGCGTATATCGAAAATCCGCATTTGCGGATTTATATCGATGCGTACCTGCTCTATGGCAGGTACGCAGAAGGGTGTTATTTTTTTATGTATCAATCGTAGTGTGTGAGATTTTTGATCCAGCTGCCGCGTTTGACCATCCACAGACCGATGAAGCTTTTGATAACGTCGGCGCCGTTGCATATCAGATACAGAGGCACTATGGACATATCGGTAAAACGGCTGAGGCAGATAGCCAGCGGCACGGGCAGGGTCCACATAAATCCGCTGTCGAATATAAAGGTCAGCAGGGTCTTGCCGCCCGAGCGGATGGTAAAATAGGATGCGTGGGTCAGAGAGTTGAAGGGCATCATGGCGGCGCTGATACAGATGAGCTGTGCGGCAATATGGCGTACCGAGTCGGTGGTATTGTACAGTCGGGGGAACACACCCGAAAATGCCACCATAAGTCCGCCGAACACCAGACAGGACAGCGTGGATGCGACTATCATCTTGCGGGTGGAGCCGATGAGTTCTTCTTTGCTCTCGCCTCTGCCCTGCATCTGACCGATAATAATGCCGACGGCGTTGCCGATGGCCATATACACAACGCCCGACAGATTATAGAGCGTGCTGGAGATATTCTGTGCAGCAACCACGTCCAGACCGCAGGTGGAGTAGCTCTGGCTCTGTATGGTCACGCCCAGCGACCACAAAAGCTCATTGATAAGCAGAGGGCTGCCTTTGAGGAGGATGACCTTGAGCAGGCGGGGCGGGATACGCATGGAGCGGTAGATGCCTTTGATATAGGGCATTTTTTCGGTGTGGCGGTGTGTCCATATTGCCACCACGGCCAGTTCCACATATCGGGACACTACGGTTGCCAGCGCCGCACCCGCAACACCCATTTTGGGCGCGCCGAAGTGGCCGAAGATAAACACGTAGTTGAGGATCAGATTGACAAAGATAGCCGTGATGCCGCCCACCATAGGCACGATGGTCTCGTCGGTCTCACGCAGGGTGCTGCTGTAGGCATTGGACAGAGCAAAAGGCAGTGAGCCTGCCAGCATAATGAGCAGGTATTGGTAGCCGTATCGGAGGGATGCCTCGGCATCCTCCACACTTCCGTCTCCGCGAAGGAACAAACCGATGAGCTGACGTCCGTATACCGCAAAAACCACCGCGCTGACCACGGTAAGGAACAATCCGATCATGACCTTGTAGCGCATGGTGGCGCGAACGCCCTCACGGTCGCCCGAGCCGTGGTACTGTGCGGTAAATATGCCTGCACCCGCAACCGCGCCGAACAGGCAGAGGTTGAACACAAACAGCAGCTGGTTGGAGATGGCGACACCGTTCATCTGCACGGTGCCAACCTGCCCGACCATAACGTTGTCCAGCAGGGACACGAAGTTGGTGATGCCGTTTTGTATCATAATGGGCAGAGCAACTGCCAGCATACGCTTGTAGAAGGCTTTGTCTCCGAAATATTTGTTGAGTGCCATAGCTTGTACCTCGAAATGTGATGTCAGACTTTTTTGACGCTTTGACGCACCTCTATAATTATATCACTATCGGTCGGCAAAAGCACTATGAATACAAAAAATTATTCAGTATTTGCAGTCAGAGCGGCTGTCTCTGCCGCAAAAAGCAGCCCGCATCATACGGGCTGCCGTGAATATTGATGACAGGTGCCGCTTTCAGCGGTCTGCAAATACCTCGGGGAAGAATTTGTGCATGACCTCAAGCACGCCGTAGCTGTTGGTGTTTTGGCAGACGTAGTCGGCCACGGCTTTGAGCCCGTCGGTGCCGTTGGCCATAGCGCAGCCGAGACCTGCCCACGCCACCATATCGGTGTCGTTGCCGCTGTCGCCGCAGACCACTACCTGCTCGCGGGGCACACCGTAGTGCTCACACAGCAGCTTGAGTGCCTCGGATTTGCAGACGCCTTTTTGCATCATTTCCACGTTGACGGGGGTGGATGCCGCAATATACAGACGGCCGCCCGTTGCGCGGGAAAATACCTCTGTGCGGTAGGCGTTGTCTTCGGGCGCGCAGATACTCATCATCTTGGGCGAAGGTTTGAGTTTGGCCTCGCTGAGCTTGCCCAGCGCCACGGGAGGGGCGGTTTTGACGTCGGGGTCTATCAGCGTCTCCTCCACTATCTCGGCGGCGCAGATCACATCATCCTGATACAGCTGCAGATACCAGCCGCGGGCCTCGCCGCAGTCGATGATGGCCTGCTGCAGATCAAGTGGCAGAGGCTTGTAGAGCAGAGGCTCGCTGCCCATAGCATCGCGGACCAGTGCTCCGTTGTAGCAGATCAGAGGTGAGGTAAGTCCAAGCTCCAGCGCGCAATTGCGCACGGTGGGGTACATACGCCCGGTGGCGAGGGTGACGATAACTCCCGCCTCGGTCAGCTGCCTGATGGCGGCTTTGACCTCCTCGGGGATGGTTTTGTCGGGCATCAAAAGGGTACCGTCAAGATCAAGAGCAATAAGGCTGTAGGTCATAATATCTCCATAATCATATCAAGCAGACCGATCTGCCTCAGGATCCTGCCCACAGCCAGCACAAGACCCATAAGTTCGATGAGGGTGACCAGATGGCAGAATCTCAGATACAGAGCGTGGGTGCGGGTATATACGTTCTTGCCGAATCTCCAGCTGTCGCGGAAGGGGGTTTCTTTGTAGTCCTTGAAAGCGGGAGCGACGCCTTTTTCTTTGGCGGACTTTGCCTCGCGCTTTGCGCGGGCGGTAAGGGAGCTTTTACCCGCGTTGTTGTCAAAATAATAGAAGAAGTTGGGATGGTGTCCGGGAGTTGTATCCTCGTCGAGGGGGCAGAATTTTGGCTCGTCAAGCTGCTGGCAGTCGTTGTCGATCATACGGGCAAGGCGCTTGGCGGTGTCCAGATGGGCATTGTAAACTCGGTCCCAGCGTCTGAACAGTTCTGCCATAATGTTGCTGAACATCAGCAGTACCGAGCTGAGGATCAAAGATATCCAAGGCGAGGTTTCGGGGCTGAGGATGGCACTCATAAACAGACCGACAACAACAAGATGGAGGCTGAGGAAGTTGTGACGCTCGTTCTCAATATGGCGGGCGTGGTTCAGATTCTCCTTCATGCATTCCTGAATGAAGCTGAGATAAGCATCGGGGTTGTTCTCCTGCAGCTTGGAAGGCATCGAGTACAGAGGATCGGGCAGCTCGGCTGTGTGGGTGATTTTGGTGTCAGGCATAGGATAAACCTCCTATTGATGGATTATAGAAACATTGTACATCAAATAAACGAATATTTCCACAGGTTTTTGGGATTTTGTGTGAAGCGGAGGGAAAAGAGCCCACCGGACTGTTTTCTTCCGCAAGCTACGCTTGCTCCCTCCTTGTTCAAACCCCTCCACTCAAACTCCATTCCTAAATACAAAAAACACCCTGTCGGGTGCTTTTTGTATTTGGCAATAGACCATTATTAGGATACGAAATTTGGATAAAGATTTGACGATGCACCCCCTATGCGTTGAAGGGGTGTATTTATGGTTTAGGGGGTGCATTTACAATTTCCGCACATATTCTAAATCACTTTTCCACTTTGATAATGCAATGTAATTCGATTCTTTCTTTCCATTAATTTGAATTATATGCTCAAGGTAACTAATTACATATCCTTTTGAAACAGTATTTGTGGTAATAAGTTTTCGCAATAAATCTTGCCTTGCAGAATTTGATAGCAAACTGTTTTGTGCTACACTATAACCGTGTCTACGGAGTATAGATTCATCGGCGCGATCAGGACCATCATATGGACCATAATATTCAGTTTCTTCTGGTAGCATCAGAAATTCTTCTCTAGACATTGTTGGAGTTCTTTTATCAGCTTTAGAATGCAATTTTGCAATAATTAACTTGTTATTTTCTATAATAGTATCTACTCTCTGCGTAGCAGGTGTCTGCGCAAAAGTAATGTCCCGAATATATGTTGATATCTGATTGCAGCATTCATAAATTGCACGTACAATTGTAGAGAGGCTATCTAAATCTATCTGCTCAGTTAGTTTATCAATTAAAGTATCGACTGAATCACATTGCTCTATTAAGTGTGCAATTTGCTCATACGGATAGTATAGGAAACTGAATGGGTCAGTTGCTTCGTCTCGAAATGAAATAAATCGAGATTTGCATTGTTGATT
>JAZOWC010000017.1:0-32325 GCA_045658985.1 Oscillospiraceae bacterium
GTCAATATGAAGCTCTGTGAGCGCCTCGGTCTGGACAAGGAGTATTACTCGGTGGCCATCCCTCTGGGCGCAACCATCAATATGGACGGCGCGGCCATCACCATCACCGTTATGTCTCTCGCCGCCGCATTCACCATGGGCATTCAGGTCAACCCCGTTGTTGCCGTACTGCTCAGCCTTGTTGCAACCCTGGGCGCCTGCGGCGCATCGGGCGTGGCAGGCGGCTCGCTGCTGCTGATCCCCATGGCCTGCGCTCTGCTCAACGTGCCTCAGGACATCGCCATGCAGGTGGTCGCAGTCGGCTTTATCATCGGCGTGGTTCAGGATTCTCTCGAGACCGCCATCAACTCCTCGGGTGACGTTATCTTCTGCGCCACCGCCGAGTTCAGAGAGTGGCAGAAGCAGGGCAAGACAGTAGACTTCAAGCTCATGGACAAATAAAACACACCATCCGACACACCCCGATAATTCGGGGTGTGTCAGTGGATTTTACAGAGCAAAACAAGCAGAAAGGTGAACGAAAAAATGAAAGACATCGTAGAAATCCGCTGGCACGGCCGCGGCGGGCAGGGTGCAAAAACCGCATCGCTGCTGCTGGCCGATGCGGCGTTTAATACGGGCAAGTACGTTCAGGGCTTTCCCGAGTACGGCCCCGAGCGTATGGGCGCACCCATAACCGCCTACAACCGCATCAGCAGTGAGCGCAGCACCGTCCACTCCAATATCTACTATCCCGACTACGTGGTGGTTGTAGACGAGACTCTGCTTACTGCCGTGGACGTCACCGCAGGCCTCAAGCCTGAGGGCGCCATCGTCATCAATTCGGGCAAAACTCCCGAGCAGCTGCGCCCTCTGCTCAAAGGCTACAGCGGCCGTGTCTGCACCATCGACGCAGGCAGAATATCCGAGGAAGAGCTGGGCAAAAACTTCCCCAACACTCCTATGCTGGCGGCGATAGTCAAGGTCAGCCGTGTGGTTGAGCCTGACGCGTTCGTCAAGGATATGGAGGCATCCTTCAAGCATAAGTTTGCCTCCAAGCCTCAGGTCATAGAGGGCAATATGCGCGCCCTCATACGCTCTATGGAGGAGGTGCAGGTAGGATGAGTCATCTGGCAAAAGACATGACCGCAGATGTCAAGTGGCAGGATATAACCCCCGGCTGCAATATTTTTGAGGGCGGCACGTCGGCCTCTGTACAGACGGGTGACTGGCGTGTGCTCAAGCCCGTGATCGACTGGGCCAAGTGCAGGCAGTGCCTGCTTTGCGCTCCCGTATGCCCCGATATGTCTGTTCCCGTGGACAAGGACGGCAAACGCGGCGAGTTCAACTATTTCTTCTGCAAAGGCTGCGGCATCTGCTCAAACGTATGTCCGTTCGATGCCATCACCATGGTCAGAGACGAGAAATAAGGAGGGGAATACAGCTATGGGTATCAGAGAAAGACTGTCAGGCAACGAGGCCGTTGCCTACGCAATGAAGCAGATCAACCCCGACGTTATGGGTGCATTCCCTATCACGCCCTCCACCGAGATCCCTCAGTATTTTGGTGCATACGTTGACAACGGAGAGGTGGATACCGAGTTTGTCACCGTGGAGTCCGAGCATTCCTCCATGTCCGTCTGTATCGGCGCTCAGGCGGCAGGCTGCCGTGCAGTCAGCGCCACCAGCTCCTGCGGACTGAGCTATATGACCGAGATGCTGTACGTGGCGGCCTCCGACCGCCTGCCCATCACTTTGGCGGTGTCCTGCCGCGCACTGTCGGGCCCCATCAATATCAACAACGACCACTCGGATGCAATGAGCGTCCGCGACAGCGGCTGGCTGATGCTGTTTGCCGAGACCAATCAGGAGGCATACGACAACTACCTGCAGGCTATGCCTATCGCTGAGGCCGTGGGTCTGCCCATTATGATCTGTCAGGACGGATTTATCACCTCCCACGCTATCGAGAACATCGAGCTGGTGGAGACCGAGCAGGTCAAAGCCTTCGTAGGTGAGTACAAGCCTCAGCACTACCTGCTCAACAAGGACGAGCCCATCGCCGTGGGCGCATACGCCACCCCCACCTATTATATGGAGTCCAAGCGTCTGCAGGCGCAGGCTATGCTGGATGCCAAAGATGTCATCCGCAAGGTCGGTGCCGAGTTTGGCGCTCTGACAGGCCGCCGCTACGAGCTGATCGAGAAGTATATGATGGACGACGCAGAGCAGGCCATTTTGATCATCGGCTCCTCCGCAGGCACTGCCAAAGCCGCCGTCAACGAGCTTCGCGCTCAGGGCAAAAAGGTTGGCCTCATCAAGATCCGCTCCTTCCGTCCCTTCCCCGCAGAGGACATAGCCGACGCACTGAAGAACGTCAAAGCCTTTGCCGCAATGGACAAGGATGACAGCTTCAACGCCCACTGCGGCCCTCTCTATGCCGAGACCTGTGCCGCACTGTACGCAAAGGGCGTCTGCGCCCCCAAGGGCATCAACTACATCTACGGTCTGGGCGGCCGTGACGTCCGTGTTGAGAGCATCAAGCATGTGTTCTCCGAGCTGGAGAAGATCGCCGACAGCGGCGAGACGGGCGACACCTATCGCTATCTGGACGTCCGCGAATAAGGAGGGAACGAGTTATGGCTTATAATCTCAAAGAAAATCTGATGAAAGAAGACCGCCTGGAAGGCGGCCACAGAATGTGCGCGGGCTGCGGCTCGCCCATCGCGGTGCGTACCATCCTCCGTGCCCTCGAGCCCGAGGACAAGGCTGTGGTCTGCTCGGCAACCAGCTGTCTCGAGGTGTCTACCTTCATGTACCCCTATAATGCGTGGAAGGACAGCTTTATCCACAATGCATTTGAGAACGCCGCCGCCACAATTTCGGGCGTGGAGGCTGCCTACAACCTGATGAAAAAGAAGGGCAAAATAGACGAGACATGGAAGTTCATCACCTTCGGCGGCGACGGCGGCACCTATGATATAGGCTTCCAGAGCCTGTCGGGCGCTTTTGAGCGCGGCCACGATTTTGTCTACGTCTGCTACGATAACGAGGCCTATATGAACACCGGCATCCAGCGTTCTTCCTCCACCCCGCACTTTGCCGATACCACCACCACACCCGCAGGCACCGTTATCCCCGGCAAGCTGCAGCAGAAGAAGAACCTGACCCGCATCATGGTCGCTCACGGCGCACCCTACGTTGCCCAGACCACCTTTATCGGCAATTTCAAGGACATCACAGACAAAGCTCACAAAGCCATCTACACCCACGGCCCCACCTTCCTCAACGTAATGGCTCCCTGCCCCCGCGGCTGGAGATACCCCAGCGAAAAGCTGATGGAGGTCACCCGCGCCGCCGTGGAGACCTGCGTCTGGCCTCTCTACGAGGTCATCGAGGGCAAATACGTGCTCAACTATATGCCCAAGAACAAGCTGCCCGTTGAGGAGTATCTCAAGCTTCAGGGCAGATTTGCCCATATGTTCAAGCCCGGCAACGAGTGGATGATTGAGCAGGTACAGCAGGAAGTTGACAAGAGCTGGGAAGAACTCCTCGCCCTCTGCAATATGTAACCCGAAATACTAGCCGCATACAGGTCAAAAAAAGACCTGAAAACCATCGGTTTTCAAGGCTTTTTTATGGTACAGACAAAACAAAAGCCACCGGAAAACCCCGGTGGCTTTTGAAAATCTTTGATTTTATTCGATCTCGCCGGAGGCTACCTTGTCGAATACCTCGGTAACTTCCTTGGAGGGAGCAGCGGTCAGCAGAGTGACAACGACTGCGGCAACAGCGCCGAGGATGAAGCCGGGGATGATCTCGTAGATGCCGAAGCTCTTGAAGAACACCAGCCACAGAATGTCCACGGCGGCACCGGTTACGATACCTGCGACAGCGCCCGCAAAGTTAAATCTGCGCCAGAACAGAGAGAGCATGATTGTGGGGCCGAATGCGGCGCCGAACACGCCCCATGCGTTCTCGACCAGACCCATAATTGTGCCCGAGTTGGGATTTGCGGCAATCAGCACGGCAATAACAGCGATGGCAAGAACCACAAATCTGCCGGCCCAGAGCATCTCCTTTTCGTTTGCCTTGTCCTTGCGGATGATGGGCTTGTATACGTCACTTGCAAAAGCCGAGGCGGATGCAAGCAGCTGGGAGTCGGCGGTGCTCATTGCGGCGGCGAGGATAGCCGACAGCAGCAGACCGCTGATGATGGCGGGGAATATCTTGCGTACCATGGTGATGAATACCACCGAGCTGTCGGCGATCTCACCGAGGAACAGATGGCCGATAACGCCTGCTGCAACCGAGAAGATGAGTATCAGCACAGTCCATGTGATACCGATCTTGGCGCTCTTTTTGAGATCCTTGTCGGAGCGCAGGGACATAAATCTGATGATGATGTGGGGCATACCAAAGTAGCCGAGACCCCAGCCCAGACCGGAGAGGACGTCCTTCCAGTTGGAGAAGAGGTTCCAGTAGCCTTCGGGCAGAGTGCTGAGAGAGCCTGCGCCTTCGCCGCCGCTGATGAGAGCCAGCGCGAAGATAGGAGCGATGAGCAGAGCGCCCAGCATCAAAAGACCTTGGAAGAAGTCTGTCCAGCAGACTGCCGAGAAGCCGCCCAGGAAGGTGTAGCTGATAATGATGAATGCGGCTATGTACATGCACAGAGTTGCATCAAGACCCATAACCGTGTTGAACAGTGTGCCGCAGGCTTTGATGCTGGATGCGGCGTAGATGGTGTAGGCAACCAGGAATATGACCGCGCTGATGATCTGCAGAGAGCGGTTGGAGGTCATAAAACGGTTGGTCAGATACTGGGGGATGGTGATCGAGTCGTTGGCTGCGATGGAATATCTGCGCAGACGGGGAGCTTCGATAAGCCAGCTGAGAGCATAGCCGATGCCCAGACCGATGGCTATCCAAGCCTGACCCAGACCGAGAGCGTAGATGGATGCGGGCAGACCCATCAGTACCCACGCACTCATATCGGAGGCGCCTGCCGACAGAGCCGAGACCCAGGGGCCCATATTTCTGCCGCCGAGGAAGTATTCCTTCTCACCGCCGCTCTTGCTGCGTACGAAGAAATAAATACCGATACCCAGCATAAAGCACAGGTACAGCACAAAGATGATAAGTTCAGCATTGAATGTCATGCTGTTTCCACTCCAATCTTCCGACAAAATCGTCGGTTTTTATGTATAATGTATGAATTATACCATTCATATGACAAATTGTAAAGGTTTTTATGACTTTTTGTGATTTATACCCCAAAAACAAACCCCGTCGGTCATCCCGACGGGGCATAGAGTGTATAAAAGTTATTCTACCGTGACCGATTTTGCCAGATTGCGGGGCTTGTCGATGTCACAGCCCTTTGCCGCGCCTACGTAGTAGGAGAACAGCTGCATGGGGATGATGCTCAGCGATGCCGAAAGCTCGGCAGGGCAGGAGGGGATCTTTATCACGTGGTCGCATACCTCGCCGTCGGGCTCAAAATCGCTGTTTGTAACCAGAATGACGTCTGCGCCGCGGGCTTTGACCGACTTGACGTTGGATATGGTCTTCTCAAACAGAGCGGGGTCGCAGGCCAGCGCGATGACCACCGTGCCCTCCTCGATGAGGGAGATGGTGCCGTGCTTGAGCTCGCCGCCGGCATAAGCCTCGCTGTGGATATAGGAGATCTCCTTGAGCTTCAGCGATGCCTCCTGTGCGGCGGCACAGTCGATGCCTCTGCCGATAAAGAACATACTGCTGCGGTTATAGTAGCTTGATGCCAGATACTGGATCTGCTCGCGGAGCCCCAAGACTTCTTCGATCTGCTCGGGCAGAGCGGAGATGCTCTTGCAGTACTCTCTGGCCTGAGCCTCGGTTATTCTGTTGTTGGCCAGCGCGGCCTTGATGGCTATGAGATACAAGGCGCCCAGCTGTGCCGAATATGCCTTGGTGGTGGCAACGGCTATCTCGGGGCCTGCCCAGGTGTACAGCACGCCGTCAGCCTCGCGGGCGGCGTTGGACGCCACCACGTTGACCACCGCCACCGCCTTTGCGCCCTTGCGCTTGGCCTCACGCATAGCGGCCAGTGTATCGGCAGTCTCGCCCGACTGGGTGACCACTATGCACAGGTCGTTGGGGCTGACTATGGGGTCGGAGTAGCGGAACTCCGATGCGATGGTTGCAATTACGGGGATGCGGGCGAGCTTTTCTATCAGCACCTTGCCCACCAGACCTGCATGCAGAGCGCTGCCGCAGGCCACGATATGTATGCAGCCGATGTCACGGAATATCTCATCGGTCAGTCCGCACTCTTCAAGCGCGGGCAGACCGTCCCTGATGCGGGGCGCGACGGTGTCGCGTACGGCCTTGGGCTGCTCCAAGATCTCCTTGATCATAAAATGCTCGTGACCGCCTTTTTCGGCAGAGGAGGTGTCCCAGGTGACAGTGTGTACTTCTTTTTCGATCTCCTCGCCCAGATCGTTGTATACGGTGACACCGTCTGCGGTGACGCGTGCAGCCTCACCGTCGCTCAATACGATAAAACGGCGTGTCATCTGCAAAATGGCAGGGATGTCCGATGCGATCATGTTCTCGCCTTCGCCCAGACCGATGATCAGGGGGTTGTCGCGGCGGGTGCAGAACATCTCATTCGGTCTGTCTGCCGAGATGATGGCAAAAGCATAAGCGCCTCTCAGACGTCTGCCAAGCTCCAGCAGGGTGTCGATGGGGTCGCCGTTATAGAACATCTGAAACAGATGGGCCGCAACCTCGCTGTCGGTCTGGGATTTGATGGTGTATCCGCTCTGGCGAAGCATATCGCGGACTTCCAGATAGTTCTCAAGTATGCCGTTGTGAACCAGCGCAACACGTCCGTTGTCGCTGATATGGGGATGAGCGTTGACGTCCGAGGGCTCGCCGTGGGTAGCCCAGCGGGTGTGACCTATGCCGCAGTGAGCGCTGTGCTCGGTCTGCTGCAGCTTCTGGTCGAGGTTGCTGATACGGCCCTTGGTCTTGATGACCTTGAGCTCGTCGTCCTCAATAAGCGCCACGCCTGCCGAATCGTAGCCGCGGTATTCCAGCTTATAGAGGCCGTTTAGAAGAACGGGCACGGCATTCTTGCTGCCCGCATATCCAACTATTCCACACATATATAATTCTCCGATATATTCAAAAAAGTATGACGTATCCCTCGCGGGGCATTGTTTCGCAGTCGCCTGCGGTTTTTGCTCCCCGCGCTTGTGCCGCGGATACGTGCGGCAGGAGGCATCCGCCGAATATTTCGATTTTGGGGCGCTTTTGCACCCAACCTCCACCTCGTCAACCTGCAAGCAGAATGCAGGTCCGGGCGCTTTGATTATGCTTTTTGCGCAAGGCTGCGTATAACGTCTGCTGCCTTGTGAGCCATAGCGTTGACAAGCTCAGCGTCCTTGCCCTCAACCATAACTCTGACTTTGGCTTCTGTGCCCGAGGGTCGGATGAGTATTCTGCCGCTGTCTCCAAACAGACCGCGGATCTCCTCTGCGATAGCCTTCACCTCGTCACTTGCGCCGATGGTTTTCTTGATGTCGTTTCTCACCTCCACGTTTACGGTCACCTGGGGGAAGAAGGATATGACCTCTCTGAGGCTTGATGCTTTCATCCCCGTGGCTTCTATCATAGAGAGGGTCTGCACAGCCGTCATCTCGCCGTCACCGGTGGTGCAGTAGTCGGTCATTATGACGTGACCTGACTGCTCGCCGCCGAGATTGCAGCCCGAGCTGAGCATTTCCTCCAATACGTATCTGTCGCCTACCGCAGAGACGTGGCAGTCGATATTGCGGCTCTTGAGAAACTCGTGCAGTCCCAGATTGGACATTACGGTAACCACAGCGCCGCCGTGCAGCTTGCCCTCGTCCTGCATATATGCTGCCAGTGCGCCCACGATGCGGTCGCCGTCTATCTCGCAGCCGTTTTCGTCAACCATCAGGCAGCGGTCGGCATCTCCGTCAAAAGCTACGCCCAGATCGTAGCCGCCCTTTACCACACCCTCGCTGAGGAGATTGAGATGTGTGCTGCCGCAGCCTGTGTTGATGTTGACACCGTCGGGTGCGCAGGCAATAAAATCAGCCTTGCAGCCCAGACGTGAGAATATCATGGGTGCGGTCCTGTATGCCGCGCCGTTGGCGCAGTCCACCAGTATGCGCAGAGATCCCAGCTGTCTGCTGCAGGATGCAACGTGAGCTGCGTACTGCTCTGCAGGGTCGCCCTCCCACAGCTTTTTTACGCCCACGTCACCGCCGGTCTTGAGCTTGAGAGAATCAAAGCTGTCGATCAGCGCCTCGATCTCGTTTTCCTGCTCGTCGCGGAGCTTGTAGCCGGTGGCGCCGAACATCTTGATGCCGTTGTGCTCATAGGGGTTGTGGGATGCGGAGATCACAACGCCCGAATCGACGCCGTCGCTGTTTGCGGTGAAATATGCAATGGCGGGGGTGGGCAGTACGCCCATGTCGATAACGTCGGCGCCGCCTGCCATCAGTCCGCCGGTCAGCGCGGCGGTGATCATATCACCCGAGATACGGGTGTCTCTGCCTATGATAAACAGAGGCTTGCGGGACAAACCCTTGCCCATCACAAAAGCCGCGGCGGCACCTGCCTTGAATGCCAGCGTGCAGCTCAGCTCACTGCCTGCGATACCTCTGATTCCGTCTGTACCAAAATACTTGCCCATTATGTATAACTCCTTACTTCAGTTCCATTTGTCCCATAAACGGGATGCCCAGATGCTCGTATGCGCGCTGTGTCACACATCTGCCGCGGGGTGTGCGGCTGAGAAAACCTATCTGCATGAGATATGGCTCGTATACGTCCTCGAGTGTGATGCTCTCCTCACCGATGGTGGCGGCGAGGGTGTCCAGTCCCACAGGGCCGCCGCCGAAGTTGCGTATGATGCTCTCCATCATCCTGCGGTCGGTATGATCCAGTCCCAGATTGTCGATATCCAGCGCCGACAGAGCCATATCGGCGATCTCTTTTGTAATAACGCCCTGCCCGCGCACCTGAGCGTAGTCACGCACGCGCTTGAGCAGGCGGTTGGCTATACGGGGAGTGCCTCTTGAGCGTGATGCGATCTCCACGGCGCCTGCTTTTTCGGCCTCGATGCCCAGCAGGGATGCCGAACGCATAACTATCCGCGTCAGCTCGTCTATGGTGTACATATCCAGCTTGAGCTGTACGCCGAACCTGTCGCGCAGAGGGGAGGACAGCTGACCCGAGCGGGTGGTCGCGCCTATGAGGGTGAACCTGCGCAGATCAAGTCTGACCGAACGTGCGGACGGGCCTTTGCCTATCATAATGTCCAGCGCAAAATCCTCCATGGCGGGGTAGAGGATCTCCTCTACGGCGCGGGAGAGACGGTGGATCTCGTCTATAAACAGCACGTCGTTGTCGTTGAGGGTGGTGAGCAGAGCGGCAAGATCGCCGGTCTTTTCGATAGCGGGGCCCGAGGTCACGCGGATGTTGACCCCCATCTCATTGGCTATGACGCCTGCCAGAGTGGTCTTGCCCAGACCGGGAGGGCCGTAGAGCAGCACGTGATCCAGCGGCTCATGACGCATACGCGCCGCCTCTATGAATATTTTGAGGTTGTCCTTGCTCCGCTCCTGACCCACGTACTCGTTGAGAAAAGTTGGGCGGAGGGATACCTCGCCGCTGTCGTTCTCGGTGAGAGTGCTGGCGACGATGCGTTCTTCCATTTCCTGACCGAACTCTATAGCCATAGTTTACCTCTGATCAAAACAGTTTTTTCAGGGCCGCACGGATAAGCTCATCGGTCTGCAGACCCTTGTTTTCTTCGCCCTTGAGGGCATTGAGAGCCGCCGCTCTGGGGTATCCCAGAGCAATCAGCGCCGCGATTGCATCGTCCATGGCACTGCTCTGCTGCACGTCGGACACGGCGACTGCTGAGGCGGCATCCTCGCCGATCTGACTTGCGTTTATCTTGTCCTTCAGCTCCAGAATGACCCTCTGTGCCAGCTTCTTGCCCACGCCGGGTGCGGCGCAGAGAGCCTTCTCGTCACCGGTGACGATGCACAGACTCAGCTTCTCGGGTGTCACAGTGCCCAGTATGGCGAGTGCCGCCTTGGGGCCCACACCCGACACGCCTATAAGCTGCTTGAAGCACCCGAGCTCGCTCTGGGTGGCAAATCCGTACAGTTCAAAAATATCCTCACGCACGTGCAGATAGGTGTAAAAGGTCACCTCATCTCCCCGTTTGAGCCCCGAGGAAGAATGAAAAGACGTGTTTATGGAATATCCAACGCCGCCTGCGTCTATGACGACCAGCGACGGCTCGATTATTGCAGCTTTTCCTCTTATGAAATAAAACACCTGAAGCACCCCGTAATTTGTATGATTTACGCTCGTCGGATAGACCGCGCGGATATAGATATATACTCTATTATAGTATAAAGTATCTGCCGCGTTTTTGCAATAGAAAACACAAGCCTCAATCACCCCTCAATTGTAAAAAATCTTCTATTGACGAAGAGACGGGGCGAATGGTAAAATAATAGAAGATAAAGACAGACGTTAACGTATTCAGGGGGGATCAGGGATGAAAAAAGCCGCAGCCGTTTTGCTGGCTTTGTGTTTTTGCAGTGCGGTTTTGAGCACGGCGGTTTTTGCTGCCGATGATATTCTGCTTATCGCTCCCGCACCCATTGCCCCCGCACCCATTGCTCCCGCACCCATCGCCCCCGCACCCATCGCCCCCGCACCCGTGCAGGGCGGATATACGGACGTGCCGGGCGATCATTGGGCCAAGGAGGCCATCGATCACTGGACGGATATGGGCGTGCTCAAAGGCAACCCCGACGGCACCTTTGCTCCTGATGAGGGTATGACACCGGCGCAGTTTGTCACCTTACTCAGCCGTGCCCTCAAGCTGGCTACCGCCGATTTGGGAGTGCTTGACCCTTTTGAGGGTATAGACAAGACCGCGTGGTATGCGCAGGCGCTGGCCAACTGTGTCGGCGCAGGCATCATGGGCGGCGTATTTGCTCCGTCTTTTGATCCCGACGGCGTCCTCACCCGCGAGCAGGCAGCTGTGCTGGTCTGCCGCGCATACGGGATAGAACCCCTTGAGGGCGTTACGCCCAACTACATCGATGCTTTTGAGATATCCGCTGATGCCATGACCTATGTGGCTGCGCTGACAGGCTCGGGCGCGCTCAAAGGCTACCCCGACAAGACCCTCAGAGCGCAGAGCAGTCTTACCCGCGCGGAGGCGGTGGTTTTTGTGACCCGTGCAGGAGAGAACAGAGCGGACGCGGGCGAATATGAGCTCAGTGTCAAGCTTGAGACCGTCTCCGGTCAGAGCAGAACCATGGGACGCAGGGTAGAGCATCTTACCTCCGTCAGCGGAATTGCCTCCGAGCTGTTCTATATCGCAGGTGACGACGACCATGTGTTCAGAGGCTTCTTTGCGGATAACGAACTGGCGGATGCTGTTTCGGCAGCCGTGGCGGCCTTCAACGCAGGCGGCAGCCTGTGGCAGGAGCATGCAGCCGTTATTGGGGACGAGCTGATCGGCGACGAGGTTTTTGTTCAGCTGCTCTGCTCCAACGCGCCCGTTTCCGCCCTCGAAACAGGCCGCAGCTACTGTCTGCAGCTGCTTGGCAAATACCGCCTGACGGTTACCGTTTTTGCCGACTGAATAATATGGATTTCCCCCGGAAGCAGTGCCTTTCGGGGGATTTTTGCGCCTTGCACTCAGAGCGAATAAGTGTTATACTAAAGTTTAACCGATCAACAAGGAGAGAGTATATGTCCTACGCCGCAATAATAGCAAAAGAGTTTAACGTCAAAGAAGAATACGTTGCCAATATCATAGCCCTGCTTGATGAGGGCAATACCATACCATTCATCGCCCGTTACCGCAAAGAAATGCACGGCACCATGGACGATCAGACCATCCGTCAGATATCCGACAAGCTGGAGTATCTGCGCAATCTGGACGCAAGACGTGAGGAGGTGCGCGCCCTCATCGACGGTCAGGGCAACCTGACGCCCGAGATCGCCGAGGCGCTGGACAAAGCCGCCACACTGGCAGAGATAGACGATATATACCGTCCCTTCCGCCCCAAACGCAAGACGAGAGCATCGGTGGCAAAAGAAAAAGGTCTGGAGCCGCTGGCTCAGGCGCTGCTGGACAATCAGCAGACAAGCGCCGATCCTGAGGCACTTGCCGCCGAGTTCGTGAGCGAAGAAAAAGGCGTGGCCGACCCCGCCGCTGCCCTGCAGGGCGCCTGCGATATCATAGCCGAGCAGGTGAGCGACAATGCCGAGGTACGCAAGCGGGTGCGTAACCTTGTCCGCATCTACGGCGTTATTACTTCCGAGAATGCCAAAGAAGATACCGACAGCGTCTACGCCACATACTACAACTTCAGTCAGGGTGTCAGCAAGCTGGCTCACCACAGAGTCCTTGCCCTCAACCGCGGCGAAAAGGAGGAGTTCCTCCGCGTGGGCATCAGTATGGACGACACCCGTCCGCTGAACGTCATCCGCAGTCTCTTTGTGCGCGGAGCTTCTGCATGTTCGACCCTCGTTCAGCAGGCCTGCGACGACGCATACAGCCGCCTGATCTATCCCTCCATAGAGCGTGAGGTTCGCGCCGAGCTCACAGAGAGCGCCTCCGAGGAGGCCATCAAGCTCTTTGGCGTCAACCTCCGTCAGCTGCTTATGGCGCCTCCCGTCAAGGGCAAAACAGCCATCGGCCTTGACCCCGGCTACCGCACCGGCTGTAAGCTTGCCGTAGTCGATCAGACGGGCAAGGTGCTGGATACCGCCGTTATTTATCCCACCCACGGCGATGCGCAGGAGGCCAAAAGCGCACAGATCCTCCGCGACAAGATAGCCAGATGGAGCGCCGAGATCATTGCCATCGGCAACGGCACCGCATCCAAGGAGACCGAGATGTTCTGCGCCAAGACCCTCAAGACCGTGCCCCAAAAGGTCGCCTATATGGTGGTCTCCGAGGCGGGCGCGTCGGTGTATTCGGCATCCAAGCTTGCCGCGCAGGAGATGCCCGATTTTGACCTGACCCTTCGCTCGGCGGTGTCCATCGCACGCAGACTGCAGGATCCTCTGGCCGAGCTCGTCAAGATAGAACCCAAAGCCATCGGCGTCGGTCAGTATCAGCACGATATGCCTCAGAAGCGTCTGGAAGCCGCCCTTGACGGCGTGGTCGAGGACTGCGTCAACAACGTAGGCGCCGACCTCAACACCGCATCTCCCGCGCTGCTTGGACATATATCCGGCCTGTCTGCCGCCGTGTGCAAGAATATCGTCGCCTACCGCGAAGAAAACGGCAGTTTCAGTTCCCGCGCCGAGCTTAAGAAAGTCCCCAAGCTTGGCCCCAAAGCCTACGAGCAGTGTGCAGGCTTTTTGCGTGTGCCCGGCAGCAAAAATCCGCTGGACAACACCGGCGTTCACCCCGAGAGCTACAAAGCCGCAGGAGCGCTGCTTGAGCATTTCGGCATCGGAGTCAAAGAACTTGCGAGCCGCGGCACCGAGCTGTCCGAGCGCGCCCACGCCGAGGGACTCAGCAATCTGGCCTCACAGCTTGAGGTAGGTGTGCCCACCCTTCAGGATATCCTCCGCGAGCTTGTCAAACCGGGCAGAGACCCCCGCGACGAGCTGCCCCCTCCCATGCTCCGTGAGGACGTGCTGGATATGAAGGATCTCAAAGAAGGTATGATCCTGCAGGGCACCGTGCGTAATGTTATCGACTTCGGCGCATTCGTGGACATCGGCGTCCATCAGGACGGTCTCGTTCACGTGTCCCAGATCAGCGACAAGTTTATCCGCCA
Source organism: Oscillospiraceae bacterium (assembly GCA_045658985.1). Classification (GTDB taxonomy): domain Bacteria; phylum Bacillota; class Clostridia; order Oscillospirales; family Butyricicoccaceae; genus RGIG3513. Next base: position 13,830 of record JAZOWC010000017.1, read on the forward strand.
CCCCTCCGAGGCACTCAAAGTAGGTGACGTGGTATCGGTCAAGGTGCTGGGGGTAGACCTCAACAAAAAACGTATCAGCCTGACTATGAAAGGCCTGTAATAACAAAAGGGGAGAGAAAATATGACAAAAATAGCCTTTACCGGAGATTTCGCATTTACCAAGTACTTTGCACCCTATGTCCGGAGTGACGACGTTATCTCTCAGGAGATCCGCGACTATCTGTGCGACAGCGACCATACCGTGGTCAACGTGGAGGGCGCAGTACAGACAGCCGAGACCAATGAGATAGGTACCTTTGTCCACGCCAACCCCAAGGACATCGTCTGCCAGACCAAAAAAATCAACGGCGACATCTGGTCGCTGGCCAACAATCATATCGAGGACTGCGGCATTGACGGCATAGAGGGTACAGCCCGCTACGCCCGCGAAAACGGAGTCACCCCCATCGGCGCAGGCGAGAACAAGTCCAAAGCCGCAACCCCAGTTATCATCGACGGCGACGGCGGAATCGGCATCTTCTCGGTCACCTACTACGGCGAAAAGCGCAAAGCCGGCGACAGCAAGCCCGGCTGCATTATGTGGGACGACAACGAGACTATCCAGAATACCATCCGCGAGATCAAAAAGACCTGCCGCTGGTGCATCGTTGTGCCCCACGCGGGAGTTGAGTTTGCACAGATGCCCATGCCTCACGTGAGAGAGCAGTATATCAGATACCTCGAGATGGGTGCCGACGCCGTTGTCGGTCACCATTCCCACGTGGTACAGAACTACGAGAGGGTAGGGGACAAGGTAGTCTTCTATTCGCTGGGCAACTTTGTCTTTGACACCGATTATCAGCGCGCCCAGAAGTACACCGAGAACGGTATGCTGGTCAAGCTGAGCTTTACCCCCGAGTCTTTCACCTGGGATTATATGCCCGTGTTCATCGACCGCGAGCAGCACAAGGTGGTCAAGGGCGACTGCCCCGCTATCTTCAGACATTTTTCGCCCTTTGAGTACAAGCTGATGTGGCCTCGCGCTGCTCAGAACTACACCATCAACAACCGCCGTATCGCCCTGCATCTGTACGAGGAGACCCGCAGCTACAACCTGATCGACTGGGCCCTCAAGCGCGAGAAAAAGAACTACAAGACCAAAAACGGCAAGCAGGCCACCCACGGCAGAATACTCAGCCTGTTGCAGCTGTGGCGACTGGGCGACAAGGAGATCAAAGACTACCTCAAAAACGACGGCTGGCGCGACACCCCTCCCAAGCCCTGAATATAAAAGGAGACAAATGCTATGAAAGTTCTCAGTATAGGCAACAGTTTTTCGCAGGATGCACACAAGTGGCTCAATCAGGTGTCCCGTGACGGCGGCGAGGAGATATACTGCGTCAATCTCTATATCGGCGGCTGTCCCCTCAAGGCTCATTGGGAGAATTATCTGTCCGACGAGCCTCTGTACGATCTCGAGATCAACGGTGAAAAAACCGGCACCATCAATATCAGCGACGCCCTCAAAATGGACAGATGGGATATAATCACCCTTCAGCAGGCCAGCCCCGTGTCGGGCAAGCCCCAGAGCTATCTGCCCTACCTGCCCAAGCTGGCAGAAAACGTCCGCCGCATCTGCCCCGATGCCAAGCTGTGGATTCAGCAGACCTGGGCATATGAGCAGGTGCAGATCAAAGAAACCCTCATAGAGCGCTTTGAGCGCATATACTGCTCCAATCAGCACGAGATGTACCGCCGCCTCTGTGATGCCTACGAGATGGCGTCCAAGCTCATAGGCGCGCCCCTCATCCCCGTGGGCAAGGTCATCCAGCGCCTGCGCGACAGCGTGCCCGAGTTTGATTTTCAAGCTACCGGCCGCAGCCTCAACCGCGACGGCTACCACCTCGATCTGATCTACGGCAGATTTGCCGCCGCCCTCACATGGTACGGCACACTCACAGGACGCGACGTGCGGCAGGTTGGTTTTGTGCCCTATGTTGACGAGCGACAGGGTGAGCTCAAACTGCTGGACATTATCAAGAATACCGTCTACGACGTTCTTGAGGAAGAAAAAGCCGCACAGGCCGCCAAATAAATGCAAAATAGTTGTTGCATTTTCGCTCCAGATTATGTTATATTGGGAAACATAAGAAAAATCATATAAAAGGAACCGACCATGGGAAGCAATTTTACCCGCAAAGATCTTATTTATACCGTATATCAGGAGCAGAGTTTTTCAAAAGCGGCACAGAAGCTGTTCATCTCCCAGCCCTCGCTGAGCGTTATGATACGCAAGATCGAGGAGGACGTGGGATTCCCGCTGTTTGACCGTACCAGCAAGCCTATCCGCATGACCGAGGCGGGCATGGAATATATCCGTGCCACAGAGGAAATGATGCACATCGAAAAAGCCTTTGAGAACTACGCCAACGCATACATGGATCTCAAAACCGGCTCGCTGGCGCTGGGCAGCAATCAGCTGATATCCTTCCTCGTTCTGCCAAAATACGTGGCGGCATTCGTGGAAAAATACCCCAAGATCGAGCTGAGGCTCTTCGACGACAACTCCACTGTGCTGGAGAATATGATCACCTCGGGTCAGCTTGATCTGGTCATCGATACCCAGCGCCTCGACCGGGAGATCTTTGAGCAGAGGGTGCTTTTGCCCGAGGAGCTGCTTTTGGCAGTGCCGTCACACTTTGACTGCAACCACGGGCTTGAGGAGTTTCAGTACACAGCCGACGATATCTCAAGCGGCGCCCATCTGCTGCCCGACGCCAAATGCATATCCATGCAGCAGTTCGCACAGATGCCCATAGTGTCCATGACCAAGCACAACGATATGCGCAAGCGTACCGAGGACATCCTCAAAGAAGCAGGCATCCGCCCCAAATCTGTGCTGGAGATAGACCGTCTGGTCACCCTGTACGCATATATCGAGATGGGCACGGCGGCATCTCTGGTCAGCGACACGCTGGTCAAGCACCTGTCCCATCACAAGGGCAACGTTGTCTACTACAAGCTCAACTCCAAATACGCCAAGCGTAATATCTACGTGTCCTACAAGAAGAACAAGTATTACTCCAAGGCTATGGAAGCCTTCGTATCCCTCATCTTCGAGATGACCCAAACCGAAAGAAACTGAATAACCAAAAGCACAGTCCAATAAAACGGACTGTGCTTTTGATTTGTTGATGGTTTAAGCCGCAGCTGTCCGTTTTTTTGTACACTGGTGCTGATATAATGCAGACATAAGATAGAAATCCGAATGAGAAAAGGAGCTTGATTATGGTTTATGCATTTATCGCCGTTGGAGTTTTTGAGTGTCTGTCCCTGATTTATTCGGTAGCCAAAGGTGACTGAGGAGACACCTGCCGCCGCTTGTGTTTCTGCACAAAAAAACGTCCCGATTTTTGGTAAAAATGACTACAAAAATAAGTGGATTTATTTTGCCCGATGTGGTATTATGTAGAGACAGAGAAAAAAGTGTTTTTTACAGAAGGAGCGAGTCGATATGGCACAGAATCCTATCGTCACGATCGAGATGGAAGACGGCGGCAAGATGACCGTTGAGCTTTATCCCGAGGTGGCACCCAATACAGTCAACAATTTTATCAGCCTTGTCAGCAAAGACTTTTACGATGGACTTATTTTCCACCGTGTTATTCCCGGTTTTATGATCCAGGGCGGTTGTCCCATGGGACTGGGAATGGGCGGCCCCGATTACAACATCCCCGGCGAGTTCAGACGCAACGGATTTGACAATCCTCTGGAGCATGACAGAGGCGTGATCTCGATGGCACGCTCCATGCATCCCGACTCTGCGGGCAGCCAGTTCTTCATTATGGTCGAAAAAGCTCCCCACCTTGACGGACAGTACGCAGCGTTCGGTAAGGTGCTTGAGGGCATGGAGACCGCTGACAAGATAGTCTCTGTTGACCGCGACGGCAGAGACAAGCCTTTTACTCCCCAACGTATGAAGAAGGTCACCGTAGACACCTTCGGAGCTACATACCCCGAGCCCAAAAAGTCCTGACAATATCCCCTGAGTTTGGCGCGCATGGCGGCAAACTCAGGGTTTTTTGCCGTATTTGCGGTGACGTTTACCACAGTGTGTGGTGCAATATTATATTGAGTTCAATCTATATTTACAGCAATACAGATAGAAGGTTAGTATTTTGAGCAGAGCAAGAGTTAATATGACAGAGGGTCCTCTGTTTTCCAACATAATGCGGTTTACCGTACCCATAATCATCACCAATATGCTGCAGCTGATGTTCAATGCCACCGACATCATCATGGTTGGCAGAATGTGCGGCAGCGAGTCGGTGGCAGCCGTGGGCGCGACCGGTTCGGTCACCCAGCTGCTGGTCAACCTGTTCATCGGCATCGCGCTGGGCGCAGGTGTTACCGTGGCTCAGGGCGTGGGCGCCCGTGATAACGACGAGGTGCACAAAGCCGTGCATACCGCCATGACCGCCTCGGTCATCTGCGGACTGGTGATGGGCATCATCGGATTCGTGTTCTCCAAGGGAATCCTCAACCTGATGGACACCCCCGCAGACGTTATCGGTATGTCCACCACCTATATCCGCATCTACTTCCTCGGCTCGGTGTTCAGCATGGTGTTCAACTTCGGCGCCGCCATCCTCCGCGCCGTAGGCGAGAGCAAAAAGCCCCTCTACTACCTGTTTGCATCGGGTGTACTCAATATATGCCTCAACTTCTGCCTCATCCGCTTCTGCGGTATGAACGTGGAGGGCGTGGCCATCGCCACCGTAGCCTCTCAGGCCCTCAGCGCAGTGCTTGTCGTGCGCGATCTGCTCTCCCGCAGCGATATATGCAGACTTGAGATAGGCAAGATGCGCATCCATAAAAAACAGCTCAAAAAGATCGTCCGCATCGGCCTGCCCTCGGGCGCGCAGGCATCGCTCTTTTCGCTGTCAAATATGCTCATCCAGTCGTCGGTCAACTCCTTCGGCACGTCGGTGCTGTCGGCCAACTCGGCCGCCAACAATATCGAAGGCTTCCTCTATGCCGTGGTCGGCGCATTCCAGCAGACCACCATCAACTTCTCGGGACAGAATATGGGCGCCCATCAGTACAGACGCATCCGCAAGCTGACATTTATGAGCATGGCCACCGCCGCAGTCATATCCGAGGTAATGGGCCTGCTGGTGCTCCTGTTCGGCAGACAGCTGCTGGGCATCTATATCACCGACGATCCCGCCGCCATCGAATACGGTCTGGTCAAGTTCTCATTCGTCTCGGCGCTCTATTTCATCTGCGCATTTATGGACACGGTCATCGGCTCGGTCAAGGGCATCGGCAAGACCACCCAGGGTATGATAATCTCCCTGCTGGGTACCTGCGGCTTCCGCGTATTCTGGATATACACCGTATTCGCCAACCATCGCACCCTGCCCTGGCTGTACGCCTGCTACCCCATATCCTACGGTCTGGTGTTCGTGGTGCAGCTGATCTACTTTATGTACGTTACCCGCGGACTTATCCGATCCGAGCAGGCACAGCCTGCCGCATAAACAGGGGAGGACACCTATGCCAAAGCTCAACATTCTCAAACGCCCGCAGGTGGATATGATAAACGGCCCCCTGCTTAGGAATATGATCCGCTTTGCGATCCCGTTTTTTATCTCCAACGTGCTCCAGTCCTTCTTCAACGCAGCAGACCTTGCCGTTGTCGGCTCATTCTGCGGCAGCGATACGGTTGCCGCAGTGGGCTCCACCGGTACGCTGGCCAGACTGATCATCTGCCTGTTCGTCGGTCTGGGCTCGGGCGCAGGCGTTGTTGTGGCACACTGCATCGGTGCGAGGAATCACGACAGCATCGGCAGAACGGTGCATACCTCCATATTCTTTGCCTTTGTGGGCGGTGCTTTTTTGACCGTGTTCGGCTTTCTGACCTGCGGCTTCTTCCTCAGGCTGATGAACACCCCCGCCGAAATAATCGGTATGAGCACCCTGTATATGAAGATCTACTTCCTCGGCATGATCCCCATGCTGCTGTATAACTTCGGTGCCGCAATCCTCCGTGCAACGGGCGACAGCCAGAGTCCTCTGTACTATCTGCTTGTTGCGGGCATCATCAACGTGGTGCTCAACGTTATATTTGTCACCCTGTTCGATATGGATGTTGACGGCGTCGCTCTGGCCACCGCAATCTCCCAGTGCTACTCGGCGTTTATGGTCACAAGAGCCCTGATGCGCAGGCAGGACGACTGCAGGCTTGATCTGCGCAAGCTCCGCGTCCACAAAAAAGAGTTTTTGGACATCCTCAGAATCGGCATCCCCTCGGGCATACAGTCGGCAATGTTCTCTATTGCCAATCTGTCTGTGCAGACGGGTGTCAACTCATTCAACAACACGGCGATCTCCTCGGGTCACGCCACCTCCAACAGCATAGAGAGCTTCGTGTTTATGGGCGGAATGGCTCTGCAGCAGACCGCGGTCAACTTTATGGGGCAGAACGTGGGCGCCCGTAACCGCAGCCGTGTCCACAGGATCACCGCCACCGGCATAGTCTGCGTGACCGTGCTCTATCTGCTGGCTGCAGGCGTGTTCCTGCTCTGGGGCGAGCAGCTGCTGGGCATCTACATCAAAGACTCCCGCGAGGCCATAGAGTGGGGTATGCTCAAGCTGACCATGATCGGCACGACCTCCTTTATCTACGGCATTACCGACGTATACTCGGGCGTACTGAGAGGAATGGGCAAAGCCGCCACCAGCATGACCATCTCGGTCATCGGCATCTGCGGCGTGCGTGTTCTGTGGCTCAATACCGTGTTCCGCATCCCCAAGTACCACACCATGCAGTCCATCTATATGGTCTTTATACTCTCGTGGATAATCACTCTGGCCATCCAGCTTGTGGTGTACAGAGTAGTTACCCGCCGAATGTTCAAGAAATGGTCGGATGAAGCTTTGGCTTCGGCCACCGCATAACAAACAAAGGAGGCACCGAAATGGCAAAGTTCAATCCCTTCAAACGAGCAACTGTAGACATGGTCAACGGCCCGCTCCTCAGGAGCATCATCACCTTTGCCATTCCTTTTGTGCTGTCCAATCTGTTTCAGACCTTTTTCAATGCCGCTGACCTCGCAATAGTCGGCTCATTCTGCGGCAGCGCCAACGTTGCCGCCGTAGGCGCCACGGGCGTGCTCTCCAGACTCATCGTTGGTATGTTCGTCGGTCTGGGTACGGGCGCGGGCGTTGTTGTTGCCCACGCCATCGGCGCCCGTGACAACGACGCTGTCAGCAAGACCGTCCACTCGGCCATCACCACCGCCCTGATCGGCGGAGTGTTTCTGACCTTCTTCGGATTTTTTACCTGCGAGTACTTCCTCGGCCTGATGAAGACACCCCCCGACATCATCGCGCTGAGCGCCCTGTATATGAAGATCTACTTCGTGGGCATCATCCCCATGCTGCTGTACAACTTCGGCGCGGCCATCCTCCGTGCCTCGGGCGACAGTCAGAGCCCCCTGTATTACCTGATGATGGCAGGCGTTATCAATGTGGGACTCAATATCGTGTTCGTCACCGTCTTTGATATGACCGTTGACGGCGTTGCGTGGGCAACCACTATTTCCCAGAGTTTTTCGGCTTTTATGGTCATCCGCGCCCTCATTAGGCGCACCGATGCCTGCCGCCTCGTGCTGAGAGAACTGAGAATATACCGCAAGCAATTTCTACGCATCCTCGCCATCGGCCTGCCCTCGGGCATTCAGGGAGCCATGTTCTCCATATCCAACCTGACCATTCAGACGGCGGTCAACTCCTTCAACTCCACCGCCATCAACTCGGGTCACGCCACGGGCGCCAGCATAGAGAGCTTTATCTATATGGTCGGTATGGCCATGCAGCAGACCTCTGCCAACTTCATCGGGCAGAACGTCGGAGCCCGCAACTACCGCCGCCTGCGCAAGATCGGCTTCACCTGCCTCACCTGCGTTGTGGTGTTCTACGCGCTGGCAGGAAGCTTTGTGTACATCTTCGGTGAGCCTCTGCTGGGTCTGTATATCAAAGACTCTCAGGAAGCAATACAGTGGGGTATGCTCCGGTTCAGCATCATCTGTCCCAGTATGGTTCTGTGCGCCGTTATGGACGTTATGGGCGGCTCACTGCGCGGTCTGGGCAAAGCCACCACCAGTATGCTGATGTCGGTGCTGGGCGTGTGCGGAATCCGACTTGTGTGGGTCAATACGGTGTTCAGAATGCCTCAGTATCACACCATGCAGGTGCTGTACTACTCTTTCCCCATATCCTGGGGCATCACTATGATTTTGCAGCTGAGCGCCTTTGTCCTGCTCACCGGCAAAATGATCAAACAATGGAAACAAGAAGAGCAGCAGGCTCTCAATACATAAACTACCGCAACACATAGCTTACGGGCAGGGGAAACAAGCTGCCCACCGTCTTTTTGGATGAATGCACGTGCATTCGGGAGGAACAAGAATGAAAAAATCTCAGGTTGATATGCTGGGCGGCTCTCTGCTCAAAAATGTCCTTGCTTTTGCAATACCTGTCATACTGACCAGTCTGCTGCAGCTGTTTTTCAATGCCGCAGACCTCATCGTGGTGGGCAGATTCTGCGGCAGTATCTCGGTTGGTGCGGTAGGTGCCACAGGTGCTATCACCAATCTGGTCATCAATATGTTCATCGGTCTCAGTATCGGTGCGGGCGTTACCGTTGCCCACGGTGTAGGCGCGCGCGACCATACCAAGGTGGAGAATGCCGTACACTCCTCCATATTTTTTGCCATAGTCGGCGGCATCGTGCTGACTATCGTTGGCGTGCTGTTCTCGGGCACCTTCCTCAGATGGATGGCCACTCCCGCAAACGTCCTGCCTCTGTCCAAAGTCTATATGCAGATCTACTTTGCAGGCGCGATACCCATGATGGTCTACAACTACGGCGCATCCATCCTCCGTGCCGTGGGCGATACCAAGCGTCCTTTGTACTTTCTGGCTGTTGCGGGCGTTGTCAACGTGGTGCTCAACCTGATCTTTGTCACCGTGTTCCATATGAACGTTGCGGGCGTTGCGCTGGCAACCACAATATCCCAGACAATTTCGGCAGTGCTGGTGGTTCGTGCCCTTATGCTTCGTGATGACGCCTGCCGCCTCAACCTCAAAGCCCTCAAGATCCACAAGAAGGAGTTTCTGAGCATCCTGCGCATCGGTGTCCCCGCAGGCGTGCAGGGCAGCCTGTACTCCATCTCCAACGTGCTTATTCAGTCCTCCATCAATTCCTTCGGCGATATCGTGGTGTCGGGCAACTCGGCAGCCTCCAATATCGAGGGCTTTGTATGGGTCATTATGAACGCCTTTATGCAGAGCGCCATTAACTTTATGGGGCAGAACATGGGCGCACGTCAGTACAAGCGCCTGCGCAGGATCATGCTCACCTGCCTGCTGTGCGTGTCCGTGTCGGGCATCGTGTTCGGAAATCTGGCATACTTCTTCTCGCCCCATCTGCTCAAGATCTACATCACCGACTCGGCAGACGCCATCGTATACGGCGGCATAAGAATGCTGTATATCTGTGTGCCCTATTTCATCTGCGGCATTATGGACGTTATGACGGGATGCCTGCGCGGCATCGGCAAATCCATGTCCGCAATGTTCATTACGGTCGCGGGTGTCTGCGGCATCAGAATCGTGTGGATCTACACTATTTTCCGCATCCCTCAGTTCCACTCTGTTGAGAGTCTGTATATTTCCTATCCCATCACGTGGGGAATAACCTTCCTTATTGAGTTTACTTATTTTATGATAGCCACACGCAAACTTATCAGATCCGGGCAGGAAGAACTTGAGGCATAACAGACCGCATCGCGGGTTGGGTGATAATATGAAAAAATCACAGATAGATATGATAAACGGGCCTCTGCTGCCCGATATAATCAGATTTGCCATCCCGGTCATTCTGACGGGATTCATACAGATGTGCTTCAATGCCGCCGATATGGCGGTGGTTGGCAGATTCTGCGGCAGTATCGCAGTTGCCGCCGTGGGCGCTACAAGCTCGCTGAGCCATCTGATCATCAATCTGTTTCTGGGTCTGAGCATGGGCAGCGGTGTTACCGTTGCCCGCGCAACCGGAGCAGGGGATGAGCAGGAGGTCAAAGACACCGTCCACACCGCCATCCTGATGGCGCTGATCGGCGGCGGTATACTGACCGTGGTTGGCATTGCCGTATCTCCCACACTGCTTGCCTGGATGGATACCCCCGGCAGAGCGCTGGAACTGGCATCACTGTATCTGCGGGTGTATTTTGCGGGCGCAATACCTATGCTGGTCTACAACTTCGGCGCCGCCATCCTCCGTGCGGTGGGCGACAGCCGCCGTCCCATGATCTACGGAATACTGGGCGGCGCGGTCAACGTGGTGCTCAATCTGACCTTTGTTGTGGTCTTTGACTGGGGCGTTGCAGGCGTTGCCATAGCCACCAGCCTGTCCAACACTATGATGGCCGTACTGGTTATCCGCGAACTTATGTGCAGGACGGACGCCTGCCGTCTGTTCCCCTCCAAGCTGAAGATCCACGTCGGCCCACTCAAAAACATCCTCCGCATCGGCCTGCCCTCGGGTCTGCAGAATGCGCTGTTTGCCATCTCCAATGTGTCCATACAGTCCTCCATCAACTCTTTTGGCGAAGAAGTTCTGGCCGGCAGCTCGGCCGCAGCCAATCTGGAGGCGGTCATATGGTTTGCCCAGCACGGCTTCCATCAGGCCACCGTCAACTTCTGCGGTCAGAATATGGGTGCCCGCAACTACAAGCGCCTGCGCAAGGTCGCTCACGTGTCTCTGGCCTGCAACACCGTAGTAAGTCTGTTTTTGGCATTGCTGTTCAATCTGTTCGGCAGACAGCTGCTGGGCATCTATATCCCCGACTCGCAGGCAGCTATCGATTACGGTATGGTTCGTGTGGCCCTGCTGTGCACCACCTATGTGCTGGACGGATATATGACCATTATGAGCAACGGCCTGCGCGGCATCGGCAAATCCACCTCTGCAATGTTCGTCACTCTGGGAGGCGTCTGCGGCTTCAGACTGCTTTGGATACATACAGTGTTCAAGCTGCCTGCATTCCATACGCTGAACGGTCTGTTTGTGGCATATCCCATCTCGTGGATAATAACCTTTGTCATAGGTTATATATGGTTCATGTCCGCTACGGGCAAACTTATGCGGCATAAAGACTCGGAGGTGAAGAAGGCTTAAACAGTCCTGTTATACTATGAAAAGATCCACTCTCGATATGACTCAGGGCCCCATCCTGAGCAATATGATAAAATTCGCCATTCCCATTGCGCTGGGGTCGCTCTTGCAGATGTGCTTCAATGCCGCAGACCTGATCGTGGTGGGCAGATATTGCGGAAGCGTATCTGTTGCCGCCGTGGGAGCGACGGGCGCTATCTCCAACCTGATAGTCAATCTGTTCATCGGTCTCGGTCTGGGCGGCGGTGTTGCCGTTGCCAACGCAGTCGGCGCCCGAGACTACGACACGGTGGAAAAAACCGTCCACACCGCTATGTTTGCCGCGGTGGCAGGCGGAATTATCCTGACCCTCATAGGTGTGCCTCTGGCAGAGCCGCTTCTGCGGCTGATGGACACACCCGAGGATATACTTCCTCTGTCCGCACAGTATATGCGGATACATTTTATCGGCTCGGTGCCTATGATGGTGTACAACTTCGGCGCATCCATCCTCCGCGCCGCAGGCGAGAGCAAAAAGCCTGTGTACTACCTGACTGCGGCAGGTATACTCAACGTTCTGCTCAATCTGTTCTTTGTTATAGTGTGCGATATGAACGTGGCGGGCGTCTCATGGGCGACCACCATATCCCAGACGGTGTCTGCTTCGCTGGTCGTGGCCTGTATGCTCAGGCGCAATGACAGCTGCAGGCTTTATCCCCGCAAGCTCCGCATCCACAAAGCCCCCTTCCTCAAGATCCTGCGCATCGGCATCCCCTCGGGTATTCAGGGCAGCCTGTTCTCCATCTCCAACGTCACCATTCAGTCCTCCTTTAACTCACTGGGCAAGATCGTTATGACGGCTCAGTCGGCAGGACAGAACATCAACAGCTTTATGGGCGTTATCATCAACGCCATTGCCTCTGCCGTGGTCAACTTCTGCGGTCAGAATATGGGCGCCCGCAACTACGAGCGCGTCAAAAAGGTCATCCGCACGGGCATTATCGCAGGCTTTGTGGCAGGCAACGTGCTGGGCGTGGCCACCTTCTTCTTCGGCAGACCTCTGCTTGGCATCTACATCACCGACTCGCCCGAAGCCATCGCCATCGGTATGCGCAGACTGGCTTTGATGAGCCTGCCATATTTTACCTACGGACTCAACGACGCCATGTCGGGTGCTCTGCGGGGCATCGGCAGATCGGGCGCTTCGATGGTCATGAGCATCCTCGGCATATGCCTCTACCGTATAGGCTGGGTGTATACCGTATTCCGCATCCCCCGATTCCACACCCCCGACACCCTGTTTATCTCCTATCCCATCTCGTGGATACTCACCTTTGTCATTATGTACGTGTGGTTCCGCCTCAACTGGGAAAAGGTAGTACTGAAAGAAGAACAGCGCTACATCGCGGCCAAGCCGCAGGAATAATATCCGGTCCGATCCCGTAAGTCCGCGGCGGCGGACGCACAACTATGGCATTATATGCCGGGAGGAACTCAATGCGAAACTCAAAAGTAGATATGCTGCACGGCCCTCTGCTCAGGAACATCGTGGCCTTTGCCATCCCCGTTATACTGGGCGGATGGATGCAGCTGTTTTTCCACGCGGCCGACGTTGTGGTAATAGGCCAGTTCTGCGGCAGTGCATCGGTGGGCGCAATGGGCGCCACGGGCGCGATCTCCAATTTGATCATCAATATGTTCATGGGCCTCAGCGCGGGCGTAACCGTTACGGTTGCCAACGCCGCGGGCAGCGGGGACAACAATATGATCCAGAAAGCCGTACACACGGCCGTCCTCACCGCCATTATCGGCGGTCTGTGCGTGGCCGCCATAGGCGTGCCGCTTGCCCCCACTCTGCTCAGATGGATGGACACTCCCGCAAGCGTCATCGGCAAATCCACCCTCTATATGCGTATTATTCTGGGCGGCAACGTGTGCAGCCTGCTGTACAACTTCGGCGCCGCCGTAATGCGCGCAACCGGCGACAGCCGCCGTCCTCTGTTTTTTGTCACTATGAGCGGTCTGCTCAATGTGGTGCTCAACCTGTTCTTTGTGCTGGTGCTCCATATGGATGTTGCAGGTGTTGCGCTGGCTACCGTTATTGCCAACGGCACCTCGGCATTTTTGGTGCTCAGGAGCCTTTCGAAGCGCACCGATGCCAGCAGACTGTTTTTGTCCAAGCTGGCCATCCACAAGGAGTCATTCAAAAAGATCCTGCGTATCGGCATTCCCTCGGGCATTCAGGCCAGTATGTTTGCCATCTCCAACGTAATTATCCAGTCCTCCATCAACTCCTTCGGTGAGGCTATGATGTCTGCAAACACCGCAGGCGGCAACATCAACGGATTTATGGCCAACGCCGTCACCGGCTTCGGTACTGCGGCCATCAACTTCGTCGGACAGAACATGGGCGCCAAAAAATACCACCGCGTCCGCCGTGTCATATGGACCTGCTTCAGAATATCCGCCGTGCTGGGTCTGGTGCTGGGTACGGTCACCTATATCTTCGGCAGACCTCTGCTGAGCATCTACATCACCGACTCGCCCGAAGCCATCGCCTACGGCTTCATCCGTATGAAGTATATGAGCATACCATATGCCTTCTACGCCATCTACGATGCATTCTCCGCATCCCTGCGCGGTCTTGGCAGATCGGGACTGGCTATGACAATGAGCCTGTGCGGCACCTGCGTCGTCCGCGTGCTGTGGATATACACCGTATTTGCCGCGTGGCGCACCCCGGATGCAATCTATCTGTCCTACCCCATATCCTGGTGTCTCACCGCCATCGGTATGTGTACCTGCGTACTGCTCTGCCTGCGCAAACTCCCCAAAGAAGATATGGACACCCAAACCCTTCAGGCGCAGAATGCCTGAAAGTGAGCATATGAGCGGAGGCGAGTTATGAGAAGAAACAACGTAAATATGATAAGCGGCCCTCTGGCCAAAAACATCATAGCCTTTGCCATCCCCGTCATTCTGGGCGGATGGATGCAGCTGTTTTTCAATGCGGCAGACACCATAGTCATAGGCCAGTTCTGCGGTAGTTCATCGGTGGGCGCAATGGGCGCCACCGGCTCCATATCGGCTCTGATAGTCAATCTGTTTATGGGTCTGAGTTCGGGTGTCAGCGTTGCGGTTGCCAACGCCGCAGGCAGCCGCGATCACAGCTCTATCCAAAAAGCCGTACATACCGCCGTGCTCACGGCTATGATCGGCGGAGTTGTGGTTGCCGCGCTGGGCGTCCCTCTGGCAAAAGACCTGCTCAGGCTCATGGATACCCCCGAGAGTGTTATAGACAAGTCGGCTTTGTATATGCGTATCATACTGGCAGGCAATATTTTCAGTATGATGTACAACTTCGGTGCAGCCATAATGCGCGCATCGGGTGACAGCCGCCGCCCTCTGTATTTTATCAGTTTCAGCGGTATGATAAACGTGCTGCTCAATCTGTTCTTTGTGCTCGTGCTTCATATGGACGTTGCAGGCGTTGCACTGGCCACCGTCATTGCCAACGCCATCTCGGCATTTCTGGTGCTCAGGAGCCTGTCAAAGCGCACCGATGCATTCAGGTTCAGCATTTCAAACCTCAGAATCCACAAAGAAGTCTTTCTCAAGATCCTGCGTATCGGTGTTCCCTCGGGCATTCAGGGAAGTATGTTCGCCATCTCCAACGTCATCATACAGTCCTCGGTCAACTCCTTCGGCGAGGCTCTTGTCGCGGGCAACACAGCCAACGCAAACATCAACGGATTTATGGCCAACGCCACTGCGGGATTTGCCGTGGCATCCCTCAACTTTACGGGGCAGAACGTAGGCGCGCGTCAGTACAAGCGCATCCGCAAGGTCATACTCAACTGTATGTGCATAGCCGCAGGTCTTGGGTTGGTGCTCGGCGCGGCGACACAATTGCTTGCCAGACCTCTGCTCGGTCTGTACATCACCGATTCGCCTCAGGCGCTGGAATACGGTGTCCTGCGCTCATGGTATACCAGCGTTCCGTATGTATTCTACGCGGTGTACGAGGTTTTCTCGGCTACCATCCGCGGATTGGGCAAATCAACCACCTCCATGGTAGTCAGTCTGGGCGGCATCGGCGTGACCAGAGTCATATGGATCTACACGGTGTTCGCCCGCTGGCGCACTCCGGGCGTGCTCTATCTGTCATTCCCCGTGTCATGGCTGCTGACTGCGCTGCTGATGGGTATGTTCCTGCTGCTTGCATTGCGCAAAACACCCAACGTCGACGAACCCCTGCCCGAAAATAATACGTGAGATATATCGTTTGTACTTTTGGCACGAACGGTAACAAAATAAAAGAAAAGAGGAAAAACCAATGAGCAAGAACCGGGACGGTATCATAAAACGCATTCTCAAACGTTATTTCATCGACGCTATGGGCTCGATGGCATACGGACTGTTTGCCTCGCTGATCATCGGCACCATTATCGGTCAGATCGGCACGCTGACAGGTCTGCAGCTGTTAAGCGATATTGCCGCCACCCTCAAAAGCTCTCAGGTCTACGGCGCCGCAATCGGTGTCGCCATCGCCTGGGGACTCAAGTGTGACGGTCTGGTCATATTTGCCGCAGCAGGCGCCGCAGCCGTAGGCTGTGTGGCAGGCGGCCCCGTCGGCGCATATATCGGCGGTATCATCGGTGCCGAGCTTGGTCAGCTGGTCTCCAAAAAGACCCCCGTGGATATCATCGTCACTCCTTTTGTTGCCGTTGTGGCAGGCGGAGCGGCAGGCCTGTTTGTTGGCCCCTATATCAATAAGCTTATGCTCTGGCTGGGTGAGGTAATCAACGCGGCCGTCGAGCTTATGCCCCTGCCCATGGGCACACTGGTGGGCGTTATCGTGGGTATGATCCTCACTCTGCCCATTTCTTCTGCCGCACTCTGCGTTATGCTTGGCCTCAACGGACTTGCAGCAGGCGCCGCCACCGCAGGCTGTGCCGCACAGATGATCGGCTTTGCCGTCACAAGCTTCAAGACCAACCGTGTCTCCGGCCTGCTTTCTCAGGGCATCGGCACGTCCATGCTTCAGGTTCCCAATATCTTCCGCCGTCCCCAGATCTGGATAGCCCCCACGGTTGCATCCGCTGTCTGCGGCGCCATGTCCTCTGCCGTCCTCAAGATCGAAGCCACCAAAGTCGGCGCAGGTATGGGTACAAGCGGTCTTGTAGGCCCCATCGATACCTATACCGTTATGGCTCCTCAGTGGGGCGCGGTCAAGACCCTCATCTGCATAGCTTTTATCTATTTTGTATTGCCTGCCGCAGTGTCTTTGCTGGTGCACTTTGCGCTGGTCAAAGCCGATATCGTCAAGGACGAATATCTGCAGCTTAACAATATCTGATCAACCAAATCCAAACTCACGGGGGTGAAGTATGAAAACTCTGCTTTACGGCGGCAAGGTCGTCAACGTCTTTACGGGCGAGATCGAACAGACCCAAGTGCTTATTGAGGACTCAAAAATCATCGGTGTAGGGGAGTACGCCCCCGAGGATGCCGATTGCGTTGAGGACGTAACGGGCAAATACATCTGCCCCGGATTTATTGACGGGCATATCCATATTGAGAGCACCATGCTCACTCCCTATGAGCTGACAAGACTGTGCCTGAGGCACGGCACCACGGCAATCGTTGCCGACCCTCACGAGATAGCCAACGTCAGCGGCACCGACGGCATCAGATATATGATCGAGGCAAGCCGCGGCCTGCCCATGCACGTATATATCGGTCTGCCCTCCTGCGTGCCCGCCACACCCTTTGACGAGTCGGGCGCCGTGCTCACCGCCGAGGATATCCGTCCTCTGTATGAAGAACAGTCGGTGGTGGGAATTGCCGAGATGATGAACTACCCGGGCGTTATCTATGACGATGCCGACGTGCACCGCAAGATCTCCGATGCCATCGAGCGGGGCAGGAACGTGGACGGCCACGCACCCTTCCTGACGGGCAGGGAGCTTGACAAATACGTTGCCGCGGGCATAACCTCTGACCACGAATGCTCTGAGGCCGCCGAAGCTATAGAAAAGATCCGCAAAGGCCAGTGGGTGATGATCCGCCAGGGCACCGCTGCCCGCAATCTGGAGACCCTGCTGCCTCTGTTTGATCCTCCCTATAATCACCGCTGCCTGCTGGTCACCGATGACCGTCACCCCGCCGACATTATGGCTGACGGACATATCGACAACATCATCCGTCTGGCCGTTCAGCTGGGCAAACCTGCCGTCACCGCCATCAGGATGGCTACCATTCAGGCGGCTCAGTGCTTCGGCCTGCGTTTTGTGGGCGCTGTCGCCCCCGGCTATCGCGCCGACCTGCTTGTGTTGGACGATCTGGACAGGGTAGAGGTGAAAGACGTGTACTCCTGCGGCAAGAAGGTAGTCGCAGACGGCACAACTCTGCCCTTTGACAGGCCCGAGGTCAGCGAAGAACTCAGCCGAAAAGTCCTCGACTCCTTCAAGGTCAAAGAGCTGACCGAGGACGATTTTATGCTCAAGCCTCAATCTCCCAGATGCCGTGTTATCGAAGTCATTCCCGGCCAGCTTATCACAAACGAGCTTGTCTGCGACATCGACTGGAACTCAAATAACGGCATCGACACAGACCGCGACATCCTCAAGCTTGCCGTGGTGGAGCGGCATAACAACACGGGGCATATCGGTCTTGGATTTATCAAAGGCATCGGCATCAAAAACGGCGCCATCGCCTCCTCGGTCTCCCACGATTCACACAATATTATAGTAATCGGCTCCAACACCCGTGATATGGTGCTGGCTGCTAATCATATCCGCAGCTGCGGCGGCAACGTGGTGGTGTCGGAGGGCAGAGTGCTGTCTCAGATGGCTCTGCCCATTGCAGGCCTGATGACCGACAAATCGGGTGAGGAGATAGCCGAGGCCAACGAGCAGGTGAGAGAGGCCGTGTATCGGTTGGGCGTGAGCCGCGAGATCGAGCCGTTTATGAATATGGCCTTCGTCAGCCTTCCCGTCATCCCCACACTCAAAATGACCACCCGCGGACTGGTTGACGTTACCCGTTTTGAGCGCGTCCCCCTCTATATTGACTGATACAATAAATAAAAAGCACCCGTGATCGGGTGCATGTGATAGAGCAGTATCCAATGGAACAATTCCTACCAACAGGAAAAGGACGAAGAATTGTTAAGATTCTTCGTCCTTTTTTCTTTACAAGAACTGCTTTTGCGGGCGCAAAAGCTATTTTTATTTTTGTCGATATGCCGTCGCTTCGCTCGGCTCGATATGTTTTCGCTTCGCTCAAACT
>JAZOWC010000018.1:0-13485 GCA_045658985.1 Oscillospiraceae bacterium
CGCTTGGCCTCCGACTTCGCGGCCACGCGCTTTAGCAGGTTAAAGAAATGTCTTGACAATGGTTACAAATATGTTACAATAGTATAAAGGGCCGCAGGGCAAGCCCAACGTCTTTGCGACGGCCCACCCGCTCGGGCGGCGGACATATGCGGCCCTGTTGGAAAATCTGTTGGAGGTGTTGAAAAGTGGACGCCGGAGCTTTTACGACCATTATCTCTAATCTCGGGTTTCCAATCGCCTGCGTAATTGCCATGTTCTATATGTGGAACAAGGAGCGGGAGGATCACAAAGCCGAGATGAAAGAGGTCACGCAGGCCGTGACGAACAACACAATCGCGGTGAATAGTCTTGTCGAATCTCTCAAGACGGCCGGGGGTGTTGGAAAGCATGAAAACTAATCAGCAGATCGCAATCGAAGTGATTGCCGGCCAATGGGGAACCGGTGAAGAACGCAAGCAGCGTCTTGCGGCCGCCGGATATGAATACAAAAGTGTTCAAAGCATTGTCAACGCCCTCATGTCCGGACAGGAATTAGAGATGGAAAAGCCTGCAGGCAAGTTTCGGAAAATCACGCTTGACCTGTCAAAATATGATGGACTGGAGGTTTACTTGAAATGAAAATTTCCGAACGTGTAGCACTCATTCGAGCCGGTTATACCCGCGCTGACATTGAAGCTATGATTGCGGAAGAGGCAGCCCCCGCGCCGGAGCCGGAGGAACAGCCGGAACCGGACACCACCGAAAGCCAGGAACCGACGCCGCAGCCGGCAGCCGCTCCCGAATGGGCGGCAGCTCTCCAGCAGAGCATCGGACAGCTTACGCAGGCCGTCCAAATGCAGAATCTGCGAAATCTTGAGCAGCCGGAGCAGGTTGACAGCGCCAGCGCGGCCGATAAAGTTCTTGGTGAATTTTTGAACGGAGGGAGGAAATCTAATGGATGAAAAAGAAAAAGAGCTTGAGCCTATAGACGAAAAAGAGCTTGAGCCTATTGAAAAGCCGGGCAGCATGTTAAAAGCTCTCATGCTGCAAGGATTAGGACTTTCAAAGTTGGTTCCCGTGAATTTGACGAAATATGTTTCGATCGCGGCAAAAACCGGAAAGATGTTTGCGGCGGCAGCAAGCGGCGGCACAATAACTGAATACTCTGTCGGGGCGGATTTTATTAGTAAAGCCGTTGCCTCATTTCTTCCGTCGCAAATTGGCACTCCGACCGCAGAAAATCCGATAACTATTACTGGTTATACCGGCGCAAATTTGTTTGTTTTCGGCAAAAATCTATTCGATATTAACAACAGAAACGGCGTGGCCGGTGGTTACTTTAGCTCGGGTAAAATACAAACACAGACAGGGCGAGTTATTTATTATGTGAAATGTAGTCCTAACACTACTTACACAGTTCAAAAAATTCGTCAAGTTTCAAATGATAGGTTTAGTGTTGCTTGGACAAAAATACAGCCGGCCTCCGGGGTTGATATTTTTGGGCAATTAGACGCTCCGAATAATGGGACTGTCGGAACAAAATCTTCCCTTACTATAACCACCGGCGCCGACGCCGCATATTTAGCGGTTTGGCTTTCGTGGCAAGTGTCAACTGCCGCTACAATCAATGCGGAGCGCGCCACGTTCCAAATTGAGGTTGGAAGCTCGGCCACTGATTATGCGTCTTTTGTCGGTACTACCTATGTTGAAGATTGGACAGCCGACGCCGGAACCGTTTTCGGGGGTTCTATTGACTTTGTTTCCGGACTTCTTATATCCGAGTGGGATGAAATTGCCAGCTACGCCGGCGAAGATTTACCGGGGCCGTGGTATAGCTCCATAGACGGTTACAATGAAAGTGGCACACCGACGACCGGGGCGCAGGTTGTTTATAAACTTGCGGAGCCGGTTGAGTATGAACTTGATCCGCAGATTGTCAATTTCAACGTCGGGGAAAATACGATATATTCAGACGTCGGCCCCGTAGACATCATTTATTAAATAGGAGGTAATGTAAAATGAGTGTTAATACCATGTCCTTTGAGCAGGCAGCAACCGTCTTGACCGCTCTTGTCGAGCAGGCAACCGGCCAGACCGGCCTCACCGCAACCAGCCTTGCCGATTATATCAGCATCGGCCAGAAAGCCCTTAACGTGGGTTATGATCCCCTTGCCATCGGTATATCGCAGATGGTCTCCCGCACCATCTTCTCCTATCGTCCGTACAGCTCCAAGCTGTCCATTCTCCGGCGCGACGATGATGAATATGGCGCCATCGTCCGCAAGATCAGTTCTATTTTCCAGGCATACGGCGACGATCCGACCTATGAGTTAGTGGACGGCACCGACTACTCCCCCTATACCGTGAGAAAGCCGCAGCTGTGGCAGGCCAACTTCTACGGCTACGACGTTTGGATGGACATGATCTCAATCACCCGGCAGCAGCTCAAGAACGCTGTCCAGAACCCGGCCGAAATGGCCCGTCTGATGGATCTTGTTCTCGGTACCAAGGCCAATGAAATGGAGCTGGGCCGCGAGACTTTTGAACGGGCTACTCTGGCCAATCTCATCGGCGCGCTGCAGGCGATGGGTAATACGGATCAGCACCGCCACCTGCTGACCGAGTATAACACTGAAACCGGCTTTTCCCTCACCGCAACCACGGTAAAGCAGCCGGCCTATTATTCCGATTTCATCAAATGGGCGTATGCTAAGATCGCGCAGGTCTCCGACCTGTTCACCGAGTACAATCGCGTGTTCCACCTCAACCCGACCAGCGGCGACATTCTGCGCCACACTCCGAAAGCGGATCAGAGGATTTTCGTCTACAACGAAAACCTGCACGATATCGGCGCCCGTGTTCTCGCGGACACGTTCAACAGCTCCATGGTATCCGAGCAGGTGCCGTACACGGCGTCTCTTAACTTCTTCCAGAGCATTTCAACTCCGAACGCTGTCAGCGTGACGCCTGCCTATATCGACAGCGACGGCGCACAGGTGACCGCCAGCAACCAGAGCGTGACCGACATTTTCGCCGTGGTCTGCGACCGTGACGCGCTCGGCACCAACTACCACGACCAGAGCGTTGACACCACCCCGTACAACCCGATGGGTAAGTTCTACAATCTTTTCTATCACGAGGCGAGGCGCTACTGGGTGGACGTTACCGAGTCGGCCGTCCTGTTTACCCTTGATTAACCTCTTCACCTTTTTTCACTCCCCTTTCTCCCTTGCCACCGGGGGCCGGTACTCCGGCCCCCATTTTTAACGAAAGGAGGCAACCAATATGGCTATATCCGTGGCGCTGCTGGAATTTGAAAAGTACAAGAACAGCACCGCCCGCCCTCTCTACTGGACGCAGGACAATATCTTTACCGGAGAGATAAAAGGCGACTTCTCTCCCATGGCCTTAGAAATGCTCTTTGCCTTTGAAGATCCCGCTCAGATGCCGAAGTATAACTATGCATATGCCTATCCGTTTACGCGGTATTACTTCATAACAGCATGGACTTACGTGGGCGGCCAATGGGTGGCAAACATGACGGTTGACGTTTTGGCCACGTTCCGTGATGAGATAAAAGAGCAGACACAGTATATACTACGGTCTGAAAGTCTCATAGACGATGAGATTATAGACACAACATACATGCAGCGGGGCGCCGCCACTCATGCCTACCGCAGCACGCCGGCCAGTGACTTCTGGGGCAGCACCCTTGATTCCGGTACCGTAGTGATCGGCACGGTTTCGGCGTCAAACAACAATGTGGGCGCAGTAACCTACTACGCTATGACTTACTCGACTTTCAACCAGTTTATGAGGAGAATGCTGTCCAATATAGACTGGATGGGGATTGACAGTGATGAAATATCCGAAGAGCTACAGAAAGCCCTTATAAATCCGGTGCAGTATATTGTCTCGTGCGTCTGGCTACCGATCCCGCTCTCCGATCACAACGGCGTGTATACAACGTCTGTTGCTCTCGGTTGGTGGTCGTTTACTTTGACTTCCAATGCCGTGAGATTGAGCAACCCCGCGAACGTGTACAGAAAGACCGTATATGTGGACTTGCCAAAGCACCCAAAATCCGGTACGCTGGGCTACAATTTCCTGCGCTTCTCACCCTTTACCCGGTACAAGCTGAAGTTCCTGCCGTTTGGTGTTTTCGAGATTGACACCGCAGAGGTGTACAACTCGGAGCAACTTGCCCTCACCGTCACCATGAACCCCATGACCGGCGACGCTGTGTTGGATGTCAGCGCCGGCGACAGCGGCTCTTTTGCTCACTCGATCCTCACGACGGAGGCCAGCGTCGGCGTAACGATTCCGACCGGCCAGATTGCGGCGAATATTGGTAACTACAAGGAGGCTTTGACGGCCGGCCTTGTGGCCGGCGCCGGAGACCTTATAAATGCGCTCGGATCGAATCAAAAGGCAGGCGGGACTACGGTAAATGAGCGAGGATTTTCACATTCCAGCGGGTCATTTTAAGGGGTGATTGTATGGCTTTTTTAATTGACAATCTAAAGGCAGGAGCTGCTTGGGCGGGCGACAAACTCGAACAGGGCGTGACATGGGTTGGCGATAAGGTGAAAAGCGGCGCCCGAAGTCTTTTGAATGACGGCGCAGACGCACTCGTCGATTTAATCTCCGCCGTTGATGAGGTCATGCCGAGCATGCTCCCCACCGTGGCGGCCTGCCTTGCCACGCTGTCCTATCGTGGCAGCCAGGGAAACTTTGCTACCGTTTCTTACCCGGTTGTATTGACGGCCACCTTTCTGGACATCTCCGGCACCAATCCGCGAAAATTCGGTTATCCGTGCTGCAAGAGCAGGCCAATTGGAGACCTTAGCGGCTTTTGTCTCACGCAGCACGCTCAGTTTCATATCAGCGGGACAGTAATAGAAGAAGAGGCGCTTGAGGCTCTTTTCAATGCCGGCGTCATTCTGGATTGGAGCGGTAGCTAATGGCCTATTACTGCAAGCCAGCCGGAGGCTATTCTGCCGGCAGCACAGAGGGAACCGCTAACATTTGGCAGATGCACTACGCACTGGACAGCGCCGGCTACACGATTGAGGCCCAATGTGGCGTCATTGGGAACAGCATGGCAGAGGGCGGCTTGAATCCGTGGCGTTGGCAAAGCGATACTGTCAATTACGGCGCCGGCTACGGTCTCTTTCAATTTACCCCGGCCAACGGATATATCGGCCCAATGTCGTGGGTAACCGGCTACGGCCCAAACCTGTCCGTTACGCAGGTCTCCGGCGGCCTTGTCACCGACGGCGACGCGCAGATGTACTGTCTTATCAATGACAGCTTGAGTAAGTGGGTTTCATATTGTTGGCGTGACTATTGGGGCATAGGAGACTACCCGGCACTCTGGGCGCTGCGAACCTCTATTCTAAATACTTGGGGAAACGGCAGCACTCTGACGCAATCGCAGTTTAAGAATATTAACGATATTCAGAGCGCAACCTTTGCCTTTATGGCGTGCTATGAAGGCCAACTTTATCCCGGGGATTTTAGCACAAGAGTTAATTATGCCAACACGGTATATTCGATCCTTACCGGCTCTCCGCCGCCCGATCCCCCGCCAGATCCCCCTATCCCCCCGACGCCGGGGAGAACTCTTCCGATATGGCTCCTATTCAAAATAAAGGAGGCGAATAAATGATGGATGTTCCTATTACATACAGACCAATGAATTTGGCAACGGCAAGCCGCAGTCCGACCAACATCAATTTACTGGATAACACGACAGCGGCCTTTTACAGCCGCTATCTGATGAAAAGAGCCATGGCGGCCGTCAAGCTGACGATTCCAAAAACATGGTCCATGAACTATGTAAAATATACCCTCTTCTGCTGGGGATTTGGCGCTGTCCTCGATTACCCCGGCCTCGGCGCCATTTTCCAAGGTGGCACCGTGAGCGGCCGCGATTTGTATTATCAGCCCAAACGTTTTATGCTCGTAAACCCTGTGCTGCAAAGCAAAGAGTATGAAATTGGCCGGGGCTGCGCCCTTGTGAAGCTGCAGCCGGACTTCTGCGGGATCATGGACATTGTAACCATGTTTGCCAACCGGCTCGCCCTTGCCTATGAAGCGTGGAATATGAACACGCAGAACTCCAAACTGGCCTATGTCGGATTCTTCGAGAATAAGGCGGCGGCAAACACTTTTAAGGCGCTGTTCGATGAGATTCAAGCCGGCAACCCCGCAGCCGTCGTGGGCCGGGGTCTCTACGATGACCAAGGCAAGCCTCGATGGGGGTCATTTACACAAGACCTGCGAGCAAACTATATCGCGCCGGATATCTCCGACGATATCCGCAATTTGCTCAATGAGTTTGATTCCTTTGTCGGCATACCAAACAACCCCGA
Source organism: Oscillospiraceae bacterium (assembly GCA_045658985.1). Lineage (GTDB taxonomy): Bacteria > Bacillota > Clostridia > Oscillospirales > Butyricicoccaceae > RGIG3513. The sequence continues at coordinate 6,357 of JAZOWC010000018.1, forward strand.
CTTTGGCAAGCGCGAGCGCAGCGTGGTTGATGAGGTGAACGCAAACAACATCGAGACCGACACGCTGCTGGATCAGATGATTTCCACGCTAAACGAGGGGTTTGAACAGGCCAACGAAATGTTTGGCACGATCCTCCCGCTGCAGCTCAAGGCCGAAAAGCGGTACAACATGGAGGACGAAAAGGAGGCGCCGGCTGATGAAAATTAGTGTTTCGATCATGGGGCTTTGGAGGTATGACCCGGACGTTTTCAAAAACCTCCGGCTCCCGGCCGGCGTCGACCCGGATATCCTCATCCCCGATCTGGTATCAGAGTGCAGCGACTTCGCGCTCTTGTACCCGGATTATGAATTTATGCAGATGATGATCGGCGTATGGTCTGAAAAGGAACAGGGCATATGGGAGGCCATGCAGCGCAGCGTCGAGCTTGAGTACAACCCGATCGAGAACTATGACCGCTACGAGAATATTTCCCGCAGCGTCACCGGCGAGACCAGCAGCGAAAGCGAAAGCGCCGTCACTCGAAAGGACGACGCCGAGGGCAGCACCATTGACAGCCGGACGGCGTTCAACTCCATTGAACCCCGCGAGGCGGCCCGCACAGAAAGCAGCACCGGCACAGAGGGCAGCACCGACAGCACCGGAAGCAGCTCCGGAACAAGCTCCGGCACGGAGACCGTCGAGAGCCATATGCACGGCAACATCGGCGTGACCACGGCCGCACAGATGATCGAGGGCTTCCGGCAGATTTCCAACTTCTCCGTGTACGAGTTTATTATAAACTCGTTCAAGGCCCGATTCTGTATTCAGCTCTATTAAGGAGGTAATAACATGCGATTCCCTTTTAATTGGACTATGTTTCCATCGACCGACTACAACAAGATAAACCTCGATTGGATTTTTGACACTCTTAAAAAGCTCGTGGCCGGGCAGGATGCTATGGATCAAGCCGTCGAAGATGCACAGCAGGCAGCCGCCGACGCCGAAGCAGCCGCAGCCGGCATTGTCGGCGCTGTCAAGTACGACGCCCCGCAGGCGCTGGACGCTACGGAACAGGCGCAGGCTCGGAGCAATATCGGGGCCGCTTCTGCAACCGATCTTTCTACCACCGACGCCACTGCTACGGCAGCCGCAGCCGACGCCGCTAACGCCGTCAGCTATGCAGAGGCGCAGGCGTTGGACGCTACGGAACAGGCGCAGGCCCGGAGTAATATCGGGGCGGCCTCGGCTACCGATCTCTCGACCACCGACGCCACCGCTACGGCAGCCGCAGCCGACGCCGCTAACGCCGTCAGCTATGCAGCGGCGCAGGCGCTGGACGCTACGGAACAGGCGCAGGCTCGGAGCAATATCGGGGCGGCCTCTGCGACCGATCTATCGACCACCGACGCCACCGCCACCGCAGCCGCTACGGCCGCAGCGGATACGGTGAAATATGTCGCTCAAACGCTGACAGCGGCCGAAAAGGCGCAGGCGCGTGATAATATTGGGGCGGCAGACGCGAGCGGCGTCTTTGACTTCTCCACGAAATTTTCCCTCACCAACAAGGGCAGCGCGACGTTCTCTGGCGTCTCCGGCCTGTCGGTTACTCGAAACGGCCTGCAGTATGCTATCAACGACGACGGCACCGTCGGCCGGTTCTGGGGCAACATCTGCATCCAGATCACGGACAGCTCCATGTCAGGCAGCGTTATTGATATTCCAATCTCCGGCCTGCAGGTAGCCGCTCCCGGCGCCGGCAACTCTTATAAGGTTCCTCTGAATGGCGTCGTAGCCCGAGCCTCAAGCGGCGCCGATAACGTCGACACACAAACCTACTTAACCCGGATTTACAACTATGCGTCGAAGTTTCCGCAACTCTACATTGACGCCTCCGGCAACGTGTATTTTGAATGGGAATACACCTATTCCGGCGGCGCGGGGAACTATATGATGTTCTGGATTCCACCCTGTCTGCTGCTTTTCGACAAGGACAGCAACTAAAAAGAAAAAGGCCCCGGATTAGCTCCGGGGCCTCTCTTATTTTGGGTTACTGGCAATCCAGCTCGCAGGTCACGAACTCGCGGCCGGCCTTGCTCTTGCTCTTGCGGGTGATGATGGCAAACGGCTCGTCGCCCATGATATCGACGATCTCAAGGAATGCGTTGATAAACGTGGCGCTGATGGTCTGGAGTTTTGTGCCGTCCTCCAGCACGATCACAAGCACCGCCTGCGCCTTGGTGCCGTCCTTGGTTTCCTTAACGTCCTCGTACAGGGCGTAGGCCACGACCGGATGGCTCTTGTCCGGCTCAATGTCCTTGACGTTGACGCCGGGCGTCTTGGTCAGCTTGTATAGGGCTTTCTTGTCGTTCTCGATGTTGGCGATATTGGTCTTGAAAATCTGCATGGTGTTTCCCTTTCTCCGCGCTTATGGCCGCTGGTCACCGAATAAACTTACTTCTTATACTCATATTTGATATAGTCTTTACCAAAGAAATTCTGCGCTTTGGTGGACTTCATGATTTCCTTGGCCACATATTTGGGGACCCCGCGCTTGTGACCCGCCCACCATTCGCCATAGGTATTGTCGGAAAATTTTGCTATGGCGTGTGAAATTCTCGGAACCCCGTGACGGTTGGTTTCTCCGTACCATGAAACGTCTACGATCTTTTTTTGTTGCAATTGTTACAACTCCTTTCAAATTGTTATGGTCAGCTTGTTATTGACAAGATCCCATTCCACATAAAGGACCGCTGCGTCGGCCCACTCCAGCATTTTGTCCTCATACCACCGGCCACGGGCAACCGGCTTCTCCGTGTTTGTCGCTACCAGCATGACGACGATTTCAATATCCGTCTCGTCGTTGACCGCCGGCTGCATGTATAGATTTGCTATTTTCATATCTCGGCTCCTCCTTTTCTGCCCATTCCTCCGGCTCATCCTCCTTTTCTGCCTTGCGGGTATGCTTTCCAGTTATGCGGTTGTCAAGGAACAACATCCACTATTGATATAGTACCACAGAACCGGAGAATTGTCAATGGTTATTTTTCCTTTCTGATGTTATTTTTTCAATGTCCACTTGTTGCCGCTTCCAATCACTTAAAGCCGCTTGCAGGTCTTTCAGAGTACACTTTTTAATAATGTCGGCATAGTCTCGCGGATGAGACAGGAGGTAATGTGTCGGGCGCAGCGTCACGTTTTCGGTGAAGTTGATAACCTCACCGTCAATCTCGTAAGGGCCGAACGGCCGGTCATTGTAGACCGCTTCCAGCTTGCCGCTGTCCTCGAAGAGCAGGCCGGGCTTGAAAGCCTCCAGGCCGCCTTTGCGGGCCAGCTCCGCAGCGCCGGCCTTTTTGCTGACGCCGGCCACGGTGATCCCCAGCTCCCCAGACCCGGCTTTTTCAAAGGCGTACCGCTTGGCGCCCTGGGTGATGAATCGCTTGTACTTGCAGCCGGCGCCGGGAACGTCCTCACTCTCAAACACACCCATATAGCGCCGCCGGCCTTTCTGATCCTCGGCCCATGCACCCGGCCCGGATTCCTCGCAGCGTCGTTTGTAGTCCTCGTTGAAGTCTGAAAAATCAACGTCGCCTACATACATCAAACTGTCCGTATCGCAGTAGATCGCGTTGTCCCCGGCGCGGTCGATGAACTTTTGCAGCTCGTTACGGGCGTGAGCCGTCGTCCAGACTCCAAGCTGATAGACCATGAACGGCTGACGGCCGGCTTTCTCCAGCACCTCGACCGGATCGTTCTCGACCGGCTCATACCGGAGATGGTTGAAGTCGATTCCTATATTGAGCGGGTTTTGACAGCTCATGCCGTAGATCGCGTTTAGCTGCTCCTTGCTTTTCGCGTAATATAGCTCCTGCCCGGCCACGCCTTTGAGCGTGGTCTTTGCCGTGAACAGCTCCTTATTCAACTCAATGATTCCCTCGTACATCGGGCCATACCAAGCTTCCCAGACCTGTATAAATTCAATATGCCTTGCGCGATACTGGCGCATGATGATTTTATAATCTATGTCTGTTATGGCCAGCCGGATGAAGTCGCAGGATAGAACCCGGCCGTTATCCTCGCGTCCGTTTATAACGTGGCCGATCGCTTTTGCGCTGCTGATGTAGGGGAAACCGTTGTACCTGTCACGCAGCTCCAGCCCGGTGAAATCTATTACCAGCAGCAGCGCCGCCCCCCGATCCAACAGCTTGTCTACATAGCGGGTAGTATTGGAAAGACAGCCGGCCAGTTTAAAAGGCGTCCGGGGATACTGTTCAAGCACCTGCTGGGCCGGGTATTCACTCGATACGTCGTTACCGTGAACATTCTCTATGATATCCCCGACGTAGTATCGGTTCCCATGCGTATTGCCGCCGCGAAACGCGCAGCGCATTACTTGAAAAAGCCCCCAATCCGGCCAGCACTCCACCAGCTCGTGGTGGTACGGCCTCATTTTGCGCTTGGCCTCCCGCCGGACATATCCGGTCTGGGTGAACGGCATAGAGTAAAGGTTATCGCCATAAAGCGCGTTCTGGGCGCGGACGGCCTCGACCAGACCCATGACATCATTTACGCAATAGCTGATTTCCTCCGGCGTGAGAGGCGTCGAGCTGGTCCGGCGTTTCGTATAGTCGAAGTCCTCCCCGGATAGCTTTGCGTGCTCACAGCCGTATTTCTTGGTCACGGCCTCCAGCGACATATTGAACAGCCGATAGCTGCAGCGGTATTCAATGCAGGAATACATGGTCATTTTGAGCAGCTTCCGGCTCTCGGTGGCAAATACTTCCTCGTTATCGAAGTCATAAATGCCGGCCAGATATTGCCCCTCGTAGCTCAAATTGTGAACCATAACAAGCAGCGTCAAGCCGTGCAGCCGCTCGCAGAACTCCCAGAGCATGTGTAAATACTGATCCCAAGTTCGCCCCATAATCACCAGATCATTATCCAGCGAAAATTGCCAGACAAACATGGCGCTCTGCTCGATTTCCTCAAAGCGTGTGGTCTCAATATCAAAGGCACAAAGCTCGGCGGCATAGCGCACCTTTTCCTTGCGTTTCCCCTGTCCGCTTTTCCTCTTCTCCGGGGTGAACTTGAGTAAATCGTAGTCCACTTCCCACTCCCATACCACCATTATAACAGCCCCTCTATATACTCCTCGAATAGATTCATCCACTCGTCTTTCGGCGTTTCCTGCAATTCTTCCCAATTCTCATCAAAGAAATTCTCTATAACATCTTCTTTACTGCCGTAGAGTTTATTAAGATTGTTTGCTCTATACCACTCCATAAACTCACCCCAAGCGGAAAAGTTTTTATTGTTCACAAAGTCCATGCCATGTTCTCGCATAGTAGCGAGAGCTTTATCGCGCTGGGCGTGGCGCTCCGCGAGAGTATAATATCCACCGGTCTTGAACTGGTTAATATCTGCCATAGCCTTGAGCAGGTCTTGAGTACTGCCGATCTCGGACGGCCTCACAAACTCTGGTCGTTCTGCCGAAGTAAAAGGAACGTCGCTTTTCTCGATCTTCCTCACCTGCTGCATGACGTTACCGCGCTCTTTCGTGTAAGTATCCATCAAGTCATAAGGATCGAGTATGCCTTTTTCAAAATTGGCCTTTAGCTGGTTGTAGCTCATCTTTGTGTAGTCCATGATTACCTCCATATGTTTTCAAATATCACTTTGACCGGGGCCGTCGCATAATATACTTTCCCGGTTCCCATAGCCTCATATGCTGCAACAGTTTTCCGGCAGAAAGCCCGCTGTTGCTCCGGGCTGTCGGTAAATACGGCCGGCGCCTTGATACCTGGCACCACATAAAAAGTTCCGTTGCTCTTGTGCCGGTAAACCGTGATCTCCTTGGTGGAGGCCAGCGGCTCATACTCCCCCAGCGGCATTGACTTGACGTTATAATAGCTGTCCTTGCCAAATGAATTTTCCAGAGCCATGTCGTTAAAATCCCCCGACCGGCTCAAGCGATATAGCGCCGTGTTTCTCTTCCTCTGGGATACCGGGCTGTCTATGTACCGGAATATTTCCAAATCGCCGTCATAGAAGCGGCCCCACTCTTTCCCGGAGCGGGTCATTTTATCCAGTGGCGACAGCGCCCCGATGGCCGCCAGCAGCGGGCTGTCCAGCTTGTTGGCATTGGACAGCATGATAACCTTGACCGGCGGCCGGCCTTGCAGCTCCCGGTTGCGGTTGATGGTCTCCAGCACATTCAGAAACGCCTCGCCCTCATGCGGGATCGGCCGCTCGTGTTTCTCTGGGATAAACTCATCAAACACAACATAGTTGTAACCGCTCGCGTCGAAGCCCCGGACATTGGCAAACGTGGACAGGGCCAGACCGATGGCCCGCAAAACCTCCGTTTCTCCGCAGACTTCCACAAAGCCCGCCACATATTTTGAGATCGTCCGGCTCTCTATAATCAGCCCGGTATCCCGGCAGATCGCCCCGAACGGTGACAACTCCTGTACCTTGCAGGCGTCAATCTGGACTTGCGTCCGACGCAGGTAAATAAAAGGCTCGTCTCGCCGCAGCAGCTCGTCCAGTACGCCATAGGTTTTACCGATCCCTCGACCGCCGACAGCTATCACAAAGGGCGCGGAGCTGTTCACCAGCCGGAGCGCGTCTATCCACCCCTCGGAATTATACAGACTTCCCATTCTTGTCCCCCTTTCGCGGCTGCCATGCGACGCATTTTGCCTTGCCCCTGGCCTCGTTCGTGAAGCATATTTTTCCCAGCAGCAGACAGACGCCGTCCTCATAATCTATGCAGCTCGCACACCATGTACACGGTCCGGCAAATCTACCAGTCTTTTTTACACTCATAATAGAGCTTGCCCCCCTCAGTAAATACAAGAACTTGGTACGGCTTGCAGCAAGCGCGCAGCGCGGCTTGAAATCCCTTTGCAAAAATAGTCGCAGCGTCCCCATATGGCACTATGCAACCGGTGAACTCCGGCCGGCCGTTTTTATGCCGACGAATCATAATTTTATAGTCCATTAGACCACCTCCTACCCCCTTATTTTAGCATATTTTAATTTACAATTTCAACGGCAATTTAACTAAAATTTGGACGCAATTTTTTACATTACGGATGAAGCGCGTATTTCTTTAACCCACTAAAGCGCGTGGCTGCGCGAAAGGCGTC
>JAZOWC010000019.1:0-9724 GCA_045658985.1 Oscillospiraceae bacterium
TCAAAAAGCGAGAACTGTCAAAAAGTACACATTTTGACAGCGATTTTGTGAATAACCCCACGGGGTATTCAAATAAAAACTTATTTAGGAGGCATAAAAATGTTTATGCACAAAAGCAAAAAAGGCTTTACCATTGTAGAGTTGGTTATCGTTATTGCAGTTATCGCAATCCTTGCTGCAGTACTGATCCCCACCTTCTCCAATCTGGTAAAGAAGGCTAACATAGCCGCCGATACACAGCTCGCAAAGAACTTGAACACTGCTATGACCATGGCAGAAGCCGAGGGTAAGAAGCTCGAGGACTTCAATGATGTTCTTGCTGCTCTGCGCGAGAGCGGATACATTGTTTCCAACCTCAATCCTACTGCCGAGGGCTGCTACTTTGCATGGGAAGCTGAGTCCAACCAGATTCTGCTTGTAGATGGCGACAAGAACTTTGAAGTAATTTACAAGTCCAAAGAACTTAAGAACACTACCGTTGGCGAGACTTGGTGGTTTGCTGTAAACAGCACAGCCAAGAAGGCTGAAATTGAAGCACTCAGTGCTAAGGTTTTCTATGCTCCCAAGAACGCAGAGCAGCTCAAGGAGGCACTGACCGATGTTTTTGCCCAGACTGGTGCAGTTAAAGAGACTATCGTCGTTTCTGATGATATCGAACTTAACGACGCAACAGCTTACAAGATGAACAACAAGGATGCAGATATTACTCTGGATATGGCAGGCAAAACCGTAAGCACTCCCGAGACCGTTACCGTTCGTCCTTATGTTATTGAGAGCGGTGAATTGAGTGTTTCCGGAGGAACTGTTATCGCCGGTGGTGCTAAAGCTATTAATCCCACAAATACTACAAATGGTGCTGGTACAGGCTCCTATGGTTCTTTCCATGTTACAGGTGCAGATTCTGTCCTTAACCTGGAGGATATGACTCTCCAGAATTCTCGTCCTTGGGGTAACAACATTAAGGCACAGAATGGGGCAACCGTTAACGTCAAGGATACTACCATTGTATCCCAGTATGGCGGCGGCATTGAGGCTTCTGGCTCAACCATCATTGTTGAAGGTGCAAATATAACCCAGACCGGTTATCATGACCATAATAGTACATGTGTTGCTGTTTCCGGCAACGGTACCTTGATCGTAAAGAGCGGTACATTTAATGCGGAGAATTATGGTGTTTTCGTCTTTAGTTCCGGTGGTACCATTCAGATAGAAGGCGGTACTTTCAACAAGACCAGCAATAATTCTTATTCTCTGATTAACCTGACCGAAGATCATAATCAGTATCCTGACGCAGTTGCTAAAGTTGTTATTACTGGTGGAACATTCAACGGCAATGACTTCAAGACTATTACCGAAGATCAGTGGAAGGCGCTGTGCGGTAATCTTCCCAAAATCAAAGTAACAGGCGCCAAAACAGCAACCGTTACTATCGAACTGAACTAATTTGTCGTTCCAAGATTATGGTAGATACAGCCTTCCCCTATGAGGGGAAGGGGGACCGCGTAAGCGGTGGATGAGGTGGAGGTAAAGCTTTCACCTCATCTGTCTCGCTGCGCTCGACAGCTTCCCCATCAAGGGGAAGCCTTTGTAGGGGAGGCAGCCCTCTGTCTCCCTGAAATCTCATATAATTATAAGGAGAATAATTTATGAAAAAGATGAATCGTAAAGGCTTTACCATCGTAGAGCTGGTTATCGTAATTGCGGTTATCGCAATTCTGGCAGCAGTTCTTATTCCCACTTTCAGCAATATTACCACTCGCGCACAGGATTCTGCACGTCTGCAGGAAGTGCGTAATGCAATGGTAGAATATATTGCTGAGCAGAAGGGTGTTATCGCTGACGACACAGAGTTCTACTATTTTGAAGAAGGCCTGCCCAAAAAAGCAGGAGAGGTCAAGCCTTATATGTTTAACTACAAGGGCGGCAAACTGGAAGATGCAGAGGAAATAACTGTTACTGTAACTGAATCCGGAGAAGAAGGCGCAAAGACATACACCTATAAAATTGGTAATGATACAGTTGTATTTGCAGAGACTGCTAACGACAATGTTTTTGTAAAAACTACTGCTCCTGCAAATCCCTAATCCCCATACAAACGGCTAAGCGAGATACTTTATACAACAAAGCAGATTACGGTGCGAATTTTCGCACCGTTTTCTGCAATCGGCGGTAGGCCGGAAAGGACGTTTTTGTATGAAAAACGAGCGGCTGGTTCGTCAGATAATGATGGACAACGCCATCCGCATTGTGGCCGAGGACGGGTTTGAGGGTGCGACCACCAACGCCATCACCTATAGCGGCGAGGACGCGGGCGAGATAAAAATGAACGAGGTTTACATATACCGCCTTTTTGGATGCAAAGAGCAGATTTTTGATCGGGCATTCGAGATGGTGGAAGATGGGTTTTCGGACGTGGCGTGTGGTGCTGTGGACGGAGATTTTTGCGAGTTCGTGGCGGCGGTATTGCGGTTTTGGCAAGAGCACCCGCTGTGGTGCAGATATTACGCCTGCTACTGCCATTCGCACAGGCTGTATGGCTTGACAAAAGCACATCACGAAAAGGCGTTTGGCCGCATCGTCAAGCGGACAAAAGGCTATTTTTTGCCCGACGCACCGACAGAATTGGTGATGCACATTCTGCTGAACGCGATAGTTGATATGGCGTATCAAATGGCAACGGGAACGGATACGGAATGGAACGAGCAAACCGCGGTGGATGCATTGTGCGGTATGGTTAAGCCGTATTTGAGGTAAACACGATGTTGCGCCGATGACCCTCTCACCCCTGTAAGCCTCCCCTTGTTGCAAGTGGGCGCGACGCGTTAAGAAAACATGCCGGTGGCATGTTTTTAGCCAAAGCGGGGAGCAATCTATGATTGCGACCGGTGGATTCGCCGTAGGCGAAGACGGAGGGGATAAAAAGGTTAAATTATGAGGATATCCCCTCAGTCACCTGCGGTGCCAGCTCCCCTTAGTATATAAGGGGAGCCTTTTTTGTGAGAGACGCGGGTTTCCACCTCATCCGTCAAAACCTACGGTTTTGCCACCTGTCTCGCTGCGGCTCGGTCACGCTCGCGTTCTAACAGTCCACCGGACTGTTATTCATTGCGCTCGCGCCGCTTCGCTACCCTGCATAGGGGAAGGCTATTCTTTTTCTTCGTGCTTTACAAACGGTTTTTGGTGTGCTATACTTGATTTAATACAATACAAAAAACGGAGGAATCGATCCATGCAGAAACTTCTCGATCACCTGACCAATCTCGGTCTGGGCGCTCTGGCTCCCGTTGTGGGCACAGTTATCGTCCTTGTTATCGGTCTGCTTCTCGTCAAAGCCGTGGTAAAAATCGCCGCCAAGGCTTTTGAGAAGAACAATCACCTCGATCCCAGTGTAGAAAAGCTCCTTCTGGTAGTCATCCGCGTGGGCGGCTGTGCAGTTCTGGCTCTTATCTGCGCCGAGATGCTCAGCATCCCCACCGCATCCCTCATTACCCTGCTCGGTACTCTCGGTCTGGCTCTGTCTCTTTCGCTGCAGAGCACAGTTGAGAATATCGCAAGCGGCATCTTTATTATGGCTTCCAAGCCCTTCCTGACCGGCCACTGGATCGCAGCAGGCAGCTCTGAGGGTTCGGTTGTACAGATCGGTCTGACCCACACCGTGCTTATGACCGCCACCAATCAGAAGATCTCCATCCCCAACGGCAAGCTGGCCGGCGAGACCGTTGTCAACTACTCCACCGAGAACAAGCGCCGTCTTGACCTGACCATCCCCATCTCCTACAGCGACAACACCGACAAGGCAAAGCAGGTTCTGGCACAGGTCGTCTCCACCGACGAGCGCATCCTCACCGACACCGCTCCTTTCATCCGCGTATGGGATTTCGATTCCTCCTCTGTCAACATCATGGTCAGAGTCTGGACCGAGCCCGGCAACTATTGGGAACTGCGCTCCAGCCTGCTCGAGCGTATCAAGTTCGCATTTGACGAAAACGGCATCACCATCCCCTTCAGCACCATCACCGTTGTCGCCGACAAATAAGAATAACACAATCGAAACAGCGAGCAGGGTCAACCTGTTCGCTGTTTTGGTATAACGAACGGGAATGCCGAACGATGTTGCGCCGATGACGCAAACGAAGTGGCCGATGCCAACGAAGTTGTGCCTGCGGCACAAACGATGTTCGGCCTCCGCCGAAATACGTCGGCTCCGCCGACACCTACATGAGCCGCCAGGCTCAATTCATGGCACAGCCAATTCATGACAATTTATTGTCAATTCACGCAGCGTAAGCTGTATTTCATAGTGTTGTAGGGGCGATCATTGATCGCCCGCGGGAGGGGAGACCCCTCCCCTACGATGTTGCCGGATCGTAGAATGCAGGGGAGGCGTTGCGCCTCCCGAAAGCCTTCCCCGTCCCCCGCAAAAGGCTCCCCTCGTCCCCACCATCCCACCCCCATTCCCCAAAAAAGGAGATCTCATTATGCTTAACATCCTCACCTATACCCCCGAGTCTCTCAACGCTCTCGCCGCCGAGGGCACAAGCGCGCTGACCCGCTGCGACGAGCTGTACGAGCAGTCCCTGCGCGATGCCGCCGAGGCTCTGGCGCAATCATCCCTCACCCACCCGATTATACTGCTTGCGGGGCCTTCGGGCAGCGGCAAGACCACCACCGCCCACAAGCTTGAAAAATATCTGGACAATATGGGGCATGAGGCCCATACCGTGTCCATGGACAACTATTTTTACCGCCGCGCCGACGGGTTTGTGCCCCGTGACGAGGAGGGTAATCAGGATTTTGAGTCGCCGCTTAATCTGGATATGGAGCTTTTTGCCCGACACACGGCGCAGATGGCGCGGTGCGAGCGGGTGGAGATGCCTACATTCGACTTTGTCAATCAGCGGCGCGCCCGTGAGACTGTCACCGTCGAGCGCAAAAAGGGCGAGATCATCATCTTTGAGGGCATCCACGCTCTCAATCCCGAGGTGCTGAGTGATCAGTCCTTCAGCCGCAGAATATACATCTGCCCCGCCGCCGAGGTGCTTTTGCCCGACGGACGTGTCGTCTCTCAGCAGCACATCCGCCTGCTCCGCCGCCTGATGCGAGACAAAGTCCATCGGGGCAGCTCGTTTGACGACACCCTGCGCAAGTTCGGCTCGGTTTGCCGCGGCGAGCGGCTGTTTATCGACCCATACCGTGACAATGCCGATCTGCGGATAGATACCTTCTTGCCCTATGAGCTGGGTGTGTACGCAGGCTACCTGCGTGACAGCCTGAAGGGTGCCTCCCCCGAGCTTATCTCCGCCGCGGGTGCCGATGCCGCTATAGAGCTGCTGAATATGCTCAACCCCATCGAAGTGGCAGACGTGAGCAGGGATTCGCTGATTCAGGAGTTTTTGGCGCTGTAGTCGGGGAATGCGGACGATTTATTGCTTGCATATAAGCACGTTTGCGATTAAAATAGAGATATGAGGAATATTTATATACAAAAAGGCGGTGCTTTTGATGAAAAAACTCCTTGCCGTGATTCTGATGCTTTGTCTTGCCCTTTCTTTTGGCTGCGGCAAAAAAGACAAACCCACCAACACTCCCGACACTCCCGACGGGCCTTCTTCCGACACACCCGCTCCCGACAAGCCCGCGCCCAACACGCCCAAGCCCACCCCCGGCTCCGAGACAGACAGCCCCTCGGTCACCCCCGACAAGGCTCAGCCACTTGAGTGGACAGACCGTATTTTTACAGGTACTTTTACCGATGAGGCGGTGACCAAGGACGCGCTTGTTCTGCTCACCGTATACCTGCCCAAAGTCTCGGGCTGTGACGAAATCGAGATGTATTATCAGGGCAGACTGGACAAAATCAAGCAGCAGGCACAGACCACCTATCTGGATCTGGGCCGCGGCAACTATCAGTTTGCCAGTCAGGGCATCGGCATCTTCACCCCCGTCACCGTTGAGCTGGGCTACAGGGTGCTCCGCAACGACGGCAAGCTGTTTTCGGTACGCCGTGAGATCTATGAGAACACCGGCGGCGCCCATCCTCTGATCACTCTGGCCTGCGAGACCTTCCGTGTGAGCGACGGCGCGCTGATGATATTCTCCGATCTGTTCTCGGTGGATTATGATGCCGCAACCGCCGCCCTCAAGCCCATAGTCGAAGAACAAATGGACAAAAAAGTAAAGGAGTTCGGCGCAGAATACTTCTACGACAACGCCAAAGAAAATCTGCTGGATATGTGGGACAAGTCCGACTGGTACATCACCGATGACGCGCTGGTCATGGTCTGGCAGACCTATGCCATATCCCCCTACGTGGCAGGCGTGCAGGAGTTTATGATCCCCCTCACCCAAATCGCCGATATAGTTGATGCACAATGGATAAGCTGATCAAAAACCGTACATACCGCCTCACGATTGAGGGCTACACATCCGACGGCTCAGGCATTGCCCGAGCCGACGGTTTTGTTGTTTTTGTGCCTTTTTCGGCCCGTGGGGACGTGCTTGATGTCAAAATCGTCAAGGTGCTCAAAACTCACGCCTTCGGCGTGATCGAGCAGGTGATAGAGCCGTCGGGCGCGCGCATTGAGCCGACGTGCCCTGCATTCCCCCGCTGCGGCGGATGTGATTTTTTGCACCTCAGCTATAGTGAGGAGCTGTCTCTCAAGCAGCAGCGTGTGCAGGACTGCCTGCGCCGTCTGGGCGGATTTGAGCTTGGGCTTGAGCCTATCGAGCCCTCGCCCGAAGTTCACCGCGCCCGCAACAAGGCTCAGTTCCCCGTGGAGAGCCGCGACGGGCAGGTGGTGTACGGCTTTTACCGCCGCCGCTCCCATCAGGTGATCCCCACCCGCGACTGCCTGCTCAACCACCCCAATGCATCCCTGCTTGCCCAAGCTGTGGCCGACTGGGCGCAAAAATACAATATCCCCATCTATGACGAAGAAACAAATACCGGCCTGCTCCGCCGTATCTATACCCGCCACGGCAAGGACGCCGATCATCTGTGCATAGTCGCCACCCAAAAAAAGCTGCCCCATTCAGAGCAGCTTGTGGAGCTGTGCCGCGCCGCCTGCCCTACCCTGACGGGCGTGACGGTCAACCTAAACAACAAGCAGACCAACCTGATCCTCGGTGAAAAATGCTTCACCCTCTACGGCGAGAGCGCGCTGCGGGACGATCTGCTGGGCAAAGAATTCATGCTGTCGCCGCTGTCATTCTATCAGGTCAACCACCCCCAGGCCGAAAATCTGTACCGCAAGATCATCGAGCTGTGTGATCTCGACGGCAGCCGCGACGCACTTGATCTGTGCTGCGGCGTGGGAACCATCACCCTGTCGCTGGCGGACGCCTGCCGCAAGGTCATCGGCGCCGAAATCGTGCAGAGAGCCATCGACGACGCAAATATAAATGCCAAAGTCAACGGCGTCACAAACGCCGAGTTCATCTGTGCCGACGCAGGCGATGCCGCGGCGGCGCTGGGCGAGAGGGGATTTTTGCCCTATGCCGTGGTGCTCGACCCGCCGCGAAAGGGTCTGGACACCCGCTCGCTGGACGCCGTGCTGAGAATGAATCCCCAGCGGATAGTCTACGTTGCCTGCGACCCCAGCTCCCTCGCCCGCGACGGCCGCTACCTCTGCGACCGCGGCTATGAAATGACCTATGCCAAGGCATACGACATGTTCCCAAGAACAGCAAACGTGGAAAGTATTGCGCTGCTCACTCGCACAAAGTGCGAGTGAGCACGTTTGCAGCACGAAACCGTGCCGCAAACATATCGTTGTTCTGCAAAGCAGAACAATATCGCATTGCGCAGTAATATATCGCGCACCGCAGGTGCATATCGCGTGAGCGAAGCGAACCTAGAAAGGGGTAAAACAATGAACAGAACGATTAAAGAACTGGCAGTTGAACTGACGATAGATGTCACAACTGTTTGCGACGGCATAAAGGGAAGAAGTGTATTCGTCAATCAATTATTGCGGGCATGCTCATCTATAGGAGCAAACAGCTATGAGGCAAAATATGCTCAAAGCACGGCGGATTTTGTCAGCAAGCTTGAGATCGCGCTCAAAGAGTGCTACGAAACCGATTATTGGCTTGAAATACTTTTCAAGTTAGGGTCGATAGATGAAAGTGTATACAAACTTCTTACAAACAAGTGCGGATCGATAAGACGAAAGCTTATTGCATCTATCACCACAGCGAAAGAATCGAAATAGAAAATCAGCTTCGACGCGATATAAATCCCTGACGGGATTTGCGATATACCCGTTGGCGCGATATGCCTTGCGGCGCGATATATCCGCTTCGCGGATGTTAAAAGGAGGCCAATTATGCCCACAAAAGTCACCCCCGAAAAAGTCTGTCCCGTGTACAAAAAATGCGGCGGATGTCAGCTGCAGAATATGTCTTATCCAGATCAGCTCCGCTACAAGCAGGGCAAGGTCATCGGCCTGCTGGGCAAATACTGCCGCGTCAGCGATATCGTGGGCATGGACGTGCCCTACCACTACCGCAACAAGGTGCAGGCCGCCTTCGGCCGCGACCGCCGCGGTATAATTTCGGGCGTGTATCAGTCTTCTTCACACCGTATCGTGCCTATCGACAGCTGTCTTATCGAGGACAAAAAAGCCGACGAGGTCATCGTCACCGTCCGCAAGCTTATGGCAAGCTTCAAGCTCGAGCCCTTCAACGACAACACCCTGCGCGGTTTTATGCGGCACGTGCTGGTCAAACGGTCTTTTTCCACCGGACAGCTGATGGTGGTGCTGGTCACCGGCACCGCCGTTTTCCCCTGCAAGAATGACTTTATCGCCGCACTGCGAAAAGCTCATCCCGAAATCACAACCATCGTGCAGAATATCAACGACAAGTTCACCAATCTGGTGCTGGGCAAGCGGAGCATTGTGCTCTTTGGCGAAGGCAAGATCGAGGACGAGCTGCTCTCCTGCCGCTTCCGCATCTCGCCCAAGTCCTTCTATCAGATCAATCCCACTCAGACCGAAAAGCTCTACTCCATCGCCATGGACTATGCCGGCCTGACCGGCTGCGAAACCGTGCTGGACGCCTATTGCGGCACGGGCACCATCGGCATCGTGGCGGCCAAAAAGGGCGCAAAAAAGGTCATCGGCGTGGAGCTCAATGCCGATGCGGTGCAGGACGCCCGCGAAAACGCCGCGCTGAACAATATCGACAATATCGAGTTCATCTGCGATGACGCAAGCAAATTTATTATGCGCCTTGCCGCAGAAAAGGTGCATCTGGACACGGTCATCATGGACCCGCCCCGCGCGGGAAGCACGGTGGAGTTTATGAAAGCCGTCACAAAGCTGGCCCCCGACAGGGTGGTGTATATCTCCTGCAACCCCGAGACTCTGGCCCGCGATCTGAATTATTTCACAAAACACGGCTACCGCGCCACCAAGATCACCCCCGTGGATATGTTCCCGCATACAAATCACGTTGAAACGGTTGTTTTGTTGGTCAAGGCGTAGGTTGATAAGAATATATTTATATACTTTAGCAACTTAGGAAAAGCGAAAATTGGGAAGGTATAGTTTAAGCATATAGATAACCCCTTGCTCTCTCCAAGCCTTCCCCTATGCAGGGGAAGGTGGCATTTTCGAAGAAAATGTCGGATGAGGTGGTATAATGAATAATGAAAAACAGATCGTGACCTTTTCGCAGGAGCTGCGCAAAAATATGACCAAAGAAGAACGGCATCTTTGGT
>JAZOWC010000020.1:0-24087 GCA_045658985.1 Oscillospiraceae bacterium
GGTGGATGAGGTGGAAACTTGCCCCTTCGGTCATCCTGAGCGGAGCGCCGCTGAGATCCCGACCGACGCAGAGCATCGGTCGATCCTCGCAAAGCTCGGATTTCGACAGGCTCAGGATGACGCAGCGGCGCGCAGTCGAACCCGTAGGGCGCGCTTGCGCGGGATCTGCCTAATCTGCGTCACGCTTCGCGTGCCCCCTGCCTCCCGCGGGCGAACAATGATCGCCCCTACATCCCACCTAATCTGCGGCACACCTGTAGGGGAGGGCCTCCGCGCCCACCCGCAATATTCGTGGCAAATCATATTCCGCGGCACCGTTGTAGGGCGGGGTAGCGAAGCGGCGCGAGCGTAATGAATAACAGTCCGGTGGACTGTTAGAACGCGAGCGTGACCGAGCCGCAGCGAGAACTTGCTCCCGCCGTCCTTCGTCCCCCGCAAAAGCCTTCTCCTATGAGGAGAAGGGGGACCGCTTGCGGTGGATGAGGTGAAAAACCCGTTTTACACCCTACCCAATCTGCGGCACACCGTAGGGGCGATCATCGATCGCCCGCGGTATTCACGGCAAATCATATTCCGTGCCACCCTTGTAAGGCGAGATTTTGCTCCCGCTGTCCCCCGTCCCCCCCGTAAGCCTCCCCTTGTTGCAAGGGGAGGTGGATTCGCCGCAGGCGAAGACGGAGGGGATAAAAGGTAAAATTCTGAGGATATCCCCACAGTCTCGCATGTGCTCGACAGCTCCCCTTGCAGGGGAGCCTTTTTTGCGGCAGGAGCAAGCCCCTGCCCTACAACCCTCTCAGTCTCGCTTCGCTGCCCATAGGGAGAGGCAAGTGGCGGTGGGTTTGGAGAATGTAGGGGAGGCAGCCCTCTGCCTCCCGCGGGCGATCAATGATCGCCCCTACAAACACGTCAACCCAATTGAATTATTTCTTATTCCGCCGACAGCTGTGTGATCACCAGATGCGCCGAGATAGGTTGGCTTCCGCCTGCCGACTCTGTCAGGTTGATAGGCGCGGTGGCGTTGGCGGGATTTCTCACGGTAAGCACAGAGTTTGCGTCGGTGGTCTGCACGAGAGCCATTCCCACAATCTGCCCGGGACTTGCCGAAGTTCCGCTTACAGTGTAGGGCAGCGCGACCCCGTTGAGTGTCAGCACAAGCTGTGCAGGCTCGGTCACGTTGGCACGGAAGAGCACCTGATACACACCCGGCTCAGAGAGCCCAAAGGAGCTTGCGGTGATGCGCGTAATGCTTCCGCCGCTGTTGACTGCAGTGCGGGGGAACTCAATATCCTCGCCTGCACCGATGGCCGATGAATTGTCGGGTGGCATCAGCGCATAAAAATCGGCATAGTCGAGCACAGTGCCCGGCTCTCCGGGAATGCCCTGCTCACCCTGCGGTCCAGCGGGTCCCTGCTCGCCCTGAGGTCCAGCGGGTCCCTGCTCGCCCTGAGGCCCAACGGGCCCCTGCTCACCCTGCGGCCCAACGGGCCCCTGCTCACCCTGCGGCCCGGCAGGCCCCTGCTCACCCTGCGGCCCGGCAGGCCCCTGCTCACCCTGCGGCCCGGCAGGCCCCTGCTCACCCTGCGGCCCGGCAGGCCCCTGCTCACCCTGCGGTCCAGCGGGCCCGGTTGCTCCTGTAGCACCCGTCGCACCGGTTGCTCCTGTAGCACCCGTCGCACCGGTTGCGCCTGCAGGCCCTTGAGGCCCAATGGGGCCGGTTGCCCCCGTTGCTCCCGTGGGGCCTCTTTCACCCTGTGGGCCTTGGGGGCCGATGGGCCCTTGGGGACCTGCTTCACCCTGCGGGCCTATTGGGCCTTGGGGACCCGGGACACAGCAGGGAAAACAGCAGGGGATGGGCGCGACACAACCGCCGCAGTCTCTTCCGTCACGGCCCTGCTCCCGACCTTGACAGCCGTAGCCGCTTTGGTATCCTGTGCCGCGTGGGGGTCTGCCTGCGCCGTAATTTTGATCACCGTCGAAGTTTGAACCCGCGTCATTATACTCACAGCCGTTTGCTCTGTTGAATCTGTAGGATATACTGTCGCGGGGAATGTTTCTGAAATCGTCCATCTGCACTCCTCCTTGTCATTGGTGGACAGTACATTCTATGCACTCTTCCCGCCGCCCGTGAAAGCAACAAAAAAACTGCCGCGAACTTGCATTGTGTCCTTAATGACACTACGCAGCTGATTTTGTCCCTTGGTGCAAGTGAAGTTTATTATATAAGTGAAGTTATCCTGCGGATAGTGAAGTTTTGCCTCCGGCATAGTGGGCAAACTTAACTTCACTCGTGAACTTGCACGAACTTCACTGCAAAGCAGCTTCACTTTCGCGTCAGCGAAAACTTCACCAAATCAACAGTTGTGCCTGCAAATAAAAGAGGACAGAGAGTGCAAAAACATTTTCTGTCCTCTTTTTCCCCAAAAAAGAGTATCCGCGGCAAAAATTACCGCGGATACATACCTATTATATAATATAGCTGTTTTTATGCCTTTTTGGCGGTGATCTCACAGAGCTTTTTCAGCACGTCGGGGATCTTGATCTGCTGGGGGCAGACGCTTTCGCACTTGCGGCAGCCGATGCAGGCTGCGGGGCGCTTGTCGCGGGGCAGGGATGCAAGCTGCATGGTCACCAAAAATCCGCCTGCGGAGAATACTTCTTCGTTGTACAGATTGAGCAGGGTGGGGATGTCCAGACCCATGGGGCAGTATTCGGTGCAGTAGCGGCAGGAGGTGCAGGGTACGGCGGCGCTCATCTCGCGGGCGATGTCAAACAGCTCGGCGCGCTCCTGCTCGGTGGTGGGAGATTCGGTGGCGAAGATCTCAATATTCTCCTTGAGCTGGTCAAAGTTGGACATACCCGACAGGGTGACTGTGACCTCGGGGATGGACTGGATGAAACGGAATCCCCACGCAGGCACCGAGATGTCGCGGAATGCCTTGAGACGCTCGGTGTAGCGCTCGTTGAGGGTGGCCAGCTTGCCGCCGCGCAGAGGCTCCATTACCCATACGGGCAGATTGTAGCGGCGGAGCAGCTCGACTTTGCCGCGGGCATCCTGAAGATCCCAGTCCATCCAGTTGAGCTGGATCTGGCAGAACTCCATATGCTCGCCGTAGGCCTGCAAGAATCTCTCCATATCGGGGATGCGGCAGTGTGCCGAGAAGCCAAGATGGCGGATCTTGCCCGCCTTTTTCTGCTCGAGCAGATAGGGGATGATGCCGTATTTGGGGTCGAGGTAGTGGTTGATGTTGCGCTCGCAGACGTTGTGGATCAGGTAGAAGTCAAAATACTCCATACCCGTGCGCTCCAGCTGCTGAGCGAAGATCTCCTGAACCTTGTCCATATTGTTGAGATCGTAGCCGGGGAACTTGGTGGCGATATAGTAGCTGCTGCGGTCGTATTTGTTGAGCACGCTGCCTATTACGCCCTCGGAGTTGCCGCTGTGATAACCCCAGGCGGTATCAAAATAGTTGATGCCGTTTTTGAGCGCGTAGTCGACCATCTCGGCGGTTTTTTCCACATCTATATCGGCGTTGGTCTCGCGGGTGGGCAGACGCATACAGCCCAGACCCAGCGCGGACAGCTTGAGTCCTTTGAAATCCTTGTAAAGCATAGAATCCCTCCTACTGTTAATATGTATATTATATATCATAAAAACGATTTGGTCAAATACAAAAACCGCAGGACGTGATTGATTTGCATCAATCGTCTGTGGTAGAATAAGGGTGAAAAATCATGAAAAAAGGTGATAATATGAGCGTCAGACCCATGACCGAGCAGGATATAGCCGCCGTAATAGATATGTGGTACCAAACCCCCAATATGGCGCTGAACAACGTGGACGATACCCCCGAGGGAGTGAGCAGATTTCTGCGCCGCAACCCCGGCCTCAGCTATGTTGCCGAGGAGGATGGCAGGATAGTGGGCGTAATACTCAGCGGCCATGACGGCAGACGCGGATATATCTACCACGCATCGGTGCTGCCCGAGTATCGCAGCCGCGGCATCGGCGGCGAGCTGGCTCAGGCCTGCATAAAGGCCATGAAAACCGAGGGCATAGTCAAAATGGCCGTTGTGCTGTTTGCCCGCAACACCCGCGGCAGTGAGTTCTGGCAGAGGCAGGGATTCACAAAACGCGACGATCTGGAGTATCAGGACACCTTCATCCTGCCTATAGAGCGGATCGTTACATAATATATATAATATACAAATCATAAAAAAATACAATTTGACATATACTTTGCTTCGTGTTAGTATTCTTCGGCAGACTGTATTCAGAGGAGCTGACAAAATAGGATGACTCAGGAACTTTTGCGCTGTATAGTCGAGCTTTGCGAGCAGATGGTATGCTCGGGAGCCGAGGTGTACAGAGTAGAGGACAGTATGGAGCGTATGTGCACAGCCTACGGCGCCGTGCGCGTGGACGCGTACGTTACTACCTCCAATATCGTGGTGACCAGCGAGATGGCTGACGGCAGGGAGTTTACCCACACCCGCCGTATCAGAAGCTCGTCGGTCAATATCGAAAAACTCCACGCGCTCAACTCGCTGGCGCGTCAGGTGACCCGCGAGAAGCCCGATGCAGAGGAGTTCCGCAGGAGGCTGGGGCAGGCCGAGCAGGTCAAAACCTACTCGTCTTGGGAGCAGATATTCTTCTACGCTTTGATCGCGGGAGCATTCACAGTGTTTTTCGGCAGCCGCAGCATCCGTGAGACGGCGGCATCTTTTGTGATAGGCGGAATCGTTGGCGCGCTGGTACTTATGGCCGAAAAATACAGCGTCAACAAGATGATGGTCAGGTTTTTCTGCTCGGTGGTGTTCAGCACTTTGGCCTTTTTGTGCCTGCACGTGGGATTCGTCCGTGACGTGGACAATGTCATCATCGGCAACATCATGTCGCTGATCCCCGGCGTGGGATTTACCAACGCACTGCGCGATCTGTTTGCGGGGGATACCATGACGGGCATATTGCGCGCCATCGAGGCTATACTGCTGGCAAGCTGTATGGTGCTTGGCTACATCGCCGTGGCATATATATACGGAGGTGTTGCAGGATGACGGACGTAATTATCAGAGTGCTTGCCGCCGCGGTGGGAACACTGGGCTTCGGCGTGCTGTTTAATCTGCGGGGCAAAAAGCTCCTTGTGGGCGCGCTGGGCGGAATGTTCGCGTGGCTGCTCTTTGAGGTGCTGGGCGGCGTGGTACAGAACGAGCCCATCCGCTACTTTATCGTGTCGGCGGCGGCTTCGGTGTATGCCGAAGTGTTTGCCAGAGTGATGAAAACACCCCGCACAACCTTCTGGATAGTCAACCTCATACCCCTCATCCCCGGCGGCTCGCTCTATTACACCATGTCGTCGGCGGTGGAGAGCGACTTTGAGATATTTATGCAGCGGGGCATATATACCCTGGAGCTTGCCGCCGCGCTCTCTCTGGGAATAGTCACCGTGGCGGCATTTTCGCGGCTTATCAAGAAAAACCGCGCCGCACATACCAAATAATCGCCAAAGCCTGCCGGAATTTGTTTTTCACGGCAGGCATTTTTTTGCGCAAAACTATGGCATCGCACAAGTCGGTGTGCTATAATGATTGGGTTAAATGGGTAATATTTTTTGAAAATAATTTAGCGATTTACTTGACTAAAGCGCTAAAGCGTGATAATATATGTCAGGTAATGAGAATATCCATTGGTTTTTCAGTTGATTCATAGAAGGAGCAAGTGTTGTTATGACCTATTCGAGCACACTCAGACGGGATGAACAGGTGTCTCTGGAGCTTCGCAGCCTGTACGAGAGACACGGCTACAAGAAGTTCAGCATGGGCAAGTTTGAGGAATACGATTTTTATGCCCGCAACCGTGATTATCTGGCAGGAAGCAGTCTTTTGACCTTTACCGATCTTGACGGCAAGCTGATGGCGCTGCGCCCCGACGTGACCCTGAGCATCGTCAAGCGCACCAAAGAAAATCAGACCGCCAGCGAAAAACTCTACTATACCGAGAACGTCTACCGCGCCGCACATTCGGCTACCGAGTACAAGGAGACCTATCAGATAGGCATCGAGCATATCGGCAAAGTCAGCCCCTACACCAGTCTGGAGATGGTGTCGCTGGCCGTGCGTTCTCTGCGTCTTATTGATACGGGCAGCATCCTCAGCCTGTCCCACACAGGATTTTTGTCGGGACTGTTTGAGGCGCTGGAGCTCACCACCGCCGCTGAGAAGGCCGTGCGCGTGTGCATCGAGGGCAAGAACCGCCACGGCATCGCCGCCATGACGGGCAGGGAGCTTTCTCTTGAGCAGGCAGAGGCCATCTATGCCGCCATGGACATCAGCGGCGGCTATCTCGACTGCATCGCTCAGGCCAAAGCTCTGTGCAGATGCGAGAGTATGACCGCATCTGTCAGCGAGCTCGAGCAGCTGTACGATGCCCTCGGCGAGCTGAAAATGAACATCCGACTGGATTTTTCCATCCCCTCGGACACACAGTATTACAACGGACTTATCTTCTGCGGCTACGTCAAGGGCGTGTCGAGAGCCGTGCTTTCGGGCGGCAGATACGACAACCTGATGGAAAAAATGGGCAAAAAAGGCAAGCAGGCCATCGGCTTTGCCCTCTACTTTGACGAGCTTGAGAGATTCCTCAACACCCAGCCCCCCGAGCCGCTGGATGCCGTCATCATCTATGACCAAACAAGCTGTATGACCACCGTTGCCGACGCGGTCAAGCTGCTTGTTGCCGAGGGCAAAAAGGTCTGGGCAGCCGAAGATCTGCCCGAAGGCCGAGCCTACCGCCGCCTTATCCGCATCGTCAACAATACCGTCAAGGAGGAAGAGGGAAATGCTTAACATCGCACTGCCAAAGGGCAGACTGGGAGACAAGGTCTACTCTCTCTTTGCCAAGATGGGTTATGACTGCAGTGAGTTTTTGGAGGATACACGCAAATTAGTTATCGAGAATCCCGCCAGCGGCGTCAGATACCTGCTCATCAAGCCCTCCGACGTGGGCATCTACGTTGAGCGCGGCGCCGCCGACATCGGCGTGGTGGGCAAGGACGTGCTTTTGGAGACCTCTCCCGACGTCTATGAGCTGCTCGACCTCAATCTGGGCAAATGCAACCTAGCCGTGGCCGCACGCAACGGCTACGTTGAGGATACCGAGCGCACCCTGCGCGTTGCCACCAAATACGTCAACGTCACCAAGAACTACTACAAGGGTCTCAACCGCGAGATCGAAATAATCAAGCTCAACGGCTCAATCGAGCTTGCTCCCATTCTGGGTCTCAGCGACGTTATTCTGGATATCGTGGAGACGGGCACCACCCTCAAAGAAAACGACCTGTCGGTGTTTGAATACGTTGCACCCTCCTCTGCACGACTGATCGCCAACAAGAGCAACTATCAGTTCAAGAGCGAGGAGATAGACCGTATCGTCGCCCGTATGAAGGAGGAACTTCTGTGATCAAAATACTCAAAAGCGGAGATGCACTGCCCCGCCGCTCCGAAGAAAAAGAACGGGACGTCAACGCCGCCGTTGCGGCAATCATCGCGGACGTACGCAGCCGCGGCGACAGCGCCCTGCTGGAGTACGGCAGGAGATTTGACTGCCCCGAGCTGACTGCCCTGCAGGTGACCGAGCAGGAGATAGAGGACGCGTGCTTACAGGTGGACGAGCGGGTCATGAGCGCACTCAAAAAAGCCGCCGCCAACATCCGCGCCTTCCACAATCATCAGAAGCGTGACGGATTTATGATAGAAAAAGAGGGCATAACCCTCGGTCAGCGCATTCTTCCCGTTGACAGAGCGGGCATCTACGTACCCGGCGGCACCGCCTGCTACCCCAGCACCGTGCTGATGGACGCCATCCCCGCATCGGTTGCGGGCGTGGGTGAGATCGTGATGGCCACCCCCGCACAGAAGGACGGCACCATCCTCCCCGAGGTACTTGCCGCCGCCAAGCTGGCAGGAGTCACCAAGATATTCAAAATGGGCGGCGCTCAGGCCATAGCCGCACTGGCTTACGGCACAGAGACAGTTCCCGCCGTGGACAAGATCGTTGGCCCGGGCAACGTGTTTGTTGCCACCGCCAAGCGTATGGTGTTCGGCAAGGTCGGCATCGATATGATAGCAGGCCCCAGCGAGATACTCATCATCGCAGATTCGGGCGCCGATCCCAAGGTGGTCGCCGCAGATATGCTCTCGCAGGCAGAGCATGACATGCTGGCATCGGCTATGCTTATTACCGACAGCGAGCAGCTTGCACAGGTCGTGGCCGCCGAACTGGAGAGACAGATCCCCGAGCTTCCTAGAGCCGATATCTGCCGCCGCAGCATAGACGACAACAGCTTTATTATGGTGGAGACCTCTATCGAGAAGGCTATCGAGCTGTCCAACTCCATTGCTCCCGAGCATCTTGAGCTGTGCATCCGCGATCCTTTCTCGGTGCTGGATCTGGTCAAGCACGCAGGCAGCATTTTTATGGGTTACAACGCACCCGAGGCGCTGGGCGACTATCTGGCAGGCCCCAACCACACCCTGCCTACCAGCGGCACGGCAAGATTCTCCTCCCCTCTGTCGGTGGATGATTTTGTCAAAAAATCCTCGGTCACATACTATTCCAAAGCCGCGCTGCAGGCAGTTGCCGCCGACATCGACGCCATCGCCCGCAGAGAAGGTCTGCAGGCACACGCAAAGAGCGCCACCGTGCGTTTTGAGGAGGCATAATATGAGCAAGTTTTTGGTAGATAAATATCAGTCCATCGAGCCTTATACCCCCGGTGAGCAGCCCAAAAAAGGCAGCCTCATCAAGCTCAATACCAACGAGAGCCCCTTCCCGCCCTCTCCCAAAGCCGTGGAGGCCGTAGCCGAGGCCGCACGGGATCTCAATCTGTACAGCGACCCCGAATGCACCAAGCTGGTCGCAGCCATTGCCGAGTATTACGGAGTCAGCACCAAGAACGTCATTGCCACCAACGGCTCGGACGAGACCCTGGCATTCTGTTTTCAGGCATTCTGCGACGGCGCTACCCCCGCCGCATACCCCGATATAACCTACGGATTTTACAAGGTCTTTGCCAAGCTCTACTCCATAGAGAGCAAGGTTATCCCCCTCAAAGCCGACTTCTCGGTTGACCCGCAGGACTATATGGGCATAGGCAGTACCGTCTTCCTCGCCAACCCCAACGCCCCCACGGGCATGGCGCTCAGCCTTGAGGATATCGAAAAGATCGCGCTGAGCAATCCTGACAACGTAGTCATCATCGACGAAGCATACGTGGACTTCGGCGGCGTGAGTGCCGTGGAGCTGACACGCAAGCTGCCCAATCTGCTTGTTGTGCAGACCTTCTCCAAATCCCGCTCTCTTGCAGGCGGCAGAATAGGCTTTGCCATAGGAAGTGAGGAGCTTATCGACGATCTGCGCAAGATCAAATACTCCTTCAATCCCTACAACGTGGGCGCTCTGCCTCAGGCAGCTGCCGCGGCGGCTATTTTGGACAGAGAGTATTTTGAGCGCAACACCGCCGAGATCATCGCCGTGCGCGAATATACCGTAGAGCAGCTTCAGGCAATGGGACTTGCCGTGCTGCCCTCCTGCGCAAACTTCATCTTTGTCAATCCAACCCGCATAAGCGGCGCAGAATACTTTGCCGCCCTGCGTGAAAAAGGCGTGCTGGTGCGCCACTTCACCGCTCCCAGAGTGTGTGATTTTGTCCGCGTCACCATCGGCTCCCGCGAGCAGATGGACGCCTACCTCAAAGCCACCCGTGAGATATTGGAGGAGAGAGCATGAGAAGAGCCGAAGTCATACGCAAAACAAACGAGACCGACATCCGTCTGTGCATAGACCTTGACGGCAGCGGCAAAAACAGCATCAAAACCGGCTGCGGATTTATGGATCATATGCTTGAGCTGTTTTCCAGACACGCACGGTTCGATCTGGAGATTGAGGCCACCGGCGACACTTATGTAGACTATCACCACACCGCAGAGGACGTGGGCATCGCCCTCGGTATTGCCCTCAAGCAGGCGCTGGGTGACTGCCGCGGCATCAACCGCTACGGCTACTTCCTGCTGCCCATGGATGAGGCGCTGGCTCTGGTGTCGCTGGACGTCAGCGGCAGAGCGCACCTCAGCTGCAATCTGAACGTCAAGGACAAGGTCGGCGACTTTGACACCGAGCTTGTGCCCGAGTTTTTTGCCGCAGTCTGCCGCAACGCAGGCATCACCCTGCACATCAAGCAGCTTGACGGACTCAATACACACCATATTATAGAAGCAGTATTCAAAGGCTTTGGCAGAGCATTAGGTTCGGCCGTAGCCGTATCGGAGGCGTGGAAGGGCGAAGTACCCTCCACGAAGGGTGTATTATGATAGCAATAGTGGACTATGGAGTGGGAAACCTGTTTTCCCTGTGCGCGTCCCTCCGCAAAATAGGAGCCGACGCAATCGTTACCCGCGATCTTGGTGAGCTTCAGAATGCCGACAAGATCATCCTGCCCGGTGTTGGCGCATTCGGTGACGCCATGGACAAGCTGCTGGAGACGGGACTTGTGCCCCATCTGCTGGCGCTGGCAAAGGCGGGCAAACCTTTTATGGGAATCTGTCTGGGTATGCAGCTGCTGTTTGAGCGCTCCTTTGAGTTTGGCGAAAAACAGGGCCTCGGCCTCATCAAAGGCAGTGTCTGCGACCTCGGCGCCGACATCCCCCAGAGCCTCAAAGTCCCCCATATGGGCTGGAACAAGCTGGAGATCAGAGACAAAAACGAGCCTCTGCTCAAGTACGTCAAAGAGGGCGAGAGCGTGTATTATGTTCACTCCTTCTACGCCAAAGACTGCGCAGAGAGCATCAAAGCAGGCTCGGAGTACCACGTGTTTGTACCCGGTGTGGTGCGGCAGGGCAACGTCTGCGGCACCCAGTTCCACCCCGAAAAGAGCGGTGAGACCGGTCTTAATATTCTGAGAGCATTTGCGGAGGCATAAATGAAGATATATCCTGCAATAGATCTGCGCGGCGGCAACGTGGTCAGGCTGGTGCGCGGAGATTATGACCGAATGAGCGTGTACGGCGACAAGCCCGGTGACACCGCTCTGTGGCTGCGCGAGCTGGGTGCGCGTCAGCTTCACGTAGTTGACCTGGACGGCGCGCTTGAGGGTCAGGCCGTCAATATCGAGGCAGTCAAAGCCATCGTACAGAGCGGCTTGTTTGTCGAGCTTGGCGGAGGCATCCGCAGCCGCGAGCGCATCGAGCAGTATCTGGAGGCAGGCGTCAAGCGCCTGATCCTGGGCACCCGCGCCGCCAGAGACTTCTCCTTCGTTGAGGAGACCGTGGCAGCCTACGGCGACGCTATCGCAGTTGGTGTGGATGCCAGCGGCGGCAAGGTAGCCATCGGCGGCTGGAAGGAGATCACCGACACCGACTCTATGGAGTTCTGCAAAAAGCTGGAGCAGGCGGGAGTCAAAACGGTCATCTACACCGATATTTCCCGAGACGGTGAGCTCAAGGGCACCAACCTGCCCGCCTACGAGCGCCTGAGCGCACTCAGCCTCAATATTATCGCGTCGGGCGGCATATCCTTTGAGAGTGAGATCGAGACTCTGCGTGATATGGGCATCTACGGCGCGATCGTCGGCAAAGCCATCTACGAAAAAAAGCTCGACCTCAGACGAGTGATCGAGATAGCGGGGGACAAATAAATGATAACCAAAAGAATTATACCCTGTCTGGACGTCCGTGACGGTATGGTAGTCAAGGGCAAGAACTTCCTCGGCGTGCGCGATATAGCCGATCCCGTGGAGCTTGCCCGATTCTACAATCAGAGCGGTGCCGACGAGCTGGTTTTTTATGATATTACCGCTTCTGCCGAGGGCAGAGGACTGTTTACCGACGTGCTTGAGCGTGTGGCGGGAGAGGTGTTCATCCCCCTGACCGTGGGCGGCAGCATCAACACCCTGTATGATTTTGACCGCGTGCTCAAGTGCGGCGCCGACAAAGTCAGCGTCAACTCGGGAGCTATACGCAATCCTCAGCTTATCCGCGAGGGTGCAATGCGTTACGGCAGTCAGTGCGTGGTGCTCAGTATGGACGTCAAGCGCGTTGACGGCGTGTTCCGTATTTTTGCAAAAGGCGGCAGAGAAAACACCGGTCTGGACGCTATAGAATGGGCAAAGCGCGGCATCGAGCTGGGCGCAGGCGAGCTTGTGGTCAACTCCATCGACACCGACGGCGTGAGAGGCGGCTTTGACATCGAGCTGCTCTCCCGCATCTGCGAGTTTTCCCCCGTTCCCGTTATCGCCTCGGGCGGTGCGGGCAATATGCAGCACTTTTTGGATCTGTTCCGTGCCGTGCCCAACATCGACGCAGGACTGGCAGCATCCATATTCCATATGAAAGAGGTCGCTATCGAAGACCTGAAAAAATATCTTGCCGCCGAGGGCATAGAAATGCGGAGGACACAGTTATGATAAACACCCTCAAGTTCGACGAAAAAGGACTTATCCCTGCCGTTGTGCAGGATCATTTTACGGGCAAGGTGCTTACCGTTGCCTATATGAACCGCGAGAGCCTGGAGATCAGTATGCGTGAGGGCATGACCTGCTTCTGGTCCCGCTCGAGGCAGGAGCTGTGGCGCAAGGGTGAAACCAGCGGCAACCGTCAGCATATCGTGTCCATCACCGCCGACTGCGACCGCGACGCTCTGGTAGTCCGCGTCATCAAGGACGGCCCCGCCTGCCATCTGGGCACTGACAGCTGTTTTAACGACAAGATCTTTGAGAGCGAGACCCCCGAGTTTTCCATAGACGGTCTGTTTGAAATGCTGGTCGGCAGAAAGGTGGAGGGCAAAGAAGGCTCCTACACCACCTATCTGTTCTCCAAGGGCAAAGAAAAGATCCTCAAAAAAGTCGGTGAAGAATGCACCGAGGTGGTCATCGGCGCCATGAAGGACAGCCGCGAGGAGACCATCTACGAGATCTCCGACCTTGCCTACCACGTGCTGGTGCTGATGATCGAAATGGGCATCTCTCTCAACGATATCCGCACCGAACTGGCCTCCCGCCACATCGTGGACAAAAAAATCAAACAAGAAACCATGAAATAACTTTTTGGTGATTTCGCGTTTCTGCTGCATAACTGCCGCGTCGCCGTACACATAGTACTGTCAACGTGGCAGTTATTTGTATAAGCCGCGAAATCCCTCAAAAAGCAGGCTTTCGGTGATTTTGCGTTTCTGCCAAAAGGAGATAAACGATATTAGAAAAAAATCTTCCGGTGAGGAAAAAACCCAGATTGAAAGGGTTTGATTACGGCACGGCGGCTGCGTATTTTTTGACTGTTTGTACTCATAACAGAAAGAACATTTTGAGTAATGTCGTAGGGGAGGGGTTTCCCCTCCCGCAATTGACCGACTATGGAAAAATCGCAGAAAACTGGATCAAAAAAATCCCCAAAAATATCGGGAGGTAAGCTTGGACAGCTATGTCATTATGCCGAACCATATACACCTGTTGCTGTCGATCGAAAAAAATGACGGGAGTGGAGACCACTCCCCTACAGTCGCCGATATAGTTGGATGGTTTAAATATCACTCGACAAAAGACATAAACCAATGCAGAGGGGCTGTCGGGGAAAAGGGTTTTCAACGGTCTTTTTATGATCACATAGTCAGAAATTGTGCAGACTACGATGACATACAAAAGTACATTTGTGAGAATCCGCTTCGATGGAGACTGGACAAGTTATATGCACCGGATAACCCGAAAGATGCTTAACAATGTCGCGGCAGCACAGAAGCAAATACTTCCAAGAATGCAAACATAAAAAAGCTCCCGGCTGGGAGCTTTTTGGTTATCTTTATTTTACTTATACAATTCTGCTATGGAGGCGGTGCGCTGTTTCATTTCTTCGCGGACAGACTGGGGGGAGAGTATCTCGGCGTCCTTGCCGAATGCGGCTATCCAGCCGTAGAACTGAGGACTGGGCACAAGCTCGCAGGTGAATGCAAAATACCCCTCTCCGTCGGGCGCAACCATAATGTCCATACCGAACCGGTCAAACACCACGCCCGCAAGCTGGTTTTTGAACCTGAGGCGCACGCTCTTTGCTTCGCCCGAGAACATTCCAAAGGTCATCTTGGAATATGCCGACAGGTCCAGCTTCTTAAAATCCTCCACGCCCTGCCGCGGTATGTCAAGGGTGTGGATGGAGTTCATCTTGTCCACGCGGAAGTGCTTGAACGCCTTCTTCCCGTCATCCCATGCCAGCATATAGTAGTTTTCGTCGTCCCATATCAGGCTGAATGGGCTCAGTATATACTCACTGCCTTCGTGGCGTTGTTTGCGTTGCTTGCCGACGGTGTACTCATAGTACTTGAATGCCAGCTGTCGGTTGTCACGGATGGCCGAGTGGATCTGATCGATAGAATAATACACCGTGGTGTTGGTGGTCTTGACGCGGTTGCAGATGTGTATTTCGTGCTGAAGCTGCTGGGCGTCATACACGCTGGCAAGATTCTCGATCTTTTTGATCAGGCTCAGGGTCTTTTGATGGGTGATAAACTTGGAGAACTGCACACTGTCCACCAGCAGCTTGAGCTCGGCGGTCTCAAAATCCCTCGACCCTATGTAATATCCCGTGGTCTTGCTCCGCGTCTGGATGATATCCAGTCCAAACTCCCTCAGCGCATCGATGTCGCTGTACAGACTCTTGCGCTCGGCGGAGATGCCCTGCTTGTCCAGATGTGAGGTGATTTGCGCCAAAGTCACGGGGTGGAGCTCATCGCTGTTTTGCATCAGATATTGCGCAAGGTGCAGAAGCTTGAGCTTCTGGTTACTGCTTTTTGCCATATTGTGTCCTCCTCGGTGGATTTTACCCTTTGATTATATCACATCCGCTGTCCAAAATAAAGTACAATAATCCGCCGCCTGCTCCCGGCTGTCCAATAATCTGCCCGTCAGCGCAGATGCTTGGCAATATCGCCCGTTGCAATCACACTGCGGCGGTATTCCAGCGGCGACATTCCCGTGTGTTTTTTGAACAGATTGCAGAAATAATATATACTGTCATACCCCAGCCCCTCGGCGATCTCGGTCACGTTGAGGTCACTCTCTCTGAGCAGGCGCTTGGCCTCGCTCACCTTCATGTCGGCGAACACCTGCATGGCGCCGCGGCTTCGGTACTGCGCAAACAGCCGCTTGATGTGGGATATGCTCACGTGGAACTCTCCTGCGAGGGTGTCCAGCGTCAGTTTTTTGTGCAGATTCTGCTCCATATATTCGACGATGGCATCCAGCAGAGGCAGAGAGCCGTGCTTGCGGTCAACGGCGGCGGGGGAGGAGCTCTCTCTCAGCAACGACAGCAAAAACCTCAGCAGATGCACCCTCAGAAGCTGCTCGCAGCCAACTGCGCTGTCACGGCGCCGCACAAGGGTGCTGTCATATGGGTCGCCCAGCGGCGAGGAGAATGCCAGCCTTGCCTCACCAAGAAGCTCGCCCAACATCTCCCGCTGAGCCGAAGTGATCTTCTGCTTTCTTCCGCAAAAATCCGACATGGCCCCGCTGCGGCAGTCAAAGGACACCACCATCACGTTGGGCGCCACCTCTCCGTCGGCACGGATATTGTGCCACTCGTGTGGTTTGTGGAATATGACCTCGCCGCTATGCAGCTCTATATCGCGGTCATCCGCGGTGGCGATGATCCGCCCCTTGTCCACAAACACCATCTCCCAAAAATCGTGACTCTCTCCGGGGAATGTATAGGTCTTGGAAAACTCAAAATAATGCACCGAATAGATCCCTCCAATAGTGAGGGTGTCCTTCAGCGCCACCTTTGCAAACTTCATGCAGCACCACCGCCTTATGTGGGTATTTTAACATATAAGCTCAGCTTTTGCACGCTTTTTGGGCTGATTATGCAATGTACTGAGCTTATTTTGCAAACATCAGAGCCGATTTTATATAGTCTGCTCACTCCAAAAGGGCTAATATAATGAATATATACCGTCATTATAACAGTATCACTCCAAAAAAGAGGTCTCGTCTATGAAGCTTGAAGTATATGCCAATGCCGAAGAGGTGGCCGCCCGCGCCGCCGACATTGTGGAAAACCGTATAAAAGCCAAACCCGATATCGTACTGGGTCTGCCCACAGGCTCAACGCCGATAGGTATGTACCGCCATCTGCGGGAGAGATGCGCCGCGGGCAAGCTGTCTTTTGATCGGGTGCGCACCTTCAATCTGGACGAGTATTATCCCGTATCACCGCAGAATGAGTGCTCCTACAGATATTTTATGGACACCAACCTGTTTTGCGGCATAGATATCAAACGTGAGAACACCCACGTCCCCGCAGGCAACGTCTCCGATATCGTGACCGAATGCAAGAATTATGATGCCATGATCGAGCAGGCGGGAGGTATCGATCTGCAGATCCTCGGCGTGGGCAGAAACGGCCACATAGCCTTCAACGAGCCTGACGGGCATCTTGTTTCCTGCACCCATCTGACCGAGCTGACCGAGGACACGGTTCAGGCCAACGCGCGGTTTTTTGACAGTCCAGCAGACGTGCCCCGTCAGGCCGTCACCATGGGGCTGGGCGGCATTATGAAGGCACGGAGCATCCTGCTTCTTTGCACCGGCAGGGACAAATACGCCGCCCTTCGCAGCCTGCTTTCGGGTGAGATAACAACCGATTGCCCCGTGACCATGCTTAATATGCATTCGGACGTTACCGTTCTGTGCGACAGAGCTGCATACGAAAAACTCTGTCTGGGCATCGACGTGGGCGGAATGAACATCAAATACGGCGTGGTGGATCAGAGCGGCAGTATGAGATACCGCTTTGAGGAAAGCACCGACAAATCGTCGGCAGATCGGCTTTTGGAGCAGATGGCAAATACCTGCCGCACTATCACAGAGCAGTACCCCATCGCCGCCGTGGGCATAAGTATGCCCGGCAGAATAGCGCTGGACGGCACGGTAAACAGACAGTCCAACCTGCCTTTCAAGGGTGTTGACGTCTGCGGATATATGGAGAGGGTACTGGGCATACCCACCACTCTGGAGAACGATGCCAACGCCGCCGCATGGGGCGAGTATCTTGCCTCGGGAGAAAAAGGCGATATGCTCATGCTCACCCTTGGCACGGGCATCGGCTCGGGCATCGTCATAGACGGCAAAATCTACCGTGGCAGTCACGGTCACGCAGGCGAATTCGGACATATGATCACCCACGCGGGCGGAAGAGAGTGCGGCTGCGGACAGAGAGGCTGCTTTGAAAAATATGCCTCGGTAGCGGTGCTCATAGACTCCGCGCGGCAGGCAGCCGGAGCGAACTCCGACAGCGTGCTTGCCCAATGCATGGGCGACAGCACCAGCGGGCGCAGATTCTTTGAGGCCGTGGCACAGGGCTGCCCCGTTGCCCAAGAGGTGCTTGACGGCTACATCGCCGAGCTAAAAACGGGCATCGAGAGCATCAAGAGCATCTTCGATCCCAAACTTGTGGTCATCGGCGGCGGCATATCCGAGCAGAAGGAGACCTTCTTTGACCGACTCAGCGAGGCTTGCCGGGGTATCGAGCTCAGGCAGGCTGTGCTGGGCAACGATGCAGGCATAATCGGCGCCGCCGATCTGGCATCCCGTAGGTGCGGCAATGACTGAGCGTGTTTTCAAATACGCCAACGTGCTCGTCCACGGTGAGGGATTTAAGAAAGCCGATCTTGTCATCCGCGACGGAATTATCAGATATATAGGCAAAACCGCGCTGGTCGGTGAGGACTGCAGCGGCAAATACATCATCCCCGGACTTGTGGACATACATACCCACGGCTTTGTGGGATACGATCACGGCGACGCAGACCCCTCTGCCACCGCCGCCATCCGTGAGGCTATGAAAGCCGCAGGCACAACGAGCCTGCTGGGTGCTGTTATGACCGACTCCCGTGAGCGTATGCTGGCATCGGCCCGCAATGCCGCCGAGTGCGCCGAAACAGAGGGCGGAGCGCGCATGTGGGGCGTGTATATGGAGGGGCCGTTTTTCGCGCAGGAGTACAAAGGCGCCCAGAACCCCGAATTTCTCAGCCTGCCCGATGGGGAGTTTGTCCGTGAGATGAACTCTGCCGCCCGCGGCAAGCTGAAAATCGTCAGCCTTGCCCCCGAGCTTGAAGGCGCGGAGGAGATCATCGGCATGGGCGGTATCAAAGTATTTGTCGGCCACACGGGTGCTGCCTATGAGCAGGCCGCGGCGGCTTTTGCGGCAGGTGCGGCAGGCGCCACACATATATTCAACGGTATGCCGCCTGTCCATCACCGCGCACCGGGTGCGGCCGCCGCCGCAATAGAGTGCAAAACCGCCGTCTGCGAATGCATCTGCGACGGACTGCATCTGCATCCCGCCACCGTCAGAATGCTTTACAATGCCGTGGGCAGAGAGAGGTTCTGTATGATCTCCGACTCCATCCGCCCCACGGGACTCACTGACGGAGAGTATGCGTCCGGCGGGCAGCATATCACACTCAGAGAGGGCCGAGCCTACATAGACGCAGGCAATCTTGCGGGCAGCACCTGCACCCTGCTTGACGGTGTACGCAATCTGGTGGAGTGGGGAGTATGCTCCCTGCAGGACGCCGTGTACGCCGCATCCTACCTGCCGTCGTCGGTAATCGGCGTGCAGGACAAGATAGGCAGCATAGCCGAAAACAAGCTCGCCGACCTCATAATTCTGGACAAAAACCTGAATATCTGCGAAGTAATCATGGGCTGAATAATATGAGCAAAAAAGATCCGTATGCACTCGCTGCATACGGATCTCTGTTTTATCTGATGTCAAAAAATCGCTGGGATGCAATGGGACTGAGGTCACGCAGGTCGAGCACCATATCCTCTGCCGAAGTGGCGGCGGCATAGCTTTCGATATCGGCAAACAGCTGCATGAATATGCTCTGATGCCGCAGCTGTATGGGCAGATTGCAGCCGTTGTGTCCGCGTTTTGTCTCCTCGCGCTTTTTCATATGCGCTATACGTGCGTTTTTGCGCTGGGCGGCAAGAGTGAGTATCTCCTCCCGAGCGCTCTCGTCGATGCCATTTGCGCTCAGATCGTGCATACGCAGCAGGGCGAGATAATCCTCATACAGCAGCGCAAAGTTCTCGCTCTCCAGCTCGTACACACGTGCAAAATACCTGTTGCACCCCTCGCTCCCGGCTATCTCACCGAATATCCGCCGTGCTCCCTCGGCGCAGGCCAGAGCCTGATAAATAAGCCGCTGGGTCTCCTCGCGGTTTTGGAGAATGGTCTGCATGGCCTCACCGGGGAAGTTGCGTGGGTAGCACTTGCTCAGCCGCAGATAGCTGTAGGGGTAGTAGCTGAGTATGTTCTCGCTGAGCACCCGTGTGGACAGTATCTTGCTTCCGTCCTCACGCTTTTCGCCGCCCTCCTCGTTGCACAGCTCCAACAGTTCAAAGCCTCTGTGTGCCTCCTTGGCTTTTGTGGGGAACAGCCGCCTGCAGTAGGCACGCGACGCGCTCTCCACCGAGCCTGCCGCGCCGAAATTCCACGCGTACATAGCCTGAGCAGAGTTGACGCGGTCGTACATATCGTCCCAGCAGGAGTAGGACAGATATCCCATAGCGCCCGACTCACGGGCAAGCTGACCGTGGAGGAAGCTGTTTTTGATGGCGGGGTGGAGCATATGCCAGTGGTAGTAGCCGTTCATGGGCTTAACTGCGGCGGGCAGCCTGCTTCGGCGCAGATCCTCCGCCCAAAAACCCGCTGCCTCAAAAGGCCCGCGGCGGCAATTGTATTTCCACCAGTTGATGACGGTAACGTCGCTGAGGCCGGCATCCTCAATGGCTTTGACAAACTGCGGGAGAAAATTCTCCTCGGCGGTGCGGTTGGCGCGGTATATCATATCGTTGTATATGTACACTCTTGTCATGCCCTTCTCTTTGAGATGGGTTATCAGCCTGACGGCGTGGGCAATAAATCTGTCTATGGGGCTCTTGCCGCGGCATTTTTCACAGCGGCAGAATGCGGGATGGGACACAAACGGCTCTCTCATGTTGACGCCCGTGGTCTCGTCGCCCAGACCCACCTCGTCCAGACCGATGTCGAAGGAGGTAATGCCGTTGGGACGCAGATAGTTGTCTATAATGGTGTCGTAGATGTCAAACAGCAGCTGGTAGGTCTTTTCTTCCGAGGTGCACAGACCGTTGTAGGTGGGACTTCCGTCCTCAAATTTGGCCGACACCTCGGGATATCGGTCGGGGATCAGGGTGTTGTGACCGTAGGAATTGACCAGCGGGATAACCTCCACGCCCCACTGCCTGCCGTAGGCGCAGATCTCACCGAAAAAGTCCTTTGCCGCCATAGGCGTGTCGCATTTTTCGTCCACCCAGTCATTTTTGGCGGGGGAGTAGTATTTGGAATATACGGGGGTCTTGAGCTTGGGGTATTTGGGCACGGGCACGAATATATACTCGCTGACACGGTTGTCAAACTGTATGCACCAGCAGCCGTAGAGGGATATGGTCAGGGTGTTCTGCTTCTTCTGCACCATATCGTCGATGACCTTTTTCCAGTCGTCAAGTTCCATCAGGTCGGTGCCGAACCTGCTCTCGATAAAATGCCCGCGTTTTTCTATATCGGGACTGTCGGTTATCTCCAGTGCGGGCAGGAATATTTCACCCTTTTCAAGCTTCATCAGCTGGCAGAGAGTCACCGCTCCGTAGAGCAGACCGAGCTGACCAAAACCTGTCACCGTGACGCGGTTGTCCTGCACCCTGAGGGTGTATCCCTGCTCGCCGTTGGGGAGATCTGCGGGTGCGGGCGCAAGAGTCAGCACTATCTGCGCGCCGTCTGCGCATTGTGTGCCCAGAGCGTCTGCTATAAGCCTCTCTGCCTGCCTGACCTGCGCACCCTCCGCGCGGCTGGTGACGGTATATCTGCTCTGTCCGTCCTTGCACAGCACCGCACCCTCGCCATCAAGCAGCTTGAAGCGGCGGGGAACTGCGGTAAGTCTGCCGATAATATCCTGCATAACAATCCTCCTCGGGAAAGTTGATCTTAATTGGGATTATATAGTAATGCCGACCCAAAATCAATATACAACCTCGCCGAGCCGCCGCGATCTCCCGCGCCTCTCCGCCGCAACCCGCCGCGCCGCCCGCGCCGCCGTGCCTCCCGCCGCCCGCCGCGCCGCTCGCCGCGCCGCCTCCCGCCGCGCCCGCCGCCTCCCGCCGCGCCCGCCGCAACCCGCCGCGCCGCAACCCGCCGTGCCGCCGCCCGATAACCCCTACTTGGCAAACACGTGCGCGCCGATGGTGGTCACCACCGGGCGGGAGTATATCCACTTGCTGGTGGTCTTGGCGGGGTTATAGTAGTAGATGGCGCCGCCCGTGGGATCCCAGCCGTTGAGTGCATCTTGGGCGGCACGTCGGGCGCTGTCGGTTATTGGCGTTTTTTGCCACTGTCCGTCGTCTATTGCCGAAAACGCCCTCGGCTGATAGATCACCCCCGCAATACTGTTGGGGAAGGACGGATGGCGCACCCTGTTGAGTATGACCGCCCCCACCGCCACCTGTCCTACGTAGGGCTCGCCTCTGGCCTCGGCGGCGATCATACGCGACAGCAGATACAGATCGTTGTCTCCCGCCTGACTTCCGCCGGATATACCCAGCGCGGCAAGAGTCTGCTCACCGCAGATGCCGTCCACCGTCAGTCCGTTCTGCCGCTGAAAATACTTGACCGCCGCCACCGTCTTTTTGCCGTAGATGCCGTCTATATTGCCCGTGTAATACCCCCACCGCTTGAGTCGGGTCTGAATCTCTTTTACCTTTTCTCCTCTGTCGCCCGAGCGGTATGCGGCAAAAACCGTCACCGACATCACCATCAGCACCGCCAAAGCCACCGCCGCCATCCTTCTTATTTTCATATACAAACATCTCCCGTGGTTTTTTGTTTGTATTTTTTGCGGAATGTGCTATAATATTCATATTATTTGAGTGCAGGGAGGGTTTGTCTGTGCAAAAAGAATATCCCTTTTTCGGCGAGCATACCCTCCTTATGGACGATCGGTTTTTCAAGCTGACCACCGACACGGTGCTTTTGTCCCATTTCGCCTGCGTAAAGCCCAAACAGCGGGGCATCGATCTGGGTTCGGGCGTAGGCTGTCTGGGCCTTTTGTGTATGCTCCGCAACCCCGGTGTGCTGGTGGACGGAGTGGAGCTGACGCAGGGCGCCGCCGAGCTGGCACAGCTCAATTACACCCGCTGCGGAATCACCGATGCCCGCGTCATCTGCGGCGACTATACCCAAACACTCTTTGACACCCGCTATGACTTCTGCCTGTCAAATCCCCCATATTTTTCTCCCGCACGGGGCAAACACAGCAGCACCCCCGAGATTGACGCCGCACGCCGCGCCGAGCTTGAGGGCGTCTGCCGCGCCGCCGCCCGAGCGCTCAAGACCACGGGCAGCTTTTTCTTCTGCCTGCGCCCCGAGCGGCTGGACGGAGCATCTCTGGCTCTGCACCAAAACGGCTTTTTTATCAAACGCCTGCGCTTCGTCCACGACAGAGTGGATTCCCGCGCAAGCATCGTGCTCGTTGAAGCCCGTCGGGGCAGTGAGGGCGTCAGAGTCGACCCGCCCCTGATCTTGCGCGACCAAAACGGATACACAAAGGAGTATTGTGAGATATATGGACAATATATGCGGTAAGCTGTACCCCATCGCCACCCCAATCGGCAACCTCAGCGACTTTTCCCCCCGCGCTATCGAGACGCTGGAGCAGGTGGACTTCATCGCCGCCGAAGATACCCGCGTCACCATGAAGCTGCTCAATCGTTTTGAGATAAAAAAGCCCCTGATCAGCTACTATGAGCACAACCGCCGCGAAAAAGGCGAGTACATCGTCAGCCGCATCGAGGCAGGCGAAAGCTGTGCGCTGGTCACCGATGCAGGCTCGCCCGCCATCTCCGACCCGGGCACCGAGCTTGTCGATCTGTGCATCGAGCGGGGGATAGAGGTAGTTCCCATCCCCGGCTGCTGTGCCATCATCACAGCCCTGTGCGCATCGGGCATCGAGTGCGGCAGATTCACCTTTGAGGGATTCCTCTCCACCGCCAACAAGAGCCGTATCGACCATCTTGAATCGGTCGCGCGTGAAAAACGCACCATGGTCTTTTACGAAGCACCCCACAAGCTGCTTCGCACGCTGGAGGATATGTACAAATACTTTGGTGACCGTGAGATCGCCCTCTGCCGCGAGCTGACCAAGCTCCACGAGGAGATCTCCCGCACCACCCTGTCTGCGGCCATCGCAAAATATACCGAAACCCCGCCCAAAGGCGAGTTCGTCATAGTCATCCGCGGCTACAAAGGCGAGGATGAAGCCACAGCTCAAAAACCCGACCCCCTGCAGATGGTCAAACAGCTGATGGCAGAGGGCAAAAGCCTCAAAGACGCCGTCAAAGAAACCAGCAAAGCCCTCTCCTATCCCAAAAATCATCTGTACGACGCCGCACTGGAAATGATGTCCAAGGAGGAACAGTAATGAAAAAAGAAATCAGACAGCTTGTAGCCGCCGAGCTTATGGACGCCCTCGACCTTGCGTGGACGGTGTTCTCCGAATCGGCAGGCAAAGAATGCACCGAGGAGGGCAGAGAGGAGTTCTGGCGCAGTACCGATTACGAATACGTCCTCCATCGCACGGGCGACGCCGATTACAGAGTGTGGGGCGCATTTTACGGCGAGGATATGGTCGGTATGTGCATCCTGCGCGACGAGTGCCATGTGGATATGTTGTTTGTCGAGACCGATGCACAGAAAAAAGGCGTCGGATCATCCCTGCTCAAGCGCGCCGTAATGGACGCAAAACGCGCCGACGAAACCTTTGCCCGCGTCACCGTCAATGCATTCCCCACCGCCGTGGGATTTTTTGAAAAACTCGGCTTTGAAAAAATGGGCGAATCCCGCACCGAAGACGGCATACCCTTTACCCCCATGCTCGCCCAAAGTAAATAACAATCATCCAAAGGCTCCCCTTGCAACAAGGGGAGCCTTTTTGTTTCCCCCCACAAAGCCTCCCCTTGTCAGGGGAGGTGCCCC
>JAZOWC010000021.1:0-10680 GCA_045658985.1 Oscillospiraceae bacterium
CCCCCGTCCCCCGCAAAAGCCTCCCCTGCAAGGGTAGGTGGATTCGCCGCAGGCGAAGACGGAGGGGATATAAGGTAAAATTCTGAGGATATCCCCTCAGTCTCGCAAATGCTCGACAGCTCCCCTTAATATATAAGGGGAGCCTTTTTTCGTCCCTTTAGTATAAATCCTCGCGCGGCGGTTGCAGGTGTCTTTGAGGTTTTACAACGAGCCGAAGTCTTGCGGCAAGTTTGTACAGACTTTATCTGTGCGGTAAGCTTGCTTGATTGCCATTCTGCCGCAAGGATGAGCGAAGTGTGGGCGAAAAGACAAACTACAGATCTGCGGCACTTGCTCTGTTTAGCAACCGAGCCTGCCGCGCAGAGGATTTATTGTGCGATATTGCTCTGCGGAAATATTTATACGCGATCCGCAGATCGCGTGGTTCGTCACAAGCATAACATTGCCTCCATTCAGCGGTTCGCGCAAGCGTACAGGGGGTGTGGGGGACTTTGAGCCTCTAAGACTTACCGGGTCCCCCACTGGTTTTGGTGACTTTTGCCACCAAAAGTCACGCGTGAGTCCGAGCATGCAATGGCTCGGGGGATGGATGACAGCACTACACCTCCATATTTTCCATCCGCAAAAATATATCATTCCTCATTCCTCATTTGCCCTACCTCCACAAAACACAACCCCCGCCTGCAATCTTCAGGCGGGGGTTGTCATTTCTTCATCTATTCAATTCTCATTCCACGGGAGGAAACTGCGGGATCTCCGGCACTATAGGCTCGGGCGCCGCTATATGATTTGTACACAGCTGTGTGGTGTAGGTGGCGGGCTTGAACAGTCCTGCGGCCAGTTCTTCGGGTGTTACATAATAGGGTGCGCAGTAGGCCTGATCGGTGATATATATTGCCGAGTAGGGATAGAGTCTGCGCAGGCTCAGGCCGCTGGCCGTGCGTACGTCGCAGTAGAGATGGCAAAATTCTGTGGCAACCTTGCCGGTCTCACTGCATATCTGCAATGCCGTGTGGAGTGTGCAGCTTTCTTTTGGTACGTCCTCGGGAGCAAGATGCTCGGTGGACACGCGGCTGCCTCGCAGATCCATAGCACACAGATCGGTGGCAAGCATTCCGCTGTCGCGGCAGTAGGTTACCTCGACCATCTCGGTCTTTATCTCGAATTTGGCAGGGTACAGTTCTTCGTGTACCTGCACCATTACGTCACGCCATATCTGCAGTGCGGGGTTGGTAGAGAACTTCTGCAGGCTCTGGGGAATATCATAGCCAAACCATACAACGCCTGCATAATAGGGGGTAATGCCCGCAAACCAACGGTCGTTATCCGCAGAGGTCGTACCCGTCTTGCCGCCTACCTCAATGCCGTCCAGCGCGGCTTTTTTACCCGTACCGCCGGTAACAACGTAGGTGAGCAGGTCGATCATATAGTCGCGGGTCTTCTGGCTCATTGCCGTGGTTGTGATGGGTGTGTTGTCCACGAGCTTGGTTCCGTCGGGGTTGTAGATCGCTGTGTACAGCACGGGGGTGGTGTACTTGCCGTCGTTGACGAACGCGGCATAGGCCGCCGTCATCTCAAGCACCGAGACGCCCTTGGTCAGCGCGCCGAGAGCAAGAGGCGATGCGCTCTTGTCCGACTTGATGGACTGACTTCCGTCCTTGTTTTCCACCACCATACGGTCTACGATGGTGGTGAGACCCATGTTTCGGGTTGCAAAGTTGAACGACCGCTCAATGCCCACACGGTTGACCACGTCAACTGCTATGGTGTTGAGGGAGTTACCGATACCAACGTACATAGAGGTCAGACCTCTGTAGGTGCGGTTTTCGTTGACCGGCCAGCCGGATGCACGGACAGTAAAGTCTTTGGGCGCGTCGTCCGCCACCGTGATGGGTGTAATGTGTCCGTCCTCAATAGCGGGTGCGTAAACGCTGATGGGCTTGATGACCGAACCGGGCTGACGGTAGGTGGCGGTTGCGCGGTTGAGGACGAGGTCACCCTCTTTTTCACCTCTGCCGCCGTAGAGTGCCTTGACGTAGCCGGTGTAGGGATCAATAATGACCATACCCGCCTGCGGATATGTGCCGTCGTTGCCCAGATCTCCGGGGAAGGTCTCCTCATCGCAGAAGACCTTGTCCATCATACCCTGTATCTTGGGATCGATGGTGGCCACTATCTTGAGGCCGCCGTTGTATACCATGCGCTTGGCCAGCGCGTCGCTGTAGCCTTTTTCTTCCTTGAGATCCTCAACCACCTGATCTATCAGCGCGTCGAGGAAATAAGAACGGTAGGTGGTATATTCGCTCTCCTCCTCGTCGGAGGTGACGGGAGTGATTTTTTCTGCCTTGGCGTGCTCGTACTCCGAAGCCGTAATGTTGCCCCAACGCTCCATCTCGCTCAGAACGATCAGACGGCGCTCCTCGTTGTACTCGGGGAAGCGGATCATATCGTATTTGTAGGGGTTCTTGGTGATGCCCGCGATAGCCGCGCATTCACCGAGAGTAAGCTCGTCGAGCTCCTTGCCGAAGTACTCCTGCGCCGCCTGCTTGACACCGTACACGCCGCGTCCGAGATAGATGGTGTTGAGGTACAGCTCCAGTATCTCGTCCTTGTCGTACTCCTTCTCCACAGCCAGCGCGCGCATGACCTCCTGGATCTTGCGCTTGACCGAAGTCTCATCCTCACCGGTCAGGTTTTTGATAAGCTGCTGTGTGATGGTACTGCCTCCGCCGAAGTTGTCGCGGAAGGGAACAACGTAGTTGATCGCCGCACCGATTGTACGTTTCCAGTCGACACCGGGGTGTGTCTCGAATCTGTTGTCCTCAACCGAGATGAACGCCAGCTGCAGCTGACGGGGTATCTCGTCCAGAGAGACCCACACGCGGTCTTCGTCACCGTGGATGCTGTCAAGCAGCTTCTCGTTGCCCTGCTCGTCAATATAGTAGACAAAGGTGGT
Organism: Oscillospiraceae bacterium; assembly: GCA_045658985.1. Classification (GTDB taxonomy): domain Bacteria; phylum Bacillota; class Clostridia; order Oscillospirales; family Butyricicoccaceae; genus RGIG3513. The sequence goes on from JAZOWC010000021.1 coordinate 2,957, forward strand.
CTGATTGAGACGGAAGGAATCCAGATCGATATCCACCTCGGGGCTGACGTACTTGTTGATATACACGCCGAAGCAGGTGGCGCAGATTCCCACACACAAAAGACCGATCAGCAGTATTGTCACCAGCGTGATGAAAATACCGCGGAAAAATGCACCTAAAAATCTCAAAAACGGATTGCGTTTTTTCTTCTTTTTTTTCTTCTTTTTTATAACCTTCCGCACGGGAGCATCATCGGATTGATACTCATCCTGGGCGGGAAGGGGAGTATTGTTCTTGTTTTGGTTGTCATCCATATAAAAAACCTCACAGAATAACGGGGGTGTAAATCATTCCATCATAATTATACCATAGTATTTGCGTTTTTCCATATATTAAAAGTAAATTATTTGTTGACGGGCAGGCTTTTGGGTTATATAATCTTTCGCGGGGTGATTGCAATGATCCGCATAGATTACAGCGACAGCTACAACTGGATAGAAACAGGCGGCAAACGCGAGCATGCGGTTGACGTTTTTCATATTACCCCAACCAGCTGGTACGGCAAGAATGACACCGATCTTTTCAGCAATATTGCTGATCAGGAGTACCGCGATATGGCGCTGTCCAACACCCGTCTGCAGGCCAGCGTGTTTGAGCCGCTTGCCAATCTGTATGTCCCTCATTACCGTCAGCTTGAGCCGAGATTTTGCCTTTCGCTGTCCTATGAGGGGCGTTTGAGGTATATCAGGCAGGAGCCGCGGCAGGATATTTTTGACGCGCTTGATTATTATTTTGAGCATTATAATCAGGGCAAACCGTTCATTCTCTCAGGACATTCACAGGGTTCTATCGTTATGCTCACCGTGCTGAGCGAGTATATGAAAAATCATCCCGACCGTTATGAGCGTATGGTCGCCGCCTATCTCATCGGCTACTCGGTCACCGACAGCTATCTTGCCGCAAATCCCCATCTCAGATTTGCTCAGGGCGCCGACGATACGGGGGTCATCATATCCTACAATACTCAGTCCGACAGATTTGAGGGAGTCAATCCCCTTGTTTTCCCGGGTGCGCAGGTCATCAATCCCATCACGTGGAGCAGGGGAGAAGAACCTGCCGAGCCGCATCAGAGTCTGGGCGCCCGCATAAAAGGCCGCGACACCGATTCGCGTTCGGATGCGCGCATTGACCGCTCCCGCTGCGCACTCATATGCTCCACCGCCGAAGAGAGCAGACTCAAGAGCGAGATATTCGAGGCCGGGGTTTATCATAACCACGATTACGGACTTTATTATTATGATTTGCGCCGCAATGCCGGGGTACGCATTGAGAGTTTTATGCACGGCAGGTAAAAATCTCCGCAATATCCAAAAAAATCAGCAAAAAATATGCCCCGCGGCTCATAATTTTAGTTTACAAACGGGCACTTTTTTGTTAGAATATATTAGGTTAGATATTTTTATACAATACAATATATAAAACAGGAGGAAATTAGTCATGGCAAGAAAATTTAAGTCCATGGATGGTAACAACGCGGCTGCGCACGTATCCTATGCGTTCTCCGAAGTTGCTGCTATCTACCCCATCACTCCGTCCAGCCCCATGGCTGACCTGGTAGACCAGTGGTCTGCAAACGGCCTGAAGAACATCTTCGGCACACAGGTCAAGGTTGTTGAGATGCAGTCCGAGGCCGGCGCAGCAGGCGCTGTTCACGGCTCTCTGGGTGTTGGCGCTCTGACCACCACCTACACCGCTTCTCAGGGTCTGCTGCTGATGATCCCCAATATGTACAAGATCGCAGGCGAGCAGCTGCCCACAGTTTTCCATGTTTCCGCACGTACCGTATCCAGCCACGCTCTGAACATCTTCGGCGATCACTCCGACGTTATGGCTTGCCGCCAGACCGGTTTCGCTATGCTGGCTGAGGGCAACGTACAGGAAGTTATGGACCTGTCTCCCGTAGCTCATCTGGCTGCTATCAGCGGCAAGGTACCCTTCATCAACTTCTTCGACGGCTTCCGTACATCCCACGAGATCCAGAAGGTCGCTGTTTGGGATTTCGAAGATCTGAAGGATATGTGCGATATGGACGCTGTTGAGGCATTCCGTAAGCACGCTCTCAACCCCGAGCATCCCGTAACCCGCGGTTCCCACGAGAACGGCGACATCTTCTTCCAACACAGAGAAGCTTGCAACAAGTTCTACGATGAGCTGCCCGCAGTCGTCGAGAAGTACATGGGCAAGATCAACGAGAAGCTGGGCACCAACTATCAGCTGTTCAACTACTACGGTGCTCCCGATGCAGACCGCGTAATCATCGCTATGGGCTCCATCTGCGACGTATCCGAAGAAGTTATCGACTACATGAACGCACACGGCGAGAAGGTCGGCCTTATCAAGGTTCGTCTGTACCGTCCCTTCGCTGCTGACCGTCTGCTGGCTGCTATCCCCGCAACCTGCAAGAAGATCGCAGTTCTGGACCGCACCAAGGAGCCCGGCGCTCTGGGCGAGCCCCTGTATCTGGACGTTGTCACCGCTCTGGCAAATGCCGGCATGAACGACGTTAAGGTCATCGGCGGCCGTTACGGTCTCGGTTCCAAGGATACTCCTCCCTCCAGCGTATTCGCTGTATATGAGGAGCTGAAGAAGGATCAGCCCAAGCGTCAGTTCACTCTGGGCATCACCGACGACGTTACCTACCTGTCCCTGCCCGAGGTTCCCGCTCCCAACACCGCAGCAGAAGGCACCATCGAGTGCAAGTTCTGGGGTCTGGGCGGCGACGGTACCGTTGGTGCAAACAAGAACTCCATCAAGATCATCGGTGACCACACCGACAAGTATATTCAGGCATACTTCCAGTATGACTCCAAGAAGACCGGCGGCGTAACCATCAGCCACCTGCGCTTCGGCGACAAGGCTATCCGCAGCCCCTACTACATCAACAAGGCTGACTTCGTGGCTTGCCACAACCCCAGCTACGTTACCAAGGGCTTCAAGATGGTCAACGACGTCAAGCCCGGCGGTGTCTTCATGATCAACTGCCAGTGGACTCCCGAGGAGCTGGCACATCACCTGACCGCTGACGCAAAGCGTTACATCGCTCAGAACAACATCCAGCTGTACACCATCAACGCTATCGACCTGGCTCAGAGCATCGGCATGGGCAAGCGTACCAACACCATCCTGCAGAGCGCATTCTTCACCCTGGCAAAGGTTATGCCCCAGGAAGAGGCTCTTCAGTACATGAAGGACGCTGCAACCAAGTCCTACTCCAAGAAGGGTATGGACATCGTTGAGATGAACCACAAGGCTATCGATGCAGGCGCTACCGCATTCGTCAAGATCGACGTACCCGCAGAGTGGGCTAACATCGCTGACGAAGTTGAGGAAGTCAAGCTCGAGGGCAAGCCCGAGCTGGTCAAGATGGTCAAGGATATCCTCCTGCCCGTCGGCAAGATGGACGGCGACAGCCTGCCTGTTTCCGCTTTCATGCCTCACGTTGACGGCCAGTTCGAGCAGGGTGCTTCCGCTTATGAGAAGCGCGGCGTTGCAGTTTCCGTTCCCGAGTGGGATCCCGCAAAGTGCATCCAGTGCAACAACTGTGCATACGTATGTCCCCACGCTACTATCCGTGCATACGCACTTACCGACGAAGAAGTCAAGAACGCTCCCGCAGGCCTCAAGACCGCTGCTATCAAGGCCGGTAAGGGCAAGGGCGTCTACACCTACGCTCTGGGCGTAAGTCCTCTGGATTGTATGGGCTGCGGCGTCTGCGTACAGCAGTGCCTCGCCAAGGACAAGGCAATCAAGATGGTTCCCCTGGAGAGCCAGAACGATCAGGTCGCTGTTTGGGATTACCTGGTCAAGACCGCTCCCAAGGCAGACGTTCAGGACAACACCGTCAAGGGCAGCCAGTTCAAGGTTCCCTACCTGCAGTTCTCCGGTTCCTGCGCAGGCTGCGCCGAGACCAGCTATGCTCGCCTCGTAACTCAGCTGTTCGGTAACCGTATGTACATCTCCAACGCTACCGGCTGTTCCTCCATCTGGGGCGGTCCCGCAGCAACCTCTCCCTACTGCACCGACGCAGAGGGCAAGGGTCCCGCATGGTGCAACTCCCTGTTCGAGGACAACGCTGAGCACGGTCTGGGTATGTACGTTGGCCAGAAGGCTATCCGCAACAACCTGATCGCTGACATCGAGAAGATGGCTGCTGCAGAGCAGGCATCCGAGGAGTTCAAGGCTGCTGCCAAGACCTTCATCGAGACCAAGGACGACGGCGAAGCCAACCAGGCTGCAACTACCGCTCTGGTAGCTGAGCTGGAGAAGGCTGCTGCAGCAGGCTGCGAAGTCGCAACCGCTGTTCTGTCCAAGAAGGAATTCCTCAACAAGAAGTCCGTATGGATCTTCGGTGGTGACGGTTGGGCATACGATATCGGTTACGGCGGTCTGGACCACGTTCTGGCTTCCGGCGAGGACGTCAACGTCTTCGTATTCGATACCGAAGTTTACTCCAACACCGGTGGACAGGCTTCCAAGGCTTCCAACATCGGCCAGGTTGCACAGTTCGCAGCTGCCGGTAAGGAAATGAAGAAGAAGAGCCTGAGCGAGATCGCAATGCAGTACGGCTACGTATACGTTGCACAGGTCGCTATGGGTGCAAACACCGCTCAGACCATCAAGGCTATGCAAGAGGCTGAGGCATATCCCGGTCCCTCCCTTATCATCGGCTACGCTCCCTGCGAGATGCACTCCATCAAGGGCGGCATGATGAACTGCCAGGCTGAGATGAAGAAGGCTGTTGACTGCGGCTACTGGAATATGTTCCGCTTCAACCCCGCTGCTGAGGCAGGCAAGAAGTTTGTCGTCGACAGCAAGGCTCCCGCAGGCGGCTATCAGGAGTTCATGCTCAACGAGGCACGTTATGCCCGTCTTACCCGTGAGTTCCCCGAGCGCGCTAACGAGCTGTTCGCACGCAACGAGGCTGCTGCCAAGGAGCGTTACGAGCACCTGCTCAAGCTGGAAGAGCTCTACAACAAATAAGCTTTAAGCTTCATTTTTCAAGGGTGGACGAAAGTCCACCCTTGTTTTTTGTGTCGGCGTAAACTGCCGCCGTTATCCCGACTTTTATTGTGTAGGGCAGAATACCCGCCCTCATCGGGCGGGTATTTTTTCTGTATAATGTGACTTTATCACGGAATGATATACCTAAACAGGATATATTATACTCAACAATAATAAACGGAGGTCACGTTATGAGATTAAAAGATAAAGTAGCAATAATCACCGGCGGCAGCCGCGGCATCGGCTTTGCCACAGCAGACAAGTTCCTCACAGAGGGTGCAACAGTCATTATCACAGCAAGCTCGGAGGAATCTGCCAAAAAAGCGGTGGACAAGCTTCGCCTCAAGCATCCCGACGGACGGGTAGACGGCATATGGCCCGATCTGGCTGATTTCAAGTCGGTGCGCAAAGCCTTCATCGAGACAACAGCCAGATACGGTTGCTTTGACATTCTTGTCAACAACGCAGGCGTCAGCGAGAGTACGCCTTTTACCGAGTATACCGAGGAGACCTTTGACAAGGTCATGGACCTCAACGTCAAGGGAGTGTTCAATGCAACCCGTGCCGCCGCCGACTGTATGATTGCTCGCGGCAGCGGAGTTATTCTGTCCACATCATCCATGGTCAGCCTGACCGGTCAGCCCAGCGGCTTTGCATATCCCGCATCCAAGTTTGCGGTCAACGGACTCACCGTGTCGCTGGCTCGCGAGCTGGGCCCAAAGGGTATCCGCGTCAATGCCGTAGCACCCGGCATCATTGAGACCGATATGATGAAAGCCGTGCCCAAGGAGGTCATCGAGCCTCTCATCAAGCAGATCCCCCTGCGCAGACTGGGCAAACCCGAGGATATAGCCAACGCCTTTGCATTCCTCGCATCTGACGAGGCATCCTATATCAACGGCGTGGTGTTGTCGGTAGACGGAATGACAAGAACCTGAACCCGCCTTGACACCAACTTTGCAGATATATTATAATAGTATTACTCCGCAGTGCATCTGCGGAGTAATAGTGTATTTGAGACAAGGAGCCTGTTATGTCCAATATGTTGAGACGGTTTTGTGCAGCATTGGCTGCATTGTGCACCGTTTTTGCTCTGCTGAGCGGCTGCGGAAGAGACACTGCAGCCTCCACACCTTCGGATATTAACCCGCCTGACTCGCCGCAAGTCACGCCCGGAACCCCCGAGCCTGATCCACCTGCTCCGCCCGTGGCAGACGATCCTGCGCCTCCCGCTCCCGCAGCTCCCGAGATAGAATGGGCGGAGTATATCAGCGAGTTTGACGAGCCCTTTTTGCCCAGAGACATCTTCACTCCCGAGCTTTATCACAGCGGCATAGTTCCCGTCAAAGACGGTGACAAATACCGCTGTGAAATCAGGGGAGAGGGCGATACCTCGCAGGCGGTGGTTCTGCCCGGTGAGTTCGGCAAATGCTATGAGATCATGTTTACGGGCGAGCCTGAGGGTCTTCGTATTGCGAGAATCAATACCGATCCCCGTACATTTTCGGCGGGCAGCGTTATTGATTATACCTCCGATGACAGCGTCAGATATTGCGCGGGCAAGCCTGCACAGAGCGACAGAGCCAACCTGATGTACGTCTGCCGCGAGCAGAACGAGTACCTGATAATCTATACCGGCAGCGGTCAGACGGATATGCACATCTACGAGCGGACTATGCTCCACGATACCGACACCGACAGCAACTGGTGGATACCTCCCTCTGCGGGCAGTATTACCAAGACAGACGGTACTTTTGCCAGCTATCAGTGGACAAGCAAGAAGATCATCGACAATCTCTACGAGCCGTGGCTTGCCAAATATCCCGAGTACATAGAGCGCCACGAGCTTGGCTATGACCAGTCGGGCAAGTTCCGTATGGTGGGATATACCTACACCCCCGACAGCTATGATGCCACTCTGTTTATCACGGGCGGTATGCACGGCAACGAGGAGTCGGCCTATTTTGCTCTCGCCAGGCTGATGCAACTGATTGCCGATGCCACTCCCGACGATCCTCTGCTCTACACCCTGCGCCACAAGGTGAGATTTATCGTGGTGCCCGTCATCAATGTGTGGGGCGTATCCCAGAACCATGACGGCACGAGTGCCATCTCCCGCTCCCGTATCCGCAAAAACTCCGATAACGTGGATCTCAACCGCGATTTTGCTGAGCTTACCCAGCGCGAGAGCCAAAACGTGTACAATTTCTTCAAAAAATACGCACCGGAGATCGACATTGCGCTGGACTTCCACAATGCCGCCACCGAGGGTAGATCGCTGTATTATAACTTCATCAACTATTCGGTCAACGCGGTGGCCAACTACAAGACCACCAACCACTTCTACCACAGACTTGTGGAACTTGGCTACTGCAAAAAAACTCCCGACATCGCCATGATCCCCGGCTCGTACGTAAAAGGCAGCCAGTACCTCGAGGGCCGCTTCTGGAACGAGTTTAAGGTGCCTACTATCACCGTTGAGCATTTTACCAACAAGAGCTTCCCCAATTCCTACTCGGACAAGGGCCTGACAATGGCGCTGGAGATATACGGCAACTTTGTGATACAGAACGCACTGTTCTTTATCGATCATAACACCCAATAAAAAAATGGCGGCGCCCCAGATATAGTTCTGCGGGGGGGGCTTTTTTTTTGTTGTTTGGGTGGGGGCGTGGGGGGTCTT
>JAZOWC010000022.1:0-9556 GCA_045658985.1 Oscillospiraceae bacterium
CATCGATATAAATCCGCAAATGCGGATTTTCGATATACGCTAACGCGTTCGATATATTGCTGATGGCAACTATGTACCATCAGCAACTCGATATGCTCACTGCGTGAGCGCGGATTTATATCATATCGAGTTTGAGCGCAGCGAAAACATATCGAATTTGTTGTTTTGCGAATATATTTCGCAAAACAGCGAATATATCGAGCCGAGCGAAGCGACGGCATATCGACAAAAATAGCTTTTGTGCCGACAAAAGCAGTTCTTGCAAAGAAAAAAGGACGAAGAATCTCAACAATTCTTCGTCCTTTTCCTGTCGGTAGGTATTGTTCCATTGTATACTGCTCTATCACATGCACCCCTGACGGAGTGTTTCTTCTTATGGAGCAGGTAAAGGGAATCGAACCCTCCTCTCAGGCTTGGGAAGCGTGCGTTCTACCGATGAACTATACCTGCATTGCTGTTATATTATATGCCCGAGCGTCGCGCGGTGTCAACAGAATCTTGTCGACGATGGCTTGGCTTTTTTTGTCGGATTTTTTGGTGTTTACTTTCTCCTTTGCAGGGAAATAATAACTCTGCAAAGGTGGGATGCAAATGGTGCAAAAGGTAGAGATCTGCGGGATAAACACCGCAAAGCTGAAGGTGCTCAAAAACGACGAGACCATCGAGCTGATAGAGAGAGCGCAGAGTGGGGACAGTCTTGCCCGTGACGAGGCGGTAACGGGCAATCTCAAGCTGGTGCTGAGCGTTGTCCAGCGGTTCGGCGGCAGGGGAGAGCCGCCGGATGACCTGTTTCAGGTGGGTGTGATCGGGCTGATCAAGGCCATCAACAACTTCGACACCTCCCTCAAAGTCCGCTTTTCAACCTATGGGGTGCCCATGATAATCGGCGAGATCCGCCGCTATCTCCGCGACTCCACTTCGGTGCGGGTCAGCCGCTCCATGCGTGACAACGCCTACCGTGCGCTGACCGTCAAAGAGACCCTCACCAACAAAAACCACCGCGAGCCGACGGTGGAGGAAATTGCCCGGGAAATGGGTGTCAAAAAAGAAGAGGTGGTATTTGCCCTCGATGCAATCGCCGACCCCATCTCGCTGTTTGAGCCGGTGTTTCAGGAGGGCGGCGACACGGTCTGCGTAATGGATCAGGTGCGGGACACCAAAAACACCGACGACAGCTGGATCGAGCAGATATCCATCAAGCAGGCACTCAGTGAGCTGTCGCCCAGAGAGAAACGCATCATGGCGCTTCGGTTCTATGAGGGACACACCCAGATGGAGGTGGCGCGGGAGGTTGGCATCTCTCAGGCACAAGTTTCCCGTCTGGAAAAAGGAGTGCTGGACAAAATCAAAAGTTATATGTAAAATAGAGATAGAACACCGTCGGGGACATCTCCCCGACTATACCCGGGAGGATACATAGAATGAACAAAAAATCTACCATCACCATTATCACCGTTGTTCTGGTCGTGCTTTGGGCGGCGCTGGGCGTGCTCAACTTCACTCAGGTCAAAAATATGAAGCTGCCCTCCCTCTCCTGGCCGGGCGGCGTGGACGATCTTGGCAGGATCACCTATTTCGGTGCAGGATATTCGTTCATCATCGAGGGTGACACCGATGAGGACGGCAAGGTCACCGATATCGACTCTATGGAGATGTACGTGCTGGGCGTCCGCGTTGCAGACGTGGAGGCAGAATAATGGAGGTCAAGGTCAAACTTCTCGACCCCCGTGCCACCCTGCCCACACGGGGCAGCGAGGAGGCCGCAGGCGCAGATCTGCGTACTTTAGATGCCCTCACCGTGCCCGCTCATCAGACCGTGCAGGCGCACACGGGCATCGCGCTGGAGCTTCCGAGGGGCTATGCCGGACTGGTGTACGCACGCAGCGGCATGGCTCTCAAACGGGGTCTCGCCCCCGCCAACAAGGTCGGTGTCATAGACAGCGACTACCGCGGCGAGATCATGGTATCATTGCACAATCATTCGGACGAGGATGCCCATATAGAGGCGGGAGAGCGTATTGCCCAGTTGGTCATCACCCCGGTGGTTTTGCCCGATTTTGTGCTTTCTGACAGCATTACGGACACCGCCCGCGGCGCAGGCGGCTTTGGCTCCACCGGCACAAAATAATTAAAACAGCCCGTGTATCCTCGGATACACGGGCGATATTATTGGTGCAGAACAGAGCCGCAGTTTTATTTCATTTCATCTTCCAGACGGTCGGACACCGTGTGGAGCAGGGAGAACAGCGAGGGAGCCAGACGGGGATAGTCACGCTGCAGAGTGGCATAGGACATATCGGGTGCAGAGGCTTTGTCGGGGGAGCTCCTGCGCATATTGCTCTCACAACGCTTCATCTCCACGTCGCACAGCTCAGAAAAACAGCTGTCGGGCACCGAGAAGTTCTCGGGCAGCGCCGAGGGATCAAACTGTGTGACGTAGCGGTATGCCTTGAAGAAGGCGGTGTCCAGATACAGAGACACGTCGCGGATCATCTGCTTGTCGTTCCACTTGCTCAGCACGTCAAAGAGTACAGCGGTGGAGTTGACCAGCACCTTTTTGCTCAGAGCGGCACTGGCGTTGCCGCGGAGAACGTTGTCCTTCTCTGCGGAGACGTCCTCCACGTCCTCGCTCTGGATCATCATGCCCTCGCGGTGCATGGTTCGGCCGAGGAGATAGTCCAGCGACACGTGATAATATTCGGCGGCGGCGGCTACAAAACTCAGACCCGGCTCGCGGACTCCGTTCTCATAATGGGACATCAGTGCCTGAGAAACACCCAGAGCCTCGGCGGCCTTGCGCTGGCTGATCTTCTTTTCGCGCCGCAGCAGCGACAGTGTACGGGAAAAATCAGTTATCATAAAAAACTCTCATTTCGACGTATTTTGAAAATTGCAGGTACAAGTATATCAAGATAAATCGAAATTGTAAAGGGGTAAATCTAAAACTAAATGTAATATTTTGGGGCTATTTTTTGGTTATTTTGACGAAAATACACAACAAACACAATACATTATGTTTTAAAGAACACCAAACCACAATATATAGTCTTGTAATTGGAGTCAATAGGTTGTATAATTTTGTTAACAAAGAACAAAAAGGAGAAAAATCATGTCCATAGAAAAAGTCAAAGCATTTTTTGCTTTTCACGGCCGCGAAAACGAGGTACTGGAGTTTTCCGTGTCCAGCGCCACCGTGGAGCTTGCCGCCGTCGCCGTGGGCGTAGAGCCGGGAATGATAGCCAAAACCCTGTCCTTTTCCGACAACGCAGAGGGCTGTATGCTGATCGTTGCGGCAGGGGACGCCAAGATAGACAACCGCAAGTTCAAGGATACCTTCGGCTTCAAGGCCAAGATGCTCTCCCACGAGGATGCCCTGCGTTTTACCGGTCACGCGGTGGGCGGCGTGTGTCCCTTTGCCCTGCCCGAGGGTGTCAAAGTCTACTGCGACAGCTCCATGTGGCGGTTTGAGCACGTGTATCCCGCCTGCGGCTCCTCCAACTCGGCAATCAAGCTGACTCCCGACGAGCTGATGCAGCTCTCCGCGGCTCAGAGATGTGACGTCTGCAAGCTGCCCGAGTGAGCGGATTTTTGGGGGTCGTGTACAAATTGTCATCAAACTGTAATCAATTTGTAGTTGATTTTGCGGAGTAAACATACTACAATTAGTATATAAGACAAAAAAAGCCACTTTTGGCACAGAGAGGGATGACCGTATGAAGAATCAAGTTACAAGACTCCTTTCCGCCGTACTCTGCGTATGCCTGCTCCTCAGCTTTGCCGCCTGCAAAAAGGACGACAAGAAGCAGCCCGACCCGTCTGCGGATGCGCCTCAGCCTCAGGATCCCTCCATCCCCGATATTTTCGGTAATCAGGACAAGCAGCCCGAAAACCCCGAGCCCACCCCTCCCGAAGATCCCGTAGTGCCTCCCGCACCCGAGGTGGTCAGGAGTGAGGCCTATGACACCCGCGTCACCTCCGACGAGATAGTGCTGCACAACGGCATCTCCATCGGTATGAGCTACGACGAGGTCGCGGCCTACAGCGGCTACGCAGGGGAGAAGCCCGAGGGCACCGACTCGGTCAGTTTTGACTGGGAGAATATCACCTACACCTTTGTTTCCGACGCCGAAAAGGGCCTCAAGCTCAACTATATCAATATCGCCGAAGAAGCCGCAGACGCAAGCATATTCCGCGGTATCAAGATCGGCGACAGTCTGGACAGTGTGTTCGGCAAGATCCCCGCAAAAGACACCGAACTGAAGAAATGGGCCATCCAGTTCCTCTACGGCTATGAGGACACCGATCCCAAAGGCTATGCCGACCTGAGATTTATCGCCCTGAGCTACTACACCGTCAACGTGTTCACCCCCGAGTACGTTGTAAATATTACTTTTGCCAGAGAGGCAATGACGGTAAAGTGGGTAGAGATCTCCGCGAGATAAGATAAGCATAAGAAAACACGCCGCGAAAGCGGCGTGTTTTTTTGCGGATTTTTATGTTTTACGGAAATCGCGCCTTAGCTCCCCACAAAGCGCACACGCTTTGCGGGGTCCCCTATCAATTTATGCTCACGGGCGGAATGAATCCTCTGTTGCGGTGCCCGAAGCAGCCGTCGGGCTTACGATTATACCCCACAAAACAACCGTTTTGGGGGGACCCCGGCAGATTCGATAGTGTCGCCGACAACGCGGCGACATGGCTGCCTTCGACCGCGGCCACCCGCTCAGGTCGCTGCATCCACCCCCGGCGGCGCTCCCATCGCTCCCCCTCCGCCTTGCGCGGCACTCGCCGCGCCTCGCTTATGCTCGGTCAGCCGACGGCTGACTTTCTACCGGATTGCCGTACACACGGTACTGTCTGCGCGTCGGTTACTTGTATAATACGCGAAATCCATCGATTTCCTCTGAGCTTGCAAAATGGCACAATCCCCTTGGCTCCCTCTGGGAGGAAGCTGTCACCGTAGGTGGCTGTGGGGATATACAGATGATAAATAAGAAATAATCAAGAATAAATGAGTTGGAGGACACGCCGATCGAATAAATAACGCGGTCGGCGCAGTGAACTGGCTCTGCTGTATGCGGTAGTTAATAACGTGACCAGCGCTGACCGCAATTATGGCATTCGTATGTGGTAGAACCATCGTTATTCTTCCAATATTGGAAGTTTGCGCCACCGCATCTTTTGCATCGCATATTTCCAGAAGAATCCATGTCGGGTGCCTTGGTTTCGTTTATAGCTCCTTTGATAATGCCGAAAATTATGCAGATAACAACAATTGCAATAAATACTCCCATTCTGTAACATCTCCTTTCAACTTAAATATATTAATAGTTTAACCTGTTTCAGGTTAAAAGTCAATAACCTTAATCAGGTTATAATAAAATAAAGCAAATTCGTTACTGGGAGGGGATACTGTGTATCCGCGCATACGTGATTTGCGGGAAGACCGCGATTTAACCCAAAAACAGATTGCTTCTATATTGGGAATGTCGCAGACGGGTTATTCAAAATACGAAACGGGAGAAAATGATATCCCCACAAGTATACTGATAAAGCTCGCGCGGTTTTATAATACAAGTATTGATTATCTTCTTGGAGAAACCAACAACAAGGTAAGATACTGACAAATAGCATAAACACCACCGGCACAGCCGGTGGTGTTTATGCTATTTGCTATTCTCTCTTTTGTCTTCTGCCTTATTTCTTCCCGAATATTCTTTCTCTTGCGGCTTTGCCGGTATCGGTGGTGGCAAGACCGCCTTCGCCGGTTTCGCGGACGCAGGGAGGCATATCCATACCTATTCTGCGCATGGAGTCAATGACCTCGTCAAAGGGCACAAAGCTCCGTATTCCCGCCAGCGCCATATCTGCGGCATTGATGGCAAACACGGTGTACATACCGTTGCGCTTGACGCAGGGAACTTCCACCAGACCGGCTACGGGGTCACAGGCCAGACCCAGACAGTTTTTAAGCGCCAGCGCGGCGGCCTCTATGCACTGGGCGGGCGTTCCGCCCATGAGCTGGCATATTCCTGCTGCGGTCATTGCGGCGGCAGAGCCGCACTCGGCCTGACATCCGCATACCGCGCCTGCCAGCGAGGCTTTTTCGGAGATGACCGCGCCTATGCCGCCTGCGGTCAGCAGGGCGTTGCACACGTCTCTATCGGAAAATCCGTATATCTCCTGAGCGGCGATGAATGCACCGGGCATTATGCCTGCGCTGCCTGCGGTGGGTGCGGCAACGATGACGCCCATGGACGCGTTGCACTCGGAGGTAGCCAGCGCGTAGGAGATGGCTTTGGAGCACAGCTCGCTGAGCATGGAACGGCCGCTTTTGGCGTACTGATAGTATTTTGCGGCGTCGCCTCCGGTCATTCCGCTGATGGACTTGCCCTCGGCGGCGATTCCGTTGGTGGCGGCGCGCTTCATGGTAGAATAGGTGAGGTCGAGGCGGCTGTAAATATCCTCCGCACTGACCTCGCTGTCAGCGCACTCCTCACGCAGTACAACCTGCCACAGAGGACAGCCCAGAGCGGAGGACTGCTCCAGCATATATTGAATGGACGGAATTATCATAGCTTTCTCCTTTCACAGCTTGGGCAAAAAGATGACCTTCTGCACGTTGGGCAGCGCCTGAAGCTCCTCGCAGGTGTGCTCCTTGATGTGCTGGTCGACCTCGATGACCATTATGGCGTCGGTACCGCGCCGTGCGCGGCAGAGGGACAGGGTGGCTATGTTGATGTTCTTGCCTGCCAGCAGACCCGAAACCGCCGCAACAACGCCCGCAAGATCGCGGTTAAAGACTATCAGAGTGTCGCTGGAGCAGGATACGTTGACCTTTTGCCCCTCGATCTCGGTGATGCGGATAACACCGCCTCCGATGGAAATACCCGACACGCTGATCTCCGAATCACGGCTCCACGCCTTGATATGCACCGTGTTGGGGTGGGAAGTGAGCGCGTCCGAAACAGTAATGCTGATCTCCATACCCCGCAGAGGGGCCAGAGTCAGACTGTCGCGGATCTGCTCGTTGAAGGTGTCAAAACCCAGCAGGCCGCCTACAACAGCCTTGTCGGTGCCGTGACCGCGGTAGGTCTCGGCAAAAGAGCCGTAGAATGTGATCTCGGCGCGTCTGACCTCGCTGCCCAGAAGCTCGCGGCAGACCTGTCCTATACGCACCGCGCCCGCTGTGTGAGAAGAAGAAGGCCCAACGGTGATGGGCCCCAGCACGTCAAAAAGTCCTACAGACATACATACCTCGCATTTTCAACAAAAATTAGCATCAATTACTGTGCAGATTATACAATGAATTATGGGATAATTCAATGATAACATAGATATACTGAATATTTTCGTCGTATTGCATAAAAACCGAAGCACAAAATTGTGCATTACAACGAAAACGATTTGAACCCCTCCGACCCTTGCAACGGCACAAATACTGTGGTAAAATAACTGTATACGTATTATAGCAATAACAAAGATATGGAGGAGAATAAACATGTTTGAGCTCAAGCACGAACGCCACCAGGTCAAGTACCTCGGCCAGGATATGATGGAGTTTCTGGTCAACACCAAGTTCGAGGATCTGCCCGAGGAGGTCGTTCTTCGTTCCAAGCATATCGTCGCCGATGCAGTAGCCTGCATGCTGGCAGGCGCCAAGACCAGAAAAATGTACGGCACAGATTTTGACAACATGGCCAAGATCGTCAAGGGTGACGTTACTCCCGTAGGCTGCGATTTCAAGACCAGCGCCGCTATGGCAGCTTTCCTTAACTCTATCCACGCACAGACCCACGATTATAACGACGGCCTCAACAACAGCGGTATGCTGGGCGGCGCTTATCACCCCGGCAGAACCGTTGTCGCAGTTGCTCTGGCAGTAGGCGAAGCAGTAGGCGCAAGCGGCAAGGATATCCTCACCGCTGTTGTTCTGGGCATCGAGGTGGCAGCACGTATGCGTAACCCCGCCCACGATTCCACCACCGCCGACTCCTACTCCGCAGCAGCAGTAGCAGCCAAACTGATGGGCGCCAACGAGACCCAGATGCGCGATGCTATCGCTCTCAGCGGCTTTATTGCTCCCGGCCGTGTAGGCAAGACCCCCGCATACACCGCAGGCAGAAAGAACGGCAAAGGCTCTCCCGCAACCACCAACGTCATCAAGTACGGTTATCTCAACCGCGGCGGCGTTGAGGCTGCCGAGATGGCAATGATGGGCTTCGAAGGCCCCGATTTCGCTGACAACAACGCAATCGGCACCCGTTATTACACCTGCGGACTGGGCAAAGAGTATCAGTGCATGGATATGTACTTCAAGCCCTGGCCCACCTGCCGCAAGACCCACGGCGCTATCGCTGCCGCTCTGGCTCTGAGAGACGAGCAGGGTGTCAAGCCCGAGGACATCAAGTCCATCCGCATCTATCAGCAGACCACCGGTATGTACGTCAACACCCCCATCAACGCAGAGAGCGAGATCTGCTACGGCGGCCAGTTCTCCCTGCAGTACACCGTTTCCTGCGCATTCCTGGACGGCAACGTTACCCTCAAGCACTATCGTTGGCCCGACAGAAAGGCTCCCCAGCAGTACGTTGACTTCGCCAAGAAGATCACCGTCGTCGCTGACAACAGCCTTGACGGCCACAATGCTATTTCTCCCAACCACGGCATCGTCGAGGTCGAGCTGCAGAGCGGCGAAATCCTCAGCATGTACTGCCAGTATCCTCTCGGCTCCGAGCCCAACGGCATGACCCACGAGCAGCGTATGCAGAAGGTTCGTGACTGCGCAGAGGATATGACCGAGGAGCAGAAGGACAAGCTGGTCTCCTGGATCGAGAATCTGGACAAGGTCGAAAAGATCTGAACCAATCACCGATAAAAAAGCAGAGAGCACACGCTCTCTGCTTTTTTGCATCTCGGTCAGCTGCCCGGCTTGACACCTCGGGCGGCAGCGGGGTATAATATCCCTGCGAGGTGATAATATGAATATCAAATACACAGTCAAAAACACCGAAAGCGGCAGGATAACCTCCTGCGTGCTCGACCCCAACGAGAATATCGAAGATCAGCTTACTCAGGTGTTTAAGATCACCCCCGGCCACGGCATCGGCGTCTTTGTGCGTGACAGCGAGATCGAGGTGACCGATTATTACCACGCATCGAGTATGGCAACTTTTGAGATACTGTCAAAAACCGAAACACCCGACCCCGTGAGCAAACAATGGACGGCTGAATAATAACAAAAAGAGAGAGAACCCACTCTGCGTACCTGCTCTATGGCAGGTACGCATCGATATAAATCCGCAAATGCGGATTTTCGATATACGCTGACGCGTTCGATATATTGCTGATGGCAACTATGTACCATCAGCAACTCGATATGCTCACTGCGTGAGCGCGGATTTATGTCATATCGAGTTTGAGCGAAGCGAAAACATATCGAGCCGAGCGAAGCGACGGCATATCGACAAAAATAAAAATAGCTTTTGCGCCCGCAAAAGCAGTTCTTGTAAAGAAAAAAGGACGAAGAATCTTAACAATTCTTCGTCCTTTTCCT
>JAZOWC010000023.1:0-9859 GCA_045658985.1 Oscillospiraceae bacterium
CATGGTCTTAACGGTTGTGCAGACACCACGCTTCTGGGGGCTGGACTGATCGATAGCCATGTTCTTCTTGGAGTTGAAGCCTCTCTGAAGAGCGGGAGCGGTGGACTTGTAGGTTACCTGCTCTCTGCCCTTTCTCACCAACTGATTGAATGTAGGCATTAACGGTATTCCTCCTTCTTCTAATATTACTATATTGACGGGACTGTGCCCGTTATAGCTATTTTCAGGTGTACAGAACGGCGACAGCGGCGCCAACCTGTATACCGCAAGCGTCACCGAGACCCTTCATGGTGTCTGCCATGACGGTCTCGATGCCGTTGTCTTTGCATATCTGTGATATCTCACCTATTATGCGTGCCTCAGCGTCCTTGGCTATATAGATGACGCCGGCACGGTTTGCTGCCAAAGCTTTCTTCGAGGCTTTGAGCCCGGCCGAAAAAGCTCCGTGTTTTAGCCTGTTCAGCGCACTCGCCTCCTTGCAAACTCTCACAAATTGGTATTATATCACACAAATATCAATAAGTCAACTGTTCTGTCAGTCGATTATCTCAATTTTTTCCTCGTAGTCAGCCTGAGAATACATATTCAGACCGCTGCCTGCGGGGATCAGCTTACCGATAAGCACGTTCTCCTTGAGGCCGAGCAGAGGATCGATCTTGCCCCAGATAGCTGCGTCTGTCAGCACGCGGGTGGTCTCCTGGAAGGATGCTGCGGACAGGAAGCTGTCTGTTGCCAGCGATGCCTTGGTGATACCCAGCAGCACAGGAGATGCGGTAGCGGGCTCGAACTCGATGCCCTCCTCTGCGGTCCTCTTGAGCAGAGCCTCGTTGGCTTCTTCAAACTCAAAGATACCGATCATGGAGCCGGGCAGCAGCTCGGTGTCACCGGCTGTCTCAACCTTGACCTTGCGCATCATCTGACGGACGATAACCTCGACATGTCTGTCGTTGATGTCAACGCCCTGCTGACGGTAAACCTTCTGGACCTCCTGGATCAGGTAGTCACGTACAGCTGCGATGTCGCGGGTGCGGAGAACGTCGTGGGGGCTGAAGGGACCTTCGGTCAGTGCGGTACCCTTTGCGATAACGTCGCCGTCGTTGACCTTGAGGTGGATGTTTGCGGGGATGAGGTAGGTCTTGACGTCGCCGTCCTTGTCATCTGTGACGGTGACGCTGTTCATGGTACCCTTGCGGGCTTCTTCGATATGAACTATGCCGCCGACCTCACTGAGGGTAGCTGCCTTCTTGGGCTTGCGGGCTTCAAAGAGTTCTTCAACTCTGGGAAGACCCTGTGTAATATCCTTACCTGCAACACCGCCGGTATGGAAGGTACGCATGGTAAGCTGTGTACCGGGCTCACCGATGGACTGAGCAGCGATGATACCGACAGCCTCACCGATGCCGATTGCCTCGGCGCTGGTCAGGTTGGAACCGTAGCACTTGGCGCAGACGCCGTACTTGCTGCGGCAGGAGATAACGCTGCGGATCTTGACTTCTTTGATGCCTGCCGCGATGATGGTGTCTGCCTCGCTGTCACCCATGAGGGTGTCGGAGGTAACAAGAACCTCACCGGTCTCGGGATGGCAGACGTTCTCAACGGGATATCTGCCGATCAGACGGTCCTTGAAGCTCTCAATGACCTGTCCGTCTTCAGCGATCTCGCGGACGATAATGCCGTCGTGAGAACCGCAGTCGTGCTCGCGGATAATGACTTCCTGCGAAACATCGACCAGTCGGCGGGTCAGGTAACCGGAGTCTGCGGTACGAAGAGCGGTATCGGCCAGACCCTTACGTGCTCCTCTGGAGGAGATGAAGTACTCCAGTACGGTCAGACCCTCTCGGAAGTTTGCCTTGATGGGGATTTCGATGGTACGGCCAACGGTATCTGCCATCAGACCACGCATACCGGCCAGCTGACGAATCTGGTTGATGCTGCCTCGAGCACCCGAGGTGGACATCATCATGATGGGGTTGAAGGGATCAAGATTGTCCATCAGAGCCTTGGTAACGTTCTTGGTGGTCTTGTCCCACTCCTCGATGACCAGACGATAACGCTCGTCATCGGTGATGAAGCCCATCTTGAAGTCGTCTGCAATAGCGGCGACCTTTGCCTCGGTCTCGGCGACCAGAGTGTACTTGGCGTCAGGGATCTTCATATCGGAAGCAGAAACGGTGATAGCGCCGATGGTGGAGTACTTGAAGCCCAGAGCCTTGATGCGGTCAAGCAGGCCTGCTGTCTCGGTGAAGCCGTGCTTCTTGATGCAGCGCTGGATGATCTTGCCCAGTTCTTTCTTTCCGCAGACGAACTGGATCTCCAGATCAAAGAGCTTGTCGGGATCGGAGCGATCCACAAAGCCCAGATCCTGAGGAATGGACTCGTTGAATATCAGTCTGCCCACGGTGGCGTCAACGGTCTTGTATCTGATCTCACCGTCGATCTCCTTGGTCAGGCGGATCTTGATGGGAGAGTGGATGCCGACAACACCGCTGTCATATGCGATGAGGGCCTCTTCCATGCTGGTGAAGGCTTTGCCTGTTCCCTCTTCGTCTCTTGCCATTGTCAGGTAGTATGCGCCCAGAACCATGTCCTGAGAAGGAACGGTAACAGGTGCGCCGTCCTGAGGCTTGAGGAGGTTGTTGGCGGACAGCATAAGCAGTCTTGCCTCGCACTGTGCCTCTGCGGACAGAGGTACGTGAACTGCCATCTGGTCACCGTCGAAGTCAGCGTTGAACGCTGTACATACCAGAGGATGGAGCTTGATAGCTCTGCCCTCGACCAGAATGGGCTCGAATGCCTGAATACCCAGACGGTGCAGAGTAGGTGCACGGTTGAGCATTACGGGATGATCTTTAATAATGGTATCGAGTGCATCCCAGACCTCGGTCTTGGCACGCTCGACCATCTTCTTTGCGCTCTTGATGTTGTTGGCGGCGCCGTCTTCGACAAGCTTCTTCATAACAAAGGGCTTGAACAGCTCCAGAGCCATCTCCTTGGGCAGACCGCACTGGTAGATCTTGAGCTCGGGGCCGACAACGATAACCGAACGGCCGGAGTAGTCAACACGCTTACCAAGCAGGTTCTGACGGAAGCGGCCCTGCTTACCCTTGAGCATATCGCTGAGGGACTTGAGGGGACGGTTGGAGGGGCCGGTTACGGGACGGCCTCTTCTGCCGTTGTCGATCAGTGCGTCAACAGCCTCCTGCAGCATACGCTTTTCGTTGCGTACGATGATGTCGGGAGCACCCAGCTCCAGCAGTCTCTTGAGGCGGTTGTTACGGTTGATGACTCTGCGGTACAGATCGTTGAGGTCGGAGGTGGCGAATCTGCCGCCGTCCAGCTGAACCATGGGGCGCAGCTCGGGAGGAATGACGGGAACAACGTCCAGGATCATCCACTCGGGGCGGTTGCCGGAAGCACGGAATGCCTCTACGACCTCAAGACGCTTGACGATGCGCATCTTCTTCTGGCCGCTGGCTTCCTGCAGCTCGGCGCGGAGTCTGTTGTACAGCTCGTCAAGATCGATCTCGGCAAGCAGCTTCTTGACTGCCTCGGCGCCCATCTCTGCCTTGAAGTCATTACCGTACATCTCAACGTTCTCTCTGTACTCACGCTCGGAGAGAACCTGTCTCTTCTCCAGACGGGTATCGCCGGGATCGGTGACTATATAAGATGCAAAGTAGAGAACCTTCTCGAGGATACGGGGGGACATATCAAGGAGCAGACCCATACGGGAGGGAATGCCCTTGAAGTACCATATATGGGATACGGGAGCGGCAAGCTCGATGTGTCCCATACGCTCACGGCGAACCTTGGCCTTGGTGACCTCAACGCCGCAGCGATCACAGATTTTACCTTTGAATCTGACCTTCTTGTACTTACCGCAGTGGCACTCCCAGTCCTTGGTAGGTCCAAAGATTCTTTCGCAGAACAGACCGTCGCGTTCGGGCTTGAGTGTGCGGTAGTTGATGGTCTCGGGCTTTTTGACTTCGCCGTAAGACCACTGTCTCATAAGGTCGGGAGAAGCAAGCGCAATTTTTATCGCTTCAAATGTCATATCAGCCATTTTATCTATTGCCCTCCTTATTAATTAAAGCTGCATGCCGAGCTCATCGGGAAAATCCCCGTCGGCATTCTCATCAAAATCGTCAGGCATATCCATATCATCGTCGTACTCACTGCCGCCGATATCAATGGCATTGCCCTCTTCGTCCTCGATGCCGAAGCCTGCATTGACGAAATCTTCGTCGCTTGCGTAGCTGTCGTCACGGACGTTCTTCTCGTAGCCGTCATCATCGTCATCGTTGTCAACAAGCTCGATCTCTTCCATATTCTTGTCCAGAACCTTGATGTCCAGTGCAAGAGACTGAAGCTCCTTGACCAGAACCTTGAAGGACTCGGGAACACCGGGCTTGGGAACGTTGTGACCCTTGACGATTGCTTCGTAGGTCTTGACACGGCCCACGATATCGTCGGACTTGACGGTAAGGATCTCCTGCAGGGTGTATGCTGCGCCGTAAGCTTCCAGTGCCCAGACTTCCATCTCACCGAAACGCTGACCGCCGAACTGAGCTTTACCGCCCAGAGGCTGCTGGGTAACAAGGCTGTAAGGACCGGTGGAACGAGCATGGATCTTGTCGTCGACCAGATGATGGAGCTTGAGGTAGTACATATAACCTACGGTAACGGGGTTATCGAAGGGACGGCCGGTACGTCCGTCGTAGAGGATGGTCTTGCCGTCCTCACGCAGACCTGCCTGCTTGAGCAGTGCGCGGATGTCGCCTTCCTTGGCGCCGTCAAATACGGGAGTTGCAACGTGGATGCCCAGAGCCTTGGCAGCGTAGCCCAGATGGACTTCGAGAACCTGACCGATGTTCATTCGGGAAGGAACGCCCAGAGGATTCAGGACGATATCCAGAGGTGTACCGTCGGGCAGGAAGGGCATATCCTCCTGAGGCAGGATGCGGGAAACAACACCCTTGTTACCGTGACGGCCTGCCATCTTGTCGCCGACGGAGATCTTGCGCTTCTGTGCGATGTAGCAGCGTACTACCATGTTTACGCCGGGGGTCAGCTCGTCGCCGTTCTGACGGGTAAATACCTTTACATCAACGACGATACCGGACTCACCGTGGGGTACACGCAGAGAGGTGTCTCTCATTTCACGAGCCTTCTCGCCGAAAATTGCGCGGAGCAGACGCTCTTCTGCTGTCAGCTCGGTCTCGCCCTTGGGGGTGACCTTGCCGACCAGAATGTCGCCGGCGTGGACCTCGGCACCGATGCGGATAATGCCGCGCTCGTCCAGATCCTTCAGTGCATCTTCACCGACGTTGGGGATGTCGCGGGAGATGTCCTCGGGTCCGAGCTTGGTGTCTCTTGCCTCGGTCTCATACTCCTCGATATGCAGGGATGTATAAACGTCGTCTCTGACAAGACGCTCGTTGAGCAGAACTGCGTCTTCGTAGTTGTAGCCTTCCCAGGTCATGAAGCCGATCAGGGCGTTCTTGCCCAGAGCGATCTCACCCTCGGAGGTGGAGGGGCCGTCGGCGATAACGTCGCCGCACTTGACTCTGTCGCCCACCTTGACGATGGGGCGCTGGTTGACACAGGTGCCCTGGTTGGAGCGCAGAAACTTGATAAGCTCGTGGGTGCGCTCGCCGATAACGTCGTACTTGATGGTGACGGCGTCTGCACAGACTTTGGTAACCGTACCGTCTGCGATAGCAAGAGGTACTGTACCCGAGTCAACAGCTGCCTTGTACTCGATACCGGTAGCAACAACGGGAGCTTCGGTCTTGAGCAGAGGCACGGCCTGACGCTGCATGTTGGAGCCCATCAGTGCGCGGTTTGCGTCGTCGTTCTCAAGGAAGGGGATCATAGCGGTAGCTACCGATACCATCATCTTGGGAGAGACGTCGATGAGGTCTACCCTCTCGCGCTCGACTTCGACGATCTCGGCCAGACGGCGGCAGGTTACGCGGGGAGCCTTGATGCGGCCTTCTGCATCCAGAGGCTCGTTGGCCTGAGCGATGATGAACTCGTCCTCGACGTCTGCGGTCATATAGCGGACTTCGTCGGTGACCTTGCCGGTAGCCTTGTCGATGATGCGGTAGGGAGCTTCGATAAAGCCGTAATCATTGATACGGGCGTAGGTTGCCAGATAGGAGATCAGACCGATGTTGGGACCTTCGGGAGTCTCGATGGGGCACAGACGGCCGTAATGGCTGTAGTGAACGTCTCGGACTTCGAAGTTTGCACGGTCTCTGGACAGACCGCCGGGGCCCAGAGCAGACATACGGCGCTTGTGAGTAAGCTCTGCCAGGGGGTTGGTCTGATCCATGAACTGAGACAGAGGCGAGGAGCCGAAGAACTCCTTGATGGCCGCTGTAACGGGACGGATGTTGATAAGGCTCTGGGGAGTGACTATATCAAGATCCTGAATGGTCATTCTCTCGCGGATGACACGCTCCATACGGCTGAAGCCGATACGGAACTGATTCTGCAGCAGCTCGCCGACGCTTCTCAGGCGGCGGTTGCCCAGATGGTCGATATCGTCATAGGTGCCGATGCCGTTGGCAAGGCAGATGAGATAGTTGATGGATGCCAGAATATCGTCGGCAAGGATGTGGTTGGGGCTCAGCTCCTCAAGTCTGTCGGCGATAGCGGTGCGTACGTCCTGACCCTCGGATTCCTCAAGAATGTTCTTGAGCACGCTGAAGCGGACACGCTCCTTGACGCCCATCTCCTTGGCTTCTTCCGCGGTGATGTCGGTGAAGTCATGTACCCAAACCATGTTGTTGGCAAAGACCTTGACTTCGTGGCCGTCATTAGCCTCAACCCAAGCTTCGTTGACGCCGAGACGCTCGACTTTGAGAGCCTCGTCGCGGTTGAGGGTTGCGCCTGCTTCGGCAACGATCTCACCGGTCATGGGGTCGATGAGAGGACGGGTCAGCTTTCTGCCTGCGATACGCTTGGAGATAGCCATCTTCTTGTTGAACTTGTATCTGCCGACCTCGCTCAGGTCATAACGCTTGGGATCAAAGAACAGATTGTTGATCAGTGTGCGTGCACTGTCGATCGTGGGGGGCTCGCCGGGACGCAGCTTCTTGTAGATCTCGATGAGAGCCTGATCTGCGTTCTTGACCTCGGCGTCCTTGTCGATGGTGGCAAGAATACGCTCGTCCTCGCCGAACATCTCGATGATCTCGGCATCGGTCTCAACACCGAGGATACGGATCAGAGAGGTTACGGGCAGCTTGCGGTTCTTGTCGATACGTGCGTAGAAGACCTCGTTGATGTCGGTCTCATACTCCAGCCATGCGCCGCGATAAGGAATAACAGTACCGTTGATGGTGTTCTTCTCGGGGCGGTCGCTGTTGACTTCGTAATACATACCGGGAGAACGTACTATCTGCGAAACGATAACACGCTCTGCGCCGTTGATGATAAATGTGCCCGAATCGGTCATAAGCTGGAAATCACCCATAAAGATCTCCTGCTCCTTGATCTCCTCGGTCTCCTTGTTGCGGAGACGCATACGCACCTTCAGGGGTGCTGCGTACGTTGCATCTCTCGCCTTGCACTCGGTAACGCTGTACTTGGGGGTGTCCTCCAGAGTATAGTCGTAGAATGTGAGCTCAAGGTTGCCGGTATAGTCGGTTATTGCTCCGACGTCGCGGAATACCTGCCTAAGGCCTTCGTCCAAAAACCATTTGTACGATTTTTTCTGCACCTCGATAAGATTCGGCATTTCTGTGATCTCATCGATACGCGAAAAACTCTTGCGGATTTTTCTACCGCAGCGCATGTCTTTCATCGTTTGCCTCACTCCGTTCCTTTTATGTCATTATTTTGATACACGTGGGTTAGTTGTCGCTTATTTCAACTTCCCTCTTGCCTTTTCGGCAAAGGTTTGTTAAAATAAAAGCGTGATATTTTGCGTAAATTGTACATTCCGATACAGTTTACCATTGTATCACTTTTATTTTATATAGTCAATATTTTTTTGCAGTGTTTTCAATATTTTTACATATTTTGCTTGATACTCCCGACAATATGTGATAATATTCTTCTGTTGTTTACAAAACAGGCAGGTGTATTTTGATAATGAAAAAGTTTTATCCCTCAAGAATGTTCTTCTATATGGCCATCGCGCTGGTGCTGGGCATCCCCTTTGCGCTTTTTGTGCCCATTGATCCCATGCTGACCGCCACCGGTGCCAAGATCCTGATGCGAGTCTTTAACGGCATGTTCTACGGCGGTGTTCTGGTATTTGCATGGGGCGGTTTCGGACTCGCCACCAATCTTGGCGGTTTCAGCTTCTGGAACTACAGCATCAAAAAGACCTGGCAGATAGTTTTCCGTCCCAACGCCGACCTCGGCGAAAAGAAGCTGGGCTCCTACCCCGAATATCTCGCCCAGCGCAAAAAGAAGCATGAGGTTCTCGAGATGCTTCTCGGCGGTCTTATCCCCGCTCTCATCTCTGTAATCGTTCCTCTGTTCCTCTATTGATCCGTGCATCCAAGAAGGTGCAGACACCGTCTGCGGATTTTGTTTTTTGTCTTGACACCGATTTTTGCGGGGTATAGTATATATTCAGATCCTACCAAAGGAGGCATTCACAATGATCAGGCTCATCAAAGGTGCGGAGATTTATGCGCCCCAATATCAGGGCAAACAGGATATATTGATCTGCGGCGGCAAGATCGCCAAGATCGCTCCCAATATAGATCTCACGGGCAACTGTGACATTGAGGTCATAGTTGCCGACGGCTGCAAGGCTGTCCCCGGTTTTATAGACGTACACGTCCATATAACGGGCGGAGGCGGTGAGCAGGGACCTGCATCCCGTGTGCCGGAGTCACAGCTGTCGCAGTTTGTCAGCAACGGCGTTACCACCTGCGTAGGTCTGCTGGGTACAGACGGCATCACGCGCTCACTGCCCAATCTGCTGGCAAAATGCCGTGCTCTCAACGAGGAGGGCATCACCTGCCTGATGCTCACCGGCTCCTATCGCTACCCGTCCGCCACGCTGACTCGGGACGTTGTGACCGATATATGTTATATCCCCGAGTGCATAGGCGCAAAGCTCGCCATCAGCGATCACCGAAGCTCGGATATCACCTATGACGAGTTTGTCCGTCTGGCCACCGAGGTGCGCTCGGGCGGTCTGCTTTCGGGCAAAGCGGGCATCCTGCATATGCACATGGGTACGGGAGAACGGATGCTTGAGCTTGTGCTCCGCGCAGCCAAAAACACCGATATCCCCATCAAGACCTTCTACCCCACCCATCTGGCACGGAGCGAAGAACTCATCTCTCAGGCTGCCGAGTTTGCCAAAATGGGCGGAATGATCGATTTTACCGCCAATGACCCTGCCACGTCGGCCAAGCCTGCCTGCGCCGGTATCGCCCGCTGCATAGACGCGGGCGCTCCTGCCGAGAATATCACGCTGTCCAGCGACAGTTTCGGCTCTCTGCCCCGCTTTGATACCGCAGGCAACTGTGTGGGCCTGACATACGTTCTCCCCGACGTGCTGCTCAAGACTGTAAAAAGCTGCATAAACAACCGCGGCATGAGTCTTGAGACCGCACTCGGGTTTGTAACAAAAAATCCCGCCAAAGCCATCGGGCTGGAAAACACAAAAGGATGCATAAAAGAGCAGGCAGATGCCGACATTCTCCTGCTTGACGACGATCTGGATATCCGCACTGTTATCGCCAAGGGCAAAACGGCATACAAAGACGGAGAATGCATCATAAAAGGCCGATTTGAGTAACAAGAGCATATAAATACAAAATCCGCAGACCGAATACTCCGCACACAGCGCGGATACTATCAAAAAACACGCCTACACCCCTAG
>JAZOWC010000024.1:0-3041 GCA_045658985.1 Oscillospiraceae bacterium
CTCTACAATGGTAAAGCCTTTTTTGCTTTTGTGCATAAACATTTTTATGCCTCCTAAATAAGTTTTTATTTGAATACCCCGTGGGGTTATTCACAAAATCGCTGTCAAAATGTGTACTTTTTGACAGTTCTCGCTTTTTGACAGAAAAGGGGGTTTGGAGGCATAATTTGATAAAATATTTCGATTTAACCCTTGATATTTCCGGTATTTATGTTATAATCACTACATAAAAGCCAACTGTCAAAAAGTACACTTTTTGACAGTTGGCTTTTTTTCGTGTGTTTTTCGTAATTTTTTGGGGTTTTTGCGGGATATTTGCGATTTGTTTGCGGGGCGGCGGGAGCCTTTTGCGAGTAACAGAGCAAAGCAAAAAGCTCAGGGGAATTGACCCTGAGCTTTCTTATATTTATTCTTTATTTCTGAGATAGGGGATGAGGCTTTTGTCGGGCTCGTTGCCGTGTGCTTTGTCCCATGCCCACTTGAGCTCATAGACGTTGAAGTCCATTATCTGCTCGAGAGCCTGCTCGTCTATTTCGCGGCCGGCATCGCGCTCTGCCATCAGTCTGTCATACTCCGTGCGGCGGCGTTTGACTTCCTCGGCAACAGCCTTGTCGCGCTCGTAGTGCTCGGCCATATAGTTGGAAATACGCTCGGTGCGCTCCCAGAAATCTGCAATATCGCATTCGTCCTGCCAGCGTTTTTCTTCTTCGATCTCCTTTTGTGCGATGGATACGCTCTTGGAGCAGCCGATACGGGAGCAGCCTGCCGCTACGAATGCACGTGCATCCTCCAGAGTACGCACGCCGCCAGAGGCTTTGATGCTGCATCTGTCGCCCACGGTGTCACGGATGAGCTTGATATCCTCCAGCTTGGCGCCGCCGGTGCTGAATCCGGTGGAGGTCTTGACGTAATCTACGCCGGTCTCGGCACAGAGCTTGGAGATGTAGACTTTTTCTTCGTCGGTGAGCAGGCAGGCCTCAATGATGACTTTGAGGATAACGTGTCTGCCGCAGACCGAGACCATACGGCGCAGCTCGTTTTCCAGCAGGACGGTGGAACGCTGCTTGATCCAGCCGATATTGATGACCATATCTATCTCGTCTGCGCCTGCCATGATGGCGTCGCGTGCGGCAAAGACCTTGGAGTCGGTGCTC
Organism: Oscillospiraceae bacterium; assembly: GCA_045658985.1. Lineage (GTDB taxonomy): Bacteria > Bacillota > Clostridia > Oscillospirales > Butyricicoccaceae > RGIG3513. The sequence continues at coordinate 1,155 of JAZOWC010000024.1, forward strand.
TCGTTGCCGTGGGGGAAGCCGATGACTGTGGCAATGCGGGTTTCGGCGCCGTGGAAGAGCTTGCGGCGGCATACGGGGATCCAGCAGGGTGCAACGCAGACCGAAGCAAAGCCGTACTCCAGCGCCTCCTCACAGAGGGTGATGATCTGATCCTTGGTGGCGGCGGGGTCAAGGAGGGTGTGGTCTATCTTGGAGCGCACGTTGATGCGCAGATTCTCGGGCAGCTTGTCGCTCTCGGTGTTGAGCAGGGTAATGTTGTAGTTCTCGTTCATTGTGTGCCTCCGTCAGGTTAAATTGTGGGTGAGTATTCTTTCAGCTTGGCATGAAATTCGTCTGCGGACAGACGTGTCACGGCAAAAGCTCCTATCTCGGCAGGTTTCATAAATACCGCCCAGGCGTTCATCATCTTCTTGTTGGCGTCCTTCTCAAAGGAGTTGGCGCCTGCACCGGCCGCGTATTTCATGACGTCCTCGTTGACCTTGAGCATACAGGGGTAGGCAACCATCCTGCCAAACTGGCAGGCTTCGATCCACATAGCGCAGACACCGTCGGTGTTCTCGGCGTAGTAGTAGCCTGCATCCTGCTTTGCGCTGACGATAAGACCCTTGAGTCCGGGGGAACGTTTGATTTCTCTGACCAGTGCGGGGGCGTAGGTTTTCATATCATAATCACCTTTTTCGTTACATATCAATCAATAAGCTTATTTTAACAATTTGTGAGCGTGTTGTCAATCGCGGAGGCAAAAGACTGTATGATTATGACCTATGTTATCGTTGCCATGGCTGGGGCGGCGGTGGTTTTTGGCGGACTGACGGGAAATATGTCGGCGGTGTCTCAGGCGGCGGTGAGCGGCGCCAAAAACGCGGTGGAACTGCTGCTTAAAATCGGCGGCACCATCTGTCTGTGGAACGGCCTGCTGGAAGTTATGAACCGCAGCGGCCTGAGCGAGCTGATCGCAAAGCTGCTCAAGCCTGTGATCGGCCTGCTGTTTGGGAAATACGGCAAAGACAAAGAAGCCGCAGGTTATATCAGTCAGAATATGGCGGCAAACCTTCTGGGACTGGGGTCGGCTGCAACCCCGTCGGGGCTGAAAGCCGCAGGCAGGCTCCGTGAGCTGTCCGCGCAGTACGGAGAACGGCCCCACGGGGTGTTTTTGCTGATAGTGGTCAACACGGCATCCCTGCAGCTGCTGCCCACCACGGTAGCGGCAGTGAGAGCATCATACGGGAGCGCGAGACCCTTTGATATCCTGCCTGCGGTGTGGCTGTCGAGTGCGGTCTCGGTGGCAGTCGGAGTCGGGGCGGCAAAGCTGCTGAAGGCGGTGAGCAAAAAATGACCGATTGGCTGATCCCGACTATTATACTGGGGATAGTGGTATACGCCGCCGTCAAAAAAGTAGATATCTACGATGCCATGTCCTGCGGCATCCGCGAGGGACTGGGGGTATGCAGGGGGATTTTTCCCGCTATGGTGATCATGCTGACTATGACGGCAATGCTTCGGGCAAGCGGCGTGACCGAGCTGCTTGCCTATGCCATGACACCCATAGCCGACAGAGTAGGCGTGCCTGCCGAATGCATCCCGCTGGCTCTGCTGCGTCCGTTCAGCGGTGGCGGCGCGCTGAGCATAGGCACGGATATCATAGCGGATGCAGGCGCCGACAGCTATACGGGGAGGGTGGCGGCGGTTATGCTGGGCGCCAGCGAGACGAGCTTTTATACCATCGCTGTGTATTCTGCCTACCTGGGACTCAAAAACACCGGATACACCCTGCCTGCGGCGCTGAGTGCCGATCTGGCAGCATTCATAATGTCGGGAGTGGCCGTGCGACTGCTGATGTGATGGTGGAGCAAAAGAGTCCCCCCGCCGCCGATAATAAAGCCGCCC
>JAZOWC010000025.1:0-2887 GCA_045658985.1 Oscillospiraceae bacterium
TGCCTCCTCACTGTACCCGTCATAGCTGGAGCCTCCACGGTAAGATCCGCGATTGGAGTAATTGCCGCCTTCACGGCTGTAACCCCTGCCGGAGCTTCCGCCCTCGCGGCTGTAGCCATCATCTTCATTAAGAATGCAGATCTTGTCCACGTTCTTAATAATGTCCGTCAGCAGGTGAACGTCAGGCAGCATAGCGGGCGTCAGCTCGCCGTGCTCGGCGATCTTGCTGAGCTCGTCCTCAGCCATATCCCTGATACGGTCATACGCTCTCATCATTGCCGCCACCTCCTGTTACGCTACGCGCTCGACGATCAGATTTGCGTTCTGTACGTCGATTGCCACGCCGCTTGTGTTTTCTACCGCTACGCTGAAGCAGCAGCAGCGCGGGACCTCTACGAACACCGCCGCAAAGACGTTGTTAAGATCGCCAACGGCTGCGGGGGTGCTTATCATCGTAGCACTTGCCAGGGGCTCGCCCTGAAGGGATATTGCCAGCGAAACAGGGCCAAGAGCGCCGCCGGCAGGAATTCCTACGTTAGCTCCGAACGATACCTTGTAGCGTGCGCGACACTGATTGGTCGTACCGCGAATGTCCACCACGCCGGAGCCCTGGCGGTGAAGTATTGAACCGTTGCAGTTATATACCGGTGTCTCGGTAAAGAGCACGTTCTGCCCTGCAGCTACGGTCTGAAGTGCAATTGCTGTAAATTCTGCCATATTCATCATCCTTTCATTTTTAAAGATTAGCGGTGGGACTATTGCCCCACCGCTGTGTGTTGGTTGTATCGGCTATTGAGCCGACCATCTCGCAGTGGGCGAGAAGCTGTAACTATGTACTCTTAGCCGTTGAAGCCTGCACCGTAGCCGTAGCCGCCGCATCCGCAACCGGCGTTGCAGCCGTAAGGATTAGGCACGTTGTACGCCGGTACGGGCGTAGGTCTGAGCTGACCTATAATGTAATTGTTCTGAGCCGCCTGAGATGCCGCCAGCTTGAGTGCCGCATTCTCATCACGCAGACCGTCGATCTTGTCTTTGACAAGGAAATCGAGGATCGCGCGGGTGTTGCAGTTGTTGTTGTCGATTATGTCGCGGGTGTTGTTGCTCATCTGGTGAGTAACGTCACAGAAGCCGCGCTCGATCAGACGCTGCGTTTCGCAGCAGCAGTGCGCTCTGGACAGCTCCGCATTATAGAAACCGTCCTTGATGGTGTTGTTCAGCGCGAAGGTTGCGTCCGCGATACCATACGTCTGGTTGTCCAGCTTGGACAGCAACGTCTGCTGGTCAACTGCCGTGTGAACGTCCAGCGGTGTCGCACAGGCGCCGCCTGCACCGTAGCCGCCGCGGCCGCCACAGCCGCCAAAGCCTCCGAATGCTGCCAGGACAAACAGGATGGCAAGCCATCCGCCGTCGCCGCCAAGGCCCCAGCCTCCGCCGTTGTTGTGGGTTACAGCTGCTACATCAGCTGCACTGAGTTCGTTGTTATAAGACATAAAATCACTCCTTTGTTTTTGAATTTTTTATCTGTAACAAACGCCCGTGCACTGACGTTCGATACATTCTACTTTATAAGCCCCAGCTGAGCCGCTATCTGGCGCGCCTGCTCAAACTGTGCTTGTGTGATCTGCCCCGAATCCAGCATCTGCTGGACCTTGGCGCGGGGATCTCCCGTAAACTGTGATTTGAATTTTTCAAACTCACCGCGGACCTGCGCCATCTGATTATTTTGGCTTCGGTTGCCGTATTGATTGAATAAAGAATTAGCCATTGTTTTCTACCTCCTGTGAGCCGATTTTTTGCTTTAGCGCCTCGAATTCTTCTCGGGTAACGTATCTGTTTGTGTCAATCGTCGGCTGACTCTGTGCAGCCTCCTGAGGCTCGGGAGAGCGCCGTTTCCACTCAAGAATATCAAGTGACGGCATTCCCGCAGGGTTTGCTGACTTGATAAATATGGTGGGCGTATCTCTGTCCCACAGCACCACCGTCGTGTTGGGCGAGACCGGATAGCTCCGCGCTTCCGCTTCGCCAAGGACCCAGATCATGCCGGGCATCGTAGGCGCCTGCTGCCCCTGACCTGCCCTCAGCTGCGCCAGCCCGTCGGGAACGGCTGGGCTGTATGGTGTCTGGTAGCCTCCGTAGTTGTTCATTCCGTAGTAATTTCCGTACATACTTCATTCTCCTTTCTTTTCCAAAAGTAAATCGGTATCTCGTTGCCGCTGTCCCAAGTGTCGCACCAGTGCCCGTTCTCCACACACACCACGTGCCCGTCAATGGCGAGTATATAAACGCCTCGAGGATGATCTCTGCAGAAGTCTGCCACCGTGTAGCAGTCCGGGCAGGTGTCGGGTATCGGCTCTCTGATCCAGCCCCGCCGCTTGAGGTACGCGCCCCATACGCGATTGGCTGACGGCATATCGCACATCAGGAAGCCCTCGAATATAAGACCTATATAGACCTCCTCCCACGGCAGCCCCAGCGCCTTGGAGATCGCCCTGACGGTGCAGTCGCCTACCTGCTTGCCCAGCGGATTAGCATTGTATTTTCGATATATTTGCGACCACCTCCTGTCGTCCTCTGTGCCTATATTGTACAAAAAAAGAGGGCTTTCCGACAGCAACGGAAAGCCCATCTTTTTACTACGTATTTACTACTTTTTTACTACCGACGCCAGCTTGCGCGTGCCGGCGTAGACTATCTTTTGAATGCCCTGAACGGACATATATTGTTCCTCCGCAAGCTGCTCGAAGGTAACACCGTCAAGCAGCTTGCGCTTGAGTATCGCGCGGTCGCGCTCCGAGAAGATCCACTCATCAATGAGCGCGCACCACTCTGTACGGCAAAGACCGTACTCGTCAATGTTGAATGCGGCTCAGCTCGCCGACGTCCCCCG
>JAZOWC010000026.1:0-36341 GCA_045658985.1 Oscillospiraceae bacterium
AATTTGAAAATAATAACAAGAAAATGGAGGCGGGGGATTTAGTAATTGTGCATATTGACAATAAAATGCCAAGAGAGTAGAATAAAATAAAGCTGAAACAAGCTAAAATAACAAGGAGGAAATAAGTATGAAGAAGTACTTAGCACTCATACTCGCAGTCCTGATGCTGGCAGCAGCATTTGCAGGCTGTGGCAAGACAGAAGATCCCAAAGATCCCGGCGCCAAGGATCCCGTAACCCCCACTGATCCTTCCAAGCCCGTAGATCCCGGCAAGACCGACGATCCCGCAAAGCCCACCGAACCCGAGAAGACCGAGCCTTACGGCTGGTACCGCAAGGCTATAACCGCAGCTGCTACCACCGCTAACCAGCTGACCACCCAGGGCTCATCCGAAGACGAAATCATCTCCCCCACCTCCATTTACCTGTACAGATCCATCATCGATGAGACCGCAGTCGCCGGTTGGCGCCGCGCTCCCGAGCTGGCAGCTGATTGGCCTCAGCCCGTTGGCACCGATGGTCTGACATGGGATATCAAGATCCGTGAGGACGGCAAGTGGGCAAACGGCGATCCTATCACCGTTGACGACCTGATCTTCACCTACCAGTGCTACGCAGATCCCAAGATGCAGTATCTGTCTGCTTCTTCTCTGACCGGCTCTGCATACGGCAAGATCAAGAACCTGTATGAGTATCAGATGGGCACCGTTGCATCCTGGGACGACGTCGGCATCAAGAAGATCGACGACTACACCCTCCGTGTAATCACCGAAGAAAAGCTCCCCATGGATAACGTTTGGAGAATCCTTAACCGTCAGCTGATCCACGAAAAGACCTACATGGACAATATGAATGCTGACGGCACCGCTACCACCTACGGTACCTCTGTTGAGACTTACATGTCCGGCGGTCCCTTCAATCTGATTGAGTGGGTTCCCGATGCAAAGTGGGTCATGGAGCGCAACGAGAACTACATCTACGCTGACGAAATCAAGCTCGAAGGCTACATCATTACAGTCGTTCCCGAAAAGGGCACCCAGGTTCAGATGTTCCTCAACGGCGAACTGGACTATGTTGCTCTGAGCTACGCTGATTGGGAGCAGTTCGAAGATGACCCCCGTATCTATGAGTACAACTCCAACACCTCCACATGGATCATGGTCAACGTCGGTAACACCGAGAACGACAGCCTGCTGGGCGACCTGAACTTCCGTGAAGCTATATTCTACGGCATTGACCGTGTAGGTATGGCAGACATCCTGTCCTGCTTCCCCACTACCTCCAATATCCGTCCCGAGACTGTTGCTGACCCCGTTTCCGGCCAGCTGTACATCGATCTCGAGCGTGATTGGCTCATCGATGCAGAGGACGCATACGATGTAGCAAAGGCAAATCAGTTCCTGGACAAGGCTTTCGAGACCAGAAAAATGACAGCCACTGAGCTCAGCATCCTCTACAACGATACCTCTGCAATCATCGGCGCAACCGGTGAGATCCTGCAGAAGCAGTTCGAGAACACCTTCGGCGATCGTCTGAAGCTGAAGCTGGATACTCGTCCCGCATCTATCGTTAATGAGCTCCGCCGCTGGAATCCCAATGATCCCAACGCATACCAGACCGCTCTCGGCTACCTGCTCCCCTCCAAGGAGAACCCCAGAGCATACTTCAACTACTTCAAGTCCACCTATTCTCCTCCCAGATTCTGCTACAACAGCGCAGCTTACGATGCTAAGTATGACGAAGCAGCAGCCCTCGACCTCGAGAAGGACAACGCAAGAGTTATCGAGCTGTGCCTCGAGATGGAAAAAGAACTGTATGATTACAGAATCAACATCGCAATGTACATCGATCCCACCAAGGTTATGTTTGCTGACAACGTTGTCCTGCCCGCAGGCGGCTATATTCCCGGCTACGGCTTCGGTACCGACTGGATCGCTATGACCAAGTAAGGCACGCTTAATTTACTGATAAAATATCGCCAAATATTTTTTCACGTTCCAACTTTTGACTGCAAACCCCGATGGGATTTCCCGTCGGGGTTTGCGGCTTTTGGGGCGTTTAGACATGGGAATGACTCCGTTCCCGCGCACCGGGTGAGAGGGTCGTCCCCCGCGCAAAGCCTTCTCCTATGAGGAGAAGGGGGACCGCTTGCGGTGGATGAGGTGAAAACCTGCGTTTTGCATCCTACCCGATCTGTGACACACCGTAGGGGCGATCATCGATCGCCCGCGGTATTCACGGCAAATCATATTCCGCGCCACCCTTGTAGGGCGGGGGCTTGCTCCCGCCGACCTTCGTCCCCCGCAAAGCCTACCCTTGTTGCAAGGGTAGGTGGATTCGCCGCAGGCGAAGACGGAGGGGATAAAAAGGTTAAATTATGAGGATATCCCCTCAGTCTCGCTACGCTCGACAGCTCCCCTTAATATATAAGGGGAGCCTTTTTCGGGAGGCGAAACGCCTCCCCTACAGAGTTCGTTATATGCTTTGTAGGGGAGGGGTCACCCCTCCCGAAACCCCCGTTTCCCATTCTCGTCGCCCCGGCGACATATCGAGCGGCGTAGCCGCATATCGAATTGCAAAGCAATATATCGATCGCCGCTCGCGGCAAATATCGACGAATCCCCTGCCTCCTTCTGCCTTAGTGCCTTTACGTGCTTACCCTGCATATACTGTGGTACGTTTTGCCTATCGTCGGTTTTGTTTATTTTTATGTTGCGTTTTGCCGAAAAATAGGGCATAATGTCTGTGGCGTATTTTTCGGCACAATTATCATCGTGGAAAAAGGAGACCAAAACAATGTTCAGCGATGTACTTATGCATATTATGGAGTGGATCGGCACCATAGCCTTTGCCGTTTCGGGGGCGCTGGTGGCGGTAAGCTGCAGCCTCGACCTGTTCGGCGTGCTTATCATCGGCTGCATCACAGCCGTGGGCGGCGGTATCATGCGTGATATCCTGATCCACAATCTGCCTCCCAAAATCTTCTCCAATCCTCTCATCCTTGCCGTGGCGGCACTGTCGGCTTTTGTGGTTTTTGTCATTGCCTACACACACCGCCGCAACTTCAGCCAGCTCAAGCTGCGCATAGACGGGATCAACAACGTGTTTGACGCAGTCGGTCTTGCGGCTTTTTCGGTAACCGGTGTCGAGGTGGCATGTGCATCTGCTTACGGAGACAATATCCTGCTGGCGGTTACTCTGGGCGTGATGACCGGCGTGGGCGGCGGCGTGCTCCGTGACGTGCTTGTCAACGAAAAACCCTACATACTCACCAAGCACATTTACGCCGTGGCATCCATACTGGGCAGCACCCTCTACTACCTGCTCAGCGTATACGCAGACAGGCAGGTTCTGGGCGCGATCAGCGCATCGGTACTTACCGTAGCCATCCGTCTGCTTGCCGCCAAATACCATTGGAATCTGCCAAAAGTCAAGCTGGACAACGACGAAAAATAACCCCACCCATCTGCGATGAGGGCTCAAAAAGCCGTCACCGCAGATTTTTTTGTGTCAAACGATTGCTCTGACGGCAAAGATATGGTAAAATATTCAAATACACCAAAAAAGAAAAAGAAAGAGTGTGGGAATTATGAAAAAAGGTAATCCTATAGCACTGCTGCCTATCGGCGTGTTCGCGGTGCTCTATCTGACTCTGGGCATTGTGTTTGAGTACGTGCTCAAGATCGAGATGGGATTTTACAGCATCCCCGTAGTAGCCGTATTCCTCGTGGCTCTGCTTGTTGCATGCCTGCAGAACCGCAAAGTCTCTCTGGACGAAAAGTTTGAGATAATGGGCAGGGGAGTCGGCGACAAGAATATCATCACCATGCTGATAATCTTTATGCTGGCAGGTATTTTCGTTGGCGTAGTAGGCAGAAGCAGTGCCGAGAGCGTTGCATACTTCCTGCTGTCCATCACACCTCCCCAACTGTCCGTACTGGTAATATTCGTAGTCAGCTGCTTCGTATCCACCGCTATGGGTACGTCTGTTGGCACAATCACCCTCATCACCCCCATCGCAGTAGCCATTGCACAGACCTCCGGATTTTCTCTCGCTCTGTGCGTAGGTACAGTTGTGGGCGGCGCTATGTTCGGTGACAACCTGTCCTTCGTATCCGACACCACAATTGCAGCCTGCAACGGTCAGGGCTGTGCCATGAAAGACAAGTTCAAGACCAACTTTGCCATCGTTGTCCCCGCCGCTGTAGTCACCATAGGAATCATCCTCGCCCTCACTCTGGGCGCAGACATCAACTCCAATATCACCCAGGAATACGACCTCATCCAGATCATCCCCTACGTTCTGGTTCTCATAAGCGGCATTATCGGCATCAACGTATTCATCACCCTGATGATCGGTATACTGTCGGGCAGCATCATTATGCTTGCGACCGGCGCTGTGGACTTCATCGGCCTGATCAAGGGCATGGGCACAGGCGTTTCCAATATGTTTGAGACCTCTATGGTTGCCGTTCTGGTTGCCGCCATCTGCGCTCTTATCCGCCACAACGGTGGCTTTGACGCACTGCTTGCAGGTATCCGCCGCATCTTCCGCGGCAAAAAAGGCGGCCAGCTTGGCATCGGTCTGCTGGTCGGTCTGATGGATATTGCCACCGCAAACAATACCGTCGCTATCGTTATGGCCAACCCCATCGCCTCCGAGATGGCAAGCGAGTACGGCATCTCCAACAAAAAGACCGCATCCATTCTGGACACCTTCTCCTGCATCGTTCAGGGATTTTTGCCCTACGGCGCACAGATCCTGGTAGCACTGAGCGTGGTCAATACCCTCAATATGCAGATGTCGGCATTTGATATCATTGCCAATATGTTCTATCCCATGCTGCTGCTTGTGTCCTCGCTGGTGTTCATCTTCCTTGTTCCCGAAAAAAAGGACAAGAACAACTGATCTTTCCATATGCATCAAAGAACTCCCCGACCTCAGAAAAAAGGTGAACTGATATGCTTTTTTCACGCAAAGATCTGTTCAAGATCATAATACCCCTGATTGCACAGCAGCTGCTGGGCATACTGGTGGGTATGATAGACTCCATCATGGTGTCCTACGCAGGCGAGGCGGCGGTCTCGGGCGTGGCGCTGGTCAACACGGTGGACAATCTGTTCTTCTTTGCCATTTCGGCAATGGCAACGGGCGGCTCGGTCATTATATCTCAGGCGCTGGGACGCAAAGACCACAAATACGCCGTAAACGGCGCCAAGCAGGTGCTGTACGTGGTCACAGGTCTGGCGGCAGCGCTGAGCCTGATAGTCATCGTCTTTCACAAAGGCATCCTGAGCCTTGTATACGGCAGCGTCGAGGCAGACGTTATGGCCAGCGCGCAGAGCTATATGCTGTTCGTGGCATTTTCTTTCCCCTTCCTCGCGCTCTATAACTCGGGCGCCGTGGTCTATCAGACTATGGGCAAGACGGTGGTCACCATGGGCGTGTCCATACTTATCAACATAGTCAACGTGGCGGGCAACGCTGTCTGCATCTACGTCTTCAAAATGGGCTCCACCGGCGCGGCTGTGGGTACGCTGATTGCCCGTGCGGTGGGCGCGGTAGTCATAGTGTATATGGCTCACGACCGCAAAAACACGGTGCATTTTGAAAAACTTCTCTCCTACCGTCCCGACTTTAAGATGGTCAAAGAAATATTCGGCATCGGCGTGCCCAACGGCATTGAGAACAGTATCTTCCAGATAGGCAAGATACTCACCCAGTCGCTTATTTCCTCCATGGGTACTGCGGTCATAGCCGCAAACTCCATGGCCAGCGTGGTTGTCAACTTCCACTACCTGCCAGGTGCGGTAGGATCGGCAATGATAGCTGTGGTCGGCAGATGTATCGGAGCAAAAGAAAAAGAGCAGGCCAAAAAATACGCCCGCAGTATAGTCGGCATAGCATATCTGGTTATGTGGGCGATAGTGCTGGTTACCGTGGTGTTCTGCAAGCCGATCATTGCCATGTACAATCTGTCCGAGTTCAGCAGCGAGCTTGCCATCAAAATGATCCTGCTCCACTCGGTGCTCTCCTGCACGCTGTGGCCGGTGGCTTTCACCATCGCCAACGCATTCAGAGCGGCCAAGGACGTGAGATTCACCATGATCGTGTCCATAGTATGTATGTGGGTGTTCAGAGTTGCTCTGGCCTACGTGTTCGCTCTGGAGACTGTCAGCGTATTCGGACTGTTCTCCTTCCCAGGTCTGGGAATGGGCGCTATGGGCGTGTGGATATCCATGGGCACCGACTGGGTAGTGCGCGGAGGAATATATCTCTACCACTATTTCAGCGACCGCTGGCTCCGCAAATGCACGTTTGACTGACAAAAAATCAACCTCCCCGATCCGCTTGAGTCGATCGGGGAGGTTTTTGTTATTTCAGAAGCTCACGCAGCAGGGAATAGGCAAAATCAAACAAATACACAAACGGCAGAATATTCAGAGTAAATACCACTGTGCAGGTGAGGATGGATTTTTTGGCGGCGGTGTTTTTCAGCTCCCGTGTGATCAATCGGATACACAGCAGCAGCACCCCTGCCGCAATGCATCCGCCCACAATGCTGGCAGGCAGCGCCACGGGATGACGGGCAGGATGGGTCATAATGAAACATCCGGCAAACATCAGCATACAGTCGAGCCCCGCCGCCGCGGCGGCAGATGCCGCCAGAGAGAGCCATAGGCTTTTGGGAGTCAGACCCTTGCGCAGGCAGAGTGCGAGGCCGCAGGAGAGAACGCCCGACACACCGAACATCTGCATCAGCATCAGCACCTGCCCCACGCTTGTGCGCATATAGAACTGCATGGTCGGTCTGCCTGCGCCGCCGATGATGGGCGGCGCGGTAAACACCACGTATGGCAGCACAAACCCCGCGGCGGCAACAACCAGACAGACTGCGAGGGATATTATCAATCTTTTTTTCACGGTTTTTCTCCTCCTCACACACACTTGAGCCTCAAAAACTCCAAAAACTCCCGCACGTTGCCGTGATCCTGATGTGGATCAAAAATGACGTACACCGTCTGCCTCGCCGTAAAATCCACCACGTCGAGGTAGCGGATATTGCTGCTGACGGGGTCGCCCGCATCAAATCGGCCAAACCCGATGCCGATACCCGCCTCCACGTACTTGGTGTAGCACTGCAGATCGTTGGTCTGCACGGCAAAATCGGGGGTAAATCCCTCCTTTTTGCAGGCGTCCACCAGCATCCTGTGAGTGCCCGTATGCTCGCCGAAGGACACAAACGCCCTGTTCCACAGATCCTTCAGATGTATCTGCCTGCCGCAGAGGGGATCGGATGCGGCGGCGCGCAGACGCACGAGCTTGGAACACAGTTCAAAGCTCTCATAGCCGGGATAGCGCTCGGGATCGTCGTCGATGATTATGTGGAAGCCCTTGTACTCGCCCGAGCCAAAGTCAAACATAGTATTGAAATCCACGGTAGGATGCAGAGCCTTGTACTCTATGATATAGTCGGTGACCGCGCTCCTCAGCGCCCGTACCGACAGCCTGATCTCTCGGGTGTCGGCGCTTTCGGGGGAGAGGGCGGCACACACCTCGTCCAGCTCATTAAATATCATAAACAGCGATTTTTGCAGCCGCCGTCCGTTGTCGTTGAGGGCGATGCGGTTGCTCTGCCTGTCAAAAAGCCTGCACCCCAGCTCCCTCTCCAACCGCTTGACCGATGCCGACACCGAGGTGATGGGCACCATGTATTTTTCGGCTGTTTTGGAAAAACTCTCGCTCTTGGCACTCTCAAAAAAATATCTCAGCTGTAAAAGCTCCATAATCATCACCTCAAAACTATGATACATCAACTTCAAAAGTTATGCAACTTAAACTTTGCTGATTATTTACAGTAATGTAGAGAGGGGTGTATAATTTGGTTAATCACAGACGGAGGTGCATCGTATATGGACAAGATCTTCAGCTATATAGAGCAGAATGCCGACAGATATGTGGCTTTTCTCAAAGACATCTGCTCCTTTGAAGCCACCGCGTACGACAAGCAGGAGCTTGACAGAATGGCCGATTTTATGACAGAGTTTGCCTCTCGCGAGGGCTTTGAGGTCAGACGTACCGAGTTTGACGCCTGCGGAGATTTTCTCACCGTGGAGATGAACGTGGGCGGAGAAAAAGGCCACGTTTTTATGGCGCACACCGATACCGTCCACAAAAAAGGCACCTTCGGCACGCCTGCCGTGCGTATTGAGGGGGACAGAATGATCGGCCCCGGCACCATCGACTGCAAGGGCGGCATAGCCATAGCCATGCTGTGTATGAAGGCTCTCAAAGAAAACGGATATAATAAGCACCTCAAGCTGCTTCTGACTTCCGACGAGGAGATTTCCAACGTGCTGGGCGGCGAGCGCGAGCAGCAGTATTTCAGAGATGAGATCTCAGGTTTCAAAACCGCACTCAACTGCGAGACCACAGAGCGTAACGAGGTGGTCGTCTCCCGCAAAGGCATACTCCGCCGCCGTATAGACATCAAGGGCAAGGGCGGCCACTCGGGTATTGCTTATTTTGACTGTATCAGCGCTGTCCGCGAGGCGGCATACAAGATCATCGAGCTGGAAAAATGCAGCCGCCGAGGCGGCAGTACCTATAACTGCGGTATCGTAAACGGCGGCGGTGTTGCCAATATCGTGCCCGAGACCTGCACTCTGACCGTTGACGTCCGTGTTGTACGTGCCGAGGATATGCAGGAGGCTCAGGACACCATCGACCGTATCGCCGCAACGAGCTACGTTGAGGGCACTACGGCCACAGTCGTACCCATCAGCACCCGTCCTCCCATGAACCGCGATGAGATCACCGACAAGCTCTTTGACACCCTGCAGGAGATCAGCCTGCGATTCGGTCTGGGTGAGCTTGAGCCCAGCGAGTCGGGCGGCGGCTCGGACTCGGCCTATACTCAGGCCTGCGGAGTGCCCAGCCTGTGCGGCCTGGGCGGAAGCGGTGAGTTCTGCCACACCAACCGCGAGTATATCCGCATCAGCTCGGTCACCCAGCGCGCCAAGCTGCTCAGCGCCTTCTGCTCCGAAAACTGAAAAACCTGACCGTCGGGAAAAATGACACCTCCCGACGGTTTTTTTATCGTTGACAGAGGAGCGGCTTTGGGGGTATACTGAAACCGCTTAACACAGGCAGGAGGAGATAATATGTCATCAAAAAACATATCGGATATAGACCGTAATCTTTCGGTTCAGAGCATCCTGCCGGAGGGTGTCAGACTGCACAGCGTGCTTGAGCCGCCGTTTGGAATATACGGACTGTTTGAGCCCGGGCGTGGCGTGTTTGAGCGTATGCCCAAGTATATGCAGGAGAACGGGAGTATCAACGACGGCGCCAGCCGTCTTATGCGCCATACTTCGGGCGGCAGAGTGAGATTCAGGACCGATTCCCGAGTTATAGCCATCAAAGTTGATCTGGGGATGCGTACCGTGTTCTCCCATATGGCCGCCACGGGCGTGTGCGGCTTTGATATGTATGCTTGCCGCGACGGCTTCAACCGCTACGTCAAGACCTTTGTGCCCCCTCAGGACACCTCGGTCACCGCATATGAGGGCGTGCATACCTTTGAGGAGGCCCGCGAGCGCATCATCACCATCCATATGCCTCTCTACAACGAGGTCAAAGAGCTGTATATCGGCCTCGACGAGGGCGCGAGCCTGCTGCCCGCTCCCGAATACACCTGTCCCAAACCCGTGGTGTTCTACGGCTCGTCGGTCACGCAGGGCGCCTGCGCCTCCCGTCCGGGTATGAGCCACACAAATATACTGAGCCGTATGCTCGACTGCGATACCGTCAACTTCGGTTTTTCGGGCAGCGACAGGGGAGAGCCCGCTCTGGCCGAATATATGGCAAAGCTGCCCATGTCGGTATTCGTCCACGGCTACGGCTACAACGCTCCCTCGCTGGAGCATTACGCAGCCACCTATTATCCCTTCTACCGCATCATCCGAGAGCAAAACCCCACTCTGCCGATCATTATGGTGTCCAACCCCGTCTGCTGTGACATCAAAGACCCCGAGCGCACCGACTATCTCACCCGCCGCCGGGCAATAACCATCCGCGCCTATACAGACGCCCTTGAGAGCGGCGACAAAAACGTGTATTTCCGCGACGGCTTTGACGCGCTGGGTGAACTTGATGCCGCTGATGCCACCGTAGACGGAACCCACCCTAATGACATGGGATTTATGAATATGGCGCGGCAGCTTTATCCTCTGCTCAAAAAGCTGCTCAGCGAATAACGTTATGGGGCGCAAGCGCCCGCACTGAGGAATTGCTATGAAAAAAACCACACCAAAAAGCGAATACGCCTTCAGCAAGAATATGTACATCCTCCACGCCGCGCTGGGGTATTTTATTACGCTGATAACCACAGGAACATATCTTGCCAAGCTGACTACCACCATCGGCATATCCGACGGAATGACCGCCGTGCTGGGCGCGGTCACCTCGCTGGCAGGCGTCTTTCAGCTGCTCAGCGTACCGCTGGCATCGCGCCGCAGGGCAAAGGGCACCGTCGTGCCCATGGTGCTGGGCAATGAACTGCTCCACGGATTTTTGTATCTGATACCCTTCCTCAACCTGCCCGGAGGGGGCAGCTCGGCGGTGTTCTTTGTCTGTATATTCCTGTCGCTGGTGCTCCAGCAGGTCAGCTCGCCGCTGAAATACAACTGGTTTATGAGCCTTGTGCCCTCACGGGAGCGTCCGGCATTTCAGTCGGCGGTGCAGATATTCTCCCACATAACGGGACTTGCTTTCACATTTACGGCAAGCTGGCTTATAGATTATTTTGAAAAAATCAATAACCAGAACGCAATGTTCCTCACCTTCTCGGTGGCGATCATGATCATAAGCCTGCTCAATATGCTCACCCTTCTGGCCTCCGACGAAAAAGAGCGCGAGCCGACTATCAGACAGAATCCGCTCAGCGCCTTTGCCCCGCTGGTGCGCAACCGCGGATTTCGGCTGTACATACTTATGTACCTCTGTAATTCGGTGGGCACCAATATCTCGGGCCCCTTTCTGGGTACCTACCAGATCAAGGAGCTGGGGCTGAGCATGATGCGTATTTCGGTGTTCAATGCGACCACCGTTGTGGTGTCGGTGGTGTTTCTTGCCATTTTTGCACATATATCCAGAAAAAAAGGTATGAAAGGCCTGATGATCGCAGGCTTCATCACCAAAGCCGTGTCCTATCTCATGGTCAGCCTTGCCGCACCGGGCAGGGGATTTGTGTTCTTTATACTCTATTATGCAATTCAGGCCATCGGCACGGCGGCAATCAGCATCGGTATCGACACTATGGTGCTGGATATCGTGCCCGAGACCCAGCGTGTGTCGGCAATGGCCACCCGTTCGGTCATCATCGGCCCTATAGCTTTCCTCACAACCATAGTTATGACACCCTTCCTCACCTTTGTGCAGGGCAGGGGTAATATGTTCTTCGGCAGAACCGTATATGCCCAGCAGATAATGGGCGTGATGAGCTTTGTGGTCATCCTCGGCGCCGCGCTGGTCTACTATATTTTTGCAAAAAGACAGGAGAATGAGCGATGAAACTGTGTTTTCTGAATGCCGAGCCCGTGGCGGCCGATATCCGTGAGCTGATGGGCGAGCTTAAGTTTTCTGTAGCCGATGAGCTGACCGCCGATGCGGTGGTCAAGGTGCATTACGTTGACAGCGATATGCTGTCGCTGACCCTCAACGGCAAACGCGCCGCCATAGTCTTCGGCGGCAAAAAAGAGCGGTTTGTCCGCGGCGCAAGACAGCTTGTTGAGTGGCTTGAGCGCGGCGAGACCCAAAAAATACTGACCGAATAAAACCGATACACAGGGAGGAATAATCATGCGCTTGACTTCGCAGCAGATTTTTGCATCCGCACGGGGTGCAGTCAGATATGAGGAGACGGAGAGAGGTCTGCATCTGCACAGATTTACCCGCGAGCAGAGGGAGATATACAGACTGTACGCCGCCGAACAGCGCCCCGGCGACTGGAAGGACACGGTCAACCGTTTTTACCGCAACACCTGCTCCTCAGCGGGCATCAAGCTGGTATTCAGAACCGACAGCGAGAGTGTTACCGTAGATGCCGATTTTGAGCAGGGCGCATCCCGCACCTTCTACTCCCTCAATGTGTTTGCGGACGGGCAGTACGTGGGCAGTATTGACAATTGTCTGGATACCACTTTGCCCGAGCGGTACTTTGACGTTCAGCTTGAGGCAAAGCCCGAGTGCAAAACCTTCGAGCTGGGCAAGGGCGTCAAGACGGTCACTATGCTGCTGCCCTTTAACTTTATCACCTACATCAGGTCTGTCACTCTCGATGATGGGGCATCCTTTGAACCCGTGCGCCTGGGCAAAAAAATGCTCTTCTACGGCGACTCCATCACTCAGGGCTACGACGTGCTCCGTCAGGACAGCCGCTACGCCCACAAGATAGCCGAGGCTCTCGGCTGCGAGGAGTACAACAAAGCCATCGGCGGCGAGGTGTTCTTTCCCATGCTTGCCCTGCACAAAGAGGAGTTTACCCCCGATTATATACTGGTTGCCTACGGCGTAAACAGCTGGAGGGTAGGCTCGGTGGAGATATTCGAGCGCAAGTGCCGTGATTTTTACAAAACCCTCAGCGAGACCTACCCGGGCACCCCCATATTCGCGCTGTCGCCCATCTACAGACTGGATGCCGACACCTACGAAAATCCCGGACTGGGCGACTTTAAGCTGTTTGACGAGCGCATACCCCGCCTGACTGCAGACCTGCCCAACGTCATCAATATCAGCGGCTATGATCTGGTGCCTCGGGATGCCAAACTTTTTGCCGACGGATACCTGCATCCTAATGACGAGGGATTTGAGCACTACGCAGGCAATCTTATCAAAAAATTGACCCCCTATCTCTAATAAATATTTGACAATTGCTCCGATTTGTGATATTTTTTACTGTGTAGATGCTATGATGAAGAGAGTAGCACAGACAAGCTGTTTCAGAGAGCCGTCGGTTGGTGCAAAGACGGTATCAGCCTTTGTGTGAAGAACACTTCGGAGCTTGCGGAAGAACGCCGTGTTCGGCTATTAGACCCGCACGGAGCACCACGTCACGGTGTTATGAGAGGGCAGAGCTCAGGCTTTGTCAATTTGGGTGGTATCGCGGAAGATATCTTTCGTCCCATGCTTTGGGGTGAATGATATCTTCTTTTTGTTTTTCGCTCATAATTCTGATAATTATATATAAAAATATAGCTTAAAAAGGAGTATTTACAATGCTGAGAACTCACACTTGCAACGAGCTCAACACCGAGCACATCGGCGCAAAAGTCAAGCTGGCCGGCTGGGTTGAGACCATCCGTGACCACGGCGGCGTCCTGTTTGTCGACCTGCGCGACCACTACGGTATCACTCAGGTGGTTTTTTCCGATGACAAGCTGCTGCAGGGCATCACCAAGGAGACCGTAATCCTCATCGCAGGCGAGGTCACCCGCCGCGCAGAGGAGACCGTCAACCCCAAGATCGATACAGGCCTCATTGAGGTCAGAGCAACCGAGCTTGAGGTGCTGGGCCCCTGCCGTATGAGCCTGCCCTTTGAGATCGGCGCATCTCACCAGACCCGTGAGGACGTCCGCCTCAAGTACCGCTTCTTAGACCTGCGTAACCCCAAGATCCACAATAATATCGTTCTGCGCTCCAAAGTCATCCGCCACATCCGCAACGAGATGGAAAAGATGGGCTTTATGGAGATCCAGACCCCCATACTCACCGCATCCTCTCCCGAGGGCGCACGTGACTATCTGGTTCCCTCCCGCAAGCACAAGGGCAAGTTCTACGCTCTGCCCCAGGCTCCCCAGCAGTTCAAGCAGCTGCTGATGACCTCCGGCTTTGACCGTTACTTCCAGATCGCACCCTGCTTCCGCGATGAGGACGCACGTCAGGACAGATCCCCCGGTGAGTTCTATCAGCTGGACTTTGAGATGGCTTTTGCCAGCCAGGAAGACGTCCTGACCACCGCCGAGACCTGCATTTACAACACCTTCAAGGAGTTTTCTCAGAAGAACATCTCCAAGCCCCCCTTCCGCCGCATCCCCTTCAACGAGGCTATGCTCAAGTACGGCACCGACAAGCCCGACCTGCGCAACCCCCTGATCATCCACGATCTGACCGAGTTCTTCGGCAAGGACGAGTTCGTATACTTCAACGGCCGCACCATTCCCTTCGTGGGCAAGCAGGTCAGAGGTATCGTTGCCAACTATCTGGTCAAGAAGGATGGCGACGGCGACGGAAAGAAGGCTTTTGAAAAGGCTATCGACGAATATTCCCGCTCCATCGGTATGAAGTTCGGCATCGGCTACCTCAATCTGGAAAAGGGCGAGTACAAGGGCCCCCTTGCCAAGTTCCTCACTGACGAGCAGAAGGCCAAGCTCACCGAGATGACCGGTATCAAAGAGGGCGAGACCCTGTTCTTCATCTCCGACACCCCCGCAGTTGTCAACAAGCTGGCAGGCCAGATCCGCACCTGGCTGGGTGAGAACCTCAACCTCATCGACAAAGACTCCCATATGTTCTGCTACATCGTCGACTTCCCCATGTACGAGCGCAACGAGGAGACCGGCGGCATCGACTTTACCCACAACCCCTTCTCCATGCCTCAGGGCGGTCTGGAGGCTCTCAATACCAAAGATCCTCTCGACATCTTTGCATACCAGTATGACATCGTCTGCGACGGCGTTGAGCTGTCCTCGGGCGCTGTCCGTAACCACAACCCCGACATCATGAAGAAGGCCTTTGAGATCGCAGGCTACGGCGAAGAAGACGTCAAGACCAAGTTCGGCGCTCTCTACACCGCATTCAACTACGGCGCACCTCCCCACGCAGGTATGGCCCCCGGCATCGACCGTATCGTTATGCTGATCGCAGGCGAGGAGACCATCCGTGACGTTATCGCATTCCCCCTCAACGGCAATGCTCAGGACGTTATGATGGGCGCTCCCGGTGAAGTCACCGAGCAGCAGCTCAGAGAAGTTCACATCAAAGTCAGAGACTGATTTTTTCAGATCTAAGGAGGTCTTTATATGGAAAAAACCACCTTAATGTCCCTCGAAAGACTCAACCAGCTCCGCCTGAGTGACGAGCAGAGAGAAAGCGTACTGGCTTTCTTTGCGCAGCAGGAGAGCAGACAGGCTCAGCTGAACGCTCTCAACACCGACAACGTGGAGCGTATGGTACACGTAATGCCCATTATGACTGTTGTCCGTGAGGATATCGAGCGCAAGCTCTTCACCCGCGACGAGCTGCAGAAGGGCGCCCCCGAGACCATGGACGGCTACTGGCAAGTACCCCGTCTGGTTGACTGAAGGAGGCACTGAGTATGAAAGTTTATCTTGCAAAATCCGCCGCTGCAGGCACTCAGTCTGTAGCACTGGACGATATGATCCTCACCAAAGCTCTGCCCACCACCGCAGGCAGCAAGATGCTGGATGGCTATATGAGCCTGTTCGACGCCACCGTAGTGGAGAAGCTTGAGCAGGCAGGCTACAGCGTGGCCGGCAAGCTGAACGTGGGCGAGTTCGGCTTTGACGTTATGGGCGAGAGCAGCTATTATGGCGCTGTCAGGAACGCCGACGGCGCATACGTCTCGGCATCGGCCGCCGCCCTCGATGAGGGTGAGATTGCCGCCGTCGTCACTCTGGACGTCAACGGCGCACCCCGCCGCAGCGCAGCACAGAGCGGCAAGGTGTTTATCAAGCCCACCTACGGCACAGTTTCCCGCTATGGCACAGTGCCTGTTGCCTGCTCGGGCGAGACCGTAGGCGTTATGGCCAACACCGCAGACAGCGCCAAAGCCGTGCTGACCGCTATCGCAGGCTACGACTGCAAGGATGGCACAATGCACCCGCAGTCCAAGATCGATGCCGCACTGACCGCCTCCAAGCCTCAGAAGATTGCCTTCCTCACCGGTTTTGATGCCGACGAGGCAGTGAGCGCCAAGCTCAGCGCCTTCAAGACCGCCTGCGAGAGCGCAGGAGTGGAGACCGCGCAGGTTGACGGCAGCGTATTCAAGCTTGCTTCCGGTGCGTGGAATATCCTCATGTGCGCCGAGCTGTGCAACAACGTATCCCGTTATGACGGCATCAAGTACGGATACCGCAGCAAGGAGTACACCACCATTGATGAGCTGTACACCAACAGCCGTACCGAAGCATTCGGCGACGAGCTGAAGGCCGCTATCCTCTACGGCTCGGACGTGCTTTCCACCAAGAACTATATGCCCGTCTATGACAAGGCTCTGCGCGTCCGCAGAGTGCTGGTCGAGGCATTCGGCGAGCTGTTTGCACAGTATGACGCAGTAGTTATGCCCGCCTGCTCCAAGCTGGCTTACGGTGACGCAGACGTTGCACCCTATGCCTGCTACGAGGAGAACATCCATACCGCGCCTGAATCCATCAGCGGCCTGCCCGCAGTGGTCTGCGCAGGTGTGCAGGTAGTCGGCAAAGCATTTTCAGACGGTATGCTCCTTGAGCTTGCCAAGATAGCAGAGGAGGGCAAATAAGATGAAATACGAGACCGTCATAGGACTGGAAGTTCACGTAGAGCTTGCCACCGAGTCCAAGATCTTCTGCTCCTGCTCTGCCAAATTCGGCGGCGAGCAGAACGACCACGTTTGCCCCGCCTGCTGCGGTATGCCCGGTATGCTGCCCATCGTCAACAAGCACGTTGTCGATCTGGGTATGACAGCCGGTATGATGCTCAACTGCCATATCAACCGCACCACAACCTTTGACAAAAAGAGCTATTACTATCCCGACCTGCCCTGCTCCTACCAGACCACCCAGCTGTTTGCCCCCGTGGCTGTCAACGGCCTTGTTGACATCGAGACCAGTCAGGGCAAGAAGCAGATCCGCATCAAGCAGATCCATATGGAGGAGGACGCAGGCAAGCTTGTCCACGATGACTGGACCGATACATCTCTGGTGGACTTCAACCGTACCAGCGTGCCTCTCATTGAGATCGTTTCTCAGCCCGACCTGCACTCCGCCGAGGAGGTTATTGCCTACCTCGAGCGCCTGCGCTCTCTGCTGAGATTTGCCCGCGTGTCCGACTGCCGTATGGAGCAGGGCTCCATGCGCTGCGACGTCAACCTGTCCGTGCGCCCCGAGGGCAGCAACGTGCTGGGCGTCCGCACCGAGATGAAGAATATGAACTCCCTCTCGGCAATCGAGCGTGCTATCGAGTACGAAACCGCCCGCCATATCGACGCTATCGAGAACGGCACCGAAGAGCTTGTTCAGGAGACCCGCCGCTGGGACGACCTGAAGGGCAAGTCCTTCTCCATGCGTACCAAAGAGAACGCCGGCGACTACCGCTACTTCCCCGACCCCAACATCATGCCCGTTGTCATCGACGATGAGTGGTTTGATTCCATCAAAGCCACCCTGCCCGAGCTGCCCGAGGTCAAAAAGGCCCGTTATATGGGCGAGCTGGGCCTCAATGAGTACGATGCACAGCAGCTTTGTGACAGCCGCGCTCTGTGCGACTGCTTCGAGCAGGCCTATGCCGTATGCGGCAACGCCAAGGAAGCTGCCAACTACATCATCTCCGACTGTATGAATATGCTCAACAAAGCCGGACTCACCGCCGATCAGCTCACACTCAACGGCGCAGGTCTGGGCAAGCTGATCAAGCTGGTCACCGAGGGCACCGTTTCCCGCCCCAACGCCAAGAAGATCCTTGCCGCCCTCTTTGAGCAGGACGTCGATCCCGAGACCTATGCCAAGGACAACGGCTACATCGTCTCTAACGATACTGATCTGCTGAGGACTGTGGTCAAGGCGGTTGTGGCATCCGATCCCAAGACCGTTGCCGACTACAAGGCAGGCAAGGAGAAGGTGCTTATGGCCCTCTTCGGCAGATGTATGAAGGAGCTCAAGGGCAACTGCGATCCCCAGACCCTGCGCGAAGTCCTCATCGAAGAAGTCATGAAGGCCTGAACCATAGGGGAGAGTATGTGATGAAAAAGATCCTGACCGTATATACGGGGGGCACCATCGGCTGCGCTCCCGCAGACGGACAGCGTGAACTCAACACAGAACTTGCCAAGAGATATATCGCTCTGAGATTTTCTCAGAGCGATTCTCAATATGCAAATCTGTGCCACAGTCTGTTTGAGGATTCATGCCTGACACATCAGACACTCAGCGAGAATATGACTGTAGCAAGACTGCAGACCGTCATAGACCACCTGCGCTCTTTTGATCTGTCTGCTTACGCAGGTGTGATGATAATGCACGGCACCGATACTCTTGCATACACAGCGGCCCTGCTGAGTATGCTGCTGTGCGATACCCCCGTGCCCGTGATGCTTGTTTCGGGCGCCAAGCCCCCGATGGTGGAGGGGACCAATGCCAACCACAACTTCCGCGCGGCGGCAGAGCTGATTCTCGGCGGCATCGCCCCCAACGTGTACGTGCCCTATATGAGCTCCGACGGCGTGATGCGCCTGCATACGGGCAGCCGTATCCTGCAGAGTGCCAACTTCTCGGATGATTTCGTGTCGGCAGGGGAGAGCTGGGTGGTGAGTGATGACAATACCCGCCTGCTGTCCCGCGCCAAAGAGCTGTCCCGCGCCCGCCAAAAGTCTCCCTACTCGAGCGACCTCAGCCTGCACAGCGGTCTGCTGAGACTTGCTCCCTATACGGGGCTGGATTACAGCCGCATCCCCCTGGACGGCATCAAAGCCGTGGTCCACGGCACCTATCATTCGGGTACCATCTGCGTCGAGCGCTCGGATGAAGCCTCCCCCTACGGAGCAGCCTCGATCCTGCACCTTGCCGCAAGATGCAAAACGCGCAATATTCCCATTTTTGCCGCGCCCTGCCAATTGGGTGAGGAGCAGTACTCCTCTGTGTTCGACGGCGTCAAAAACGGAAGACTGATCCCCCTCAATATGACCAACGAGTGCGCCTGTATGAAAGCCCTGCTGGGCATCTCAAACGGCCTCGGCGGCACCGAGCTGACAGAGTATATGCTCACACCCCTGAACAACGAGATTATTTAAAAAACAAACCTTTCGCGTGTATTCTGCATAACACCCGCACACATACATTTGAACAACGAAATTATATGCACAAAAAAGAACCCTCTGCCGAGGGAGCATTGTTGTATACTATTTTACCTTCAGTTCAAAGAGGGGGGGGCGGGAGTAGTGTCCGCAGGGGTCAAAACCCAGCCGTGCAGCCGCCACTGCGGACAGATCGATCTGCGCCAGCAGTATTTCTTCTTTGTGATATACCGGCTGCGCCAGATATTTGCCCGTGGGGGAGATGATGCAGCTGCCGCCGGGGCAGACCTCCTCAAACAGCTCTTTGTCAAGAGAGCAGAGCCCCTCGGGGTACATGTCCCGGGTGACAAACTGATTGCAGCTGAGCACAAAACATCTGCCCTCCTGAGCGATATGCCGCACGGTGGCCTGCCACTCCTTGCGCGAGTCGGCGGTGGGGGCGATATAGACGTTGACTCCCTGCTCGTAGAGCGCGCAGCGGGCAAGGGGCATATAATTCTCCCAGCATATCAGACAGCCGAGCTTGCCCACGGGAGTGTCGAGGACAAACAGGTCATCCCTGCCGCCCTCTCCCCACACGCACCGCTCGGCGCCGGTGGGCTTGAGCTTGCGCTTTTTGCCCACAATCTCGCCTCCGTCGGATATAAACACGTTGGTGCAGTAGAGGGTGTCGGTGCGCTCGTCGCGCTCGGTAACTCCGATAGAAACGTAGCAGCCTGCCTGCTTTGCCGCCTCGCACAAAGGCGCAAGACCACGGGGGATAACCACCGAATTGCGGTGATAGAGCATGTAATCCTGCCTGCCGCCGCCGTCTGCGCCGCCTACGTGCATTCCAAAGCTGAGTCCGCGGGGGTAGCAGGGGATGAATGACTCGGGGAACACCGCCAGTCTCGCCCCGCGTCTGCCTGCCTCGGCTATGAGCGCGGCGGCTTTGGTGATGCAGGCCGCCTTGTCAAACATCACGCTCGATGCCTGCACCACGGCGGCGGTAAACTTGGTATTATTCATTGTCTCACGTCCTTGGGGCAGAATAACTCCTGCCCGATAATTCTGAATACTGCGCCCGATAACCGAGCCTAACAAAACAGCTCCCTCGGATGAGGGAGCTGCTGCTATAAGTTTTATTTTGCGTATTCCACCGCTCTGGTCTCGCGTACAACGTGTACCTTGACCTGACCGGGATAGTTCATTTCGCCTTCGATCTTGCGGGCAAGCTCGTGAGCCAGAATGACCATATCGTCGTCCTTGACCTCCTCGGGCTTGACGATGATGCGGATCTCGCGGCCTGCCTGGAAAGCAAAGCACTTCTCAACGCCCTTCATGCCGCTTGCAAGCTCCTCGAGCTTCTCAAGACGCTTGATGTAGGCTTCCAGATTCTCGCGTCTTGCGCCGGGAC
Organism: Oscillospiraceae bacterium; assembly: GCA_045658985.1. Lineage (GTDB taxonomy): Bacteria > Bacillota > Clostridia > Oscillospirales > Butyricicoccaceae > RGIG3513. The sequence continues at coordinate 20,463 of JAZOWC010000026.1, forward strand.
GAGCGGCCGAAACAGCATCGGCGGCCTGCACGATAAAGTCGGTGATGGAGACAGCGTCAACATCGCCGTGATGTGCGTGGATGGCGTGGACGATCTCTTTCTTCTCGTGGTACTTCTCTGCAAGCTCAACACCCAGATTGACGTGGCTGCCGTCCACCTCGTGAGTGACTGCCTTGCCGATATCGTGGAGCAGACCTGCACGCTTTGCGGCGGTGATGTCGGCGCCCAGCTCGGCGGCCAGCAGACCGGCGATGTGGGATACCTCAATAGAGTGCTTGAGCACGTTCTGACCGTAGCTGGTGCGGTAACGCATGCGGCCCAGCAGCTTGATAAGCTCGGGATGTACGCCTGCAACACCGGTCTCGAATATAGCTCTCTCACCCTCCTGCTTGATGGTGGCGTCGACCTCTTTGCGGGCTTTTTCCACCATCTCTTCGATGCGGGCGGGATGGATGCGTCCGTCGGCAATAAGCTTCTCCAGAGTGATTCTGGCAACCTCACGTCTGACGGGGTCAAAGCTGGACAGTGTGATGGCCTCGGGGGTGTCGTCGATGATAAGATCGACACCGATAAGGGTCTCAAGTGTGCGGATGTTTCTGCCCTCGCGGCCGATGATACGGCCCTTCATCTCGTCGTTGGGCAGGGGAACGACGGATACGGTGACCTCACTTGCGTGATCGGCGGCACAGCGCTGAATAGCAATGGAGAGGATGTTCTTGGCCTTGTTGTCGCATTCTTCTTTGAGTTCGCGCTCGATTTCTTTCAGCTTGATGGCTGCATCGTGGCGTGCCTCGTCTTCGACCTGCTTGATGAGGTAGCTTTTTGCCTCTTCAACGGTCATGGAAGATATCTTCTCGAGGATCTCGAGCTGGCTCTTCTTGATGGAGTTGACCTCCTCCTGCTGCTCCTCCAGAGCTTTGAGGCGGTTGGAGATCTTTTCTTCTTTGGCTTCGATATTCTCGACCTTTTTGTCGAGGGCTTCTTCTTTCTGGACCAGTCGGCGCTCCTGCTTCTGGATCTCTGCGCGGCGCTCCTTGATCTCCTTCTCGTTCTCCGAACGGGCACGGTAGATCTCCTCGCGGGCTTCGACCACGGCTTCACGCTTTTTGGCTTCTGCCGATTTGATAGCGTCGTTAAGTATGCGTTTAGCTTCGTCTTCTGCGTTGCCTATATCTTTTTCGGCCTTTTTCTTGCGAATGATATATCCTGCGGCAATACCGATAACTACACCAACAACCAGAGCGACAGCCAACAAAATGTACTGTACGATGGGTGGCACGGATTATTCCTCCTAAATATATATTAATATAATCCCGCTCCTTGCTATGCAAAAAAAGCAAGACTACACCTACTGTATATTGTATATTGATTAAGTCTCTATGTCAAGGAATAAATATATGCCTAAGGGGCAAAAAAACCGCTTTTTGTGATTGATTTGCACCCCGCGCAGGGATATAATTGAGGTATAAACCACAAACATAACGGAGTGATATCTATGCAGATAGGAGCACAGTTTTATACCATACGGGATTTTTGCAAAACACCCGACGATCTCAGCGAATCTCTCAAAAAGATCGCAGACATCGGCTACACCACCGTCCAGCTTTCGGGCACCTGCCCCTATGATCCCCAATGGATGGCTCGGGAACTGAGCAAAAACGGTCTCAGATGTGTCATCACCCACACCGCCCCTCAAAAACTGACCGAGGAGCTTGAGCAGGTGTGCGCGGATCACGATATTCTGGATTGCCGCTACGTGGGACTGGGCAGCTACCGCTTTGACGATGCGCAGTGCACGGTGGACAGCTTTTTGCAGACCTATCTCCCCGTGATGGACAAGCTGAGTGGGTTGGGCAAGTATTTTATGTACCACAACCACGCCATGGAGTTTGCCAAAACAGAGGGCAAAACCATCCTGCAGCAACTGGCCGAGCGCACAGACAGCGCCAAAATGGGCTTCACCCTCGACACCTACTGGGTGCAGGTGGGCGGCGGTGACCCCGCTCAGTGGATAGAGCGGCTGAGCGGCCGCGTGCCATGCATCCACCTCAAAGACTACTCCCTCGGCGCCAAAATGGCGGTTGTGGGCGAGGGCAATATCAATTTTGACCGCGTGTTTGAGATGGCGGAGAAGGCCGGCACCCGGTATATGCTGGTAGAGCAGGACAACTGCAACGGCGAAGATCCCTTCGACTGCCTCCGCCGCAGCTACGAGTTTTTGCGCTCGAGAGGTTTCAGATGATGGACAGAGGAGAGTTTCGCAGTCTTGTGAGAGGTCATTTGCAGCTGCCCGAGAGCGAATGCATCGAGGTGCTGGAGCGCGAGAGGCGCGGCGTGCTGTCGGTGCAGGGCGATCACGGCTACCCCTACGGCATCCCCATGAACCACTACTATGACCGTGAGTCGGGATGCATATACTTCCACTGCGGCAGGGAAGGCCACCGCAATGACGCTCTTGCCCGCTGCGATCGGGTGTCTTTCTGCGTCTTTGACGGCGGAGAGAGTATGGCGGACAGCTGGATACAGACGGTGCGCAGCGTTGTCGTGTTCGGCAGAGCCGAGCTGATCGACGACAGGCAGGAAGTCGAGCGCATCACCCGCAAGCTGTGCTATAAGTTCACCGATGACGAAAAGTATATACAGACAGAGATCAAAAACTACGCTGCCGAGACCCTGCTCATCAAGCTCACACCCGAGCACATATGCGGCAAAAGGGTCAAGGAAGCCTGATTAAAAAAGGAGAGATAAAAATGCCCGTAAGAGTAGGATTGCAGTTTATCGAAAAATGGGACTCAGACCTCGAGCGTCAGGTCCGCCAGTACGAAGCACAGCAGGACAAAAAGGGTCAGATAGTTTTCTACGGCCCGTCCAATTTTACCCGCTGGAGTCCCCGCTTCGGTATGCGGCCTCTGGAGGATGACATAATCGGTGCAAGCGGCAGTAAATGCGCCGTCAACCGCGGCTTCGGCTCAAGCTGCTCGGAGCATCATCTGTACTATTACTCCCGTATGGTGCGCCCGCTGGAGCCCAAAGTTCTGGTCTACGCAGGCAGCGGCAACGCCACTGCCTTCGGCTACACGGTGGATGAGACATGGGAGCTTGCGCAGCGGGTGGTCACCTATGCAATGACCGATTTCCCCGATATCCGTATATACCTGCTCGCCCCCAATCCCCGCCGTGACGAGACCGAGCAGGGTATAGCATTCAAAGACGCCTACAGAGAAAAGGTCATAGCCTTCTGCGCCGAGCATCCCAACTGCACCGTAGTTGACCCCAGAGCATACGAGCCTCTGCTGCGCAAGGACATCTACGTGGACGACGGCGTGCATTACACCCAGCAGGGCTACGACATCTACCGCGACTTCTTCAGAGAGGTACTGCGCGATGAGCTGGCACAGTTCTGACGGGGCACAGCCGATATGAAGATCTACGACATCTCGCAGGAGGTTTTCTCCTGCCGCGTTTATCCCGGCGACCCCGCGCCCCAAAAACAGACCCTCAGCAGTATGGATAGCGGCGCGCTCTATAACCTCACCGCCTTCTCCATGTGCGCTCACAACGGCACCCATATAGACGCACCCCGACATTTTATAGCCGACGGTGGGGCGGTGGATGAGATGCCTCTTGAGAATACCGTGGGCACGGCGTATGTCTGCGCCTTTGACGGCGATATGGACGCAGAGGGCGCGCGGCGGGTGCTTGCTCGCGCCTGTGGCATCCCCCGCATCCTGCTCAAAGGCACGGCTGTTGTCAGTCCCGAGGCGGCAGAGGAGTTTGCCGCGGCGGAGATCAGGCTCATCGCCTCCGAGAGTCAGTCGGTAGGGGACGAGAATGCCCCAATGGCCGTGCACAAAATCCTGCTGGCTGCCAATGTAGCCCTGCTGGAGGGCGTGCGGCTGAACACCGTGCGAGAGGGCAGGTACCTGCTGTGCGCTCAGCCGCTCAAGCTCGGCGGCGCAGACGGCGCACCCTGCCGCGCCCTGCTCATAGAAATGTAAAAAGGAGAATGATTATGGTAAAACCCCTGATACACGACCCCGAGTTTCTCGCCGTCCCCTCCGTCCCCGCCACCGATGCCGACCTGCCCGTGGCCCGGGACCTGCTTGACACCCTGACAGCCTACAAAGACAGCTGTGTGGGCATGGCCGCCAATATGATCGGCGTCAGCAAGCAGATAATCTGCTTTAACAACAAAGGCGAGTTTATGACCATGCTCAATCCCGAGATGATCAAAAAGCTGGACGAGTACGAGACCGAAGAAAGCTGCCTGTCCCTCCTCGGCGGCCCGCGCAAAACCAAACGCTACCGCCAGATCCGCGTCAGATACCTGACCCTCGACTGGAAACAGCGTGAAAAAACCTTCACCGGCTTCACTGCCCAGATCATCCAGCACGAACTCGACCACCTCAGCGGCATACTGATCTGAGCCTTGATTTCCTCGGCCGCGAGGCGTAGAATATATTTGCAGAAAACACAAAAAGCTCATAGCCTGAAAAAAGACCTTTCGGAACATTCCGAAAGGTCTTTTTTGTATGATTTGTTACGGCGGCGGTCTCTCACAGACTGAAGCCGAACTCGGCGCTGCCGCCGCTGCTCCTTGCGGTCATTTTGCCGCCGTGCAGCTCGATGATGTTCTTTGCTATCGACAGACCCAGTCCTGTGCCCTCGCTGCTGCGTGAGGAGTCGGCGCGGTAAAACGGCTCAAACACCTGCGCAAGCTCCTCTGCGCTCAGAGGCTCGCAGTCGTTCTTGACAGAGAAATACACGCCCTTTTTGCCCTCGTACACGCTCAGCTCGATATTTCCTCCTGCGGGGGTGTACTTGACGGCGTTGGAGATGAGGTTTTCCACCACCTGCCCTATGCGTCCGCGGTCGGCGTGCACCGTGCAGGGGGAGAGCAGGGTGGTGATTTTCAGATCTTTTTCGGCGCACATCAGCTCAAACCGCTCAAGTGTCTCTGTCGCCAGCCCGCTCAGGTCAAAGCTCTCTCTCTTGAGCCTGACCTTGCCCGCCTCAAGCCGCGAAAGATCGAGCATACTGTGTATCATGGAGTCGGTCTGCTCGATCTGAGCGAGGATAACGTCCACGTATTTGTCCCGCTTGTCCTCGGCGATATGCTCCTTGAGTCCTTCGGCGTAGCTGCGGAGCACCGCGAGAGGGGTCTTGAGCTCGTGGGTCAGGTTGGAGGTCAGCCTTCTGCGGTATTGCTCGGCCTGCTTTGAGTAGTCCAGCGAAACGCGCAGAGAGGTGTTCTCGTCATGGGTACGTGTGTACAGCAAAAACAGCCTGTCATACAGCTCGATAAGTTGCTGAGTCTCCTGCCACAGTCTGCCGCCTGAGGGGTCGTCGGGGCAGTCGTACATATTGTCCGCGGCAAAAATGACCCTCTGCATGGGGCGGATAAGCTGTCTTTTGATGATCCGACGGGCAATTATTATCAATGCGGCGGCAGCGGCGGCGGTAAGCAGATAGGCACCTTGCAGGGAGATGGCCGCCATCAGCAGGGGGGATATCTGTACGGCGGTGTGCAGGGTCATATCGCCCAGCCCCAGCCAATCGGTGTCAAGAACGGTCATACGCAGCAGATTGCCGTCTGCGTTGGGGTTTTCTCCGATAAACGGATTTTGCGGATAGCCGGACACGTTCGCCGTATAGTACTCAAAAAGCTCAAGCAGTCCCGAATACCTTTCTCCGCCGTAGTGCAGATCATACCCGTAGGCGCAGTAGGCCGAAGCAGAGGTTGCGTACAGGGTAACGGCGTCCTCGGCGTGATTGCCCGAATCATAGATCTTGGTCCACTTGAGACGGCCATCCTCAAGCAGTTCCTTGATACCGTCAAAAGAATAATAATGGTTAAGATCAGCCCTGTGTATCAGATAGATGGCGGAGGGGGTTATCTTTCCGTCCTCAGCCACCGTGCCCGTAATGCGGATCAGGTGCGGATCGTGCATAGTCACGGGAATGTCCACACCGTTTTCTCCAACGGCGTTGAGGTCTGTATAGCCGAGATGCAGACGGTCTGTGGTGTATTTGCCGTTTTGCCACTCATCCTCGGTGTAATAGTCAAAACAGATGATATTATCCGAATAGCTGAAGTCCACCACCTCGCCATGATAGCGGTACAGCTGGGCAACGGGTATCTTGAAACGGTCTATATTCAGATATGAGGTGGTGCTGGAATAGCTGCCGAGTATGGTGTATGCAAGCAGGTCGGGACGGTTGTCCAAAGCTCCGTATTGAGGCACTCTGGGGTCAAAATAATCGTTGAATTTGTAACGCAATGCATCGGCGGTGGCCTGGTCGGTCTGAGTAACCGCCTGCTCTGCCAGATCCCGTGCCTTTACCAGTGTGCATACGCTCATGCACCCAAGCCACAGTCCGATGATGCACAGCACCAGAAGCCAAGTCACGCCTTTCAGCGCGGGACGTGTTTTTGTCTTGTTGTCCGTCTTTTTCACAGTTACGGCACCTCCTTTTGACTGCAGTCTATCACCGTCAAGTGTATTCTTTGTGTCAATTGTAGCAGATTTTGCAAAAAATATCAAAAATCTCAGTCCCCAAAAGTCGGTATTTTCCTCTTGACATGTGTGCTCTAATGTGTTAGAGTATAGTTACTCTAATGGATTAGAGAGGAGATTTGATATATGGGAACACCAAAAGTTTTTGAGAGCGAATACCGATTTTGCCTGATCTTGTGGGAGAACGAACCCATCAAAAGCAGTGAGCTGGTCAAGCTGTGCGCCGACAGACTGGGCTGGAAGCCCACCACCACCTACACGGTCATCAAGCGGCTCAGCGAGCGGGGAGTGCTCCAAAACCAAAACTCGCTCGTCACCTCACTGGTTACCAAGGACGAGGTGCAGGCCGGTGAGATCGACGAAATGGTGCAGAAAACCTTCGGCGGCTCGCTGCCCGCCTTTATCGCCGCATTTACACGCCGCCACAAGCTGTCGAGGGAGGACGTAGACGCCGTTCAGCAGATGATCGACCGATACAGAGAGGAGGAGAGCTGATGGCAGGGGTATTCCTCAGGCTGCTCAATATGAGCATATCCGCAGGCTGGATAGTGCTTGCCGTGCTTGTGCTGAGACTTCTGCTCAAAAAAGCTCCCAAGCGGATCACCGTGCTCCTGTGGGCCATCGTGGCCGTCAGACTGATCTGCCCTTTGTCGATTGAGAGCGCTGTGAGCCTTGTTCCCAGTCGGGAGACGGTGAGCTACATGCCCGCGTCGCCCCGTCCGGTCATCTCCACGGGCATCACGGTGGTGGATGCCCCCGTCAATAACTATCTGAGCGGACATTATTATGAGGGCGTCACACGCCCCGCAGGATATTTTGCCGATATTACCTCCGCGCTGGCAATCATATGGGTGGTGGGTATGGCCGTGCTTGCGGCCTATACGGTGGTCAGCTACGTCAGACTGAAGAACAAGACCGGCACGGCAGTACGGCTCAGAGACAATATCTGGCAGAGTGAAAACGTGGCATCCCCCTTTGTCCTCGGCATCATCAAGCCAAAAATCTACCTGCCCTTCGGTATGAACGAGCATGAGGCGGCCCACGTCATCGCCCACGAAAACGCCCACATCCGCCGCAAAGACCATTGGTGGAAGCCGCTGGGGTTTTTGCTGCTGACCCTGCATTGGTTCAACCCCCTTGTGTGGCTGGCATACCTGCTGCTTTGCCGCGATATTGAGCTTGCCTGCGACCAAAAGGTCATCAAAGAACTGACCCCTCTGCAAAAAGCCGATTACTCTCAGGCGCTCTTAAACTGCAGTGTCACCCGCCGCAGTATTGCCGCCTGCCCGCTGGCTTTTGGCGAAGTCGGGGTCAAGACCCGCATCAAACAGGTGCTCAGCTACCGCAAGCCTGCCTTTTGGCTGGCCGCGGTCGCCGTTGGTGCAAGCATCGTGGCCGCGGTGTGCTTCCTCACCGATCCCGAAAGCAAAAATCTCCCGTTTGATGCCCCCGTGATGATCGTTGTCAGCAACGAACAGAGCATAGAGGTCAAAGCAGGAGAGGCATATCCGGACAGGGTAAGGAAATTAAACGTCAAAATAGGCGAGTCAAAGGGCGTCGCTCTGCCCAGAATAGATATCGTGCCGGCATACTTCAGCAATCTCGATCCGCTGTCTGCGCTGATAAGCTTCAATATAGAGAGCGGCGACCCAACCCGTACAACAACCCCCGATGAGATGTATGTGGTATGCTGGCCAAACGGATACAGACCCTCAAATGAAGATGGTCAGGACGAGTCCATACCCGTCGAGGTGGTCAACGGGAATATGTATATTACGCTGTTTGATTCAAGCTGTGTGTATGAGGTTGTCGCCACGTGGAATGGCGATGACGGCAGAAGCGACACTTTGCGGTATACTTTCGGTACATACAAAAACAGTATGAACTTCAGCTTATCCGCTGCCGCCGTTATTGAGATAATCGCGCTGGGCAAAGGCGGCTTCTGCCAGATCACCGATGACGACGTAATAGCCAAAATAGTTGACAAGATCAACTATGCAAAGTTTTATCCCGGCAAAATCGGTGAGTTTGAAGACAACGCCTATGAGATGAAGTTCTATGACCGTCACGCCCAACTGATAGACAAGATAATTATGATGTCCGATCGGGAGATACTCTACGGCGAGGACACCGTCAACTATATTACCGCTCCCAAATACTCTCTCGGCTACGATTATATAGACCGCCTCTACAGGCAGGCCAATCCGCAGTAAAAAATAACAGCACCGCAGGCCATTTGCCTGCGGTGCTGTTGATCTGTCGGGGATTTTAAGCTGCCAAAACATAAAAGAGTAGGTGAGTGCTGAAATCTTTGGGAATTACCTGTTTTGCACCGCAAAACGGTGACAAAAGAGCGACTTTCTTTTACAGGCCCAGTTCTTCAAATATAGGTGTCAGAATCTCTTTTACAGAGCCATCCTGCAGGGTATTGCGAAGGTTGTGGCGTTTAATAACCTCTAAGTAGCCTGCGGAACCGCCTACCTGACAGAGCTTGTAGTAGTTTTCCCATGCCGCTTTGCGGTCTGTGCGCATCTGTGTATAGAACTCGAAAGCAGCGAGCTGCGCCATGGCATAATCTATGAAGTAGAAGGGATAGAGGAAAATGTGCTGATTTTGCATCCAGTAACCGCCCTGCTCCATAAACTCGTTTCCGTCATACGTTCTCCACGGCATATATGTGCGCTCGATCTCACGCCATACAGCTTTCCGCTCCGAGGGAGTCATATCAGGATTTTGGTATACTCTGTGCTGGAACTCGTCTATGCTGACACGGTACGGGATCTTCATGAGCGCATTGACGATGTTATTTTCTCTGTATTCGTCTGCTCTGTCGCCAAAGAAGCTTTCCAGCCACGGGAATGTCCAGAACTCCATGCTCATAGAATGTATCTCAGCGATCTCGTTTACAGGACTGCAACGCTGCAATGTTTTCTGGACCTTTGATGTCGTGTAGTAGGCGAATGCGTGACCCGCCTCATGTGTGAGAGCGCTCACGTCTGCATCTGTACCGTTGAAGTTGGCAAAAATGAAGGGCGCACGGTATGCCTGCAGGAATCTGCAGTAGCCGCCGGTTCGTTTGCCCGGTTTTGTTACCAGATCAAACAGGTCATAGTCTACCATGAAGTCAAAGAACTCGCCCGTTTCCGGAGACAGTTCGTGGTACATTTGCTGTGCTTTCTCCACCATGTAGTCACGGTCACCGATGGGTGTCGGATTGCCGTTGGGGCTGAAAACAGACTCATCGTAGAAACAGAACTTCTCAACTCCAAGTCTTTCCCGCTGTCTCTCAGCCAACTTTGCACAAGCAGGAACGATCACTTCGCGTACCTGCTTACGGAATACTTCCAGCTGCTCGGGTGTATAATCATATTTACGGCGCTTTAAGTAACCCATAGGTGTGTAACCGTCAAAGCCAAGCTTTTTCGCCATGCAAGCGCGGGTGTTCACCACCTCTGAGAAGATCTCGTCGATCTTCGGTGCAATAGACTCATAAAGAGCTGCCCATGCCTCAAATGCGCCTTTGCGAATCTCACGATCGGAGCTCTTCATGTATTTTAAAAGCTTGGGGGTGGAGCACTTTTCGCCGTTAAACTCGATGGAAGACGAAGCGACTGTTTTGGAATAGAGGCTTGCAAGGGTTGCCTCTTTTGCCAGATCATCCACAACCGCCTCGCTGGATAAAAGCAGATTTGCCTCCATCTCCTGAACCAAAAAGGACCCGAACTCTTCTTCAAACTCCTTTTTGAAAGGAGAGTTCAAAATCACGGCTCTCAGTTCTTTTGTAGCGATACTGTAGCGCGGCATCTGCTTATTGAAGAATGCATTTTCTGCGGTATAGAACTCGTCAAGCATATCAACCGTGTGACGCATATAAACCAGCTGCTGCAATGTTACCAGATCTGTACCGATCTGCGAATAATCCATGTATGCGCTTCTGAACTCTTCATAGGTTTTTGCGGTTTTCAGACTTTGGATGGCAGCCTTAACGCTGTCCAGCACTTTGTCCATATCCGGACGAACATACGGAATATCTACGAACTTTACCATAGTATGATTTTCCCCTTTCGAGTTGCTGTGTGTAACAAAAATAGCCACTAAATAAAATATAAACGAAAAAGCTCCGACTTTCAAGTCTTTCTGACTGAACATCGGAGCTTTTTTGGTAGAAATAGGGGGATATTTCCGCCCCTCTCAGCGTACTGCGCTTCGCAGCAGATGCAGCGGGGATTTTCGGCATTTCGCAGCGTTCACCGGCTTCTGAGGGGCGTGATCACGACGTTTTTGCCGATCGGCTTTATTCGCTCTTCGGCTTTTTGTATTCGTTCTTTCTGATGCCGGGATAGTGCTCGTCCAGATACTCCTCGCGGTAGGGGTTGACGCCGTCGGGCTCTTTTTCGGGGTGCAGAGGCAGCGCCCAGCGCTCGCGCTTGAAGTAAGGATTCTCAAAATGCGCCTCGCACTTGCCGCTCTTTTCCATCACGTCCATGCAGGAACGGATACAGCCGCGTGCGCCGCAGATGGCAAAATAGCCGGTGTGGTCGATGATGTAGTTATAGTAGTCCATAACGGCGTGAGAGCCGGGCTTGCGGCCCCACTTTGCGCCTGCCAGCGAGTAGGCCATGATGTAGGCTTCTTCCTCGGTCATCTGGCTGGAGCGGACGTCGAATGCCATGTTGGGGAACTCTTTTTTCAGGAAGGGCGAGCACTCGTTGTTCATGCCGTGGTGGGACAGGGTGCATCTGCCCATCTGCACGTCGCCGAAGTATACCTGCTTCTCGCCGAAATCTATGTACAGACGTGCGCTCTCGTCCTTGGGATCGGGGATGGCGCCGCCGGGACAGCCGCGGGCGCAGGCGCCGCAGTGCAGGCACAGAGTACCTGTGTCAAGGATGGGATCGGTCTCAAGCTCTGCATCGGTGAATATCAGTCCCAGACGGACGCGGGGGCCGTACTTCTTGGTCAAAAATACCTTTGACCAGCCGATCTCGCCCAGACCGCAGCCTGCGGCGATCATTCGGATGCTGCAGACCACATCGGGGGGCAGCTTGCCCTCTGCCACGGGCTTTTTGGTAGTGCCGTTGCCCTCGGGCACGGCGGGGTAGTGAGCCACGGCCTCATAGCCGTGATCCTCAATGAAGCAGGCAAGCTGATAGGTCTTGATGGGACGGAAGAATGCGTTGAGCTTGTTGTAGGAGTAGAATGTATAGTTGTGCCAGTGTGTGCCTTCTTCAATACCGCGGTTGGCGCCGCGGGGAAAGGGCATTGCAATGGCGATGACCGACTTGGCCTTGGGGAAGTAGGAGATAGGGCTCATCAGCGCGGGGGCATTCTTAAACCGCTCAATGTTGCCTATGGCGATGCAGTCGATACCCAGCTCACGTGCCCTGTCTTTTATCATCTGGGCAGTCAGAGCCATATCAGTGACCTCTCTTTCCGGTCTTGGAGAAGCAGCCGCCAAGCACGTTGGCCTGCTCGTCCGAGCGGTCGACCTTCTGATCTCTGCCGCCGATGCTCCATACCTCGCTGGTGCGGAAGGGGTTATTAAACCGATTGGTCAGCGCGTGTCGCTCTTCCAGCGAGCACATGCAGGTGCGGTTGCACAGTGCGGCCACTCTGTCGGGCTTGCCGCTCTCAATGAATCTGTTGACAACAGCGCCGTTCTGGCAGATGCGGCACTTGTTGTAGTCGATCTTGGCGATCTCAAAGCTCTTGCCGCAGATGGTCACGGTCTCTGTCTCGGTGTCGCTGATAGCGCCCATGGGGCATGCATCGGCACAGACTGTGCAGCCCGAGCATACGTCCATATCCAGCAGGGGAGTAGCCTCAAGCTCGGCGTCGGTCAGCAGCATATGGAAGCGCTGACGGGAGCCAAACTCTTTTGAGAAAGGAATGCCGTTTCGGGAAATAACGCACAGTCCGCAGGCAACGGCGGCGTAGTCAAAATCGGGGTATACGTTGGGAGCAGGTCTGCCCTCGGCAACAGAAACACCCTGAGGCGCCTGATCGCTGGGGTTGGGGAACACGGGCACGGCCTCATAGCCAAACTCCTCAATAAAGTTGGACAGATTGTAGGCGGACAGAGAGATGAACTCGTCCTCCAGCCAGTTTTTGCCGAACAGCTGGTAGTCGCCGAAATTGGTGCCTTCTTCAACACCGCGCAGAGAGCCGCGGCAGATGCGCTTGCCGATGAGGATGACCGTTTTGGCCTCGGGGAAGATGGAAAAAGGATTGCTGCTTGCCGCCACTCCCTCAAAACGGGAACGGTCGGCAAAGCCGATCAGATCGACGCCGTCGGCTTTGGCAAAGTTTATGATCTTTTGTTTCAGTTCGTTCATTGTGTATACCCCTCTTGTTTTCAGAGTTCGGTTGGTGTTTGCCGTAATACAAACCCCACCAACTATATTATAGAACTCTCACCCAGCCCGCACACACTCACAAAACAACGCAAAAGGTGGACTTTTCGGTGTTGAAAAGCCTGAAAAAGTGTGATATATTTGACAAGAGGTGGAAAAAATGCTTTATGAATGCAAGAACCCCGCACGGTGCATCGTCGGCGTGGAGCGGGTTGTGTGGGAGGGCGGAAAGTTTGAGGTCGAGCCGAGAGAATACTCCTCGCTGGCTTTCAGGATCGGCGGCACGTCGACCGTAACCGTGGGCGAAAAATCCTATTATGCAGGCGGCGACATTCTGTACCTGCCCCAGGGACTGCCCTACCGAGCCGAATATACAGATACCGATATGCTGGCCATACATTTTGTCACCGCGTCCGATGACACCGAGCCCGAAATATACACCCCCCGCAACGCCGAGCAGATATACAAAGCCTTCATCGCCGCCCATACTCTGTGGCAGAACAAAGCGCTGGGTCACGAGGCGCACGTGCTGTCGCAGTTGTATTATATCCTGGGCGAGCTGTGCGCCAACGAGCTGAAAAACCGTATGCCCGAGCATTTTATAAACGCCCTGTCGTATATCAATACAAACTACCGTGATCAGGATCTGTCGGTGGAAAAGATCTGCAAAAACGCCGCAATAAGCCAGACCGATCTGCGTCTGCTGTTCCGCAGACACTACCAAAAAACGCCGGTGCAGTATATAACCCGCCTGCGTCTGGAATACGCCCGCAATCTCATATCCTGCGGCGAGGCGGTGGAGACAGCCGCCGAAAAAAGCGGCTACAGCGACCCAAAATACTTTGCCAGAGTTGTCAAAAAACACTATAACTGCACCCCTCGCGAGCTGAAAACCTACGGAAAATAATCTCATATGAGCTGCCCGCAAGGCTCCCCGTCCTGCCTCCCTTGCCTAAATAGGGCGCGACGCGTTAAGAAAATATGCCGGTGGCATATTTTTAGCCAAAGCGGGGAGCAATCTGTGATTGCGACCGGCGGACCAACCGCAGATTGGTGGAGGGATACAAGGGGAGCTGTCATTTTGAAAAAATGACTGAGGGGATATAGCGGGATATGGGATAATAGGATAAAAACGCATAAACACCAGGGTTTTCGCTGGATTTTGTCCAACTCAATTTGCACAAAATCCGTTTAAAAACGCTTTTTCGATCAAAAAAGCGAGGTGTAGCCTGCATATTATGATGCCGGATGAGCGATACGTTCATCCGGCTTTCTCTTTTTCAAAATTAGCAAGTTTGTCGCAAACGTTACATAAGATTTGCGACAAAACAACTCAAAATTATAAATAGTAAAGATGTTGCTTGTTTCGATTTAACTTGACAAATCAAAATAAGATAAGTATAATTAAAAATGTAATTTTGACTTGGAGGAAACCGTATGCGAAGATCGGGAGAATATATAAGTAATTTAAGCGGCGAAGCAATGTATAAATCTTTTCGACCTGCGCCATTGCCACCGTTAGTTGATATGGATAATGAAATGGTTTCTTTGTTGACTAGCGCGACAAAAGCATTGGCAACGTTGGATACACTATCTTCGTACATTCCCAATATGAATCTATTTGTGTCGATGTATGTCCGCAAGGAGGCCTTGTTGTCATCTCAAATCGAAGGCACACAAGCAACTCTTGAAGATGTTTTGGATCCACTGATCGAAAAAAATGCCAATCAACATGTGGCAGATGTTGTGAACTATATTAAAGCAACAGAGTTTGCGCTTGAACGAATGAACACTCTTCCTCTCTGCAATAGACTGATTAAAGAAACACATGAAGTTTTGATGTCCGGTGTTCGTGGTCAGGAGAAAAATCCCGGCGAATTCAGGACTTCTCAAAATTGGATCGGTGCTGCGGGGTCATCTCTAAAGAATGCACGTTATATCCCACCGAACCCGGAGGATATGATAAATGCTATGTCTGATTTGGAAAAGTATATCAATTCAGATGGCTCGTTGGATTTACTTATTCAGGCAGCACTGCTTCATTATCAGTTTGAGACGATCCACCCATTCCTTGATGGTAATGGTCGTGTAGGTAGGCTTCTAATTACATTGTTCCTGATGGAGAAGAAGGCGTTAAATTCACCCGCATTGTATATATCATATTATCTCAAAAAGAATCGTATCGAGTATTATGACCGTATGAGTGAAGTTCGTAATAAGGATAATTATGAGCAGTGGATAAAATTTTTCTTAAATGCTATTAAAGAGTCAGCCGATGAATCGGTTGAAACAATCAAAAGACTATCCGAACTTCATGATGCAAACATCAAAAAGATAGATGCAATGGGGAGAGCGGCAAAGAATGCCCGCGCTGTTTTTGATTATCTTGAGCAAAATCCAATCATTGATATCGGTAAAACTGCAGAAGAATTAAATCTCGCCTTTAGCACAGTTTCGCTTGCGGTAAATAGATTGATAGACACGGGAATTTTAATTCAAACCAACAATGCAAATCGCAACCGTGTGTTTGCATATGAAGATTATCTTGCAATATTACGAAAAGACACATAAAAATTCAAGCATAAACAGTTGCATTATATGGGGTGTCAGTTGATTGCAGTGCCGATTTATGGTATAATACGGTTAGCAGAAATTTCAGAAAAACTTAAATGGAGGAAGTTTCATGGATATTAACGCAACGGAAGTTGTTACAAAAGTGACCACAAACTTAATAGAAGATGCTATAAAAGGTGCATGGAGTAAAACAAAGAAATGGTTTAAAGACTTAGACTCAAAAGATGCCATTAGATATGGAACGGCATATGAAGAGTATTTAGATAATACATATAGAAAGTATAGTAAAATCAAAACAATTATTTATCGCAGAGTTCCGAAAGACTTATATTCTTTCTATGAGTGTATAGGATTAAGTTACAATGGCAAAACTATTGATACATGTGATATAAACAATATTCTTAACACTGGCAAAAAAATTATAATTACCGGTA
>JAZOWC010000027.1:0-41169 GCA_045658985.1 Oscillospiraceae bacterium
GGTTTTCACCTCATCCGTCAGCCTGCGGCTGACACCTGTCTCGCTGCGGCTCGGTCACGCCGCGGGTCTGACAGTCCTCTCCCCACAAAGCATACGCTTTGCGAGGTCCCCGTCAGATTTGTGTTTACGGTCGGGCAAAACCCTCCCTACACCTTGCGCGGTACTCACCGCGCTTGGGTGTCATTCAACACCGCGTCGCCGCTTCGCTACCCTGCCCTACGACGGTGCCGCAGATTGGGTAGATCCCGCGCAAAGCGCGCCCTACGGGTTCGACTGCGCGCCGCTGCGTCATACTGAGCTTGTCGAACTGCGCAGCAGCACCGAGCGAAGCGATGGTGGTATCTCAGCGGCGCTCCGCTCAGGATGACCGAAGGGGCAAGTTTTCACCTCATCCACCGCAAGCGGTCCCCCTTCTCCAACCGGAGAAGGCTTTACGGGAGACGGGGACGATACCCCTACGACGGTGGCGCAGATTGGGCAGGATGTAGGGGCGATCATTGATCGCCCGCGGGAGGCAGAGGGCTGCCTCCCCTACTTGCGAAGCACGAGGGCTGCGGGAGGGCTACAAGGCTTACCCTTGAGGCGAAGCTGTCGAGCGTAGCGAGACTGATGAGGTGATGTTTTGGTTTCCACCTCATCCACCGCAAGCGGTCCCCCTTCCCCATCAAGGGGAAGGCTTATGCGGGGGGTGGGGGATTTATCCCCTCAGTTTTTGCTGTACGCAAAAACAGCTCCCCTTGCAACAAGGGGAGCCTTTTGGTGCTATTATTCAGCTTGCTCGGGGCGGGGGATTTTGGAGCATATTTGCGTCAGTACAACCAACCCGAGCGCAGACAGTACCGTGTGTACGGCAAGCGAGAGTTGGGCAGTAATGGCGCAAATATGCCCAAAAGACCATTACTTAACTTCTGCGGCGGTGAATCCAAGATCATCGAGGATGCCGATGGCTTTTTTGACGCAGTGGTCGCAGCCGTCGATGGTGACGGTTTTGTCGGCGAGGGATACGGTGTAGCCGAGGCCTTCGGCGTCGAGGGCTTTTTTGATGCGGTTGACGCATACTTCACAATGCATGTCGTTGACTTTCAGGGTTGTCATTTTCGGTTTCCTCACTTTCAAAGCTTTTTGGTTTTTAATCTTAATGCGTTGGAGACAACGCAAATTGAGCTGAGAGACATGGCAAATGCGCCGATCATGGGCGACAGGAGCATACCGTTGACCGCGTAGAGGGCGCCTGCGGCCACGGGGATGCCTATGGTATTGTAGCAGAAGGCCCAGAACAGATTCTGGCGGATATTGGTCATTGTAAGGCGGCTGAGGCGGACGGCGCGGGGCACGTCGCAGACGTCGTTCTTCATAAGCACGATGTCGGCAGATTCGATGGCGATATCACTTCCGCCGCCCACGGCACAGCCTATATCGGCCTGAGCCAGTGCGGGGGCGTCGTTGATGCCGTCACCCACCATCATTACGGTGCCGTGCTTCTGCAGGTCGGCGACGACGGCGGCTTTCTGCTCGGGAAGGACTTCGGCAATGACTTCGTCCACGCCTGCCAGAGCGGCCATATATTCGGCGGCTGCACGGTTGTCACCTGTGAGCATGACCGTGCGCAGACCCATGGCGCGCAGACGGGCCACGGCTTCGGCGGCGGTGGTTTTGAGGCTGTCGGATATGCCGATAACGCCGCGCACCTCTCCGTCGATTGCTATGCAGATGACCGAGCAGCCTTTTTGAGAAAGGCGCAAAAGGTCGGCGGAGGCGGCGGAGGTGTCAATATTCCTGCTCTCGAGCAGGCGAACCGAGCCTGCGGCCACGGTGATGCCCGAAGACAGTGTGGCGACGATGCCCTGACCGGAGATATTGTCGAATTTGCGAGGCAGCTCGTGTGGCTCGAGCTCGCGGGAGCGGGCGTAGTCCACCACGGCGGCGGCGAGGGGGTGCTGGGAGACGCTCTCGGCCTCGGCGGCGGTGCGGATGAGCTGACGGTGGTCGATATTGTAGCATACAACCTCGCTGACCGAGGGTTTGCCCTCGGTGAGGGTGCCGGTTTTGTCAAAAACTACGGTTTTGGTGCGGCCTGTGATCTCCAGCGCCTCACCCGAGCGGATGAGGATGCCGTTACTTGCGCCCAGTCCCGTGCCCACCATAATGGCGGTGGGGGTGGCAAGTCCCAGCGCGCAGGGGCAGGCGATAACAAGCACCGAGGTGAATATACGCAGGGCAAAGGACAGTTCTTGGCCGCTTATGAGCCACAAAAGGGCGGCTATAATGGCGATGGACATAACGGCGGGGACGAACACGCCTGCGACCTTGTCGGCTATCTTGGCTATGGGGGCTTTTTTGCCCTGGGCCTCCTGCACGAAGCGGATTATGCCTGCGAGGATGGTATTTTCGCCGATGCGGGTGATGCGCACGTACAGAACACCGCTCTGATTGACGCTTCCGCCGGTGACGGGACTGCCTGCCTGCTTGAACACGGGCAGGCTCTCGCCTGTGAGCATGGACTCGTCGACGCCGCTCTCGCCGCCCGTGACCTCACCGTCAAGCGGGATGCGGGAGCCGGGTTTGACCAGTACGGTGTCGCCGACTTTGAGGGTGGAGACGGGGACGGTGGTCTGTGCGCCGTCGGGGGTGATAAGTACGGCGGTGTCGGGGGTAAGCTCCATCAGCTTGCGGATGGCGCCCTTGGTGCGGCGGCGGGAGCCTGCTTCGAGATGCTTGCCCAGCATAATGAGGGTGAGCACCACGGCGGCAGACTCAAAATACAGATCGTGGATGTGGGCGGGGTTGCCGGGTATGAGGATGGTCATAACAAGGCTGTAGAGGAAGGATGCCGTGCAGCCGATGGTGACCAGCGAATCCATATTTGGGTGCAGGGAGATCAGAGCTTTGATGCCCGAGAGGAAGTATTTGCGGCCGATAAACAGCACGGGCAGGCAAAGAAGGAGCTGCGCGAGGGCAAAGTTAAGGGGATGGGCGTGGGGGGATATGAGCTGAGGCAGGGGCAGTCCCGAGCCGATCATATGGCCCATGGACACGTACATCAGCAGGGCGCTGAACAGAGCTGCCAGAATGATGCCCAGAGCGGAGGCTTTGTGATCGTCGTCGGCGTCGTCGCGGGTGGTCTGCGGAGGTTCGGGGATGTCGGGGCGGATGCCAAAGCCCGCACGTTCGACGGCGGCCATAATGCGCTCTGGGGTAAGCTGCGACTCATCATAGGTGATGGTCATCTTTGCCATAATCAGGTTGACGTCGCTGGCGGATACGCCCTCCAGCTTGCGGGTGACACGCTCAACCGCACCCGAGCAGGCGGCGCAGGACATTCCCTCTATAATATAGGTCTCGGTTTTCATACTATATGCGGCTCCTTATTGTTTTGCGGCGTTGCCCGTGCCGCTGACGGGGATCTTTTCGCCCAGATAGGTGGGCTCAGGCTTGAAGATGCACCACGCGAAGTCTTTGACCCGCGCGAGCACCTCACGCAGGTCGCGGAAGGTCTGCCCCGCGTAGGCACGCAGGTCGGCATCCACTCCGTAAGCGTCCAGTCCCAGTGCGCGGGCGTCATAAACAGCGCGGTACAGGTGGTAGCCCTGAGTGACGATGAGCACCCTGTCGGCATCAAATATATCCCGCGCTCTGTACATACTCTCATAGGTGGAGAAGCCTGCATGATCCATAAAAATCGCCTCGAGGGGTACGCCCTTTGAGGCGGCCACGTCACGCATAACGGCGACCTCGTTGTAGTCGGCGCGGCTGTTGTCGCCGCTGAGCAGGAGTTTGGGAGCAAGCTTCAGGTCAAAAAGCTGCACTCCCCTGTCCAGTCGGTCGCTGAGCATATGGCTGGGGCGGTCTCCGTAGACGCCGCAGCCGAGGATGAGGATGCAGTCAAAGCTCTCTCCGCTATAGCTGTCGGGGTCGAGGATATAGGGTTTGGCGCGGTGTTTGACGATGCCGTTGAGGGTGAGCAGGGAGGCAAAGCCCACCGCTGCGGCGGCAAGCAGGAGAATGAGGATGAGTCTGAGTTTTTTGATATATATCACCTTTCTATATAAGCAGAGCGGGTAACCTATTATACAAAGTATACCCCTTTTGGGAGGGTTTAGCAACAGAAAAAGCAGGAGAAAAACTCCTGCTTTTTGTAAATTATTCTGCAAGGCACGCCATCACGGCGCTGAGTACCTCGCCTATTGGCTCACGGAAAACAAGGTCGGCACGGGAGTCCATGCCGGTGACCGTGCGGTTGATGACGATGAGATTGCGCCCGCTGAAATAGCGGACAAAGCCTGCCGCGGGGTACACGGCCAGAGACGTGCCGCCGATTATCAGGGTATCGGCGCGGGAGATGGCGTCTATGGCGCAGGACACGGTGCTGTCGTCAAGCTGCTCGCCGTAGAGCACCACGTCGGGTTTGATGGGGCTATGGCAGACCCGACAGAGAGGCACGCCCCGGGTGGCGAGCAGGTAGTCTTTGGTATATTTTTCTTCGCAGACGGGGCAGGTGTATTTGCGGGTGGTGCCGTGGAGCTCAAACACCCGCTCGCTGCCCGCTTTTTGGTGCAGGTCGTCGATGTTCTGGGTGATGACGGCTCTCAGCTTGCCCTGTTTTTCCAGCTCGGCGAGGGCAAAATGTGCGGCGTTGGGGCGAGCCTCACCCAAAAAGAAATCCCGATAGAACCGATAAAACTCCTCTGTGCGCTCAAAGAAATAATCGTGGCTCAATATCTCCTCGGGCGGCGCGCCGTACTCACGCACGGCGGTGTAGATGCCGTTTTCGCTGCGGTAATCTTTGAGACCGCTCTCGGTTGACACGCCTGCGCCGCCAAAGAACACGATATTGGAGCTTGAGCGGACTATGTTGGCAAAGGCGCGGATATCCTGCTCGTTCATCTCATTCACCTGCCGTTTATGGCGCGCATATTGTTATTGAAGGTCTCCAGATCTTTGCCCGTGAACATATCGCAGGCGAATATGCGGTTGATGTAGGAGACCTTTTCCATCAGCTTGAGGCAGCGCTGCTCAACGTCCTCGATGTACTCGTCGCTGCCGTCTTCGTCACGGTAGGAGATGTTGTCGAGGGTGTTGAAATACAGCTTGTCGGTGAGGAACACGTCGTAGGCGCGGGAGTAGAGCACACTCTCCTGCCTGTCAAATACGCTGTGGCCGTAATACAGATTGGTGTAGTAGTTGATGCCCAGCAGGCTCATTATGGTGGGCAGGATGTCGGCGGTGCAGGTGAATTTGGTGATCTCGCGGCGGGTCTGCACCTTGTTGCCGATCTTGAGCATCATAGGTACGCGGTACAGCTCGGTAACGTCGCAGTCGCGGTCGGTCTTGGGGTAGATGTCTTTGACGTAGTTGGTCAGGGTCTGATAATAGGCGTTATGGTCGCCGAACAGCACTATGAGGGTGTTGTCCATCAGTCCTCGCTCGGTGAGTGTGTCCACGATCATGCCCAGCGCGCGGTCAAAGTCCATTGCCGCCGCGGCATAGTGGTAGAAGGCGGTGGCTTCTTCGTCCTCCTCGTCGGGAGCGGTAAAGCCAACCTCCTCCAGCTTGGCATAATAGGGTTGGAGGTTGTCGCGGTAATCGTATCTGCCGTGCATGGCTATGGTAGTTATATAGGTGTTGAACCGTCTGTCGGTGGGGAACATCATATCACGGCAGGCTTCGATCATCTCCGAGTCCATATTGCGCTCGCCGCGTCCGTCAAAATAATTGGTGAACACGTCGGGAGCCATCTCCTCCATCTGTTCGCAGGCGATATACTGCTCGAAGCCTACAGCGGCGGGCAGATATTCGTTGCGGTTGTAGAAGGTATAGTTGCCGTTGTGGAAGGATATGCTGGGCACGTCATAGAGGGTCTTCATCAGATTGGGCAGGGAGTATGCGATGTTGTTGGCTGCGTAGTCGTAATTGGTATAGTAATCCAGAGGATAGCTGCCAAAGAGGGAGAGGTTCTCGGAGATGTCGGTCTTTTCGCGGGCGTGGAAGTTGGTCATGACCACCGAGGTATCGTAGAACTCGTAGAGGTTGGGGTACAGCTCTCGCAGAGTCTCCTCGGGCAAAAAGTGACCGTTGGGGTATATCTCGGGATCGGCAATGAAGGAGAACCACTCAAAGGTCTCGCCCAGTATGGTGACTACGTTGTATCCCTCTGCGGCGGCGTAGTAGGGGATGTATTCGGAGCTGGTGTTTTTGTAGATAAAGTCGCGGATCTCCTGCTTGCTGCCTACCTCAACGTCGGTAAAGGCGCCCTCGTACATCTCGCTGACCAGATTGCCGATGACGCCCTGATCGGCGTAGCCTTCTTCGCCGGAGTCGTAGATCTTGCCGCGGAGGAACTTGTCCTCTTCGTGCTTGGCGGCGGCGATATATACCAGACCCACGTGGCAGACCAGAATGCCCGCAACGATGAGGCAGACTGCTTTGCGCAAAAATCGGGTGGGTTTAATGGTCACACTGTATTGGCCGATATCTCTGCCGAACACAATAAACGCGCCTATCAGCGCACCGCATATAAAAGTGTAGGTGAAGTTGATGGGGACGCTCTCCAGTATTGCCATGGCATCGCCGCGAAGATTGAGCATGGAGAAGTCAAAAATCGTGCCCGTCATCTCGAATATGACGATAAACACCAGATCGAGCACAAAAACCGCGCTGAGCAGAATGCAGGACAGAATATGCCGCGCGCGGTTGGAGGCGATAAAAAACTGCAGCGCAACCAGCAGTCCCAGCACGGTAAAATACATCCAGGGACTGCGGATAAACAGCTTGCCCGAGGTCACAAATACCGCCATAAGCTCTATCACCACGGCGATTGCGGCAAACAGGAAGGGTATATAGTTGTTTTTGATAAAATCCGTTATTTTCTTCATCATAGTATATACATAATCAGCGCCAGCACGTAGCTGATGACAAAGCGCTTTTCGGACAGAATGTACACAACACCGAAGTAGCCGATCAGGAACAGATACAGCAGCGAGAAAGCCGAGGGAGCAAACATAAGCTCGCCCACGCCGAATGTGAGTGCCGCCAGTATGCCGCCTGCGGGGATGGGGCGCACCGAGTGGAAAATAGCCTCAAACGCCTCCTCCACCAGCACGATAAAATACATCACGCAGAGAAGCTTGGCCGCCGTGTGGATATATCCCACGCCGTTGCCCAGCAGGGTCATGGCGGTGACCTTTTCGCCAAGGCCGTAGACCAGCTTGAAGCGGAAATCAAGAGCCGCCGACGTGATGAACACGGGGATCAGGGTCATAAAATAGAGCAGCACCTTGCGTCTCACGGTGAGCGCGCCGCCGATGGGCGCGAAGGGGGTGAAATTGGCCAGCTTCTTCATCCTGCTGTGGAACAGGGCAAAAAATCCCAGTATGAACAGGGTGCATGCCAGATGATAGAACATGGTATTGAGGTTGCCGTAGTAGATGTAGCTGAATACCGGCTCCTCCAAAAATGCCGTAAGCTCGGACAGATACATTCCGACAGGCAGTATAAACGCGGCCATCAGGCATTTTTTGCCCAGGGCTTTGCCTTCTATATTGCGGCAGGGACTGTTTGCAGCTTGGATATTATCAGCCGTAATGATCTCCTCCTTCCAACACTACTCCAATATGATATAATAGCACGGTTTTTCGATTTTTTCAATCAGGCTTCCAAAAAATATCTGCACCCGCTCCGCCTCTATACATATTGATAATATATATAATCAATGGTATAATAAAAAGATAAATATCGGGGAAGTGAAAGTATGAAAATATCCGAGATACTGAGCAGCAATATCCTGCATCTTTCCTTCGAGGTGTTCCCGCCCAAACCGGCGCCCAATTTTGAGAGTGTCAAGACGGCCACCGAGGAGATAGCCAAGCTGCAGCCCAGTTTTATGAGCGTGACTTACGGCGCAGGCGGCGGCACCAGCAAATATACTTTGGAGATAGCCAAAAACATCAAACAGCAGCACGGCGTGCCCATGCTGGCACATCTGACCTGCGTATCCAGCACCCGCGAGACGGTGGCAAAGCGTATCGGGGCCATGAAGGACGCGGGCATACAGAACGTGATGGCTCTGCGGGGCGACATTCCCGACAGTATGGCAGGCGACGACCGCACACAGTGGGACTACCGCTATGCCATCGACCTTGTGCATCAGCTGCGTGAAGCGGGCGATTTCTGCATCGGCGGCGCCTGCTACCCCGAAATACATCCCGAGAGCGCAAACCAGAAGGATGACATCAAGCGCCTGCGGGAAAAGGTGGATGCAGGCTGTGATTTTCTGACCACACAGATGTTTTTTGACAACAATCTGCTGTATAACTTCCTCTACAAGATCCGCGAGGCGGGCATCACCGTCCCCGTCATACCCGGCATTATGCCCATCACCCACGCAAGCCAGCTTGAGCGTGCCATCAAGCTGTCGGGCTCATTCGTGCCCCAGCGGTTCAAGAGCCTTGTTGACCGATTCGGCTCCGATCCCGCCGCAATGAAGCAGGCGGGCATCGCCTACGCCACCGACCAGATCATCGATCTGTACGCCAACGGTCTGACCAACGTACACGTCTACTCCATGAACAAGCCTGACGTTGCCGCCAAGATACAGAGCAACCTCAGCGACATAATCAAAAAATGACGCCCGTATATACCCGATCCTTTTCTCTCCCACCTCCCGACGAGAGAGAGGTGCTCCGCTACGCCGCCTGCAGGCAGGCAGACGAGCACACCCTCAGCCTGCTGAGAGAGTGCATAGCCGAGGCAGACGGAGTTATTCGCCCCAAAGTATGCTGGCGTGTTGCCCAAGTGAGCGCAGACGAGGACGGCTGCTCTGTGGAGCATGTGAGATTTGACTCCCGCGATCTTGCCAAAAACCTCTCCGGCTGCAGTCAGGTCATCATAATGGGCGCCACTCTGGGTACAGAGCTTGACAGGCTCATCGCCCGTCACGGACGTCTGTCCCCTGCACGCGCTCTGCTGATGGATGCTCTGGGCAGTGAGCGGACAGAGGCGCTGTGCGACCTTTTCTGCCGCAGTTTGTGTGAGTCGGACGGCATCTCTCTGCGCCCGAGGTTCAGTCCCGGCTACGGAGATCTGGCTCTGAGCGCCCAGCGGGAGATATTCGAGCTCCTCGACTGCCAGAAAAACATCGGTCTGTACCTGACTCAGAGTCTGCTTATGACCCCCTGCAAGTCGGTGACGGCTTTTGCGGGAGTGGGCAGAGAGGAAGAACACCACAACAAATGCAGTCTGTGCAACAACACCGACTGTTTATTCAGGAGGTCTGTATGACATTCAGGGAATATCTGCGAGACAACATAGTCTATCTTGACGGTGCTATGGGCACCCTGCTCCAGAAAAACGGACTCAAGCCCGGCGAGCATCCCGAGAGGATGTGCATCAAACATCCCGAGGTGGTGACACGCATCCATCGGGATTATTTTGACGCGGGAAGCAACGTTGTATGTACCAACACCTTTGGCGCAAACTCTCTCAAGTTTGAAGAATCCGAGCTTGAGCAGATAGTTTCCGCCGCCATCGGCTGTGCCCGCGCCGCCGCCGAGCAAAGCTCGGGCGATCATCACAAGTTCGTGGCGCTGGACATTGGCCCTTCTGGCAGGCTGCTCAAGCCGCTGGGCGATCTGGATTTTGAAGATGCGGTGAAGGTATTTGCCAACACCGTCCGACTGGGCGTCAAGTACGGCGCCGATCTCATCATAATCGAGACCATGAGCGACAGCTATGAGACCAAAGCCGCTCTGCTGGCCGCCAAAGAAAACAGCGACCTGCCCGTTATCGTCTCCTGCGCCTACAGTGAGGACGGCAAGCTGCTCACCGGCGCATCCCCCGAGGTCATGGCGGCCATGCTGGAGGGTATGGGCGCGGATGCCATCGGCGCAAACTGCTCCCTCGGTCCCCGCCAGCTCGCTCCCGTCATCGAGAGGCTGCTTGACGCCTGCTCGGTACCCGTCATCCTCAAGCCCAATGCCGGTCTGCCCCGCGTAGAAAACGGCGAGACCGTGTTTGATATCACCCCATCTGAGTTTGCCCTCACCGTGGCAGACCTGATAAAACAGGGCGTGCGCGTGGCAGGCGGCTGCTGCGGCACATCTCCCGAATACATAAAGCTGCTGACATCTGAGGCGGCAGGAATCGAACCCGCGCCCCTCACAGCCAAAAATCTGACCGTGACCACGTCCTACAGTCAGGCGGTGTATTTCGGCCGCGAGCCTCTGCTCATCGGTGAGCGGATCAATCCCACGGGCAAAAAGCGGTTCAAGCAGGCTCTGCTGGACGGCGATATGGATTATATTCTCGGCGAGGGTGTGCGCCAGCAGGACAAGGGCGTACATATTCTGGACGTCAACGTGGGTCTGCCCGGTATCGACGAGCGCCAAATGCTCTGCGACACCGTCTGCGCCCTGCAGAGCGTCACCCCCCTCCCCCTGCAGATCGATACGGCAAACCCCGCCGCTATGGAGCTTGCACTCAGACACACCAACGGCAAGCCCCTGCTCAACTCGGTCAACGGCAAAAAAGAAAGCATGGATGCTATCTTCCCGCTGGTCAAAAAATACGGCGGCGTGTGTGTCGCACTCACCCTTGACGAGCAGGGAATCCCCGGCACGGTCGAGGGCAGGGTCGAGATAGCCAAAAAGATACTTGCTGCTGCAGAAAGCTACGGCATTGGCAAAAAAGACATCATATTCGACACCCTGACCATGGCGGTCAGCGCCGAGCCTCAGGCGGCTGCGGTCACTCTCGAGGCCCTGCGATACATCAGGCACGAACTGGGATGCCACACCGTTCTGGGCGTGTCCAACGTGTCATTCGGTCTACCCGTCCGCGACGCCCTCAACAGCACATTCTTTGCCCTTGCGCTGGCAAATGGTCTGTCCTGCGCCATTATGAACCCCTTCTCTCAGGATATGATGAAGACCTATTACAGCTACCGAGCGCTGGCAGGTCTGGACACAGGCTGCGGTCGGTATATCGAGGAGTCGGACGCATTTGCCGCGGCAGTTCCCGCCGCCTCGGCCGTCAAAAAATCCAAACCCGACGACAGCGCACCCGACTCGCTCCGCGATGCCATCGTCCGCGGCTTTACCGCCCGCGCAGCCGACTGCACCAAAGCTATGCTGGCCAACACGGCGCCCATGGACATCGTGCACCGTGACATCATCCCCGCTCTCAGCAGCGTGGGTGCCGATTTTGAGGCCAAAAAAATCTTCCTGCCCCAGCTGCTTATGAGCGCCGAGGCCGCAAAGGCGGCTTTTGAGCAGGTGCGCCTGAGTATGCAGGGCAGGCAGGAGGGCAAAAACTCCGTACCCTTTGTCCTTGCCACCGTCAAGGGCGACATCCACGACATAGGAAAGAACATCGTCAAGCTGCTTTTGCAGAACTACGGCTTCGACGTTATCGATCTGGGCAAGGACGTGCCGCCCGAGGTCATCTGTGACGCGGTGATCAGGCACCACGCGCCCTTTGCCGGTCTGAGTGCTCTGATGACCACCACCGTGCCCTCTATGGAGGAGACCATCGCTCTGCTCAAGGCGCAGGCACCCTGGTGCAAGACCGTGGTTGGCGGCGCCGTGCTCACCGAGGACTACGCCAAAAAGATCGGTGCGGACAAGTATGCCAGAGAAGCCATGGACACAGTCAACTATGCACGGAGTTTTGGCAAAGAATAAGCAAAATGGGGCTCTTTGGAGACTTTTGCGGATTGACAAAAACCCCTGCCGAGGGGTATATTGTCATTGATAAATATAGTTTTTTTGATTGGACACAACATATAACACATCTTTGCCTGCGGGCATATACGAAAGGATAGGATCATTATGACTCTTACTGTTTGCATCGGCAGCTCCTGCCACCTCAAGGGTTCCAAAAAGGTTGCCCAGACCTTTGAGAAACTTATCAGCGAGAACAATCTGCGCGAAAAGGTGAACTTCCACGCCGCCTTCTGTATGGGCAACTGCCAGAACGGCATCAGCGTCAGCCTGGATGACAAGGTCTACTCGGTCACCCCCGAGACCGCTGAGGAGTTCTTCAGAAGCGAAGTTATGTCCCGACTCTGATATCTGCCTATGAAGACAAAAACCATCTTACGCCTCAAAAAAAGCAACTGCAAAAACTGCCACAAGTGCATCCGTTATTGCCCCGTCAAAGCCATCCGCTTCTCGGCGGGTCAGGCCAACGTCATCGAGGACGAGTGCATACTGTGCGGTCAGTGCTTTGAGGTATGTCCCCAGAACGCCAAGGAGATCCGCAACGACATAGAGAGTGTCAAGGTCATGGTCTCTCAGGAGCAGGTGATGGTGTCTATTGCGCCCTCTTTTGCCGCCGCCTTCCCCGACGTGGGTATAGAGGGTATGCGTGAGGCTCTGCGCAAGCTGGGATTTAAGGACGTGCAGGAGACCGCCATCGGCGCGGCTATCGTCAAGACCGAGTACGAGCGCATCCTCAGAGAAGAAAAGCCCAACATCCTCATCTCCTCCTGCTGCACCAGCATCAATCTGCTGATGCGCAAGCATTTCCCCGACACCCTGTTTGCGCTGGCACCCGTTGTGTCTCCCGCTCAGGCTCACTGTCTGGATATGAAGAGCAAAAACCCCGGCATCAAGACGGTGTTCATCGGCCCCTGCATCGCCAAAAAGTATGAAGCCACCGAGGACGAGGCTATTGATGCCGTGCTGTCCTTTACAGAGCTGTGCGAGTGGTTTGACAGCGAGGGTATAGTGCCCGAGCATAGACCCGACACCGGCTCCGAGGGCAAAACCAGACTGTTCCCCACCACCGGCGGCGTCATCGGCACTATGGAAAAGAACCCCGACTACACCTATCTGGCCGTGGACGGACTGGACAAGTGTCTTGAGGTGCTTGAGGAGGTTCGCGCAGGATCTCTCCACCGCTGCTTTATTGAGCTTTCGGCCTGCATGGGCAGCTGCGCCAACGGCCCTCTTATGCCCAAGCGCGCTCCCGCCGCCAACACAGCCAATATTCTCAAATATACCCGATCCGAGGAGTTCTGCATAGACACTCCCCACCGCGGACTTATTACCCGCACTCCCCAGCCTATTCAGCAGTCGGCAGCTCTGCCTCCCGAGTGGGAGATCGACGAGATGCTGATGCGTATCGGCAAAGAAAATCCCGAAGACCGCCTCAACTGCGGCTCCTGCGGCTACAACACCTGCCGCGACAAGGCTATCGCCGTTATTCAGGGCAAAGCCGAGCAGTCCATGTGTCTGCCCTATATGACCGCAAAGGCCGAGGGTTTTTCGGACACGGTTGTAGACAGCTCGCCCAACGGTATTCTGGTGCTCAACGATGATTTTGAGGTGCAGAAGATCAACCCCGTGGCCTGCAAGCTGCTGAGAGTCCGCAATCCCAAGGACGTGCTTGGCGAAAACGTCACATGTCTGTTTGACCCCGCTATCTTCACCAAAGCCCGCGTCAAGCCCAAAAAGCCTGTTGCCGAGCGCACCTATATGGCCGAGTACGGCTGCTACGTTGACCGCACAATACTGTACAATCCCGAGTATCATCTGTTTATCTGCATACTCCGCGACGTTACCGGTGAGATGGACGAGCAGGAGAAGAAGATGGAGATGCGTATGCAGGCTGTGGATATTGCCAACGACGTGGCAAAGAAGCAGCTCAAGATCGTTCAGGACATAGCCTCTCTGCTGGGCGAGACGGCAGCCGACACTCTCATCGCCATCGAGCGGCTGAAGGAGACCATATCGGATGAGTGAGTATCTTTATGCCGATATCGGCTACGGAAGCCTGAGCAAGCACGGTGAGATAGTCTGCGGTGATCATATCGAAAAGATCGAGAAGCCCGACGGCAGCGTGATACTGGTTCTGGCAGACGGATTGGGCAGCGGCGTCAAGGCCAACATTCTGTCCACTCTGACCTCAACCATCATATCCCGTATGATAGCCGAGGATCTGCCAATATCCTACTGCGTACACGCCATTGCCGAAGCTCTCCCCATCTGCTCGGTCCGCAAGCTCGCATACTCGACCTTTACCGTGATCAGCATATCCCCTACGGGTATGGCACATATCATCCAGTATGACAACCCCGGCGCCATACTGGTGCGAGGGGGCAAAGAGCTTCCCCTGCCCTTTGTCACCACAGTTATAGAAGAAAAATCCATCGAGGCCGCCCGTATCCAGCTGCAGAAGGGCGACGTGCTCGTCACATATTCGGACGGCGCCGAGCATTCGGGCGTCGGACCGGGTATGAGCTACGCCTACGGCTGGGGCCGAGACAATATCGTCAAATATCTGGAGCCGCTGTGCCACGTGGGTTTTTCGGCCAAGACCCTCAATACTATCTTTCTTGACGAATGCTACCGCCGTTACAGCGGCGAGCCGGGTGACGATACCACGGCGCTGACCGTGTATATGCGTACCCACGAGCAGGTCAACCTGATGATCGGCCCGCCCTCCAACCGCGAGGACAACGACAAGATGATGAGTCTGTTCTTCTCCAAGAGCGGCAAGCACATCGTCTGCGGCGGCACCACCTCCAAGATAGCCGCCGGCTATCTCAAAAAGCCGCTGGAGGTCAAGATGGACTTTATGAGCGACGATGACGACGATATCCCCGCCATGGGTCATATCGAAGGCGTCGATCTGGTCACCGAGGGTGTTATTACCATAAACCGCGTGCTGGAATACGCCCGCGACTACCTCCGCGACAACGACAGCTACTCCCAGTGGTGCTACAAGCGCGACGGTGCATCCCTGATCGCACGTATGCTCTTTGAGCAGGCCACCGACATCAATTTCTTTGTGGGCAGAGCGGTCAACCCCGCACATCAGAACCCGAATCTTCCCATTACCTTCAGCATAAAAATGCAGCTCGTCCGCGAGCTCAGCGAATGCCTCAGGCAGATGGGCAAAAACATCCGTGTCAGTTATTTTTAGGAGATTATTAATATGAGAAAGTTTGACACAAAGATCCAGTATCTCAAATACAAGGTCCTGCGCGAAGTCGCGCGTGCCGAGTGGGCAGGCAACCTCAGCGAGGCTGTGTTTACCATACCCAAGTACCTCTCCCCCGGCCCTCACCCCACCATGCGCTGCTGCATCCACAAGGAGCGCGCAGTCGCTACCGAGCGTATCCGCATCGCAATGGGCGGCGACAAAACAAACCCCAACGTCATCGAGGTCATCGACATAGCCTGCGACGAGTGTCCCACCAGCGGCTACACTGTTACCGACATCTGCCGCGGCTGTCTTGCCCACCGCTGTGAGGACGTGTGCCCCAAGGGCGCTATTACTTTCAAAAACGACCTGCACGCAGTCATAGACAAGTCCAAGTGCGTCAACTGCGGTCTGTGCGCCAAGGTCTGCCCCTACAACGCCATCATCAACCGCAAGCGTCCCTGCGAGAACGCCTGCAAGGTCAAGGCCATCTCCATGGCTCCCACCGGTGAGGCCGAGATCAACAACGACAAGTGCATCAGCTGCGGCGCCTGCATCTATCAGTGCCCCTTCGGCGCTGTGGTGGACAAGTCCTTTATCGTGGACGTGGTTAAGATGCTCAAGGAGAGCGTCGCAACCAAGCAGACCAAGGTCTACGCCGTCATCGCCCCCTCCATCTCCAGCCAGTTCTCCTACGCCAAGCTGGGACAGGTAATCTCGGGTATCAAGGCGCTGGGCTTTCACACTGTAGTCGAGGCCGCGCTGGGCGCAGATATGGTAGCCTGGGACGAGGCAGACGAGCTGGCCGAGAAGGGATTCCTCACCTCCTCCTGCTGCCCTGCATTCGTGGATTTTATACACAAGAACTTCCCCGATATGGTTCAGCACGTGTCCCACAACCCCTCGCCTATGGTGGCGCTTGCCAAGTACATCAAGCAGTCCGATCCCTCGGCAAAGGTCGTGTTCATCGGCCCCTGCACCGCCAAGAAGCAGGAGTTCCAGAAGGATCACGCCAAGCCCTATGTTGACAGCGTGATGACCTTCGAGGAGCTGCAGGCTCTCATCGACAGCCGCGATCTTGACATCAGCACCATGGAAGAAGACGTGCTGGACAATGCATCCTTCTTTGGCAGAATATTTGCACGAAGCGGCGGTCTCAGCGAGGCTGTCGGACAGGCATTCAAAGAAAAGGGCAGTGATTTTGAGGCAAAGCCCGTTGTCTGCTCGGGTATCGAAGAGTGTAAGCTGGCTCTGCTCAAGGCAAGCAAGGGCAAGATGGACTTCAACTTCATCGAGGGTATGGCCTGCATCAACGGCTGTATCAACGGCGCAGGCTGTCTGACCCACGGCGAAAAGAACAAGAGCGAAGTTGACAAGTACGGCAGAGAGGCTATGGAAAAGACCATATCCGACGCAATCAGGTATATCAAATAAGCTTATATATAGCAAAAAGCTGACGGATCTTTCCGTCAGCTTTTTTTGTTATTCTTTGCTCTTGAGGAATGCCATATACCGCTGCCAGTCGTAGCGGGAGAGGTAGTGTTTGAAGTCGCGCAGGTGGTAGCTCACGCTGCCATCCATAAAATGATCGCCTATCTGCGCAAGGCGGTCGGGGCAAATAAGGCCCTTTTCCCCAAGCAGTTCCCACGCCTGCGATGCCCAAGCGGTAGTAATATATTCGCTCTTAGGGTCGGCGCCGCGATCCAACGCCGCCGAGCCGACGCAGAGCAGGCGGGGTGCTATCAGCGCCAGCAGGTGGGCCTGATCGTAGGGCTTGGAGTCTTCTCTATCGCCGCCGTAGAGCTTGAAGTTCTCGCAGTACCAGTCCCAGCTGCCCACGCGGATAAAGTCAGCTACCCGCTCGCCCTCGCCGTGCTTGGAGGTGGCGGCGCCGCCGTAGCCCGAGTTGTTGGATATGGCGCAGTAGAACCGCTCGTCCTGTGCCGCCGCCCACAGAGCGGTCTTGCCGAGGCGGGAGTGACCGATGACGGCGGTGCGGCGTGCATCGATTTCGGGGACAGTCAGCAGGTAGTCGAGAGCGCGGGATGCGGCATACGCCCACATACCGATCTTGCCCCAAGTGGTGGGGGTGCGGTTGTCTCGAGTGACGCCGAACATTTTGCCAAGTCCGTCGGAGTAGTCACCGAACAGCTTGTCGTTGACCACGTCCAGATAGCAGAAGGTTGCGAATGCAAAGCCGTTGTCTATGATCTCCTCCACGGGGATGTAGTTGTTATGCTTACCCGAGAAGCTGATGTAGAGGAACACCGGAGGCTTAGGTACGTTCAGCGGGCGCATCAGCACCAGCGGGAAGGTAAAATCGCCGCCGGGGGTGGGGAAGGTCAGGTCTATATCGTGCTCGATAGCCTTGCCCGCACAGCATCGGTCGTATTCGCGGGTGATCTCACCCTTTACCCAAGCGGGGGCGGGAGGGGTGACGCCGTAGGAATATGTCTCCAGCAGGTGCAGCATTTCGGCTCGGCGGGCGTTCCAGTTGCCCCGGGTGGCGGGTGTGCCGTCATTCATCTGCACTATGGGCAGCAGGTCGCGGGAAGCGAGTATATCTTTGAGCATTTATTTTTCCTCCCTCGGGGTGGTTTTGGCTACATTATACCCTCACGCGGCAGGTGCGCGCAAGCTTAAACGGCGTTTTCAGCCTAATTTTTTGCGGAACAGACCGTGGCGGTTGCAGTAGGCATAGAGCACACCGAAACGGCGGACGGGCAGTCTCAGCTGTGCCTCGCCCTCGGGATAGAGCTTGACGATCTGGCAGCGGTCGGAGGTGACATAAGCCACAAATGATATATAATGCTCCTTGGTCATGGGATGGCTGAGGGTTACAAACTGCTCGTCCTCCACGCTCTCCATAGAGATCATGTGCTCTGGGACGCAGTCTTCGGCGCTCAAAGGCGGCAGAGTAACGCCGCAGCAGCTGATAAGCGCCTCACCCAGAGTATGTATCACATAGCCGCAGATGGGACAGACGTAGAATCGGCATCTGAGCATATTGCCCGAGATATTGCGGTTCTGTACCCGCTCCCCCTGCATCAGCTCGATCACCGACACACCCAGCGCCTGCGCCAGCGGCTCAACCAGAGATATATCGGGCAGGCCCTTTCCCGTTTCCCACTTGGAGACGGCCTTGTCGCTGATGTGGAGCATTTCGGCGAGCTGAGCCTGAGTCAGACCGCGTTTTTCCCGCAGCTTGCGGACGGTGGCGGCGGTTATATATGTATTCATAGTACAACACTCCCTTGTGTGCACAGTATAACCTATTTCTGCGGTTTTTCCAACCTACTCTGCGTATACATAAGGCACCTCCCGCGCAAAATATCCAAAGTTGTAAATCATAAGCTTGTGTGGTACAATAATCCTATCAAATCCAAAGGATGATGAACTATGTATACATCGATCACCGCTCAGGCCCGTCAAGCAGCAGCAGAGCTCTGCGATGCCGCCGCACTCAAACCCGGTCAGCTGATGGTCATCGGCTGTTCTTCCAGCGAGATCGTGGGCGAAACTATAGGCAAACACTCCTCTCTGGACGCCGCAAAGGCGGCTTTTGGAGGCATATATCCCCTGCTGTGTGAGCGGGGCGTGGAGCTTGCGGTGCAGTGCTGTGAGCATCTCAACCGCGTGCTGATCATGGAGCGGGCCGCCGCCGAAAAGCGCGGCTATGAGATAGTCAACGTGCTCCCTCAGCCAAAGGCGGGTGGGTCTTTTGCCACCGTGGCGTGGGAAAGCTTCTGTGACCCCGTGGCGGTTGAGACCGTCTGTGCCGATGCGGGTATGGACATCGGCGGCACACTCATCGGTATGCACCTCAAGCGGGTGGCAGTGCCCGTGAGACTGAGCATCAGACAGATCGGTCATGCGCTGCTCCTCTGCGCACGCACCCGTCCCAAATACGTGGGCGGCCCCCGCGCCGTCTATAGGGAGATGTGATATGGCGCAGGCTTATACAAAGGAGCAGATGCAGGAGGCTGTGGCGCGCATCCGCGGTGAGATAGCTTCTGCCGCCGCGCGTTCGGGCAGGCGGGAGGAGGATATTACCCTGTGTGCCGTGTGCAAGACCCGCGACAGCGACACGGTCAGGCTGAGTGCTCAGCTGGACGTGGATATATTCGGCGAAAATCACATGCAGGAGCTGGTGGCTCACGCCGGTGACGGGGCGTTTTTGGGCAAAGCGGCCCATTTTATCGGGCATCTGCAGACCAACAAGGTCAAAAAGATCGTGGGACTTGCCGACGTTATTCAGAGCGTGGACAGCATAAAGCTGCTTGAGGCAATCGACAGTGAGGCCGCCCGCCGCAACATCACTCAGGATATTCTGATAGAGGTCAATATCGGTCTCGAGGAGAGCAAATCGGGTGTGCTGCCCGACAGTCTCCCCTATCTGCTGGAGCAGACCGCCCAAAGAGAGCATCTGCGCCTGCGCGGACTGATGGCAATACCTCCCGCGTGGTGCACGGGAGACGAAAGCCGCAGGTATTTTGAGCAGATGCGCAGGCTGTTTGAGAGTCTGCGTGAGCAAAATTACCCCAACGCGCTGCCCGATATTCTGTCCATGGGCATGAGCGGAAGCTACATTGAGGCCATACTGGAGGGTGCCACTCTGGTGCGGGTGGGAACCGCCATCTACGGCCCCCGCGACTACGGCAACAAGGTGTAAAATCTGTGAAAAGAATAGAAAAATCCGCTTCATATGAAGCGGATTTTTTGTTGGTTCGGTAGTTTATCAGAGTTTGACGCGGATGATGTCGCCGTCGATCTCGAACTCGGTGCCATAGGGCTTGCTGGCGTATTCAAGCTGTTCGATGATCTCGGAGGGGTCGGCTGCCAGAGGCACGCCTGCCATATTGTAGGGCTGCTGAGAGCGGCAGACCTTGATGGGCAGGATCTCAAGCTTGGTCAGCTTGCCGTCTTCGAACTCAAAGTAAGGCAGCATGGTCTTGTAATAACGCTCGTTGGCTGTGAGGCTGCCGGGAGCAAGCTTGCGGAACATAGCATCTGCGCCTACGTCCTCGGGGTCATAGCCGCGGGTCTCGCAGATGTCCATGGGCACGCGGGTGGCGTACTTGATCTGATAGATGAAGTTTGCAAGGCTGTAAAAGATAGGCTTGCCCTTGTAGATCTCGATACCCTGCATTACGTGGGTGCCGTGGCCGATAACTGCGCTTGCGCCCGCGTCGATGCAGGCGTGGGCGTACTCCTGCACGTGATAATCGGCGATGAAATCGTCACCGCCGCGGATGGCGTGGCAATGGAGAGAGACGATGGCGTGGTCGCAGTTCATCAGCGCGCCGTTAATATGCTTGCACATACGGTTGAGGTCGCGCTGATTGAGGTTGACCTTGTAGCCGTTGTGGTCGGAGAGGCGGAACTTGACACCGCTCATATCCAGCAGCTCGGGGTTGACACCGTAGGTGTAGCCCTGCTCGAGGGATTTCTTCTTGGCGCCGTGCATATCGGTCTTGTCAACGATCTCCTGCAGAACTGCCATCTGCTCGGGTGTGACCAAAAACTCCTTGTTGCTGCGAAGCAGGTTGATGCCGGGGCGGCTCTTGAAATCGTGGTGGGGTTCGCCTGCGCGGGCGTGAACGTAGTCACCGCCCAATGCAGCCTGACAGAGCAGGGCAACACGGCCGTTGTTGGTGTTGATAAATGCAGGCTTGGATGCCTCATACAGACTGCTGCCGCTGCCCGCGCAGGGGATGCCTGCTTCTTTGAGGCATTTGCGGGTGTTGAGCACGCCGTTGTAGGAGAAGTCCATGGCGTGGTTATTGGCGCAGGAGACGGCGTTGAAGCCCAGCTCCTTGAGGTCCTCAAGTACATAAGGCTCGGTGAAGATATATCCGCCGCCGCTGTAGGTGTTGGCAAAGCAGGTATCGTCTATGATGGTTGCTTCGAGGTTGGTAAAGCGGATGTCGCCGCGCTTGAGAAAATCGCGTACCTTCTGGAACTCAGGGGTATTGGGCAGATGATCGCGGATCATGCTGTCGCCTGCTGCAACGAAAGAGATCATACTTGTTTCCTCGCTTTTTATGTTATTTTTTCGGCAATCGGGTTATTCTG
The DNA here is from genome assembly GCA_045658985.1 of Oscillospiraceae bacterium. Lineage (GTDB taxonomy): Bacteria > Bacillota > Clostridia > Oscillospirales > Butyricicoccaceae > RGIG3513. The sequence goes on from JAZOWC010000027.1 coordinate 20,998, forward strand.
CAGGGGTATCGGGGGTGTCAGGCTGAGGCTCGGGTTCGGTCTCAAAGGGTATGGTGCCGTTGAGGTGGTTGATGAGGCAGATGACGTCCTGAATATTCAGCTTGCCGTCGCGGTTAACGTCGCACATGCTTGTGTCGGCGAGAGGCTCGGTGTTGTTGAGGTGGCGCAGGAGCGCTATAACGTCCTCGCCGTCTTCTTTGCCGTTTTTGTCAATATCGCCGCGGTCAAAGCCGTTGATCTTTATCACGCCGCCCGTTGTTTTCCACAGAACGGTCTGCTCCCCGTCGGCAGTTGAGGTAACCTCCAGCTTGACCGATGCCGTGCCCAGTCGGGCGTCGGGACTGATTTTGAACACCAGCACGGCAAGCTTGCCCGCTGCCGCGCAGGGGCCGTCAAGCTTGAGGGTCAGGGTGCTGCCCTCCAGCTTGAAAACATCGCTCTCTACGCTGTCCAGCGTGACTGCGGGACTGCTGCAGATGATCTTGACGGTCAGACTGTCAACTCCGGGATTGTTGAGCGCGGTCAGATCCAGCCTGATGGTCTCGCCCGGTCTTCCTCCCGACTCGCCCACGGTCAGCTCGGGAACCGTGGCGCTGACGTTGCAGGTTGCGTAGAAGCTGCCGTCCGAGAGTGCCGCCATGACGATGGCACGGCCCGTGCCCACGGCGGTGACTTTGCCGGTCTGATCCACCGCCACCGCCTGCTCGTTGCTGCTGCTCCAGACAACCTTGGTATTCAGGGTCAGGTTAAAGGGCACGGTGACGGTCAGCTTGGCCGTCTCGTTATATTTGGTGAGTGTGATCTCCTTCTTGTCCAGAGTGATGCCAGACACGTAGGATGCGTATTTAAGCTCGGGATACAGATAGGTGCTGTCGCCCTTGATGGTCCAGACGGTGTCAAAATCAAATCCGCCAAAGGCCTCGGCGGTCTTCATCTTTGCAACGGTGAGGCCTGCGGTCTGTCCGCTGACATCGGCGTTGGTCTGACCGCTCGCGCCGCTGCCGATGCCCTTCTGCGAGGTGTTGAGGCTGTCGGCGGCCGTCTCCGCCATATAATAATTGTCACGGACGATGCCGTCCTCCGAATTGCTGCCGATAACGCCGCCCACAAAATACTCGCCCGTCACGGCCGATGCGCTGTAGGAGGTTGCCACAACGCCGCCTGCGTTGCGGCCGCAGATGCCGCCCACAAAGGTAGTTCCGCTGACTGCGCCTGCGTTGTAGGTGTTCATAATAACGCTGTAGTTGTAGCCACAGATGCCGCCCGTATATTCAACGCCCGACACGGCGCCCAGACTGTAACAGGTGTCCACCAGCGAGCCGTAATTCTCGCCGCAGATGCCGCCTACATTGCCGCTGCCCGATACGGCGCCAACGTTGTAGCTCTCGGTGATATCCCTGCCGCTGCCGACAATGCCGCCGACGTTCTTGTAGCCGGAGATCTGTGAGGTATTGTAGCAGTCACCGATGGAGGCATAGGTCATACCGCAGACACCGCCGATGTAGCTTGTGCCGGAGACCTTGCCGGTATTGTAAGAGTTGGTGATCCTGGCGCCCGAAATACCGTATCCGCAGACGCCGCCCGTGTAGGCCACGCCGAGGATGGTATTGGTATTGCGGCTGTCGGTAATATTGCCGTAGTTGACGCCGCAGACGCCGCCTACAAAGCTTTTGCCCAGTACCGCGGACTCGTTGATGCCGCCGCTGATGCTCACAAAGCTCCAGCCGCAGATGCCGCCCACGTAGTTGCCCGTGGCGGTGATGTTTCCGCTGTTGAAGCAATTGTACACCGTGTCGCGGCTGTAGCCGCAGATGCCGCCTATGCTGCTCACTCCGCGGATATTGCCCGAGTTTGTGCAGTCGATGACGGCGCCGCTGAGGTTGTAGCCGCAGATGCCGCCCATATATTGGGTCTGCTCGCCGCCCGAAAGCTGGGCCGCGGCGGTGCAGTTCATAATAATTCCGCTCTCGCTGTAGGCGCAGATGCCGCCCGCGTAGGCTGCTCCGCTGATATAGGAGGTGCCGATATTGAAGTTGCGGATATCGCCGCAGCTATACCCAAAAAATCCCGCATAAGCCGCGCCGTCCACATAAACACCGCTGACAGTATGCCCGCCGCCGTCAAAAGAGCCTGCAAAAGGCGTATCCATACTGCCTATCGGCTGCCAGGCAGATGCGTACTTTGTCCAGTCGGAGTCTGTGGCATCATTAAGCTCGATATCGGCCGCGAGAAGAATGTACTGACCGCTGTAGCTGTTGCCGCCGTTGACCGACGAGGCAAAAAACTCCAGCTGCTCAATGTTCTCTATCACATAGGGGTCGCTCGCGCTGCCGACGCCCGATGCAAAGCCCGCCTCGGGCGCTGTCTCGTCCTCAGGCGCGGCAAAGCACAGCATACACATCAAAAGTGTGCATACTGCAATAGTGGGTATCAGTTTTGTCAGCTGTTTTATGAGCCTGCTCATACGCTTTCCCCGTGTTTGTGTAGATTATACCTATCTTATTATATAATAACAGTGATGCACAAAAAAGTCAATCAAGCACCAACAAATAAAAGCCCCTGCGGCTTTACCGCAGAGGCTTCCGGGATGGCGTTATTTGACCTCTCTGATGAACTCGGCCACCATCTTGCCCAGATAGCTGTCGCCGTTCTCGTCCACGTTAAGCATTGCATAGCAATGTGTGCCGGGCATGAGGGTGTATTTGATCTTGCTCTGATCGTATTTAAAGTGTCTGAGTGTGCCCAGTACCAGCTGGATCTGCTCGTAGCGGTTCTTGATATCGTTGTCGGACACAATGAAGTACATGGGAGGATAGGAGGGTGCGTCGCCGATATAGTACAGAGGCGCGGTCTCGTCGACGACGATCTTTTTGGTATCCTGACCGTGCTCGCGGAGGACGTTGAAGTGCTTGGTGGGCTGGCCTGCATCGTGTACGTAGCCTGCAAAATCGTCGGGAGTCATACCGACAGCGCCCAGCCAGCGCTTGTCAAAGCAGAGAAGCATGCTCAGGTATCCGCCTGCCGAGCTTCCGCCCATGAACAGACGTCTCTCGCCCTCGCCTGCATAGGAGGCAAAGTTGTCTCTCACCCACGCGCAGGATGCGGCGCAGTCTTCTACAAACTGGGGGTACTTGGCGTTGGGGTACATACGGTAGTCAACGGTGACCGAGGCGATGCCCTCGCGTGCCAGAGTCTCATACACGGCATGATCTCTCTCGCGGCTGCCGTGCTCTATTCCGCCGCCGTGAAAATAAATAAAAACGTCCCGAAACTCGCCGTCGGGCAGATAGATGTCCAGAAGTGTCTCGTCATAGGGAGCGTACTGTATAGCCTTGAACTTGCGCATTTGTGTCTCTCCTTTTTGTTTGGTGAGATAATAATACCATCTGTGCGGTATATTGTAAATAATCAAACGCCATAAAACGCTGTAACTCAAAAGTTATGCTCAACACGCAAAAAACCCTGCGGCTTGCGCCGCAGGGTCTTTGGTATGCGATCAAAAATTACATTGTGATCAGGCAGAAGCGGAGAACGAACAGGATAGCGATGACGGTAACAGGGATGTCGTTCTTCTTGTACTTGCCGGTGCAGAGGGTGATCAGGGTGTATGCGATACAGCCGATACCGATACCGTTGGAGATGGAGTATGTCAGAGGCATCATGATCAGAGCAAGGAATGCAGGAACGGCAGAACGGACGTCGTTCATATCGACCTTTGCAAAGCCCTTGAGCATCAGAACGCCGACGTAGATCAGAGCGGGAGCGGTAGCGCATGCGGGAACCAGCTTGGCCAGAGGGGTGAGGAACAGGCAGAGTGCGAAGCAGATGGAGGTGACGATGCTGGTCAGACCGGTACGGCCGCCTGCGCCGACGCCTGCTGCGGACTCAACGAAGGTGGTGCAGGTGGAGGTACCCAGAGCAGCACCGGCAACGGTAGCGATGGAGTCGCAGGTCATGCACTTGTCAACGTCGATGGGGTCGCCGTTCTCGTCCAGCATATCAGCCTGAGAAGCTGTGCCGTACAGAGTGCCGATGGTGTCGAACATATCGACCAGGCAGAAGGTGATAACCAGCATAACAGCAGACAGAACGCCGCCGATAGCTTCGCCGGTGAAAGCGTCCTTCCAGGACTGAGCCTGGAACACGCCGGTGATACCGATCTCGCCGAAATCCTTGAAGGCCTGGCCGACCTGGCTCATATCAAAGGAGGGAACTGTGCCGGTAGCTACGTAGAATATTACGGTGATGGCTGCGATGCTGATGAGGACCGAGCCCTTGATGTTGAGCTTGTCCAGAATAGCGATAAGGATCAGACCCAGCAGAGCCAGCAGAGCGGGCAGAGCGGTGGTCATAAACGTGCCGTTTGCGATAGCGCCGTGGAAATCATGGAACTGTACCAGTGTGTACTGGTTAGCCTGAATGATGCCGACGTTCTGGAAGCCGATGAATGCGATGAACAGACCGATACCTGCGGGGATAGCCTTCTTGAGGCACTCGGGCAGGGCTCTTGCAACCTTGGAGCGGAGGCCTGTAACAGAGAACAGCAGGAATACAAATCCGGAAACCAGAATGATTACCAGACCGGACTGATAGCCGTCGATAACGTCGCTGCCGGAGATGACTGCGGGCAGAACGAAGGATACAAAGAAGAAGGAGTTAAGACCCATACCGCAGGCCTGAGCAAAGGGCATCTTTGCATACAGAGCCATAAGCAGTGTGCCTATAACCGCAACCAGGATGGATGCAACGTAAACGGAGTTCCAGATCTGACCCATAGGTCCGTCGGTGGTGAAGCTGGTGATCTGATTGGGGTTAGTGATGACGATGTACGCCATTGCGAAGAATGTTGTCAAGCCGGCGATTATCTCAGTCTTGACGTTGGAGCCGCGTTCGGAAATCTTGAAAAACTTGTCCATAATCGTTTCTCTCTCTCCTGTCTTTTTTATTAATCTGCTAAAGCAAATCATACCCTCATTATAATCACTCCGCACATAAAAATCAAGAGTATTCATTCATAATTTGTTCAAAACCGTCGATATGCGCATAAATATGTAAAGCTCCCTCGGCAGAGGGAGCTTTTGTGTTGCGCTTATTCAATTTTACTGATCTATGGGCTGCACGGTGATATAGTAGCCGCAGACGTAGTGATAGGTCTCTCCCGCGGCGGCCTTGAAGGCAGCGGCGAGAGCTTTCAGCTCACTGTCGCTGAGATCGTCGGGGTGCGGCTCGCTGTCGACTGCAAGAATATCCAGATTCACCCCGTCGGTGACGAAGGTCTTGCTGCCGAGCTTGCCTATTGTCAGCACAGCTGTGGTGTCAACCGTGCCCTTGTCTATGGATGCGATAAGTCCGTTTTTGTAGTATTCAATCAGGTTCCGTTGTTCGGCTTGGCTGTATCGGACGGCTATTCGACCCTTGTGTTCGCCTACAAGACTGTCATCAACAAGCAGACAGTTGTAGGTGGTCTCATCTTCCAAAACCTGTCCCTGCCCGTCAAAGGCAAATACCACAAACGGATTGCTCAATTTACTGGTCGACAAATCTTTTCCCGTAATTCCCGCAGGCTCATACAGAGTTCGGAAATTGGGGTAGGTCGCCGCCGCTGCAGCAGCTCTGTAATCGCTCATGCTCTGAGGTTTTTTGTAAAGCGGCTCCATATAATTGCCCGGACTGTGGATTTCTCCTCGCTTTTCCATCTCACGCTCAGCTTCCCGTTCTGCGGCCTGTTCACGGTTGTAGCCTATACTTATGCAAACCACCGCAGCAACACACAGCAGTACAGCTATGACAGTTATAATCGTAAGCTTTTTCACCTGCACTACCTCCTTTTACTTTTTAGACCGAAAAATCTCAAAAAAGTTCCCAAAAGCCCGTTTTTTCACCTCGGCATAAGTGCGATTATTTCTTCCATAACGGGCACGCTTTCGGGAGTGAGGGTATAGATTTTGCCGTCATACTTAACCGCACCCGAAAATACGATGAATTGATCGGACTTCTCCACGCCCCTCGACTCATAATACACGGTCACGCTGTAGGTGTAGCCTTGTGTGGGTATGTCAAGCTTTACCTTGCTGTACTCAAGCTTGTTGAGGAGAGTGACAAGTTTTTCGAGCTCGGCTTTTTGAGAAAAGTCGTTTCGCTCCCCGTCGCCCGTCATCAGGCGGATATAGGTCACGTCATCAAGCGAATAGACAAAAAGCTCCTTGTCACGCACATTTATTCCATCGCCGCGCAGCTTGAGGTCATAAACAACGTACCCCGCTATCGCCCCAAGCACAATCGCGGCAACGATACAGATAATAACGACGGTTTTCTTTGTAAACATAACCTATCCTCCTTTTGCAAAAGTGCAGATTTTATTGCTCTACAGGCTGCATATTGAACATCAGGCCGTGGTACTTTTCAAGCTGAGTGTACCAATTCTTTGTAGCCTTTACCACCGCGGTCTTAAATGTCTCTGCCATAGCCTTCAGCTCACCGTCGGTCATATCATCGGGGTGAGGCTCATTGTCCACGGCGATAATATCAAGATTGACCCCGTCGGTGACGAATGTCTTGCTGCCGAGCTTGCCCAAAGTCAGGATCTTCTGCGTGTCAACCGTTCCGCTGAGTATGGAAACGAGCAGAGTGTCTTTGTGATACTCAAACAGGTTTCGTTTTTCTGTCTCGCTGTAGCTGACTCCCACTCTGCCCACGTACTCCCCGTTTGTAATAACCGGACAGCAGACCGTGGTCGCATTCTCTGCCAGCTGCCCCTGCCTGTCAAAAACAAATATGGCAAACGGCAGGTCTACTTTGCGGTACATAATGTCATCACGTGTAAAACCGGCCTTGGTATATTCCTCGCGGTAAGGTGGATCCAGAGCACCATCAACAGCAAGGGCATAATCCCGATCCGATCTTGGCTTATTGAGTAGGTAGGTGTTTCCCGGAGCGGAGGGTTCGACCTGACTTAATCGCTCCCGTTCTGCGGCCTGTTCACGGTTGTAACCTATACTTATGCAAACCACCGCAGCAATACACAGCAGTACAGCTATGACAGTTATAATCGTAAGCTTTTTCACCTGCATTACCTCCTTTTACCTTTTTAGACCGAAAAATCTCGAAAAAGTTCCCGAATTTTTCCAAAAACATCAACGGACAGGGTTTATGTGTCTTTTTTTAGTATACAATACTCTCTGTTATTTGTCAATTATAGCGGACAGTTTGGCGTTTTTGGACGATTCCGCCGATGCAGTTGCCCCCTCTGCGGTGAGCCGAGGGGGCATACATATTATATACGGTTATTTCAAATGCACCATTTCCTCGGTGATGTCGCTGAGGGAGTGAGCGCCGCACATAGCCATGGTGTCGCGCAGCTCACTTCCGATCTTGTCGATATACAGTCTGACCCCTTCTTCTCCGCCGCCGTAGACCGCGGTCACAAAGGGGCGGCAGATCAGCACGCCGTCGGCGCCCAGCGCCAGAGCTTTGAACACGTCAACGCCCGAACGGATACCGCCGTCAACCAGCACCCTGACGCCGCTGCCGCGGAGGGCATCGGCTATGTCGCCCAGCACTTCTGCCGTGGCGGGGCACTGATCGAGCACTCTGCCGCCGTGGTTGCTGACAACTATGGCGGCTGCGCCTGCTGCGCGGGCTTTTTGTGCGCCGCGGACGGTCATGACCCCCTTGACGATAAAGGGCACACCTGCGCTGCGGGCGATTTCGGCAAGCTGCTCTACGTTCTTACTGCCCGCGGGGGGAGTCATATTCTTGAGAAAAGGCAGACCTGCCGCATCAATATCCATAGCGCAGGCAAAGCTTCCGCTCTCGCGCACCAGCTCAAGCTTGTGCGCTACAGTCTGCTCGTTCCACGGCTTGACTGTGGGCACGCCGCAGCCGCCGTTGTCGCGGATGACCGCGCAGGCAGAGCGCATAACGTTCTCGTTGGTGCCGTCACCGGTGAATGCGGCGATGCCGCCCTCGCGGCAGGCTTTGACCAGCACGCTGTTGTAGCTGAGGTCGTCGTATTTGTCGCTGTAGTGCAGACCGACCGCACCCACGGGGCCCGCAAAGAAGGGGTAGCTAAAGCTCCTGCCGAACAGCTTCAGTGTGGTATCGGGGGTGATATTGTCGCAGATGGTGTCCATATTGACACGCACCGCCTGCCAAGCGTCAAAATTGCGGATGGCGGTGTCGCCCATGCCCTTGGCGCCCGGGCCGGGGATCTTGTTACCGCAGGCTTTGCCGTTGCACACGGGGCAGGCTTTGCAATACTGACCGATGCAGTCGCGGGCGGCGGTGATAACGTCCTGATAGTTCATAGTTTGCTCCTTTTTACAGCTCGTCGGAGAGCAGGTTGGGGACTTCTTCCATAAAATCCTTGCGGCCGAAGTCGATGACCTCAAAGCTGCCGCTGTCGTACCTGATCTGGGTGATGGATGCGTTGGAGGGCCAGGGGGTGATGTCCAGATCTTTGATGTCAAGTCCGTTCCATCTGCCTGCCAGAGTGCGGATGGGGGTGGAATGATTGAAGATAAACACGGTCTGGCCGTCGTGGTTTTTGGCGATGCGCTCGATCTCGCGCTCTACCCTGTCCATCATATCGATGACCGACTCGCCGCCCGGGCAGGCAGACAGGCCCACGTTGTCGCACCAGAGGGCAAAGGTGTCGCGGTACTCCAGACGGAGAGTTGCAAAGTCCATATTCTCCCACTCTCCGCCGTTGATCTCACGAAGCTGCTCGCTCAATACTACGGGGATGCCTTTTTTGCGGGAAGTATGCTCGGCTGTGTTGTAGGCGCGCTTGAGATCGCTGGAGTAGATAGCGTCGCAGTGGACGCTCATCAAAAACTCGGCGGCTTTTTCGGCCTGAAGATGGCCTTTTTCGGTAAGGTCGAGATCGGTATGACCGATGAATGCGTTGCGTTTGTTGGCCTCGGACTGGCCGTGACGGATGAGAAAAATATTGGTTGCCATAGTTTGCCTCCCGGAGTTTCTTTTGGGATTATTGTACCATCTGCGCAAAATCCCGTCAATAAATTGTATTTTTTGAGAACAAAAAAAATCCCGTTTGCATGATTTTGCAAACGGGATTTTAAGTTCAGGTTCAGTCTACGAGTTCGCAGTATATCTCGCCGAAGCCCCAACCAACGATAAAGTGGTCAACGGGCAGCTTGACTCTGTCGCTGAATACGACCTTTTCGGGACGCTCGTAGAGGGGGATGTTGACCAGATCGTCAACAGCGATGATCTTTTCCATCTGCTGGCACAGCTCGATGATCTCAGCGGTCTCGTTGATGTAGTCGAGATCCATAGCTTCTTCATAGAGTGCGTCAAACTCGTCGCTTGCGTATGCAAAACGAGGAGGTGAATAGTCGGAGCGGTAGAAGGAGAAGGTCAGACGGGGATCGTCAGCGGAGGGCAGCATGGAGCCGATTGTTGCCTCAAAGGAGGTGGGATCGGCGGGATTCCAGCGGCGCAGATCGAGAGCGGTACCTGCTGCGACCAGACGGATGGTAGTCTTGAGCTTGCTGCCGAAAGCGGTGGTGTACTGCTCCTGCAGCATCTCGGTAGCGGCCTTCAGGTGAGGTCTGGTACCGGTCATAAAGATATCGAAGGTTGCGGTCTTGTTGCCGGTTGCCTCGTATGCTTTGTCCAGATACTGGTTGGCCTTCTGGATATCAAAGATGGTGGTAGGATCTGGCAGGTAGTCTGCGGGATACTCAACGAAAGCTGTGCCCTCGTTGGGGTCGCCCATGACCGCTCTGCGGACGATGCGGGAGGTGGGATAGGAGCCGACCAGCTTGGCCAGTTCAACACGGTCGGTACCGTAGTAGATAGCTCTGCGGAAGTCGATATTGCCCAGCAGGCCGCCCTGAGAGGGGTTGCCCAGATTGATGAACATATACATCAGAGAGTCGTTGAAGTACTCGTATACGCGGGGGTCATCCTCGTACTTCTCCCAATCGGTGTATTCAAGCTCGACCTTGTCGATATCGCCGTTGATGAACAGCTGCAGCTTGGTGCCGGGGTCGGAAACAACGGTATACTCAATACCCTCGATCTTGACCTGATCGGCAAACACGTAGTTGGGGTTGCGCTTGATGACGTACTTGGCATCCTGCACCCACTCGGTGAGGATGAAGGGACCTGCGCTCATATAGCTCTCAACGCTGGTGCCGTAGGTGGTAGCGTCGCGGTCTTTGTTCATGCAGGCCTCAAACAGGGGCTCGTAGACCAGATAGGGGTTGGTGACCATTCTCTGGACGTCGATCATGGATGCGGGCTCCTCAAGTGTGACCTCCATGGTGTACTGGTCGATCTTCTTGAGACCTACCTCTTCCCAGGGATATGCACCGGTCTGATACTCCTCGCAGTTTTTGATGACACAGAAGGAGTTGTTGACCAGACCCGAAGCGGTCAGGTTGACCAGCAGGGGGTCGAGCTTCATCTTGAAGGTATAGATAACGTCGTCTATATCGATAGGATCGCCGTTTGCCCATACGCAGTCGTCACGAACGGTGATCTGCCATACCAGACCCTCGTCATCCATCTGCTGGGGAACGTCTTTGGCCAGCTCGCAGCCCCAGTACCAGCCGTCCTTGGTGTCCTTGAGGCGGTCGGTGTACAGACGGATACCTGTGTTGTTTGCCAGGTTCATCTCACTGGTGCCGGTGCTGGTAAACATATTGACTGTTGCAACACCTGTGCCCATTGTGGTGCGGTAGATGCCGCGGGGTGCGCCGGAATCGGTGGAAGGCGAATCGGGATCTGCAGGATTGGCAGAGGGATCGTCCTGCTTGCCGTCGGCGGGTTTTTCACCGCAGCCTGCGAAAGCTGCAACCAGCATCAGCATGGCTAGGATAAGTGCCAGATACTTCTTCATAATATCCTCCTTGAGTATAATGGTTATAAGTAAATATTAAACTTTTTTAACACTTTTGTCAACTGATATATAAACTTGGCTGTTTTTTCTCTATTTTGCACAAAAACTGTCTATGGATTTTGTGCAGTCGCAACAAAAAGGCGGGTTAAAATATTATGAAATTAAGTGGCGGGATACCCTCGCTATCACCCCAGAGACGCCCGTGCTCACTCCTCGGGACAAGAAAAAGAATGCCGCGACAAAAAGTCGCGGCATTCTTATCAAAGTTGTTATTTAACTTACTTTGCAGCCTTTGCAGCCTTGATAGCTTCGATCAGCATGGGGGTTACCTTGAACAGGTCGCCGCAGATGCCGTAGTCAGCAACTTCAAAGATGGGAGCTGTGTCGTTCTTGTTAACAGCGATGATGCACTCGGAGTCCTGCATACCTGCCTTGTGCTGGATAGCACCGGAGATACCCAGAGCAACGTAGATCTTGGGATGGACGGTCTTACCGGTCTGGCCAACCTGATGGTCTGCGGTGATCCAGCCTGCGTCTACGCAAGCACGGGAAGAACCGACAACGCCGCCGAGAACCTCAGCGAGCTCCTCAGCCAGAGCGATACCCTTCTGAACATCCTTGCTGATACCACGGCCGACAGAGACAACGACCTCTGCACCAACCAGGTCAACAAGCTTCTTTGCTGCCTTGACAACTTCCAGAACTTCGGTCTGGCAATCTTCCTTGGTCAGGGAGAAGTTGGGACGCTCGATGACGCAGGCGTCAGCCTTTGCATCAGAGTACTCAGCCTTCTTCAGAACGCCGGGACGAACGGTTGCCATAGCGGGACGGAAGCGGGGGCAGATGATGGAAGCCATCAGATGGCCGCCGAATGCGGGACGGGTCATCTTCAGGTCGCGGGAAACGTCGTGATCCTGGCCCAGAACCTTTGCGGTTGCCATGCCGGCAATCTTAGCCTCGGGCAGGGTGGAGTTCTCGCGGAGGAAGTCTTTGTAGACGTCCATATCAACATCGAGGTGTGTGCAGTCTGCGCACAGACCGGTGTGCAGGCGAGCTGCGCAGCGGGGGCCCAGGTCACGGCCGATGTTGGTTGCGCCGATCAGCATAACTTCGGGCTTGTACTGCTCAACTACGTCGCAGATAACCTTGGTGTATGCATCGGTGGTGTACTCTTTGAGCAGGGGGCTCTCGCAGAGGATGACCTTGTCTGCGCCGTAGCCGCCCAGTTCTTTTGCGATGCCCTCAACGTTGTCGCCGAGGAGCAGACCGCAGAGCTCTACGCCCAGGCTGTCAGCCAGCTTGCGGCCCTCGGAAATAAGCTCAAAGGAAGTGGGCATCATTGTGCCCTGACGCTGCTCACAGAAAACCCATACACCCTTGAAAGCAGCCAGATCTGTATTGTTAAAAGTAGACATATTCAATCTTTCTCCTCTCTTAGATGATGTGCTTCTTGGCAAGGATGCCTGCGAGCTGCTCGCAGGTTGCCTTGTCAGCGCCCTCCAGCATCATACCTGCGCCCTTCTGGGGAGGTGTGAAGGAGGTGAGGATGTTTGTGGGAGAACCGCTGAGACCGATGGTGGACTTGTCGATCAGGGGATCGTCCTTCAGAGTCTCGTAGGTGAATATATCCAGGGGCTTGGAGTAGCAGTCTACGATGCCGGATACGCTCATGTATCTGGGCTGGTTGAGCTCCTTGACGCAGGTCAGCAGGCAGGGAGTCTGAGTCTTGATGGTCATGTAGCCATCCTCCAGCTGACGCTGGCAGATGATGGAGGTGCCATCCTTCTTGACTTCTGCAACGTAGGAGATCTGGGGCAGACCGAGCTTCTCAGCGATCTGGGGACCAACCTGAGCGGTGTCACCGTCGATAGCCTGACGGCCGCAGAAGACGATGTCTTCCTTCTCGAGGCCGATCTTGTTGATAGCTGCAGCCAGGATCTGGGATGTAGCATAGGTGTCGGAGCCGCCGAACTCACGAGCGGTAACCAGAACGCCCTTGTCAGCGCCCATAGCCATCAGCTCACGCAGCATACCTTCTGCGGGAGGGGGGCCCATGGTAACGACGACGACTTCTGCGCCCATCTCGTCCTTGAGGCGGAGTGCTTCCTCGACAGCGTTCATATCATCGGGGTTGATGATAACTGCCATGGATGCACGATTGAGGGTACCGTCGGGATTGACAGCAACCTTACCCGAAGTATCGGGAACCTGCTTTACGCAAACAATAATTTTCATAATTCACTTACCTCCCGCTTACTTTACGCCCAGCGCAGAAGCGATGACCATGCGCTGTACTTCGGATGTGCCTTCGTAGATCTCGGTGATCTTAGCGTCGCGCATCATGCGCTCAACGGGATACTCACGGGTGTAACCGTAGCCACCGAACAGCTGAACGGCGCGGCGGGTTACATCGGAAGCAGCTTCGGCAGCGAACAGCTTAGCCATAGCAGCGTCCATGGAGTAGGGCTCGTGGTTCTGCTTCTTGACAGCAGCGGAGTATACCAGGAACTGTGCAGCCTGCATTCTGGTGTGCATATCAGCCAGCTGGAACTGAGTGTTCTGGAACTGGGAGATTCTCTTCTTGAACTGGATACGCTCCTTGGTGTACTTGATGGTCTCTTCGACAGCGCCTTCACCGAGGCCCAGAGCCTGAGAAGCGATACCGATACGGCCGCCGTCCAGAGTCTTCATAGCAATCTTGAAGCCCTCGCCCAGCTTGCCCAGCAGGTTCTCCTTGGGAACGATGCAATCCTCAAAGATCAGATCGCAGGTGGAAGAGCCGCGGATACCCATCTTCTTCTCGTGCTTACCGGTGGAGAAGCCGGGGAAGCTCTTCTCAACGATGAATGCGGAGATGCCCTTGTTGCCCAGGGACTTGTCGGTCATTGCGAATACAACGAAGGTGTCAGCAACGTTACCGTTGGTGATGAAGCACTTGGTACCGTTGAGAATGTAGTTCTCGCCGGACTCGTCAAGTACTGCGGTGGTCTGCTGGCCGGATGCGTCTGTACCTGCATTGGGCTCAGTCAGGCCGAATGCGCCGATCTTCTTACCGGAGCACAGGTCGGGCAGATACTTCATCTTCTGCTCCTCGGTGCCGTTCTCGAAGATAGGTGCGCAGCAAAGGGATGTATGGGCGGAAACGATAACTGCGGTAGTGCCGCAGACCTTTGCCAGCTCCTCAACAGCCATAGCGTATGCAAGAACGTCTGCGCCTGCGCCGCCGTACTGCTTGGGGAAGTAGATACCCATCATGCCAAGCTTTGCCATCTTTTCCACTGTCTCCATGGGGAAGCGCTCTTCCTCATCGATCTGCTCTGCCAGAGGCTTTACTTCGTTTTCAGCAAACTCTCTGTACATCTTGCGGAAAAGCTGGTGTTCCTTAGAAAGTGCGAATTCCATTTTTCCTCACCTTTTCCTTTATTTTTTTATTTTTGGTTTTTTTGCTTACTGATTGAGTGCGCGATCAAAAGAAGCTCTTGATAACTTCGTCAGCGGATTCGATGTCGTCGCTGATGGTGATGGTGATCTTGACACCGTTCTTTGCTGCAAATGCATCCAGCTTCTTGAGGAAGTCGCCGGCTTTGGCGTCGTCATCATCGCCTGTGATCTTGTAGAGGCTGTCTATGAAAATGTGGGTAATGTCATAGTTGCCGCTGTAAAGACCGCAGATGTATGCGTACAGGTTGCTGTAGGACAGCTCCATATCATAATCGGTGATATCGATCAGCTTTGCGCTGTGCTTTATGTTGAAGCGAAGATTCTGGCCCTTCTCGACACAGACTACGTTGCCTGCCTCTACGTTGACAGCTGCATTGACAAGCTCGATAACCTGCTTGGTCTTGCCGGAACCTCTTTTGCCCATAATTACCTTGACCATAATGTATTACTCCTTCCGTAATTAGACTATTATACATTGTTATCTTAACACACAATTTCAAAAGACGCAACCCCATTTGGCAGGAACTTATCACAAAAACTCAATTTTATTTGTTTGTTCAAAAAAACAGGGGCTTTTGCTGCGGTTTTTGCCGTTTTCTGCAACAAAACAACGCAGAAGGGGCATCCCTCCTGCGTTGTTTCTTGGTTTTTTCATCCTCGCATCAGCCCGAATCTCAGAATGCGTGACAAAATCCCGCCGTAGCTCAGCCGCTCTGTGTCGCAGGCGGCCACTATATCTATCTCGGCTATAACCCTGCCGCCCTGCTCCAGCGTCAGCTTGCCCAGCACCTGCCCCTTGTGTACCGGCGCTTTGACGGAGGGGACGAGCGAGAGGGTTTTTTGGATTTTTTCGCCTTTTTTGGCAAGCACGCCCTCAAAGGGCGCCACCTCTGCCGCCACAGCCTCGCTCTGTCCCAGCGTGACGGGCACGGGCATCAGGGGGCGGTCGGCGGTGGGGCGGATGGTAACGTAGTTTGCAAACCCCCAGTTGAGCAGCGCGGCAATATCGGCGTTGCGTTTTTGGGAGGTCTCGCCGCCCAGCACCACGGCGACAAGTGCCGTGCCCTCCCGCTGGGCCGAGGCGCATAGGCAGTAGCCGGCTTTTTGGGTGTAGCCTGTTTTGAGGCCGGTCATTCCCTCAAAATGCCCCAGCATCTTGTTGGTGTTGTCCAGCACCGATTTCCCGTCACGCAGGTAGCTCTGTCGGGTGCTTGCAAGCTCCAGCGCCTTGGGATATCGGGCAAGCTGTGCCCCCATCAGCGCCACATCATAGGCACAGCTCAGATGCCCCTCGGCATCCAGACCGCAGGCGTTGCGGAACACGGTGTTGCTCATGCCCAGCTCGCGGGCGCGCTCGTTCATTCGGGCAACAAAGGCCTCCTCGCTGCCCGAA
The DNA here is from genome assembly GCA_045658985.1 of Oscillospiraceae bacterium. Taxonomy (GTDB): domain Bacteria; phylum Bacillota; class Clostridia; order Oscillospirales; family Butyricicoccaceae; genus RGIG3513. Next base: position 36,702 of record JAZOWC010000027.1, read on the forward strand.
ATATGCTCGGCGAGGGCGACGGCGCAGTCGTTGGCCGAGGCTATTGCAACCGCCCGAAGCATCTCCTCCACCGTAAATTGCTCCCCCTCCTCCAGCCATATCTGGGAGCCGCCCATGGACGCGGCGTGAGCCGAGGCGGTGACCGTATCGGCCATACTCAGCCTGCCCGCCTCTATCTCCTCAAAGACCAGAAGCTGGGTCATCACCTTGGTGACGCTGGCTATCTCCCGCTGTGTGCGGGCGTCTTTTTCAAACAGCACCTCCCCCGACGGATGCATGAGCACGGCGGCAGGCGAGGATATGGACGCAGGCTGAGAGGTCTGCGCAAAGCAGGGCATGCACACAAGGCAGAACACAAGCATCAGGGCAACAAGTTTTTTCAATAAAACCACTCCTTTTTGTTTCTTGTTTGATTGTATTGAAAAAATATTTGCCATATTACTCAAAAATACGGCGAAAAACTGTTTCATATTTGACTTTCGCCCGTTTATTGTAATATAATAATGTATTATCCTTATAATGGGGCGGTAGTATCTATGAAAGCGGCTTTTTATACCCTCGGGTGCAAAACCAATCAGTTTGAGACGCAGGCTTTGGAGCGTGCGCTGCTTGAGCGCGGTTTTGAGATAGTACCCTTTGAGAAGACCGCCGACGTGTATATCGTCAACACCTGCTCGGTTACCGCCACCGCCGACAAAAAATCCCGCAACGCCATCCGCCGCGCCCGCGCGCTCAATCCCGACGCCGTTGTCGCCGTATGCGGCTGCACGGGAGAGAATGCGGAGGAGCAGGTCATCCGCGACTGCGGCGCCGATATCATCATCGGCACACAGCACAAAAGCCGCCTGCCCGAACTGATAGAGCAGCAGCTCCGCTGCGGCTCCTGCGTTATTCCCCCGCCGCGGGAGGACTTTGACTATATGCCCGCAGGCGGACTTTTGGGGCACACCCGTGCGCTGCTCAAGGTGCAGGACGGCTGCCGCAACTTCTGCAGCTACTGCATCATACCTTTTTTGAGAAACAAGCTTCTCAGCCTGCCTGCCGACATCGCCGAAAAAGAAGCCTCCCGCCTGCAGAGCGAAGGCTACCGCGAGATAGTGGTAACGGGCATCGAGATCAGCTCCTACGGCGTCGATCTCCCCGAAAAAACGCCCCTCATCGATCTGCTTGAGCGGATAGCCTGCGCCGCACCCGATACACGCATCCGTCTCGGCTCTCTCGAGCCGCGCACCGTGACGAGAGAATGGGCGGAGCGGCTGAGCAGGTTGCCCAATATATGCCCCCACTTTCATCTTTCTCTGCAGAGCGGCTGCGACAAGACTCTGCGGGATATGGGCAGACGGTACTCGACCGAGCGCTATCTGGAATCCTGCAATATTCTGCGGGAGTTTTTCCCTCACTGCGCCATCACCACCGATCTCATAGTAGGATTCCCCGACGAGAGCGAGGGGGATTTTGAGCAGACGCTGGAGTTTTTGGAAGCGTTCCGTCCGGCGCAGGTGCATATCTTCCCCTACTCACGCCGCGAGGGCACCAGAGCGGCAACCCGCCCCGGTCAGCTGACCCGCGCGCAGAAGGAGCAGCGGGCCAAGCGAGCCGACGAGCTTTGCCGCCGCCTGAGGAGCGAGTATATGAGCGGATTTGCAGGCCGTGAGGTCAGCGTGCTGTTTGAGCAGGAAGAAGACGGCATCAGCCACGGATATTCTATGGAATATCTGCCCGTCAGGGTCAAAGAAAAGGGCCTCGGCGGACAGATACGTACCGTACGCATCGAAAACAATGACGAAAACACCCTCACAGGAGTAATAATATGACCGAAAACACCGACAAAAAACGTGACCGCGCCCTGCTGGTTGGACTCAACTGCGGGGATCTGCACGATTTTGACAATTCCGACCGCGACACCATGGACGAGCTGAGCGAGCTGCTCATCACGGCGGGCGGCGAGTGCATACTTGAGGTTATGCAGAACCGCCACACCCCCGACCCCGGTACTTTTATCGGCAAGGGCAAGGCCGAGGAGCTCCGCGAGATCATACGCGCCAACGAGGTCAATCTGACAATATTCGACAACGAGCTGTCCCCCTCTCAGGCACGTGCGCTGGAGGAGGCGCTCAGCTGCCGCGTCATCGACCGCACGGCGCTGATACTGGATATTTTTGCCGACCGCGCCAAGACCCGTGAGGGCAAGCTGCAGGTCGAGCTGGCACAGTACAAGTATATTCTGCCCCGACTGACAGGTATGTGGGGCCATCTGGTGCGCCAGACGGCAAGCGGCGGCTCCAGCCCTATCGGTACCCGCGGCCCCGGCGAAACACAGCTTGAGACCGACCGCCGCCACATCCGCCGCAAGATCCAGGCTCTGGAGCAGGAGATCGAGGACGTGCGCCGTGTGCGCTCGGTACAGCGCCGCAGCCGCACCAAGAGCCGTATACCTCTGGTCTGTCTGGTGGGCTACACCAACGCAGGCAAATCCACCCTGCTCAACGCCCTGACGGGCGCGGGAGTTCACGCCAACGACCGTCTGTTTGACACCCTCGACCCCACCACCAAGCTGATGCAGACCGAGTCTTTTGGCGAGCTGCTCATATCGGACACGGTCGGATTCATCCGCAAGCTGCCCCATCACCTGATTGATGCCTTCCGCGCCACGCTGGAGGAGCTGACCTATGCAGACGTGCTGGTGCACGTGGTGGATGCTTCCGATCCCCAGTGGCGTATGCAGTCGGAAGTGGTGGAAAGCCTGATAAATCAGCTGGGCGCAGAGCAGACCCCCGTGGTGCAGGTGTTCAACAAGTGCGACCTGCTCGCTCCCGACGAAATGCCCCGCGAGCGCGATGCCGTATGCCTGAGCGCAAAGACCGGAGAGGGCCTGACGCGGCTGCTTGAGGCTGTCAAAAAGGCACTGGACAACGGCGAGCATCAGGTAAGCTTTACACTCCCCTACTCAGACAGCGCCAAGCTGGATATGCTGTACCGCGACGCCAAGGTGCTTCGCGCCGAATACACCGACGCGGGCATCGAGGTTGAGGTAGTATGCGACGACGTGGTAAAAGGCAGACTGAGCGCATATTTGCCAAAAGAAAAACAACCGTGGGAATAAGATTAGGTAATAAGTAATAGGTAAGAGTGAAGAGGTGATTTTTGTGGCAGACAGTTATATAGTTCCTTTTTCGGATGCGACATATGAGTTCACCGAAAAACATTCCCGTTTTATCGGGCATATATTCAAGATAGAATCTCAGGAGCAGGCAAGTGAGATACTGGCGCGCCTGCGCAAAAAATACTGGGATGCCACACACAACGTCTATGCCTTTGTTCTCAGCTCGGGCGTGGAGCGGTTTTCCGACGACGGCGAGCCCTCGGGCACTTCGGGTATGCCTACCCTCACCGTGCTGAGGGGCGCCAAGGTGCAGAACGTGCTGTGCGTGACCACCCGATATTTCGGCGGCACCCTTTTGGGCGCCGGCGGTCTGGTGCGGGCATACTCCCAGGCGGCCAAAGGCGCTCTGGATGCGGCGGGGCTTGCGGTTATGACACCCTTCAAGCTGCTGCGCGTCAGCTGTGACTACTCGTTTTTGCAGCCCCTGCGCTACGCTCTGCCCAACCTCAGCGTCACCGAGACCGGCTGTGACTACGGCGCCGAGGTGGTGCTTGAGCTGATGGTTGAGCCTCACAATTGCGACCACGCAATCAGGCATATTACCGATATTTCTTCGGGAAAGGTAGTTCCCGAGGTCATCGGCGAAAAACTTTTGGAAAAAAAGCTCTGAAAAAAAGGAAATCGACAGTTTTTTTCGTATTATATTATATAGAGACTGTTTTGGGAGGTGTTCTTGTGAACATTCGACAGATGCTGGAAGAAAGAGAACGTCAGACTCTCAGCGAGCTTGCCGTGCTTTCGTGCATGAGCCGAGGCCGTGACAGAGACGAGGAAGAATCAGAAAACCGAACCTGCTTTATGCGTGACCGCGACAGGATAATCCACAGCAAGTCCTTCCGCAGGCTCAAGCACAAGACTCAGGTGTTCCTCTCCCCCGAGGGCGACCATTACAGGACGCGCCTGACGCACACGCTGGAGGTTGCGCAGGTGGCGCGGACGATTGCCCGGTCGCTCAGGCTGAACGAGGACCTGACCGAGGCCATTGCGCTGGGACACGACCTGGGGCATACGCCGTTCGGGCACATCGGCGAAAGGACGCTCGATCAGCTGATGCGCGAAGGATTCCAGCACAACGAGCAGAGCCTGCGCGTGGTGGACGTGCTGGAAAACGACGGTCAGGGTCTCAACCTGACGCACGAGGTACGCGACGGCATTCTGACGCACAGCGGGAAACAGTCCCCTGCAACGCTGGAAGGCCAGTGCGTGCGGCGCGCGGACAGAATCGCTTACCTCAACCACGACCTGGACGATGCGCTGCGCGGCGGCGTGCTGAAGGAATTCGAGCTGCCGGCTGACTGCATGAAG
>JAZOWC010000028.1:0-4895 GCA_045658985.1 Oscillospiraceae bacterium
CGTGACACCCGAGCCGTCCGCCCCCGAGGCACCCGAGTATGAGATCATGGAGCCTGCAGTCCTCCCGACGGAGGGCGTGACTATAGACGGCGAGTATTTTTCCCTTGAGGCGCTGGCTCTGCGCGCGGTGGGTGATGCCTACGTCAACCGCGGTGAGTGGATACAGTATGACGACAGCCGACTGGTGGCCAACTTCTCGTCCCCCGCGCCTATTTATCGCTGGTCTCACGGCCTGAACGGCGTTCAGGACCCCGAAAACTCCTCCGAAAAGCACACCCTCTACACCAACTGCGCCGCATTCATACATACGCTGTACAAAGAAACCTTCGACTTTGATCTTGGCTCGTGGACTACGGCTCAGTTCATCGAACGGGACGATATGATAGTGTACAAGTACAATGTCACGGGCGAAGAAGACAGCTTTCAGCGCCAGAGCATCTGCAACAAGGTGTGGGAGATGCTCGAGCCGGGTGATCTGATCGTATACCGCTACGGCAACGAGCAGAACGGCCACATTATGGCCTACATCGGAGGGGATATGCTGGTGCATTCCACCGCTCCCGGCGGCGGCAGCTATGACTACTCCACACCCAAAGAAAAAGCCGAGGCAACGGGCAGCATCCAGTATATGGAGGTAACCAAGCTGTTTCAGGAGAGCTACAGCCGCTACCTCTTCAATCTTGGCAGATTCGCCGTGCTCCGTCCCCTCGAGGCTTTCTCCAGAACCATCCGCATCACCGACGAGACCCTTGACCGAATGAAGTATATGAGTGGTGTTGTGGCTCAGCTTTATTCCACACATCCCTACGGCAGTTCGGCGGACAGTGAGGGTCAGCAGATAACCTACACCGTCAGGATCGAAAACAAAAACACCCTTGCCGTTCAGTGCGAGGTGCAGGCAGAGCTTGACGGCGGTGTTGAGTATATAAGCGGCGCCAACCGCTATGACGGCAAAACAGCCTTCTGGGAGGTCACCGTGGCGCCCCAAAGCACCCTTGAGCTGACCTATACTGTGGCGCCCGACGCCACAGCCGCGGGCAAGATCACCTGCGGAGTTGTCAAAGTCAACGGCGTGCAGCTCAAATGCCCCGACATCGCAGTCAAAAACACCCTCTCTGATGAGGACAAGGCGGCGGTCAGCGCAGCTGCACAGACCTATGTTGGCAAAAAGGGTGACCCCATGCAGCTGGTCAACGGCATCTACCAGGATGCCATAGGCAAGACCCCCGAGCTTGAGGGCGAAAAAGCCGTATTCGGCGGCGTTTTCAGCTATCACGGCGGCGGCACGAGCCACCTGATCATCAACGACTCGGCCGAGTATTTTGACCTTGTGGTGGATGCGGTTTACGGCGGCAGATACGTTGTCAACTCACCCGCTCTGACCAAGCGTACCTCGGTAGTCCGTCCCCTGATGCTGACCGAGGGCGACGTGCTGATAGCATCATCTGACCTCAAGGGCGACAAATGCAGCACATATATGATGCTTGCGGGCGGCAGACTCATGGAGCTGGACTATTCTGCGGGCGCGAGGATCCTGTCGGCCGCTGACAGCGAGGACCTGCTCATGAAGATACTGGCAAAGCACGCATTTGCAGTCATCAGACCCTCGTACGGAATGTAATTTTTTTGACACATATATTTTGGGAGAGTAATTATGAAAAAGCTTGACGAAAGACAAAAAGCCCTTGTGGCTACAGCAGAGAGCTATTTTGCCAGAGGCGAGTATCTTCAGTACGACGATACCAGGGCGGTTACGGGCGATGTGGTTGATCCCCCCGTGTACCGCTGGTCGAGATACTACCTCAACAGCCCCGAGGACACCACAAGCCGGAACATTACCTACACCAACTGCGCCAAGTTCACCTATGACGTCTACAAGGAGACCTTCGGTCTGGATATCGTCAACTGGTGCACAGAGATGCTTATCCGCGACGGCACTCAGGAGGTCTACCGCTATGAGGTTTCTTTTGACGAGACCCCCGAGCGCAAGGAGCTGGTGGAAAAAACCTTTACCGCCACTCTGGAGGTGGGCGATATCATCGTCAACCGCCATGTCCGCGGCGGCGGCCACGCAATGCTCTACGTTGGCGACGGCAACATTATCCATTCTATGGGCGCCATCCCCGGCAACTATAACTACAAAGAAAAGAAGGACTATCACGAGCCCTACGGTACCGTGGTGCGTATGACCGTCAAAGACCTCTTTACCCCCGGTCATCTGAGATACGTGTTTACTCAGGAGTACAACCTGCAGATAATCCGTCCTCTGATGAAGTTCACCGATGTCGCCGTTACCGAAAACGCAATGGCAAGAATGAAGAATCTGCAGGGCGTATACGCCGAGAAGCTGTGCTCCCACACCATCGGACAGACTGTGGATATCGGTGAGGAGATGACCTTCAGCTATTACGTCCGCAACGACCGCGACAACGCAGTCAAAGTTGTCATCACCGACGAAGTCCCCGAAAAAACCGAGTACCTCTCGGGCGGCGACCTCTACGCAGGCGGCAAGATGCGCTGGAACCTCAATCTGGCATCGGGCGCGGAAAAGACCGTCTCCTACACGGTCAGAGTCAAAGCCGATCCCGCACTCTACGGCTCCTATATTCAGGGCGCGGCAGGCAGAGTCAACGGCGTCAGATTCCGCTGTCCTGCAGTTACGGTAGGCAAGCACTTGAACGCTGAGCAGAAGCAGGCAGTCACCGATGCCGCCGCCAAAAAAGCAGGCTCCAACCTCTGCGGCACCGAGCTTGCATGCAGGGTATATGAGGATGCAGGCGTGCCCTGCACTCTCGACAGCGCCGAAGCAATCCTCGCCGATCTGTTCAAGCCCTACAAGGGTGTTTCCGATACCCACTTTGAGCTGAACACTCATGGCAAGTATATTTCCATGCTCGCGCCCACTATGTACGGCGGCAGATACGTGGATACAAGCTCCAAATATCTCGGCCTGCGCAGTGACGGAATCCTTGCCCATCAGATCGAGGCAGGCGACGTGCTTATCTGCACCGACAACGCCGACAACAGCGGCGCTGAGGTGTACGTATTCTGCGGCGAGAACACACTGGCAGCATCCGCATCGGGCGCACGCTGGCTTGATAAGCAGCAGACCGAAGATCTGCTGATGAGCACTCTCGGCTACTGCAAGTTTGCTCTTGTCCGCCCCGCCATGCAGTAATGTGTAAATGAGGTGAAACAAATGAACGATATTCAAAAAGCACTGGTTGCAACAGCAAAAGCATATTACGCACGTGGAACATACCTGCAGTATGACGATACAAGAGCGGTAACCGGCAGCGTTGTCAAGCCGCCCGTATACCGCTGGGAGCGCCACAAAAACGGCCCCGAGGACAGCACCCGTCAGCGCACCAATTATACCAACTGTGCCGCATTCTGCTACGACGTTTACAAATCGGCTCTGGATCTGGATATAATCAACTGGTGCACCGAGGATATGATGAACGATGCATCCCAGCACGCCTTCCGCTATCAGGTGCAGCTCAACGAGAGCGAGGAGCACAAGGCAAACATCGCCAAGCTGTATATGGATATGCTTGAGCCGGGCGACATCATCGTCAATCGCCACATCCGCGGCGGCGGCCACGCAATGTTCTATATCGGTGACGGCAAGATCATCCATTCCAGCGGCGGCAACCCCTGCAACTATAACTACGACGACAAATGTGACGCCAGAGAGTCCTACGGTTCTATCGAAAAGATGGATGTCGAGGTTCTGTTCACAGCCGAGGCACAGAGAATGTACACCTTTGGCACCGAAAAAAATATCGCCATCATCCGTCCTCTGATGAAGTTCAAGGATGCCAAACCCACCGAGAGCGCCATGAACCGCGTCAAATACCTGCAGGATATCTTTGTTGAGAAGCTGTGCTCTCACACCATCGGTCAGACTGTGGATATCGGTGAGGAGATGACCTTTACCTATTACGTCCGCAATATGCGTGATACCGCTGCTGATATCACCGTATGTGACAAAGCACCCGAGTATACCGAGTACCTCTCGGGCGGCGACAGCGTAGAGGACGGCAAGATCAGCTGGTCCTTCACTCTGGCAGCAGGCGAAGAAAAATATATGTCCTACACAGTCAAGGTGGCCGAGGACAGCGGACTTTACGGCAAGTTTGTATGGGGCTTTGACGGCAGCGTATGCGGAGTCAACGTCAAGTGCCCCGCCGTAATGATCGGCAAGCACCTGAGCGCAGACAAGCAGAAGCAGGTGGCTCAGGTTCTTGAGAGCTTTGCAGGCGCCAACGAGCAGGATACCGAGCTGGTCAAGAGGGTCTACAGCCTGCTGGGCGAGGATATCAAGCTTGACAGCGCAAAGACCATTCTCGACGGCATCTTCGTACCCTACAAGAATGTTTCGGGCACTCATTTTGAGCTTGCCGAGTCGGGCAGATACGTTGATATGCTTGTGCCCATCATGTACGGCGGCAGGGTAGTGGATTCTTCCGACAAATTCCCCCTGCGCCGCAGAACGGCAGGCATATTCGCAGATGAGATCATGGCAGGCGACGTGCTTATCTGTGCCGAGGACGAGAAGAACACGGTCACCCGTATGTATATCTTCGGCGGCCTCAATATGCTGGAGATCACACCCGACGGCGCAAAGCTCTTCTATAACGAGGATATCGACAAGGTTCTGATGGGCGTTATGGGCTACTGCAAGTTCGCTCTCATCAGACCCGTGATGGCATAAAAAGATAAATCAGGAGGTAATATTATGAAAAAACTCACAGCATTGGTTCTGGCCCTTGTGATGCTGACTGCTGCATTCGCAGGCTGCAGCGGCAAAAAAGATCCCGCTGCCAATAAGCCCGAACCCACACCCCCCGTCAACGATCCCGTTACACCTGCAGACCCCACCCCTGACAAGC
>JAZOWC010000029.1:0-41780 GCA_045658985.1 Oscillospiraceae bacterium
TACAACGAGCGGAAGTCTTGCGGCAAGTTTGTGCAGGCTTAATCTGTGCGGTAAGCTTGCTTGATTGCCGTTCTGCCGCAAGGATGAGCGAAGTGTGGGCGAAAAGACAAACTATATATCTGCGGCACTCGCTCGGGTTAGATGCCGAGCCTGCCGCGCAGAGGATTTATTGAGCAATCTTGCTCTGCGGTAGAGGTCACACGCGATCCGCAGATCGCGTAGTTCGTCGCAAGCATAACTCTGCCGCCATTCTTCGGTTGGTGCAAGCGTACAGGGGGTGTGGGGGACTTTGAGCCTCTTAGACTAACCATGTCCCCCACCGGTTTTGGCTACTTTTGCCGCCAAAAGTAGCGCGTGAGTCCGAGCATGCAATGGCTCGGGGATGGATGACAGCACCACACCGTATTCTTTGCGGGAGGGCACAGAGACCCTCCCCTACAAAGACGGCGTGAGCAAGCTGAACGAAGTGAAGCGGAGGGGATAAAAGGAAAAATTATGAGGATATCCCCTCAGTCACCTGCGGTGACAGCTCCCCTTGAATCCCTCCACCACTTCGTGGTCCCCCTCCCTTTAGGCAAGGGAGGCAGGACGGGGAGCCTTGCGGGGGATGAAAGACGGCGTGAGCAAGCCCACGCCCTACGGCGTGCCGCAGAATATGCCTTGCCGCGAATATTGCGCACCCCGCCGACTCCCCACTCTTCATCGTACCAACAATTTACCTTCCGTTCACGCTTTAACACTTTAAAGTATTGACAAATCCTCGGCCGCGGGTGTATGATATTGGTGCGGCTCCTTTGGAGGAGCGACGGCTTTCAAAACGGGGGGATTATTTGCTTTCTTGTGTTATATGGGATATGAACGGTACCCTCATCAACGACGTGGCTGCCGCGGTCAGTTCGGTCAACGATACTTTGGCCAAATGCGCCCTGCCGCCCACCGACTGTGACGAGTACCGCCGCAATATGGATATGCCCATTACCTTATATTATAGTAAGCATTTTGATCTTACTCAGGTTACTTTTGATTTTTTGTCACGTGAGTATCACGCGGGGTACGAGCGCTACAGGGGACTTATCACCCGCGGCAAAGGGGCCATAGAGGCGGTGCGCGAGCTTCACGCAAAAGGCGTGCGGCAATGCGTGGTGTCGGGGTTTGAGCAGAAAAAACTGCTTGAGCTGCTGGACGAGTTTGGATTTTTGCCCTATCTTGACGGGGTGTGCGGCGCACCCGACGATACCTGCGAGAGCAAGATCGAGCGCGGCTGCCGCTGGCTCCGCGAGCAGGGGGTAGACCCAAAGACGGCTCTTGTGGTGGGCGATCTTGTCCACGACAGGGAGCTTGCTCATGCGCTGGGCGCCGACTGCATGCTGTTTTCGGGCGGACATCAGGACAAAGAGCGACTGCAAGACTGCGGCGCTGTGGTTATAGACGATCTCAGGGAGGTTTTGGATTATGAAGAAAAACGTGAGAGATGAAAATCTGGATAAGCTGTTCGAGGCCATACTGTCGCTCAGGACGCTGGACGAGTGTTATGCGCTGTTCGAGGATCTGTGTACGGTCAACGAGCTGATCGCCATCAAACAGAGGTTTTTGGTGGCGCGTATGCTGTCCGAGGGCATGATATACAGCGAAATAGTGGAAAAAACCGGTGTCAGTACCGCCACCATCAGCCGTATCAACCGCTGCCTCAACTACGGCGAAGGCTACGTCACCGCATTGGAGAGGATAAAGAAGAAAGGTTAAGGAAACGGGCTATTTACGCGTTTCTGCTGCACATCACTCGCTTGCCGTACACACGGTACTGTCTGCGCTCGTATTGCTTGCATAAAGCGCGAAATCCCCGTTTCCCTGGGGCGCATTCCACAATTTGCCCACCTGAGGCTCCGCTGCAAGGGGAGCTGTCGAACCTATGTGAGACTGAGGGGTTGTTTGATTTTATATCACAACCCCGCTTTTTTTTCTTTGCGCGGACATTGTTTTCCCCTTTGTTTTGTAACATTTTGCCGCTTATTTTACAGTTGTGTTACAGTACGCCCCAAACCCTTGCAATTTATTTTCCCCCGTGTTATCATTCAATCATCAAATACTGTCGCCATAGTTGCGACAAAAATTATAGGAGGAAAAACAATGAGCACACTGAAGAAGATCCTTTCTCTGTCCCTCGCACTCGCAATGCTCATGAGTGTTTCCGTCTTCGCCGGTTTCGCAGATGCTGCTGAAATCGACAAGGATGCCGCTGCTGCTGTCGAGCTTCTCGCTGCAGTTAAGATCCTGAACGGCATTCCCCAGGAAGATGGCACTGTTGACTTTGCACCCAAGGCTACCATCAAGCGCGCTGAGGCCGCTAAGATGATCTACGTTCTCCGCAATGGCGGCGTAGACGACGGCGCAGCAACTTGGAAGGCTGCTGTTTCTTTCGCTGATTGCGAAGGCCACTGGGCAGCTGGTTACATCGCATACTGCGAGACTTACGGCATCATCAACGGCCGTACCGAGACTGTCTTCGATCCCGAAGCTCCCGTAACCGGCATTGAGCTGGCTAAGATGCTTCTGACCGTTGCAGGCTACAAGGGCGAAGTTGAAGGCTACACCGGCAATGGCTGGGAGAAGAACGTTGTTGCAGACGCTAACGAAGCTGGTCTGTTCGACGGCGCTAAGTTCGCTCTGACCGAAGCAGCTCCCCGTCAGTGGGCAGCAGTTATGTTTGAGAACGCTTTCGATGTTAACATCCCCGTTTACATCGGCGACTACAGAGTCGACGGCATCGTTGGCACACAGCTGACCGTTGCTGAGAAGTTCCTGGACTTCAACGCTGATCGCGTAACCACCGTTCTCGCTACCGAGACCGCTTCCGTCAACGGCACCTTCGCTGCAAAGGGCAAGGTTATCCTGGCTGACGGCACCGAGACTTTTGCTGTTGCTGACGCTCTCGTAGGTCAGGAAGTAAAGGTTACCACCATCAACGACAAGATCGTTACCATCGCTGCTACCGGCAAGACCATTGCTGGCGAGCTGAAGGTTACCAAGAACACCTCCGGCGACAACAAGGACAAGTACACTGTTGTTGTTGGCGGCACCACTCTGAACAACAAGGCTGAAGCTACCGCTGTTATCTGCGGCGAACTGACTGCAAAGGCTGTTGCTGATCAGCAGGCTAAGAAGGGCAACTATGTTGCTTACACCGCATACGATGTAACCGGCGACAAGACCGTTGACTACATCACCACCGCTACCACCACCTACGGTGTTGTTGGCACCATCTCCACCGCAACCGAGACCAAGGGCGACTTCAACATCGGCGAGTACGCTGTTGACGTAAGCAACACCGCTAAGTTCACCGTTAACGGTACCATGAAGGCTGGCATCGTTGCTAAGTACACCGTTGACACTCTGACCGGCAAGGTCGTTGTTGCTCCCGCTGACGTAGCAGTTGGCGTCTTCACCGGTATCTCCGGCACCAAGTACACCGTTGGCGGCACTCAGTACGAGTACGCTACCGATGCTCTCGAGAGCGCATACCTCGCAGCTTACACCAACATGAAGAAGACCGTTGTTCTCTACACCGATGGCAAGTACGTTGTCAAGGCTGAAGAGTTCACCACCGATACTGTTGCTCCCACCACTCCCACCGCTCTGCCCGCACAGCTGGCTTACCTGATCGACGGTGCAAGAGTTGCTGTTGAAGAGTCCAAGGTTGACGAGTGGGGCCGTCCCGTTGCTGCTACCGAGATCAAGTACACCTACAAGGTTAAGGTTATGCTCGCTAACGGCGCTACCGCTATGTTCGAGCTGGAGACCGATGCTAAGGCTCTGAAGGATATCGCTTGCTGGACTACCGCAAACCTGTTCTTCACTGAGGGCGGCTTCGACACCTCCTTCGCTGGTGCTGTTTATGAGTACGCTCTGTCCGCTAACGGCAAGCTCATCCTCAAGAAGGGCTTCGCAGATGTTGACAAGGTTGACTTCTACGTAAACGGCGAGAAGGCTCAGACCGTTGAGGCTAACAAGGCTATGGGTATGGTTAAGGCTTACAACACCACCAACACCCTGTTCGGCGATACCTTCATCCGTGGCACCGAGAATACTGTTGTATTCGCTAAGTACACCGATAAGGACGGCAAGGTTTCCTACAAGACCATCAAGCTGGCTGACCTGAAGGGCACCACCTACAGCACCAAGGTTCTGGCTGCTACCGCTGATACCATCGGCGAGGCTCTGCTGGTTGTTGCTGAGTATGCTTACAAGGCTCCCACCACTGAGACTGTTACCACCACTCCCTACATCGTTGCAGTATCTGCTCCCGAGTACATCGTTGAAGGCGACAAGATCTTCAAGACCTTCAAGGCTATCGACCTGAACAAGGCTGGCGAGGCTGTTGAGTACAAGGCTGACGCTGCTACCGCTCTGACCATCGAGGCTGGCAAGATCTACAACCTGACCACCGAGAACGGCCTGGTTAAGACTGCTACCGAAGAGACTTGGGCTGAGGGTTCCGTACAGGCTAAGGTTGCTGACCTGCTGCTTGTCAAGTACGCTGGCGAGTCCGATGCATCTCTCGTAGAGATCAAGGGCACCAACGCTAAGAACTACTTCGCTGACAACTGCAAGATCATCGTTAAGAATGGTTCTGCTTACACTGCTGGTAACGTTGACAGCCTGATCGTTGCTAAGAAGACCAACAACGTCTTCAACAACAACATCAAGTACGTTGTCGATGCAGCTGGTGAGTTCACCTACATCATCATCGATCTCGCTAAGTAAGAGTTAACTGAATAAGTTCTCATACAAGAAAAAACAGGGCTTCGGCCCTGTTTTTTCTTTATGCATGAAAATCTTTAATGATTATTGACACACATTGATGCATGTGGTAATATAAATATAGAAAAAGGCTACCGGCAGACGGTTAGCCCAAAGTAGAGTTAAGAATTAACCGCTAAGTTGGGAGCTTGGGCGGTTATTTCTTTTTTGCCAGATTGACAACGAGTGAGATTACCGAAATAACAAAAGTTCCAAAAAGGAAAAGTTCTTCGTATGTAACCATTCATATCGCCCTCCTCTCTGTTGATCGGAGGGAAAAGAACCCTCCGTCGAAAAAGCGAAGGGCCAACCGCCTACCTTCTGTGGTAGCCAAAATAAGTATAGCATAATAGCTATGAATTTGCAATATAGGGGCATTTGACGTAATCGCACCGAGACTATATTAATGCACGACAGATCCACTTACGTCATCATCTATCTCGCTAAGTAAGAGTTAACTGAATAAGTTCTCATACAAGAAAAAACAGGGCTTCGGCCCTGTTTTTTTTCTCCCCATGAGACAGGTCTCATGGGGGCCCCTATTGATTTGTGCTCACGGACGGAGTGAATCCGTCCTTCGAGTCACGTTCTGCGCATCGGCTCCCCTGCAAGGGGAGCTGTCAGCGTAGCTGACTGAGGGGTTGTCCAACTATCGTATCTATATAATCACATATTTTGTCAAAGTTTTCATTGATTTCGTTATTTGGGATTCGTATAACGGTTAAGCCGCAACTTTCCAAGAATGCAGTTCTTTCTGCATCAGCCTTGAGTATTACATCATCATAGTGCTGACCACCATCCACTTCTACAACCAATTTTGCTTCTGCACAGTAGAAATCGACGATATAGTTGCCGATTACCCGCTGCCTGTAAAACTTAACATGGTAGTCTCTCAAGAAATCGTACCATAGGTGCCGTTCTTCTTTGGTCATATTTTTTCGTAGTTGTTTTGCAAGAGGTACGATATTTTTGTTGTGTTTGTATATCATTTTTACTTCCTTTTGATTTTTCAACCCCTCCGGCTCGCCAAACGGCGACCCACCGGTCGCAATCACAGATTGCTTCCCGCTTTGGCTAAAAACATGCCACCGGCATGTTTTCTTAACGCGTCGCGCCCACTTGAAGGGGAGGCTTATTATCGGCTCCCCTGCAAGGGGAGCTGTCAGCGTAGCTGACTGAGGGGTTGTAAAAGAGCGTAATTAACCCCTCAGACCTCGCCTTGCTTGTCCAGCTCCCCTTGCAGGGGAGCTTTTTTTCACAGCAATTTTCTGTAGTACAGGCCGCCGGTGTGGGGGTAGGGAGCGCTTTCGCCGGTTTCAAACCGTCTGATGACGCGGGCGGTTTCGGCTTTGTCTTCTTTGGTGAACCACAGCAGGCGGTAGTCGAGGTTGCCGATCTCTTTGTCGGCTATATCCAGAGGGACGCTGTTGAGCAGCACCGAGAATCGGCGTTCATGGCACTCAAGCTCGAATCGGGTGTTCTTGCGGTCGAGCAGCGCGCCGTTGCCGCCGCACTTTGCACAGCCCTCGAATGCCCGCACCGGGCAGGAGCGGAAGTGCATCAGCGGCAGCTTGCCGTAGACAACCGCGCCGCGTGTGAGCGAGCCGCCGAGGCTCTCGATCTTGGTCTCCTGCGCCTCAAAGCTGACACACAGACTCTCCAACCCCTGCTCACTATAGAAGTCCACGGCCTCGCTGTTGAGCACGTTGAGCCTGAACCCGCCGTGTAGCTTGAGACCCAGCCTGCGGGCAAGCTCGATGCCGTAGATATTGCCGCACCAGACCTCTCTCAGTCCCATTTCGCGCAGTTCACGGAGTCTGCGCTCAAGCTCCTCCTCGTCTCGGGGGAACAACAGCGCAGGCAGCTCGGCAACCAGCTTGTCTCCATACTGTGCAATCAGCTCGGGGGTGATCTTGGCGCAGGGGAGGATGATTTTGTCGAGGGTTTCGGTATCACATATCTGCTCGGGGTCAAAAAATCTCGCCCAAAGCTGAGTTTTTTCGCTATTTTTCGACAGTTTTGCGGTCTTTTTCCATTCAAACGGCTGAGGAGAGTGAGGCACTACCGTGCCGCGCTGTGCGCTCAGCTCCTCCAGCGCCTGACGGCGCAGGGCGTTGAGCTGACCTGCGCCCATTGCCAGTCCTTCTGCAATATCCGACTCAAAGGCGTCTACATAGTAGGGTGTGCCACCGCATTTGAGCAGGTTCTTTTTGGCGCCCTCCCCGTCGAGGGGACGGTTGATGGCTTTTTCGGGGGCGGGCGCGGGGACTGTGATCTTCCGCTCACCGTCTCCTACGGTGAGCGAGCCGCCCTTTTCGCCCAGTTCAAACCGCATATCCAGCGGGATCAGGGGATTTTCGTTTTTGTACAGCTGCGCGAGCTGAGACAGAACCCCGTCCGCGCCCGTCACGTCCTCTTTGGTGCGGTAGCCGAACATACTTGGGCCCAGCTTGCCCGTGATGTAGCCGTTGGTAAAGCCGCTGCGTGAGAACACGGCACGGAGGGTGTCCACGTCATAGGGCTTGCCCTCGAGAGCGTTCTTGCAGGCGGTGACGGCGGCGGCAACGTATTCGGGGCGCTTCATCCTTCCCTCGATCTTGAAGGTATCCACTCCCGCCTCCAGCATATCCTGCACGCGGTCGAGGAGAGACATATCCTTCAGCGACAGAGCGTAGGGGGAGTTGCCGCACCGCCAGTCCAGACGGCAGGGCTGGGCGCACAGACCGCGGTTGCCCGAGCGGCCGCCGAGCATAGCCGACATATAGCAGGCGCCCGACAGACTCATACAGTGAGCGCCGTGTACGAACGCCTCGGCTTTGACCGAGATGCCCGAGCAGATCTTGTGCATTTCTTCGGCCGAAAGCTCGCGGGCAAGCACCACGCTGTCAAAGCCGCAGCTTTCCAGAAATTTTGCGCCTGCCAGATTATGCACGGCGGTCTGGGTGGAGGCGTAGCGCTCGAGGGTGGGGTACTTGCGCTCAAACAGCCGCAGAGTGGCCATATCCTGAATAATGACGGCATCGGCGCCGGAGGCGGCGATGTTGTCGGCCTCCCGCTCAAGCTCATAGCGCTCGCTGTCCGAAATTATCGTGTTGACGGTGACAAAAACCTTGACGCCCCGCGCGTGGCAATAGCTCACTGCCTCGCGCAGGTCGATCTCTCCAAAATTGGCGGCGTTGCGGCGGGCATTGAAGCCCTTTGCCCCAAGATATACCGCGTCGGTGCCGCATCTTACGGCGGCTATAAGCTGCTGCTGCCCGCCTGCGGGTGCCATTATCTGTCCTTTGTGCATGGATTTCCCTCCCTTGTGTTATGCCTGCGTCAGGCGTCCGTCCTGCAGATGCAGATACTGTGTGCAGAACTCCTGCGCCGCGCTCTTGTGGGATATCATAATAATAGTGTGATCGGTGAGATTAGAAAGATTTTGGAGTAGCTGCCGCTCGGTATCGGCATCCAGAGCCGAGGTAGGCTCGTCAAGGAGCAGTATCCGCGCGCCCGAATAGATGGCCCGTGCCAGATTGATGCGCTGCGCCTGCCCTTCGCTGAGCGAGTTGCCCTCCTGCCCGATATGGGTATTGATGCCCTGAGGCAGGCTTGAGACAAACCGATCGCAGAGGCTGATCTTCAGCGCCTGCTGCAGCCGCGCCTCGTCTATCGGCTCGCCGAAGCAAATATTCTCTGCCACCGTGGCCGAAAACAGCATATTTCCCTGCGGCATATACCCAAAAAGTCCCCGAGTGCTTCCGTCGAGAGTGTCGCCGCAGTCGGTAGTGATCTGCCCCGAGTGGGGATAGAACCCCATCAGCAGAGTCAGCAGGGTGGTTTTGCCCGCGCCGGTCTGTCCGCTGAGCAGGGTGAAGGAGCCTTTTTGCACCTTTGCCGACGCGCCGCGCAGAACGGGGGTGTCCCCGTAGCCGAAGGTGACCTGCCTCAGCTCGATAGCGTTCATACGGTCATAAATCTCATTGCAGTCGCGGGGCCGGGTGGTCTCGGTGTCTGCTTCCAGCTCGCAGAGGCGCTCTGCCGATGCGATCATAGCATAATAGCGGGGCATAATGCCGCTGAGTGAGGCAAAAGGCTGCTGGATCTGTGAGATCAGCTGCAAAAGCGCCGTCATAGTGCCAAAGGTCATCCCTCCGTCGCCGCGGCCGAGGAGCACGCCGCAGTAGACCATCACGCCTACGTAGGCACAGCGGAAGAATACCATAAAACCTGCCGACATAGCGGTGCTCTGTCGGGCTTTGGCCATTCTTGCGCGGAAATGGGTCTGCTGATCAGAGTCGGCGGCTGCCAGCGCCGTATGCTGACGGGAGTAGGCTTTGATGATTGTAAACCGCTCCAGCGCCTCCAGAAATGAGGCTTTCTGCCTGTCATCGGCCTGCTGCATATTCTTGTGCAGTTTTTTGAGGCGGGGGCGACACAGACGCCCCGATATATACAGAATGAGGCCCATGGCGGCAAAAACCGCCACCAGCCGCCCATCAAATATCAGCAAAACGGCAAAAACCGCCGCCAGTCGGGTGAATATTGCCGCCGCCGTGGGCAGGATACCGACTATTCCGCCTGCCACTACCGCCGTGTCCGAAAACAGCCTGCTCTGAACTTCTCCCGAATGGCTGTCCTGCATTGCGGAGGCTTGTTTGTGCAGGAGGGAGGAGAGCAGGCTTGAGCGCAGGGACATGGAGATTTTGCCCGTCACGCTCTCGGTGAGCAGAGAGGACAGAGTGCCCAGACCCAGATGGAGGAGCACCACCGCACCCAGCGCCGTAGCGCTGTCTGCTGCGGCTTTGATGCCGCCCGAGACGGCTGTGTCCACAAAGCCTTTTGACAGGTAGGCAAAGGCTACCGCGCACACGGCGGCAAGTCCGTCACACAGAGTGAGCAGGGCGAGGGAACCAATCTGCCCTCTGACTCGGCGGTATATGTACGTTTTGGTTATGTTTTTCACCTGCACCACCCCCAAAAAGCATAATATCTGTACCTTTTATCATACCATAGCGGCAGGCATAAGTCAAAAACAGATTTGCTATCCCGCCCTCTTGCCTCGCCAAAAATGTATATACAAATCCGCGGCGGATGTGGTATAATTTATTATGTATCAGTATATGCAAAGGGGATGAGCGGGTGGTATTCGAGGTTGCCGGACTGGTCGTGCAGACGAAGAACGAATGCGACCTTCTGCGACGGATTTGCGCCGACTTTTTGAGCAGCCGCACCCCATGTATGACTGTGGAGCTTGAGAGCGCAGACCCCGTAGAGCAGAGCGTTGAGCTGCTGCGGCGGGTCAATGATCGGCTCATAGAGCAGGACACCTTCCTGATGCATTGCTCGGCGCTGGCTATGGACGGCGAGGGATACCTCTTTGCTGCACCCTCGGGCACGGGCAAGAGCACCCACGCCGCCATGTGGCGCAGGGTGTTCGGCGACAGGGTGGTTATGATCAACGATGACAAGCCGTTTGTCCGCGTGAGCCCCGACGGGGCCTTTGTATACTCCTCCCCATGGCGGGGCAAACACAATCTGGGCCAAAACGTCTGCCGCCCTCTCAAAGCCATCTGCTTTATCGAGCGGGGGGACACAGACGAGATCGCGCCCATTACCCCCGCTATGGCGCTGGACGTGATATTCGACCAGCTGCCCAGATATACAAACCCCGCTCACACGGTCAGGCTGCTTGAGCTGGTGGACAAACTTCTGACGGGCACGCCGCTTTACAGGCTGCGGTGCACACCCACCGAGCAGGCGGCCGAAAGGGCATTTTTTGGAATGAACGGAGACAAAGTATGAAGATCAAGGACGGATTTATTCTCCGCGTGGTGGCAGGAACCAATCTGGTGGCGGCCGTGGGCGAGCGGAGCAAGGAATACAACAGAATGATCAAGCTCAACGACACCGGAGCTTTTTTGTGGAAGCTTATGGAGCGCGAATGCACAGTCGCTCAGCTTGTTGATCGGCTGACACAGGAGTACAAGGTCACCCGAGAGGTAGCCGAGTATGACGTTGACGCCTTTGTTACTGCGCTGAAAGGAGCGGGAGTGCTTGACTGAGCAGATGCTTCTCAGCGATCTGCTCCCCGTCATGCAGGAGGTGCTGTGCTCGGGTGGCGAGTTTACCTTTTGTCCGTCGGGCGGCAGTATGCGCCCCATGCTGAGCGGTGACTGCTCGGTGACCATACGCAAGGCCGAGGGCAGGCTGGATAGGCTGGATCTGCCCCTCTACAGGACTCGGGACGGGCAGTTTGTGCTCCACCGTGTGATCAAAGTCCTGCCCGACAGCTACGTTATGCTGGGCGACAGCAATCTCAGGCGTGAGGAGGGCATTACCGACAGTCAGATTGTCGGCGTGGTGTGCGCCTTCAGCCGAAAGGGCAAAAAACACTCCACCGACGAGCCTCTATACCGCCTCTATTGCAGAGTGTGGACGGCTCTGCCCCTGCTCCGCAGGCTTCTGCCGAGGGCAAAATAAGCCGCGATACAGTAATTTATACCGATTGTGAGGTCATAGATTTGAAAGACATAGAGATTTCTCTGCAGGATATCTACTCGCTCTTTGCGCGAAAAATCAAGTGGATAGCCGTCATAGCCGCCCTGTGCGTGGTGGCGGCAACGGTGCTTACGCTGTTTTTTATCACCCCAAAATATACCTCCTCGGTCACTATGCTGGTCACCAGCTACGGTGACCGCGCCAACGCCAGCGTGCAGTATGCCGAGATCGAGGCATCCCGAAGTCTGGTCAAATCCTATGCCAAGCTGATCACCAGCAGCCGCATACTGTCTCAGCTGCAGACGGGACTCAGCAGGGAGTTTTCGGTGGAGCAGCTCAGGAGCATGATGTCGGTGCAGACCGTCAGCGACACACAGATCATCGTGGTACACGTGGAGACAGCGTCGGCCCTGCTGTCTGCCGAGGTGGGCAACGCTCTGGCCGAGGTAGTGCCTGCGGAGGTTGCCAAAATGGAGATCGGCGGCAAAATCGACGTCATCGACTACGCCTACGTGCCCCTCGGCCAGTCCAGCCCCAATCTGATGCTCAACATTATCATTGCCGCATTCGTGGGCGCGGTGGGCAGCTTTATCTGCTTCTTTGTGGCAGAGCGGCTTGACACGGTGGTGCGCGAGGAGGAGGACCTGAGCGAGAGCTTTGGGGACATTCCCATTCTGGGCACCGTGCCCCCTCTCGGCATCGAAAGTGACGTCAGCGAAAAAGGAGGGGACAGAGTATGAACAAGCGTAAAACCTCTGTTTTGTCTGTGTTCGGCACCAAAAAACAGTCTGTTTCGGCCCCGAAAAGCTCGGTGTTCCGCAAAAAAGACATAAAAAAACTGCTCAGCGACAGCAGTCCCTTCGGTGTCAAGGAGAGCTACGGCGCTATCCGTACCCGACTGGATTTTCTCCGCAGGAGCGAAAAATGCCCCGTGTTTGCCGTTACCAGCATGACCCCCGGCGACGGCAAGACCCTCAACTGCATCAATATCGCCATCAGCTTTGCCAAGCTGAACAAGCGTGTGCTGGTCATCGATGCCGATATGCGCAATCCCACTGTGCACAAGTTCTTCTCCCTGCGCTCAAACAGCGGACTCAGCGAGCTGCTTGCGGGATTCTCCGCTTCGGTCAATTTCAAGTCCACCGCTGTGCCCAATCTCACCGTGCTGACCTCGGGCGACGTTCCCCCCAATCCTGCCGAACTGCTCAACTCCGAGCAGATGGACAAGCTTCTGCGGCTGGTGAGAGAGCATTTTGACTACGTGTTTGTGGACACTCCGCCTCTGTCGGCGGTTACCGACGCCACCATTCTGGCGCAGAAGGTCACCGGCTACGTTGTGGTCGTCCGTCCCGGCCGCAGTGACATTGGTGATCTGCGCCGCGGCATAGATTCTCTGCAGGCGCTGGGCGGCACGGTCAGCGGCTTTGTGTGCAACGATGCCGACGATCATATCCGACACAGCCGCCGCGCATATTACAAAGGTTATGCCTACAAGCGCTACGGCTACAGCTACCACCGCGAGAGCGGCACAGAGGGCGCAGAGCCTCATAACGGCGATGATAATTGATTTTCATGCGCATATCCATCCGGGCGCAGACCACGGATGCAGAGACGTGGATACCGCGCGGAGGCAGCTTGAGCTTGCGCGGGAGAACGGAGTGGGCGCTGTAGTCACAGTATCCCACTATTATCCTATGCGCGACAATATTGATGACTATCTCGCGCGCCGTGAGCGCGGACGGGAGGCTCTGTGCCGCCTGACAAAGCAGGACGGCGCTCTGCCGCGGGTGTTTTTTGGTACCGAGGTTACCCTGTGTCACGGACTGGAAAAAATGCCCCGTCTCGACAGTCTGACTGTAGAGGGAACCAACCTGATGCTTGTGGAGATGCCCTATGATAGGTGGGATACATCCCTGATTGACACTCTGGATATGATCCGCGCCGAGCGGGGGATAGTTCCTCTGCTTGCCCACGTGGACAGATATAACCCCGGTGAGATCGAGGCACTGCTGCGTGACGGATATATGGGACAGCTCAATATCGAGGCGCTGACGGGGATCTTTGGCCGTCGCCGCCTGACAGGCTGGGCAGAAAGAGGCTATATCTTCGCACTCGGCAGCGATATCCACGGCGTGAGCGTGGGCTACAAGCATCTGCAAAAGGCAAAGTCGGCTCTGGGCGGCCGGCTGTTTGATGCCGTAATGGCACGCTCCGCCCGAATGCTTGACATAGAGGAGCAAAAATGACCCTACTGAACAAATACATCCTCACATTTCTCATGAGCATGGTGCCCGTCATCGAGCTGCGCGGCGCCGTGCCATTCGGCGTGGGCATGGATCTGCCCCTGCTGCCCGTGCTCATAGTCTCGGTGGTGGGGAATATGCTGCCTGTGCCATTCATTGCGCTGTTTATACGCAGGATATTTGCCTTTTTGCGGCGCAGAAGCCTGCGGCTGGACGCGCTGGTAACCAAGATCGAAGACCGTGCCCGCAAAAAGGCGAGAAAGATCAAAAAATACGAGACCCTCGGTCTGTTTATCCTTGTTGCCATTCCTCTGCCGGGTACGGGCGCGTGGACGGGAGCGCTGGTAGGCGCTCTGCTCAACATCCGTCTCAAATGGCTGCTGCCCGCTATTTTCGCGGGTGTGGTCACCGCAGGCGTGATAATGAGCATCCTCACCTACGGCGCAGGCGCGCTGATCGGTCTGGTGTGAGAAACAGACGAATTTATATGCAAAAGCTGAAAGCCAAAGGTGGCTTTCAGCTTGATTTTTTCGGGGGTGGGGTGTATAATGTCCATGGAAAAATTACCTAGGAGGCCAATCATGAAAAGCAAGTTTCTCAAAATCTTTGCATTTGTTCTTGTTCTTACAATGGCGCTGACTCTCTGTGCCTGCGGCGAGAAGGATGCAGACGACACCGGCGCAAAAGACCCCGCAACCACCCCCTCGGGCGGAGACAAGCCCACAGGCGGAGATAAGCCCACAGGCGGTGACAAGCCCGCAGGTGACGATAAGCCCGCAGGTGACCCCGCAGGCACCACTCCCGAACCCGAAAAACCCACCGAACCCACTCTGGAAAAGAACGGCGACGGTCTCTTTATGATCTACACCGCCGAGGATCTGGTGATCTATCGCGATATTCTCGAGAACGAGATGAAAGAGTTCATCAAAAAAGACAGCCGATTCCAAATGGGCGAGGCAACCTCGGGCGCAATTCTGATGGCTGATATTGATATGTCCTCGGTCTGCGGCCCCGACAAGGGCAACTGGCGTCCCATCGGTTATGGCGTCAACGAGAAGTTCCCCGACATCCCCGGCGCAAGTCTGGTTACCTTTGACGGCAACGGCCACTCCATCTCCGGCCTCTATATGAAGACCGAGGAGACCGGCGGCGGTCTGTTTGTGCTGCTGCAGAACGCAGTTGTCACCAACCTGACCATCAAAAACAGCACTCTGGACTGCACCTACGGCGCAGGCGGCAAAAACCGCAGCAACAGCTACGGCACAGGCACTCTGGCTATGCGTACCGACCGCACCACCATCAAAAACTGCACAGTCGAGGCTGACGTGACCGTCTCTGGCAGCTATACCGCAGGCGGCTTTGTCGGTCTTGCCGACGAGGGCGGCAACCTGTTTGAACGCTGCGTAAACAAGGGCACCATTACCGCACACAAGGGTGCCGCAGGCGGCATTGCAGGTCAGTCGGTCAAGACCACAGACGTATTCTACTGCGATAATTACGGCACCATCAACGGTGATAACGGCGCCACAGCAGGCGGTATTCTCGGCAGAGCAAGCGGCAGCAGCCATTATGCAGGCTATATCATGGGCTGTGTCAACTACGGAACCATCGTCAACGTTCAGCAGGGACCCAACCGTGTCGCAGGTATTATCGGTGACAACAACAGCACCATCTACTGCTGCATCAACGCGGGTGATATTCAGGCCAACGGCGGCAGAGGCTACGATATTGCGTCCGACTCCGACGGAAGCCTCCACGAGTGCATCAACATCGGCAAGATCTACAATGCCGATAACGAGGATAAATATGCCTACATTACCGGTATGAAGGACAGAGGCGTAAATACAACTCCCGACGATCCCGGCCTGACCGACGGCACCCTGATCGCAGGCGACAAACTGGATTCCTATTATTGGGTGCAGGGTGAGAAGTTCCCCGAGTGGAACGGCATGATGCCCTGATGAGCCGACAAAGCTGAATCGAACATCAATCAAGACCACCGGCCTGCGCCGGTGGTCTTTGTATGCAAAAAAGAACGGAGAATCGGGTGATTCTCCGTTCTTTTGTTATGTGATTGTGCTTTGTCAATGCTTGCTGCGCTGTTTTACGGCCTCACGTGTTCCGTCGGGACGGACGATGACCGTGTTTTCCAGCGTAGCGCGGAGGTTGGCGGTGTATGCGTCGATATATTCGCGTCTGAGCACGGCGCGCTCTGCCTGCTCCTCCTGAGTCAGCTCACGCTCTTTTGCGATGCGTGCAAGCTCGTTGATCCTGTCGATTTTTTTCTGATCCATTTTTATTCTCCCGATACTTTGATGCCCTGTTTGATATACACGCTGGGGGATGCAAACACACTGCCCGAAGGCTCGGTGTGCTGGGTGTCGTTACCCACAAGCTCCACGTTCTGCAGCAGCTTGAGGAAGTCGCCCGCGATGGTGATGCCCTCGATGGGACGGGCAATCTTGCCGCCTTTGACCTCAAAGCCCGACGCCAAAAGGGAAAAATCGCCGGTCACGGGGTTTGCGCCTGCGTGGAGGCCGGACACGCTGTTTATCAGCAGGCCGTCACCCATGGTCAGCATCAGCTGCTCGAGGGAGCTGTCGCCCTCCTCCAGCACCAGATTGGTACAGCCTACCCCGATGGGGGAGCTGAGGGAGGGACGGCTGGCGTTGGCGGTGGTTTTGCAGCCGGCTTTTTTGGCGGTCTTGAGGTTGTGCAGCAGGGTGAGGAGCTTGCCCTCGCGCACCAGAGGCGTAACCTGACTGAGGCTGCCCTCATCGTCAAAGGGACGGGGGAGCACCTTGTAGAAGGGATCGTCGGTCAGATTGACGCAGGATGCGGCAATGATCTCGCCCTCTCTGTTCTGCAGGGGGGACATGCCCTTCTGGGCGTTGTCGGCGCAGAACTGCTCGGAGAAGGTAGCCAGAATATTTGCCATGGTCTTGCCCATGATTATCAGTTTGTAGTCGCCGCCGGGAATGCTTTGCGCACCGAACTTGGCCAGAGTCAGCTGAACGCCGCGGAGTGCGGTGGCTTTTGGCGAGCGGACGTCGGCACCGACTGCAAAAGTATAGCCGCTCTTTTTGTCCTCGCCCATTTCGGCAACGGGGGAGATGCAGGACATAAGCAGACTGCTTGTATATGCGCCCTCAAGACCGAGGGTGTTGGTGATGACGGTGGTCTGCTGGACTTTGGCAACTATATTGTCCGAAACACGCTTGATGCGCTCGTCGGCATCGAGAGCGTATTTTTCGGTGTCCAGCGCGATGTCGATCATGTCGCCCGTGCTGACCTTTTCGGCGGTGTCGTCGCCGCAGTCGAGGGAGTAGAGGGCGTCACAGCTGTCGTTCATGGGGTGCTCGTCCGCTGATGCGTACCGCGCGTTGTCCAGCGCTTTTTGGGCGGCCTGACGGGGGTCGAGGAAGCTTTCGGTATAAAAATATCCGTCCTTGCCCTCAAACTTGACACGCAGCGCGGCGCCGACCGTGTGGCTGTAAGAATGGGAGGCAACCGCCTGATCCAGAACCTCTACGGTAGTGTCCTCGCAGTCGCGCATAAACAGCTCGGCGCTCTCACAGCCGAGGGCCAGAGCGTGCTGGAATGCCTGCTTCTTAAACTCGTCGAATCTCACAGTATATCCCCCTTTCCGCCTACGGTCAGGCTCTTGACTCTGATGCAGGGCTGGCCTACGTTGGTGGGAACCGAGCCCGAGCTGGATCCGCATACGCCTGCGGCCAGAGCAAGATTGTCGCTGACGCGGTCAATGTCCATAAGCACCTTGCCGCCCTTGCCGATCAGTGATGCGCCGCGGACGGGGGTGTGGATCTTGCCGTTTTTGACCCAGTATGCCTCATTGACGGCAAAGTTAAACTCGCCCGTCAGCGGATTGACGCTGCCGCCGCCCATGGTGATGGCGTACAGACCGTCGCCCATGGTGGAGATCATCTCGTCGCGGCTGTCGGTGCCGGGGGCAATGAAGGTGTTGGTCATACGGGAGGTGGGGGCAAAGGTATAATCCTGACGCCTGCCGTTGCCCGAGCGGGGCAGGTCGGCTTTGCGGGCGCCGATGATGTCGCTCATATAGCTCTTGAGCACGCCCTTTTCAATGAGGACGTTGCGCCGCGTCTCCATACCCTCGTCGTCTACGTTGCAGGTGCCCCACTCGCCGGGGAGGGTGCCGTCGTCGATGGCTGTCACGCAGGGTGCGGCGATCTGCTGACCCAGCTTGCCGCAGAACTCACTGTTGCCGTATGCCACGGCGGTGGTCTCCAGCGAGTGTCCGCAGGCTTCGTGGAAAATAACGCCGCCAAAGCCGTTCTCGATGACCACGGGGAATACGCCCGAGGGACATTCGGGGGCCGAAAGCATCAAAAGTGCCGTGTCGGCGGCTTTTTTGCCCAGTTCGGCAGGATCGATGCGGTCAAACAGCTCATAGCCGCAGCCCGAACCGGGAGCGGCAAAGCCGGTCTGCAGATTGTTGCCCTCGCCTGCCACCGCGTTGACACGGATACGGGTGCGGACGCGGCGGTCGGTGACAAACAGACCGTCGCTGGAGCAGATGAGTACCTTCTGGTCGGTGTCGGCTACCGATGCCTTGACCTGACTGATGCGGGAGTCCACGCTCTTGGCGGCGCGGCAGGCATCAAGCAGAAGCTTGGCGCGGTAGGCGTTGTCGATGTCCGAGGGGTCTTTTTGGGGATAGTTGCCGAATGCCCGCACGGCAAAACGCAAAGCAGAGGCCTCACGCTCCTGAGCTACCGCGTCTGCGGCAGCCTCGGCGGCGGCAATAATATCGGCGTCATTGAGGCCTGCCGTGTAGGTGTATACGTATCGGGTGCCTATAAGCACGCGGACACCGCAGCCACAGCGACGGGAAGAAGAAGCACCGTCGTTCTCGCCGTTTGTCAGGCTGAGACTGTTGGAAAAAGTATCCTCAACAAATAATTCCGCATAGTCGCCGCCCCGCGAGAGGGCGACGTCAAGGGCTTTTTGTGCTGTAGATTGTGAAATCATAGTGTTCTGATTGACCTCCAATATAGTAAATCGTGCCTTTCGCGTTTCTACTGCAGAACCCCGGCATTGCCGTACAAATAGTACTGCCAATGCCGCTGTTCTTTGTATAAGCCGCGAAATCCACGATTTTTAGGTAAAGCTGCTGCGCGCCTTTCGCGTATCCGGCTCGCAACTCGTTCCTCGTTCTCACGCCAAAGGCGTATATCGAGTGCCGCAGGCACATATCGAATGGACGGAGTCCATATATCGATCGCCGTCGGGCGAATATCGACATTTTAAATCTTCTTTGCTCTCTCTTCTGCGGCGATGACCGTGTTTTCCATCAGCATGGCGATGGTCATCTGACCCACGCCGCCGGGGACGGGGGTGATGTGGCCTGCCACCTCTTTGACAGACTCAAAATCCACGTCGCCGCACAGCTCGCCGTTTACGCGGTTGATGCCCACGTCGATGACAACGGCGCCTTCTTTGATCATATCGGCGGTGACGAACTTGGGCTTGCCGATAGCGGCCACCACGATGTCGGCGCGGCGGGTGTAGTCGGCCAGATTTTCGGTCTTGGAGTGGCACAGGGTAACCGTTGCGTTGCGGGCGGTCAGCAGCAGAGCGGCAGGCTTGCCCACAATGAGGCTGCGGCCGATGACAACGGCATTCTTGCCTGCGATATCCACGCCGGTGGAGTCAATGAGCTTGATCACGCCCTTTGGTGTGCAGGGAACAAACCCGTCAAGCCCCGCAAACAGCCTGCCCGAATTGATAATATGAAATCCATCCACGTCCTTGGCGGGGGAAATGCACTCAAGCACCTCAAGCTCGCTGATGTGCTTGGGCAGAGGCAGCTGAACCAGTATGCCGTCCACGGTCTCGTCGCAATTTAGCTCGGCAATAAGCTCGCACAGCTCCTGCTGGCTTGCGCTCTCGGGCAGGCGCTTGACTTCGCTCTTCCAGCCAAGCTTGAGTGCGCGTTTTTCTTTGCTGGCAACGTAGGTCTGGCTGGCGGGATTCTCACCCACTATTATAACCGTCAGGCCGGGAGTAATACCCTGCTCACGCAGGGCGGCGGTACGGGCCTTGATCTCTCTATAGGACTTTTTTGCAATTTCCTTACCGTCAATAATAAAAGCACTCATATAAACTATACCCTCCTGTGTGGAATCGTGTCTTTCGGGTTTTTTCAACTTACTCTTCTTTAATCAAAAACGGCGCGATGGGATTCTGTCCATCGCGCCGAAGTCTTTATTCGGATACGAGCTCTATGTCGGCGCCTACCTGACGAAGCTTTTGTATGATATTTTCGTAGCCGCGCTCCACGTAGTGGATGTTGGTGATCACGCTTTCGCCCCTCGCTGCCAGTGCGGCAATGACCATAGCCGCGCCTGCACGCAGGTCGCAGGCGGCCATTTCGGCGCCGCTGAGGGAACTGACACCTGTGATCACGGCCTGTCTGGGCTGAACGTCTATCTGCGCGCCCATCCGACCGAGATGCTCGGCGTATTTGAAGCGCGTGTCCCACACCTCATCGGTGATCACGCTGACACCGTCAGCGAGGGTAAGCACAGCGGCCAGCTGGGGCTGCATATCGGTAGGGAAGCCGGGATAGGGACTTGCCTTGATGTTGGTGGGCAGGATTCGGCCTGCGCGGGAGAGGGTAACGTAATCGTCGCCCTCGGTTATGATGGCGCCTGCCTCCTGCAGAGTTTTGAGGGTGGCTTCGAGATGCTTGGGAGTGACGTTGCGCACGGTGACGCTTCCGCCTGCGGCAGCAGCTGCCGCCAAAAACGTACCTGCCTCGATCTGGTCGGGGATGATGGAATATGTGCAGCCGTGGAGCTTCTGCACGCCCTTGATGCGGATGATATCGGTGCCTGCGCCCATGATCTCGGCGCCCATATAGTTGAGGAAGTTGGCAAGATCGACGATATGCGGCTCTCTTGCGGCATTCTCCAGCACGGTCAGGCCGGGGGTAAGCACGGCGGCGAGCATCACGTTGACAGTTCCGCCAACGGTCACGCCGTCAAAGTACACGTGTGCGCCCTGTTTGCCGTTGGGGGTGTAGGCTTTGATGATGCCGTCCTCCACAAACACCTCTGCGCCCAGCGCCTCAAAGCCTTTGATATGCTGGTCGATAGGCCGTGCGCCGCCAAAGTTGCAGCCGCCGGGCATAGAAACCTCGGCCTTGCCGAACTTACTGAGAAAAGCGCCAAGCAGGTAGTAGGAGGCGCGGAACTTCTGATTAAGCTCGCTGACCGCACGGTGGGTGTGCAGGCGGGATGCGTCGATCTCCACCACGCCGGGGGCAACCACGTCGGCGCGGACGCCCAGCTCGCGGAGGATCTCCAGCTCGGTAATGACGTCGGACACCAGCGGCACGTTCTCGATACGGCAAACGCCCTCGGCCAGTATAGCCGCGGGTATGATGGCAACAACGGCGTTCTTTGCGCCGCTGATGGTTATGTCTCCGAATAGCGGCTTACCGCCGCGAATAACATACTTGTCCAAAAAAGCACCTCAAATATCATAAAAACAGAAAAAATAATCAACTCTGCGGGGAGGGGGGCATACAAACACTGTTACACAGTAATTATATCATAGCGGTTATAAAAGGTAAAGCGGCAAACGGGGTTTATTTCATCACCGTTTCCAGCACGCCTTTGTCTATGAGGCTGACGGTGACAAAGCCGTTTTGGCACTCTACCTGCCAGGCGGGGGTGAGCAGATGGGTGCTGCCGCCCAGCGCCTCTGCGTAGTACACGGCTTTGGCGTCCATTACAGCGCCCAGAGAGTAGGCCTCGATGACGTTCTTGAGAACAAGCACCATTTCGCCTCTGGAGCGGGACTTCTGATCCCGCGCCCAATCGCGGCTCAGGGGCACAAGTCCGGTCAGGGAGGTGTGTTCGCCGTAGACCGTCTGGGAATAATAGGCGTTGGACACCAGAGTGCCGTCAAAATAAAACTCGGTCTCCTCTTCGCCTGCGGTGGTCAGGCCCGATGCGTGGGCGGAGGCGATGATCACGGCGGGGATGTCCACGTTCTCGTCCGAGGACACGATGCCCGTCACGTTGCCGCCGCGACGGTATTCCACTCGCTCAACGCCGGGGCTGTTGTAGATAAACACGCCGCCGCCCGAGTCGGTGCATTGGCTCTCGCCGTGGAAGACAGCGGCCGCAAAGGCAGCCTCGGCCTCCATATCTCTCTCGCCCGTATAGGAGTAGAGATAGCGGGGCAGACTCTCAAACAGCTCAAAGCTGAACCCGTACTCCGCAGGCGCGATGGCTATGGCGGCGCGGAGGGAGTCGGCCTCCGATTTGAGTGCGCGGGTGTATTTGTAGGCGATGTTCAGACCCAAAAACAGATTGACCGCAAGCAGCAGGGCGATGATCAGCCACTTGGCTTTTTTCCATTCCATATCACTCAGCCTCCTTTACGTCGGCCAGTATGGGAGTCAATGTGCCGCTGCCGTCCATAACGTACTGCAGGCGGAGCACGGCTTTGTCTCTTGCGGCCGCCTGAGCCTGAGCATAGGGGAGCACCGAGACGTCGCTGACCCTGTGTACAAGCAGGGGATGAACGGACAGAGCGGTAAGACGCCCGTCCTCCACCCTTGCGGCGGCGGCGCAGACGTCACCTCGGGAAATAAAACAGCCGCCGATATAGGCCTCAAAACAAACGGTGTATACACCGTCGCTCTCAACGGTGATCTCGGACAGACTGAGTCTGGTGATGCCCGAGCTGAGATCCTCCCACAGAGGGAATATGATACCGCGCACACCCTCGATGATGTGCAGGAGGGTGTCGCGCTCGTTGGCGTCGGTGGGGATGCTGAGGCTGATGCCGCCTGAATCTGCCACCGAATAGGTCAGGTGTCTGTCGGGGTACAGATGCAGTCGGCTGTTGTCCTCGATATATACGGTGGTGTCTCCGTCGCGGTAGACCGAAGCCAGATAGGGGTTGATGCCCAGTGCCGACATGGCTCTGCGGGACACCTCGCCGTCATCCAGACTGTAGCCGGATGCAACCGAGTACGCGGGCAGACTGATGCCGCCCGAAAGTATGGGCACGTCGTCGGCGGTGTTGCGGGAGTTGGTCATAGCCGAAATAACGCCGTTGGGCGAAGAATTGGCGCACACACGCTCAATAAAAGACACGCCTGCACGGGTTTGGAACTGATGGTAGGTGCCGCCTGCGGCTTTGATGTACAGATCAACCGCGCCGTCACGGGCGCAGACGAACATGGAGCTGACCGATATGTCGGCACCGGTGTAATTGGCGCCTGCCCAGCGGCAAAGCGCATAAAAAGGCACGGGGTAGTCGTATACGCAGAGAATGCCTTTGTCAAGCAGGGAGAGCAGGTAGTTCATCTCCGTGCTCTCGCTGTAGCCGTAGCAGGAGCCGAGAGCTTCTTCCAAAAACTGCTGGGTGCTGTCCAGCGAGTCCAGATATTCCTGAGGGGAGAGGGGCATATACAGCTGACCCATACCGCTTACAAAAGCTATCTGGCAGGGAGAGGCCGCGCTCTCAAGCTCCTGCCTGTCGGGGTCTTTTTTGCTCATCTCGATAGGAGAAGATACACCCACCTCGTAGAGCAGATCCTGCAAAGAGAGTGCATCGGAGACCACCGTGACCACAAAGAAGCATACGGTCAGCAATATCATGGTCAGAGTCAGCAGGAATATGAGCAGGGTTTTTAAAAACTCGGTCATGCCTGCTCCTCCGCCTGCTCGGTATCAAGGACGGGAAAACGCAGGTATACCGTGCTTCCCTGTCCGTAGACGCTGTCGAATACGATCTCGCCGCCGTGGCTCTCCACGATCTCTTTGGCGATGGCAAGACCCAGACCTGTGCCGCCGCGTTTGCGGGAGCGGGCCTTGTCCACACGGTAGAATCGCTCGAATATACGGGGCAGATCTTCTGCGGGGATGCCCAGACCGGTATCGCTGACGGTGACGGTGACGGTCTTTTCTTCGCTCTCTGCGGTGACGGTCACCGAGCCTTCGGGGCGGTTGTACTTGACCGCATTGGAAATTATGTTGAGCACCACCTGATGCAGCCGCTCCTTGTCGCCGTTTATAAGAGGCAGGGAGTCGGGCAGGTGTGAGGTGAGTGTTATGTTCTGATTTTCGGCCTCAAGCTTCATAGACTGAACGGCCGCCTTGACCACGGGGATAAGATCCATGCTCTCCATATTCATCTCCATCCGCTGATTGTCCAGCCGCGAGAGGGTGAGCAGGTCTTTGACTATGCGGGTCATACGGTCGCTCTCATTGTAGACCACGTCCAGAAAACTGCGGCGGGTCTCCTCGTCCAGCATCTCGCCGCCGTCTATGAGGGTCTCGGTGTAGCCCTTGATGTTGGTGAGAGGGGTGCGAAGCTCGTGAGAAACGTTGGCCACGAACTCTCTGCGGCTTTCTTCCAGCTTCTGCTGGGCGGTGATGTCGTGAAGCACCACCATAACTCCCTGATGCTCCTCCTGACCGGTCAGGGGCGCCAAAAACATCTTGAGCACGCGGGTGCCGGCCACGTAGTCCAGCTCCATAAAATGTCCGTCCTCACGCAGATCGTCTGCGTGGAAGACCGTGTTGGGGAACACATCGGCATAGGTCATATCGGATTTGATGTCACGGCCCAGCATATTTCTCGCGGCGGGATTGACGTGGAGCAGCTTGCCGTCGCCGCCAAAAGCGACCACGCCGTCGGCCATATGGCGGAAGAGGGTGTCCAGCTTGTTGCGCTCCTCACCCACCTCGCGCAGGGTATGCTCGAGGGTGTCGGCCATCTCGTTGAAGGTCTCGCACAGCTCGCCCAGCTCGTCGGTGGAGCTGACCTCGGCGCGGCGGCTCAGGTCGCCCGATGCAATGCTGGCGGCCTGCTCGGTCAGCTTTTCTACAGGGGTGGTGATGGTCTTGCTGAGCAAAAAGCTGAGCAGCAGCGCCACCACCAGCGCAAAGAAGATAGCGCGGATAAGCATAGTAAGGATATTCCACGTCAGGGTGTTGATCTCGGTCTTGTTGTCGGTAACGCCCGCAACAAGCAGAACCTTGCCGCTGTCGTCACGGAGGGGCAGAGCAATGTCCAGCGAGTCGCTGAGACGGTCAGAGGTCTGGCCGACCTTGCCCGAGAGGGCGGCGATCATATTGGGGGTAAGCCTGAGGGAAGCACCCCATGGCTCGTCCGAGCCTGCAAGATACTCGCCCGAACTGCCGTCAAGGACAAAGAACATACGGTTTTTGTCGATACCCATCTGTGCCGAGTAGGCGTTCATCATATCGCGGACGTCTTCGGCACCGGAGGATGCGGCTTTTTCCAGCGAGAGGATAAACTCGGGGGTAAAAACCTCGTTCATCTGCTCAAGAAAGTCCTGAGTGTCCCGCGCGGCTATGGAGTTGAGAAGAAAAATGCCCACCACCGCCATAACAGATATGACGAGCATAACAAGAACCAGAACAAGCTTCATCTGCAAAGAACGGAACAAACAAAAACCCCCTTTTTGTTGAAGTAATAGGTAAGAGGTAATAGTGAATAGGTAAGGTGTCGGCTCTGCCGACGCCATTTAATAGGTCGCCGTAGGTGACCGAGCGTAAGCGAGGCGACGCGAGTGCGGCGCAAGATATTGGCGGATTTATTCCGACAATATCTAATCAATCGGGGTCCCCGCGAGACCTGTCTCGTGGGGTGTGCCGCTTTGCGGACACCTTCATGAGCCGTAAGGCTCAATTCATGGCGAAGCCAATTCATGACGCGGTCAATTCATGCAATCGTAGATTGCAATTCATTTCCCGCTATTCAAGTAGTACCCCGCGCCTCTTCTTGTTAAAATATAACGAGGCTCTGCCGGGTCATCCTCCAGCTTTTCGCGCAGGCGGCGCATTGCAACGTCCACGGCGCGGAGATCGCCGTAATACTCGTAGCCCCACACCTTTTCCATCAGCTCCTCGCGGGAGATGACGCGGTCGGGTGCATCGAGAAAATAGCATATAAGCTCATACTCGCGCTGGCTCAGCTCCATCTGCACGCCTTTTTTGAACACGGCCTGCAGCTTCTTGTCCACGGCAATATCGCCAAAAGTCTGTCTGTCGCCCGATTGCGCGGCGGCAGGCTCGGCGGATGCCTGAGAGCGGCGGATGTTGGCTTTGACGCGGCTCATCAGCTCACGGACAGAAAAAGGCTTGGTTACGTAATCGTCCGCGCCCGTGTCCAGACCCAGTATTTTGTCGGTCTCCTCCTCGCGGGCGGTGACCATAATGACGGGCACACGGCTTTTTTCGCGCAGGCGGCGGAGTATCTCAAATCCGTCCATACCGGGAAGCATCACGTCCAGCAATATCAGATCGTGTTCGCCGGACAGAGCCTTCTCGAGACCGGTGATGCCGTCGAGTGCCTCGTCGGTCTCAAAGCCTTCTTTTTTGAGGTTGAAGGCTATGATGGTGGATATGCTTTTTTCGTCTTCGACTATCAGGATCTTGCTCATTTGCAAAAGCCTCCTTCTGTAGTGTACTTGCGGCCGTCGGGTCATTCTGAGCGCAGTCGAACTTTTGCGCCCGAGATCCCACCTTCGCTGCGCTCCAATCAGAATGACGGGCGCAAAAGCGCGAGGGAAACCGAGCGGAATCTCCGACGGTGTGTCAAAGCGATTTTACTTTATCATCTTCAGCACGCGGCTGAGGGCAAAGCTTGCGCTGGTGTGGCGGGTATAGCCTCTGTCGCTCCATTTGCGGCGGACGGGGGCAAGCTGCACGTCCTCGCGCTCGCCGTATACAACAGCCACGTAGACGGTGCCCACAGGTTTTTCTTCTGTGCCGCCGCCGGGGCCTGCAATGCCCGTGATGCCCACGCCGATGTCGGCGCCGCTCCTGTCGCGGGCGCCGCGGGCCATCTCCAGGGCGGTCTCGGCGGATACGGCGCCGTGCTGCGCCAGAGTATCGGCCTTGACGCCCAATACGTTCATCTTCATCTCGTTGGTGTAGGTGACAAAGCCGCCTGAGACGCAGGCGCTTGCACCGGCTATATCGGTGAGGCGCTTGAGCATAAGTCCGCCGGTGCAGCTTTCGGCCGCGGCAACGGTCAGATGCTTTTCGGTCAGCTCACGGACAACAACTTCTTCCAGTGAGCTTACGTCGATGCCGTAGATATACTCGCCGAGGATCTCTTTGATCTGCTCCACCACGGGGGCGCAGAGTGCTTCTGCCTCCTGCTCGGTGTCGGCTTTGGCTGTGACGCGCACCTCGCACTCACCCTCTTTGGCATAGGGGGCCACGGTGGGGTTGTGTGAATCCATCAAAAATCTCAGCTTGTCCTCCATAGCCGACTCGCCGATGCCGTAGAACTTGATGAAGTTTGAGTGGATAACGCCGCCGAACTTCTCACGCAGATAGGGGATGGCCCGCTCGTAGAACATAGGTCTGCACTCTCTGGGAGGGCCGGGGAGCATAATGACCGTACAGCCGTCAGCCTCAAATGCGCAGCCGGGTGCTGTGCCCCAATCGTTGTCCAGAACGGTGCAGCCCTCGGGCAGGTGAGCCTGCTTGAGGTTGTTGGGGGTCATACGGTCGCCCATTTTGGCCTTCAGCTTTTCGATCTCCTGCTCAAAGGGCACGATCTTTTTGCCGAATGCCTGAGCCAGAGTTTCTTTGGTCAGGTCGTCGCAGGTGGGGCCTAAGCCGCCGGTGGTGATGATCAGGTCGGCACGTGCTCTCGCGGCCTTGACGCAGTCCAGCAGACGTGCGGGATTGTCGCCGCAGACGGTGTGATAAAACACGTTGATGCCGCGCTCAGAAAGTCCCTGAGAGATCATCTGCGCGTCGGTGTTGGCTATCTCGCCCAGCAGGATCTCGGTGCCTACAGACAGAATTTCGCAGTTCATAATGTGATCCTCTCCACGCCCTCGAGGGCTTCTTTGACCAGAGCGTCGATGTCCAGCTTCTGCTCCTGCTTGATTACATTCTCAAGCTTGGGCTTGGTCTGAGGATGCTTGGGGGTGAATACGGTGCAGCAGTCCTCATAGGGGAGGATAGACGTCTCAAAAGCGCCGATGCGGCGGGAGATGGTGATGATCTCCTCCTTGTCCATACCGATCAGGGGACGGAACACGGGTATCTCATCGCAAACGGCGTTGGTGCAGGCCAGCGCCTCCATGGTCTGGCTTGCCACCTGACCGAGGCTCTCACCGGTGATGAGACAGCCGCAGTTCTGGATCTTTGCGGTCTCCTGAGCGATACGCATCATCATACGGCGCATAACAAGGGTGAAGTAATCCTCGTGACACTTGTCGCGGATCTCCTCCTGAATATGGGTAAAAGGCACTACGCTGACGGTCAGCTTGCCGCTCCACTTGCCCAGAATTGCGGCAAGGTCGAGTACCTTCTGCTTGGCTTCTTCACTGGTGTAGGGGTAGCTGAAAAAGTGTACAGCCGACAGGTCGATGCCGCGCTTTGCCATACACCAGCCTGCAACGGGAGAGTCGATACCGCCCGAAAGCAGAAGCATACCTCTGCCGTTGGTGCCTGTGGGCATACCGCCCGCACCGGGCAGACGGACTGCGCCGATGTATGCGTGATCCTCGCGGATGTTGACCTCTACGTTGACATCAAAGTTCTCCATATCGGGCTTGAGGTGGCTATAGCAGTCCTGCAGATATCCGCCAACCATAACTCCGATCTCGGGAGACTTGACGGGGAAACGCTTGTCGGCGCGCTTGGCGGTAACGCGGAAGGAACGAGCATTGGAAAGCACGTCCCTCAGATATTCTTTGCCCACTCTGCAGATGTCATCCATGTCCTTTTCGCAGACGGCCATCAGGCAGACCGAAACAACGCCGAAGACCTTTTGGCAAACCTCAATGGCAGGCTCGATGGGCGTGTCGCCCTTGGGCTCAACGTAAACGGTGGACTGGGAGCATCTTACGTCGTACTCGCCCACGTTCTTGAGTCTGCGCCTGAGTGTGACGCAGAGTTTTTCTTCAAACTTTCCGCGGTTGAGACCTTTGAGGATCAGCTCTCCACATTTGAGTAATAAAATCTGTTTCATAGAAATACATTCTCCTTAATACTTATTTGCCGCAGGCAAATATATCGATTTTCATTTTGGCTTGTCAAAATGAAAAATATCGAATTGACGACAGTCAATATATCGAATTACAAAACGTCACGGCGTTTTGTAATATATCGACGATCTACTGATTAGCCTTGGCGGTTGTGATCGATGATATAAGCCTGCGCCTCAAAGAGCCGCAAGAGTTTTTTAAGCTCTTGTATTGATCTTCTTCGAGCTTTTGTTTTCTGAAAAGGAGTTCAAGCCAATATTCGGATTCCGAACATTCTTTCAGCGCTATTTCAAGCTTGTGAATAAAGTCAGCGCGGCTTTGAGCGTATTTGGCTTCGTGTATATTTGCGCCGATAGAAGATGAAGACCGCACCAATTGTGAGGTATAGACGCTGCATCCTTTGATGCAGTCACACATTTCGGAAACTGTCAGGGCAAAAACTATTGCATCTTCGCGCAATATATTTTTATTGTCAGTCATATAACGCTCCTTTTGTCGATATGTTTATGTAAAATCAATAGATTTTACATAAACTCGATATATTGCAAGCATAGCTGCTTGCAATTCGATATTTCTGCAAAAAAACCGATGGTATTTTTGCAGAATCGATATACCTCGCTGTGCTCGGTAAGAACAGGGAGAGACAAAATCCTCACAGCGCGGCGATGGCATCGCACAGAGCGGCAACGTCCTCGCTTGTATTCTCGGGGCAGAAGCTGATGCGCAGGGCGGCATCTATATTCTTGGGGCTCAGGCGCATAGCCGAGAGCACGTGGGATTTTTTGCCTTTGGCACAGGCACTGCCGCCCGAAACAAAAATGCCCTTGTCGGACAGTATACGAATCAGCACCTCGCTGCGCAGCTTGCACAGAGAGATGTTGACCACGTGAGAGGAGCTGTTTTCGGGGGAATTGAGCTCAAAATGCACGCCCATCTCACGCAATGTGTCCAGCATCTGCTTTTTCAGCGCGTCATAGTGGGCGATAGTATCTTTCAGTGCGCCTGCACGTTTCTCTGCCGCGGCGGCAAAAGCCGCTATCTGGGGCATAGCCTCGGTGCCCGAGCGCATACCGCTCTCCTGATTGCCGCCGTAGATGAGGGGGCGGATCTTGAGTCCCTTGCGGATGTACAGAGCGCCGCTGCCTTTGAGCGCGCCGATCTTGTGTGCCGAAAAGCTGCACAGATCAATGTCCTGCAGGCTCATTTCCCGCTTGCAGAACAGCTGTACCGCGTCCATATGCACCAGAGCCTTGGGATTGCGCTCCTTGAGCGCCTTGGCGGCGGCATTGACGGGTAGGATGGCGCCCGTCTCGTTGCACACGCCCATCAGGCTCATCAGTATGGTGTCCTCGCGCATAGCGGAGGTAAGCGACTCGAGGGTAACCGAGCCGTCGCGCTGAGGGGCAACATAGCTGACCTCAAACCCCTCCTGCTCCAGCTGACGCAGGGTGTTGAGTGTGGCGTCGTGCTCTATCTGTGTGGTGATGATGTGGCGGCCAAGATGCTTGTTTTTGAGCGCCGCGCCCCGCAGGGCGGTGTTGATGCTCTCGGAGCCGCCCGAGGTAAAGGTTATGCAGCCTTCATCGCAGCCTACAGCGGCAGCCACCGTCTTGCGGCAGTTGCTCAGCAGTAGGCTTGCCTGTCTGCCCTTGGCGTGTACCGAGCCGGGGTTGCCGTAGCACTCCGCCATAGCCTGCTGTGCCGCGGCCATTGCCTCGGGAATAACGGCGGTGGTAGCCGCGTTGTCGAGATATATTTCTCTCATTATTTCTTCTTTGCCCAGCTGTCCTTCAGCGCGACGGCACGGTTGAATACCAAAGCGCCTTCTTTGCTGTCCTTGGAATCGAGGCAGAAATAGCCCATACGCATAAACTGGAACCGCTCGCCCATCTGAGCGCCGCCCAGACTCTGCT
The DNA here is from genome assembly GCA_045658985.1 of Oscillospiraceae bacterium. Lineage (GTDB taxonomy): Bacteria > Bacillota > Clostridia > Oscillospirales > Butyricicoccaceae > RGIG3513. The sequence continues at coordinate 30,486 of JAZOWC010000029.1, forward strand.
CAAGCTTGCAGCCCTGCAGGACTTCCAGAGATTCGGGACTCAGGCACTCGATAAAATCGCGGTCGGCAGCATCGGGGTCTGCAACCGAGAACAGGTTGTTGTACAGTCTGACCTCTGCATCCACGGCGGTATTGGAATCTACCCAGTGGATTGTGCCCTTGACCTTTCTGCCGTCGGGCGCGTCGCCGCCGCGGGTGTCCATATCCACGGTGGCGAGGATCTCGGTGACGTTGCCCTCTGCATCCTTAACACAGCCGGTGCACTTGATGATATAAGCACCCTTGAGGCGAACCTCGCCGCCCACATACAGACGGTTGTACTTGGGCACGGGAACCTCCATAAAATCGTCTGCCTCAATGTACAGATCGCGGGAGAAAGCTACCTGACGCTTGCCGTCGGCCTCACACTCGGGATTGTTCTCGACCTCAAAATACTCGGTCTGACCTTCGGGATAGTTGGTCAGGGTCAGCTTGACGGGGCGCAGAACGGCCATAACGCGCTTGGCAGTAGCGTTCAGCTCCTCGCGCAGGCAGTGCTCGAGGAAGCCGTACTCAACCGTGCTGGATACCTTGGACACGCCAATCCTCTCGCAGAAGGTGCGGATGGACTTGGGGGTGTAGCCGCGGCGGCGCAGACCGCACAGAGTGGGCATTCTGGGATCGTCCCAGCCCACAACGCGGCCTTCTTCAACCAGTCTGCGGAGTTTACGCTTGGACATAACGGTATAGTTGATGCCAAGTCGGGCAAACTCTATCTGACGGGGTTTGTGGGGTACGGATACGTTGTTGATGACCCAGTCGTACAGAGGACGGTGATCCTCGTACTCCAGCGAGCACAGAGAGTGGGTGATACCCTCGATGGCGTCCTGAATGGGGTGAGCAAAGTCGTACATGGGATAGATGCACCACTTGTTGCCCTGACGGTGATGGTCGATGTATCTGATACGGTAGATGACGGGGTCACGCATATTGAAGTTGCCGCTCTCAAGATCAATCTTGGCGCGGAGGGTCATGCTGCCCTCGGGGAACTCACCGTTCTTCATGCGCTCAAAGAGGTCAAGGCTCTCCTCAATGGGTCTGTCGCGCCAGGGGGAGACGGCGGGATGGGTCAGATCGCCTCTGTAGGACTTAAACTCCTCGGCACTCAGCTGGCAGACGTAGGCCAGACCCTTTTTGATAAGCTCGAGAGCATACTCGTAGGTCTGTGCAAAATAGTCGGAGCCGAAGTAGAAGCGGTCATCCCAGGTAAAGCCCAGCCACTTGATGTCCTCCTGAATAGCCTCGACGTACTCGTTGTCCTCCTTGGCGGGGTTGGTGTCGTCCATACGCAGGTTGCACTCGCCGCCAAATTTTTCAGCGGTGCCGAAGTCTATGCACAGAGCCTTGCAGTGGCCGATGTGCAGGTATCCGTTGGGCTCGGGCGGAAAACGGGTATGAACCTTTTTGGTCTTGCCGCTCTCTATGTCCTCAACGATAAACTCCTCAATAAAATTGGATGTTACGATGTTTTCCATATTGTTCAGATCCTTTCAAGATACTCGTTGATACGTTCAATAACTTTATCGCGTCCCAGCACGCTCATAATGGCGCACAGGTCGGGGGTGTTTTTGCGGCCGGTCACGGCAACACGGATGACCGAGCTGACGTCGCCCACGTGACCCTTGAAGCCTGCGGGATCGGCCTTAAAAGCTTTGACGTCGGGGCAGAAGCCCAGCTCGGGGCAGATGCCCTTGATGGTCGCAAACCAAGCATCCTTGTCCTGCATGGGGTCGTAGACTGTCAGGTACTTTTGCAGCACTTCTTTCTGGGTGTCGGCGGGGATTTCGACTTTTTCACAGTCAGTGGTCTTGAGCTCATCGTAGAAATAGCTGATATAAGCCTTTACCTCGTTCCACTTGGCGATGTCCTTGCGGGGCTTGTTTCCGCCGCGGTCGATGGAGAATATGCTCAGCGCCTTGGCTTTGTCGGCAGAAAGCACCTCAAACAGCTCTCTGTCGTATCTCTCGCTCCACTCCAGAACGCTCTGCAGCACCTGCTCGGCGCTCATCAGGGAGATGACAGTGCCCGACACGCTCTGCAGCTTAATGAGATCGAACAGAGCACCCGAGGGGCTCATCTTGTTGAGCGCAAAGGGGAATGCCGTGTAGTGGGCGGTCTTGTTCTGCTTGCGCCAGTCCTCAAAGTTGGAGTTGGCAATAGTCAGCAGGTATTCCATAACTGCGTCTGCGGGGTAGCCCTCCTCCACAAAGTAGCTTACTGCGGCTTCGGGGTCCTTGCGCTTGCTCAGCTTGCGCTTGCTGCCGTTTTCTTCCTTCATGATGGTGGGGACGTGGGCGTACTTGGGAGCTTTGAGCCCGCACAGCCAGAACAGCTGCAGGTGGATGGGTGCCGAGGCTATCCACTCCTCGCCTCTTGTGACGGTGGTGACGCCCATCAGGGTATCGTCAACTATATGCGCAAAGTGATAGGTGGGGATGCCGTCGCTCTTGAGCAGAACGATGTCAACAAAGTTCTCCTCCATCTCGATGTCGCCGCGGATAACGTCTTTGAATTTGACTCTGCCGCCGGGCTTGCCGGGGGAGCGCAGGCGTACAACGTAGGGAGTGCCGGCGGCTATAAGCTGCTCGATCTCCTCAAGCGAGCGCTCGCGGCAGGTCTGGGTGTACTCGCCCCAGTAGCCGGGGGTGACGCCGGCTTTCTCCTGCTCCTCGCGGATCTCCGAAATGCGCTCGGCGGTGCAGAAGCAGGGGTATGCCAGACCCTTCTCCACCAGATCCTTGCAGAATACGTGGTAGGGGTAACGGCGCTTGCTCTGGATGTAGGGGCCGTAGCCGCCGCTCTCCGAGCCGTCAGCGTGAACGCCCTCGTCAAAACGGATGCCGAAGTCGCTCAGTCCGTTGACGATGATGGATACGCCGTCGTCCATCTCGCGCTTTTTGTCGGTGTCCTCAATGCGGAGGATACAAACGCCGCGGCTGATGTGGGCGGCGCGTTCGGCGGCCATGGAGGCAAATACGCCGCCTATATGCAGAAAGCCCGTGGGGCTGGGTGCAAATCTTGTTACAAGCGCGCCCTGAGGCAGCTGACGGGCAGGGTAGGTGCTCTCCATAAGCTGCTGAGGGGTCTCGTGCACTTGGGGAAACAGCAGATCGGCAAGTTTTTTGGTATCTGTCATTTTTAACACTCCTTGGAGATTATATATATAACTAATCACTTTATTATACAATATAATATAAGAGATTAGCAACAAAAAATCGCAAAATTAAGGGAACTTTTGCGCCAAAAATCAGTCTAACAGTTAAAGTTCATAGAAAATTGACGAAATACTGTAGCTTATGCCGAAAACTTGTGTTATAATATAGTGACTTATAGGCACAAATACAGGATTTTGGAATAAATCGGGCCATTTTCGGCCGACAAAAATGATTAGGATGTGACATACGTATATGGAACAGAAGAACAAAAACCGCGGTGGCTCCCACGCTGCCGGTATCTCGAAAAAACGTATCATCCGCACATCTGTGCTCATAGCCGCCGCCATAGCCATAGTGGTATCTCTGTGCGTGCTGATAGCATTCGTGGTTGATATATTCACCAAGCCCGACCCCAAGCAGCCCGAACGTCCTCCCGTGATCGTTGATCCGGGCACTGAAGGCCCCGGTACCGACCCCGTCACCGATCCCAAAGACCCGGGCACCGACGACCCCGGCCCCAAAGACCCTCAGGACAGTACACTCAAGCAGGATTTTTATACCTTCCTCGTGGCGGGCACCAGCGACAACTACAATACCGACACCATTATGCTGGGCGCGGTCAATACCAAGACCCTCGAGTGCAATATAATCTCCATCCCCCGCGACAGTATGTATGACACGGTGAGCAAGTACAAGCGCATCAACGGTGCGTACGGCTTCAGCTATACCGAAACCTACAAAAAAGCCTACGGCGAGAATGCTCCCCGCGGTATGGATGCGCTGTGCGAGGCGGTAAGAAGCATCACCGGCGTATATCCCCAGTACTACTGTCTGGTCAAAATGGACGGATTCATTGAGATCGTGGACGATATCGGCGGTGTGCAGTTCAACGTGCCCGTGGATATGTACCATCCCGATCTTGACCCCGATTTTCACATCGACCTCAAAGCAGGCGACCAGCTCCTCGACGGCAAAAAAGCTTTGATGCTGGTGCGCTATCGCAGCTACAAGATGTCCGACTTTGAGCGCATGAATATGCAGAAGCAGTTCTTTGTCACCGTGCTGCAGCAGGTCAAGGATCGGTTCGGCGTCAAGAATGCTGCCAAAATAGTGGGCACCGTAGCTGATAATATCAAGACCGATATGCCCGTCGAGGATATGCTGTGGTTCTACAATAACGTGCTCAGCAAGATGAATCTGGGCGAGGATATACACTTCTACACCCTGCCCTACAGCGGCACGGGCAAATATCAGGGTCAGGACTACGTCTACATCGACAAAACAGCCGCTCTGGAACTGCTGAACAAGACGGTAAATCCGTTTACTACAGACTTAACCGAAGCCGATGTAAACATCCTTGACCTGAAGGATTGATGGTTTTGGAAATCGCGCCTTTCGAGATTCTGGCTCGCAGCCACCACATCGCCGTACACACGGTACTGTCAATGTGTTGGCTGCTTCCATAATGCGCGAAATCCATCGATTTCCCCCGGAGCTTTTGGCGGGTCGCGGATTTGCCGTACACACGGTACTGTCAACCCTCGCGTTAGTTGTATATGGACGAAATCTGCACAAAACCCCCGAGGGATTTTTGGTACACACGGTACTGTCAATGTGTTGGCAGCGATCATAATACGCGAAACCCCGTTCCCCCGAGGCTTTGAAACCGCGCCTGATAAGCCTTCCCCTTGGGGGTAGCGAAGCGGCGACGCGGTGTTGAATGACACCACGGTGTGGTGTCAGACCCGCGGCGTGACCGAGCCGCAGCGAGACGGGGACCGCTTGCGGTGGATGAGGGGCAAATTATACAACACTCTAAACCTTTGAATCAAAAAACAGACGGAAATTTTCCGTCTGTTTTTAGCAATCAGCGGATTTTTACACACAAATCCTTTTCTGGGAGGTATTTTTATGTTTGATTTTAGCGGTAAAATTGCCGTTGTTACAGGCGGCGCGCAGGGCATCGGCGCCTGTATTGCACGCCGTTTTGAGGAGGCAGGCGCCAAGGTGGAGATCATCGATCTTCTTCCCAACGATTGCTTCGTGGGGGATATCGGGAGCAAGACCAATCTCGAAAACTTCGCCTCCCACGTCATCGCAAAACACGGCCGTATAGACTATCTCATCAACAATGCCGCACCGCTGATGCGCGGCATAGACGAATGCAGCTATGACGACTTTGAGTACGCACTCAGAGTGGGCGTCACAGCGCCATTTTATCTGACCAAGCTGTTTATGCCATACTTCACGGAGGGCGGCAGTGTGGTCAATATTTCGTCCTCCCGTGACAGACAGAGTCAGCCACAGACCGAGAGCTACACCGCCGCCAAAGGCGCCATTGCCGCACTGACCCACGCGCTGGCGGTGAGCCTTGAGCATTGGGTGCGGGTCAACTCCATCTCTCCCGGCTGGATCGAGACGCGTGGGCAGGTCTGGACGGGCGCCGACGCTTTGCAGCAGCCTTCCGGCAGGGTTGGCGTGCCCGAGGATATTGCCAATATGGTGCTCTACCTCTGCTCGCCCATGGCGGGATTCATTACCGGTGAGAACATCTGCATCGACGGCGGCATGACCCGCAAAATGATCTATCACGGTGACTGCGGCTGGACACTCACCGCGGACAAATAACAAGCCTGCACGGGCAACCGCCGAACTCCCAAGCAACGATCGGCAGATAATTACATACCCTAAAAAAGAAGCCTGCGGGCTTCTTTTTGGTGCACTTTTTAATGGACAATGTGTTTGATAAAATGAACATGTCATTAAAAAGAGGTGATGCATATTGAAAGTATAATATCGCGTTATTGACAGATAACGAAAAAAACGTACAATAAAAGGAGAATAGATGGAAGAAAAAATTATAGTAAACATTCTAAACAACTTAATGCAGGATAAAGATCTTGGCGGAGACAGTACCAAATGGGCAAATTGGCAATCAATGCTGACTCTTACTACATGTTTGATGTGTGTAAAGAACCACGGGAAAATAGTTGATATTTCGGTTATGGAAAATAAAAAACGAGTGAATGCACATCCAAATTGCAAGTGTGTGTTTGTTCCTATGAGGACAAAGAAAGTGGGTACGTCATCTGATATGGGAATAGATGGCGTTGATGTGTATTTGTTTTTTTATAATCAATTGACGGAGTACTATGTCAGCAAGGAAACAGCATATGGCGCTGGATGGAAAAGTAAGAGCAAAAAATTAGATAGAGTATTGCCCGGGAAGATGATAGGCGGAGATCGGTATTTTAATGATGATCAAAAGCTTCCAACAGAGGTCAACAGAGTATGGTATGAGGCAGATATTGATTATACCGGAGGAAGAAGGAATGGAAAAAGAATACTGTACTCGAATGATGGGCTAATATTTGTCAGCGATGATCACTATCAAACTTTTTATGAAATAGTGGGGACAAGGAGTGTGGGGATCCAATGAAATATACCGTAAACCTTCAAAACGTGGAATATTATTTAGAACTGCACGGGATTATTGCACAGGCGTTGGGTTTTCCTGAGCATTACGGATGCAACTGGTCTGCTTTCTGGGATTGCCTGACAGATATGTACGGCGAGCCTATACACATCGAGATAGTCGGGCTTGAGTCTGTAGAGCGCAGATTTGGAGATGAGGCAGGCAAAATGGTTGAGATCCTGAAGCGATTCAAGCACAACTTTAACGATAAATACGCCGCTGATATCCAAATTGAGATGGTCAGCGGCAGCGTTCGGGTGGCATTGGAATAGTGAAAATCAAAAAAGAAGCCTGCAATGGCTTCTTTTTTGCTGTGCTTTTGGCGGTTTTGCAAAAACTGTGGAAATAGGCACAAAAATAGGTTATAATCAAGCTGTACACCACCCCAAAGGAGCTGACTTTTACCGTGAGCCGTCTGCGTGAGCGCGCCCAAAAACTCAAAACCGACATCCCTGCGGTGTTCATGGCACTCAAAGACCGCCGCACACCCCGTCTTGCCCGCATCATCGCCGCCGTGGTGGTGGTCTACGCCCTTTCGCCCGTTGACCTGATCCCCGATTTTATCCCCGTGCTGGGGTATCTGGACGATCTTTTGATCCTGCCCGCGCTGATCGCGTGGTGCGTCAGGCTGATCCCGCTTGATGTGATGGCCGACTGCCGCAAGCGAGCCGAGGGCGCGTGGGAACAAAAGAGCGAAAAATGGTACTACGCCATTCCCTTCGTTCTTGTCTGGGCGGCGGTGATCGCCCTGATCGTCATAGCCTTTATCTAAAAAAATCCCCCCAAAAAAGGAGACATACATATGCTGACGTTTATCTGCTACCCCCGCTGCACCACCTGCCAAAAGGCCCAAAAATGGCTGGATGAGCAGGGGATTGAGTACACCCTGCGTGACATCAAAAATGACAATCCCACCCTCCCGGAACTGACCGAATGGTACAGAAAAAGCGGGCTGCCCCTGCGCAAGTTCTTCAACACATCTGGTCTGCTGTATAAGTCTCTGGAGCTTAAAAGCAAGCTGCCGCAGATGAGTGAGAGTGAAATGCTGGAGCTGCTTGCCACCGACGGGATGCTGGTCAAACGTCCGATAGTAGTGGACGGAGAAAAGGTGCTCGTGGGCTTCAAAGAAGCCGAATGGAGTGAGCGCCTGAGATGAAAAAGCTGCTTGACTCCTCGCCCCTCGGCTTTGCCCTGATGTGGATAGGCATCTACTGCGTGGGAATGTCGGTGTGCGATGAGCTGTCCCGATCTCTCGGCATAGATAGCTGCGTCTCGGCTGTTTTTGCGCTGTTTTGCAGTCTGTTTTTGTATCTGTGGCTCAAAAAACAAGGATTTACGGGAGAGTACGGTCTGTGCCTGCCCAAAATCGGGGCCAAAGCCATGCTGCTTTATATCCCTCTCGCCGCCATCACCCTGTTCAATGTATGGGGCGGCGTCAGCCTGCCCTCGGACATGGCAGAGACGGTGTGCTTTGTGCTGAAGATGCTGTGCGTGGGATTTTTGGAGGAGATGATCTTCCGCGGATTTCTGTTCAAAGCCATGGCAAAGAATAGTCTCGGCTGGGCGGCAACAGTGTCTGCAGTGACCTTTGGTGTTGGACACATCATCAACCTCATAAACGGCAGCGGAATGAGCCTGAGCGACAATCTGGTGCAGATAGTCTGCGCCGTGCTGATAGGATTTTTGTACGTGGTGATGTTCATAAAGAGCGGGTCTCTGCTCTTTTGCATACTCTCCCACGGAGTGTTAAACTCCCTGAGCGTATTCTCCAAAACCGAAGCGCCGCTCACCTCCACCATCATCCTCTGCCTGCTCACCCTGACGTATACCCTGATCCTGCACAGGACTACCACGAAGCATATAGATAATTAAAGTTTGAAAAAACAGTAACCAAAACCGGCGGGAATCATAGATCCCCGCCGGTTTTGGTTAGAATATCCTTAATAGATGTAAAAAAGAGTGAGTGACCGCCCCTCTCCCGCCTGCGGCCTGATGGTCCCAAAGAATTTTGGGGTACCTGTCTCCGCTCGTTTCTAGCCATTTCCGCCCCTTTCCGCTTGAAAACGCATCCTTTCCGGCACTCTTACCTCCACTGTTTCTGTGTACTCCGTGCGTCAAAGTGGGATAAACTGTGGTCAAAAAGATACTCCCCGAATACGGCATCTGCCGTACTCAGGGAGTTTTTTGTCGTCTGTATGGTAACTCTGTCCGCACCAAAAGTCAAGGCCTTTCGCAAAACAAATTTTGCCTTGCAGTAGACAAAGAAAAAGGTGCGAGAGCAACAGCGCGTTGCTTGTGATTCACACCGCAATCTGTTATTATATAATCACAGTAACAAAGGCGGTAAAGAATATGGAAACCAAAGATATTATCCTTGAACTCAGAACGAAACACGGACTCTCCCAGGAGGAGCTTGCCGAAAAGGTATTCGTTACCCGTCAGGCGGTCAGCCGTTGGGAAAACGGCGAAACGGTGCCCAACACCGAAACGTTAAAACTTCTCTCAAAACTTTTTGATATATCCATCAATACGCTTCTCGGCTCTCCAAGAGAGCTGATCTGTCAATGCTGCGGTATGCCGCTTGAGGATAGCAGCATCAGCCGTGAGAAAGATGGAATTTTCAACGAAGATTATTGCAAGTGGTGCTATGCTGACGGCGAGTATATGTATCACGATATGGACGATCTGATCGAGGTCTGCGTGGCGAATATGGCAAGCGAAGCCTTCCCCTCGGAGCAGGCTCGCGCCTATCTGAAAGAAATGCTCCCCAAGCTCGACTATTGGAAGAAATATAAAAACCTTGATGATGGCGGAAAGTTTGAAGAATTTAAGCGTAAACTGATCGACGAGATCAACGCCCTTGGTGTGGAAGGAATGCCGAAGGTCGAAAAGCTCAACGCCCTTGTGGGAGGTTACGTCAATCTTGAATACCGCCTCCCCAACGGGAATACCGTCAAATTCCTCGACGATAACGCAACCTACCTCGGAAATCAGCTCGAATGCGAATTCGGAACAGACCGTTGCTTCGGCGTAGTCGCCAATATGGATTTTATCCTCATCTGCACCTATGAGGAAAACGGTGCAAATCCCGAACTTGTCATTTATAAGAAAAGATAAAAATTGGCGCTGGGATGGGTCACTCCACCTCAGCGGGCTTTACGTTTACCTTACAACAGACGAATGGCTATAGATATAGAATTCCTCTTGACTCGGCATCCACTTCTTTTCCTTTGGCGGAAATGTGGCGTCGAAGGCGCTAACTGCGGCAGCATCCTCGCAGCAGTCTGCGGCGGTGGAGGGGATATACATCCACTTTTTGCCGTCCAGCACGTTCGGAACGAGCTCGCAAACGAGAAGTGCGGTCGGGAAGTTGCCATCCACAACGAAGCTCACGTTCTTCTTTTTGCAGCTCACAAATCCACGGCTGACATAGTTGCCCGGATTGCCGAAGTTGTTGTTCACGTCGTAACCCATCTTACGAGCCGCCTCAAAGGAATGCTCGATGAGCAGCTTACCCAGCTTCTGCCTTTGATATTTCGGCGCAACGCAAAGGGGACCGAAGGAAAGGATCTCCCTGCGGCTTCCTTCCTCATCCTCAAGCCAAGCTTTGGTGTACATGATGTTGCCCACGATCTCTCCGTCCTTCTCAAGCACAAAGGTCAGCTCGGGTATGAAATCGGGGTGATTTCGCATCATGTGCACGAAGTAGTGCTCGTCCGCACCGGGCTTGTAGACGTTCCAAAATGCCTCACGTGTCAGTTCTTCTACGGCTCTGTAGTCTTTTTCGGTCTCTAAACGTATCGTCAAATTTTCCATTTTTAAATCCTTTCATAATCAAGCGGAACGAATCGGCAAGCTCGCTTGTCAGTGAGTGAGCGCAGATTGCTCCGCGAGCGTTTTGCATATAGCAAAACGTTGTGCGTAGCACCACCTCGTAAGAGGTGCGCTCGCACGGAGTATATTTCGTTGACGCTCAAAATACGAGAGGATTGCGAGATGTATTTGCAAACCTCTCGTTTACAATACAATCTCCAAGGTGCCCATTTTCTTCAAACAGCATTCTCCAAAAAATAAATTCGGCTTTCACCGTATGGCAATTGTACCACAAAACCGGCGATATTGCAACCTGCCCGTATACCCCGTGTGCGCCCAAAGAGCCGCATCCCGAGCCAGTGCCGAGGAAGATACGCAAATCCGGCACGGGATGCCTGTATCAGGTGGGCGACAACCTCTGGGAAGGCAGCTTCTTCCCAAGACTGCCCGGCGGTAAGCGAAAGAAATTCAACGTCTACGCCGAAACGAAAGAGCAATGCGAAATCAAACTCGCCGAGATGATCGAGCGAGTCAGAGCAGAGATTGCGGAAGAAAAGGCAAAACTAAAAGAGGGCGACTCGTAAGAGCCGCCCTCAAAATTTGGTTTGCAGTAAACAAAGATATTTAATTCTATTAGCTGTCGTTTATTTTGTAGATCAGTATAAGAAAAAATACGGATTATGGTGTTGATATAGTATTTCAGTTGAAAATATGGTATAATTATGTCGACAAGTTAAACGGGAGGGCTGTATATGACGACGAAAACTATAATTGAAGAAAAAGATATATTAGATGCATATGATGACAATGTTCG
>JAZOWC010000030.1:0-54149 GCA_045658985.1 Oscillospiraceae bacterium
CATGCGCTGGGTGCCGCCAAAGCCGGGGGTGATGCCCAGACCTGCCTCGGGCTGAGCAAATACCACCGTGTCGGATACGATACGGATATCGCAGGTCATAGCCAGTTCGCAGCCGCCGCCCAGAGCGTAGCCGCACACGGCGGCAATGGTGGGCAGGGGGAATCGCTCGACCTTCTTGAACACGGCGGTGGCAAGACGGCTGAACTCCAGAGCCTCCGCGGGGGTCATGTTGCTCATTTCGGCAATATCTGCGCCCGCAACGAATGCCTTTGTACCGCCGCCGCGGATGATCAGACATCCGGCGTCGGACACTGCGATCTCGTCCAGCGCCTGAGCAAGCTCGTGGAAGACCTGAGTGTTGATGGCATTGAGCGCCTTGGGACGGTCGATGCTCAGAGTGGCAACGCCGTTGAGGTATTCAACCTTGATAAACTCCATATTGGGACTCCTTAAAGCTTATTCGCGTGGTTAAAAGAAAGCGCGGCACAAAGTTGCCTTTGCGCCGCGCCGAAAGTTGCTTATCAGACGTTTTCTACGACGAGAGCTTCGCCCATACCGCCGCCGATGCAAAGAGATGCAACACCGTACTTAGCGTTACGGCGCTTCATTTCGTAGCCGAGGGTTACCAGAATACGAGCGCCGGAAGCACCGATGGGGTGACCGATAGCGATAGCGCCGCCGTTTACGTTAACCTTCTCGGGGGTGAGGCCCAGCTGATTGGATACTTCGTATGCCTGAGCTGCGAATGCCTCGTTGAGCTCGAACAGGTCGACCTTCTCGATGTCGAGGTCAGCCTTCTTCAGAGCCTGACGGACAGAGGGGATGGGGCCGAGACCCATCTCGGAGGGATCGACGCCTACGCTGCCGGTAGCAACTACCTTGAGCATGGGGGTCAGGTTGTGCTTCTTGAGGAACTCGCCGGAGCAGACAACGATAGCTGCAGCGCCGTCGTTGATACCGGAAGCGTTACCTGCGGTAACGGTGCCGTCCTTCTTGAATGCGGGACGCAGCTTTGCCAGAACTTCCATAGTGGTGCCGCCGCGTACGTACTCATCGGTGTCGAATACCTTGGGATCGCCCTTGCGCTGGGGGATAACAACGGGAACGATCTCATCCTTGAACTTGCCTGCTGCGATAGCTTCGGCAGCACGTGCCTGGCTTCTTGCTGCCAGCTCGTCCTGCATCTCACGGGTTACGCCGAACTTCTCAGCGACGTTCTCAGCGGTGATACCCATGTGGTAGTTGTTGAATGCATCCCACAGACCGTCGTTGACCATAACGTCGGTCATCTGGGTGTTGTTCATACGAGCGCCCCAACGTGCTGTGTTGACAGCATAGGGAGCAAGGCTCATGTTCTCCATACCGCCGGCGATAACGCACTCAGCCTCGCCAGCCTTGATGGTACGGTATGCCAGGCTTACGCAGTGCAGACCGGAACCGCAGACCTTGTTGATGCTTGTTGCGGGGGTGGTTATGGGAAGACCGGCATTCAGAGCTGCCTGACGGGCGGGGTTCTGGCCCAGACCTGCCTGGAGCACGTTACCGAAGAATACTTCGTCAACATCCTCTGCGGTGATACCTGCACGCTTGATAGCTTCGGTAATAACGATCTCACCGAGCTTTGCTGCGGGGATGTCCTTCAGGCTTCCGCCGTAGCTGCCGACAGCGGTACGGCACATTGCTGCAAGATAAACTTCTCTCATGGCTAAAAACTCCTCTACATTAATAATATAGTCATTTTAACAGGTGACCAAAATCACCTATTTATAATTATATAACATTTATTTGGAAAATCAACCCCAAAACCAAATAAAAAAAGCTTGCTTTTTGCATTATTGTATGTTAAAATACAAATTACTGTTAAAAGTGCGGACTTTTTGCCGCTGAACCGGAGGTATATTAAAATGGGTGAAACTTTAAGACTGATTCTTACCATAGCTGACGTTCTCGTATGTATCGTACTTATCGCTACAGTTCTGTTCCAGTCCAGCAAGGAAGAGGGCCTGGGCAGCATGTTCGGCGGCGCCGCAGAGACATTCTTTGGCAAGGACAAGGCTCGTTCCCTTGACTCCAAGCTGGCCAAGATCACCGGCATCGCAGCTGCAGCGTTCATCGTTCTGACTTTCGTCATCGCTGTATTCTGATTTGAATCAAGAATGAAAGACCGTCTTTTTGAGGCGGTCTTAATTTTTTTGCTGAGGTTTTGTGATGGACTTTCGTGCCTGCGCCATGACCGGACATAGGAATATAACCCACGCCTTAGAGCGCGGGCTGGAAAAACGCCTGCTGGACGTTATCGAGGAGCTTGCCGCCGAGGGGACAGAGGTGTTCTATACCGGCGGCGCTCAGGGGTTTGACACCCTTGCCGCACTCTGCGTGCTCAGACTGCGGGACAAGCTCGGCATACGTCTGTGCGTGTGCGTCCCCTTTGAAAAACAGGACAGACGGTTTGACGGCATCGGCAAAGACCTCTACCGCTCAATCCTCAGCGATGCCGACGAGGTCGTGTACGTCAGCGACGGCTACGGCAAAAACGTCTACCACAAGCGCAACCGCTATATGGTGGACAGGAGCGAGGTTTGCGTGGCGTTTCTGGAGAGCGACTCGGGCGGCACATTCTATACCGTGGAGTATGCTCGCCGAAAGGGCAAAAAGATCATCAACCTCGCCGATGAACTGGCGGATATATAAAAATATAACGCACGGGTGCACCACACCCGTGCGTTGCTGTTTTGTTGACGGAGAGAATACAGTATGGTATAATCAAGGTGCATAAATAAAAACATAACCAAAAAAGAACGGAGGTACAAAGATGAAAAAAGTTTACAGCTTATTTTTGATAATCTGGTGTTTGCTCTTGCTCCTGCTGCTCTGTGCCTGCGGGGACTCCAATAACCTCTTTCATTATGACGACGGGATCGAGATAGTCCACGTTTATACACCTCTCGGAGAGAAACTGGAAACCGAAATATCCCTCAGTGACGGTGAGATCAAAAACCTCATAGACTCACTTTCCGCATACAACGGAAAATGGCTGAAAGATCGGCCCAAATTTGCTTTTTCAGTGTATTACAGAATAAGGCTCGATAATGATACTGTGATCCAAATCGCTGGCGAGGGTGACGGTGCTTGCCGTGACGGTCGTACCCATATCATCCTCAATCAGCTGCGTAAGGATGGGAGTAACAAATACAACAAATACGCAGAGATCGACAGCTCCATCATAGCACCGCTTGAAGACAAAATTGCGAACAAAAGCAATATCTTCGTTTACAGCGATGATATAGAGATAGTCCATGAGAAGTACGACCTCAACTCTAACGAGTTTAAGGTCACAGAGATAAACATAAGCGAAGAGGAACTCAAGACTCTCGTTAGGGCTCTTGCCTGGTACGACGGCAAATGGCTGGACGATCAGCTCAAATGGGAGGTCACATCGGGTTATCTTATCCGCTTTGACGAGGATACCTACGCAAGGATCGGTGCAAAGGACGATGCTTCTTCAAAAGACGGTCTTGTGTATATGTATGTCAAAGATCAGGGCAAATACAAAAACGTCTATATCGACAGCGCCATCATAGGACCTCTCGAAGCCCAAAGAGCAAGAGCTGAGTAATCAACACAAAACCAAAAGAGCAAAGCACGTTACCCGTGCTTTGCTCTTTTTTGTTGTATTCTTTTGTGTGTCGAATGCGGCGGAGGAAAAGCCTCCCTTGTGCAAACGGAGCCGCCATGCAGGGGCGGAGGGATCGTATCCCGTGCCCTCCCGAAAAAGCCTTCTCCTATGCAGGTAGCGAAGCGGCGCGAGCGCAATGAATAACAGTCCGGTGGACTGTTAGAACGCGAGCGTGACCGAGCCGCAGCGAGACAGGTGGCAGCGGAGCTGACGGATGAGGTGGAAACTCGCTGCATCGGTCATCCTGAGCGAAGCGCCGCTGGGATACCACCATCGCTGCGCTCGGTGCTGCTTCGCAGTTCGACTTCGTTACACTCCGCTCAGTATGACACAGCGGCGCGGAGTCGAACCCGCAGGGCGCGCTTGCGCGGGATCTGCATATTCGGCGGCACCGTCGTAGGGGAGGGTCTCTGCGCCCTCCCGCATATCGCCTTATTCCAGTTCAAATGCGCCGGTATACAGCTGATAGTAGGTGCCCTTCTGAGCAATAAGCTCGTTGTGGCTGCCCCGCTCGATGATGCGACCGTTGTCCAATACCATAATACAGTCGGCGTTGCGTACCGTGCTCAGTCTGTGTGCGATGACGAATGTAGTCCTGCCGTGCATCAGCGCGTCCATACCCTTTTGCACCAGTGCTTCGGTACGGGTGTCTATGGAGCTTGTTGCCTCGTCCAGTATCATGGCGGGAGGATCGGCCACCGCCGCTCTGGCGATTGCGATCAGCTGACGCTGACCCTGAGACAGACTTGCGCCGTTGCCTGTCAGCATAGTTTCGTAACCATCGGGCAGTCGGGTGATAAAATCGTGCGCGTTGGCCAGTTTGGCAGCCTCCATGCATTCTTCGTCGGTGGCGTCAAGCTTGCCGTAGCGGATGTTGTCCATCACCGTGCCGGTAAACAGGTGGGTATCCTGCAGCACCATACCCAGCGAAGAGCGCAGATCGCCTTTGCAGATGTCTTTGACGTCAATGCCGTCGTAGGTAATGCTGCCGTTCTCAATATCGTAGAAGCGGTTGAGCAGATTGGTGATGGTGGTCTTGCCCGCGCCGGTAGCACCGACGAATGCTATCTTCTGTCCGGGATGGGCCCATAGGGATACGTTATGCAGCACCGTCTTGTTGGGCACGTAGCCAAAGTCTACGTCCTTGAGGGTAATATCGCCCCGCAGCTCGTGGTATTGCACAGTGCCGTCGGGTTGGGGATTCTTCCATGCCCAGTGGCCGGTGTGATGCGCCACCTCGCGGATGGTGCCGTCCTCGAGTTTTTCGGCGTTGATCAGAGTGACTTTGCCCTCGTCACACTCGGGCTCCTGATCCATCAGCTCAAATATCCGCTCTGCGCCTGCCAGAGCCATAACGATGGAGTTGATCTGGTTGGAGATATGGCTGATAGGCATATTAAAGGTGCGGCTGAGGAGCATAAAGGTCATCAGATCACCCAGCGACAGCAGTTTGCCGCCGCTCGTTACCGCCAGCGTACCGCCCACGATGGCCAGTACGGCGTACTGCACGTAGCCCAGATTGTTGTTGATGGGGCCCATGATGTTTGCGTATTTGCCTGCGGTGTAGGCATTCTCGCACAGCTGCTCGTTGAGGCGGTCAAACTCCTGTCGGCATTTGTCCTCGTGGTTAAAGACCTTGACCACCTTCTGACCGTTTATCATCTCCTCGATATAGCCGTTGGTGGCACCGAGAGCCTTCTGCTGACCGATAAAATACTTCATCGATCTGCCCGCCAGGGTCTTGGTAACAAATACCACCGAGGTGACGGTAAGCAGCATCACGCCCGTCAGGATGGGGGAGGTTATTATCAGCCTGACGAATACCACTATCAGGGTGATCACCGACGATGCGCATTGGGGAATGGACTGACCCAGCATCTGGTTGAGGGTGTCGATATCGCTGGTGTAGCGGGACATGATGTTGCCCGCCTTGTTGCTGTCAAAATACCGCAGGGGCAGCTGCTGCATCTTGGAAAACAGCTGATTGCGTATCCGTCTCTGGGTGCTCTGACTGACGCCTACCATAAGGAAGCTGTACAGCCACGCGCAGAATATACCGACGGCAAATATGCAGCCGATACGCACAAGATAGCTGATAAGCGGGCCGTAATCTGCCTTGCCGCTTGCCACCATGGGCAGGATATAGTCGTCAACAAGCACGCCCAGCGCCGCCGAGCCTGTGGTCTGTGCATAGGTGGCCGCAAATATGCATACAAGCACAAGCACCAGCACGGGGATGTGCTTTTTCATATAGCTGAGCAGCCTCAGGAGGGTCTTTTTGGGGTCTTTTGCCTTGCGGCCGTCGCCGCGCATTCTTGCAGGAGGCATTACTGTTCCCCTCCTTTCTGCTGAGAGTCATAAACCTCGCGGTATATAGCCGAGGTCTCAAGCAGCTCACTGTGAGTGCCGCAGGCCGCTATACGGCCGTTGTCCATAACCAGTATAATATCGGCCTCCTGCACCGAGCCGATGCGCTGTGCGATGATCAGCTTGGTGGTGCCGGGTATCTCCTCGCGGAAGGCCTTGCGTATCATGGCGTCGGTATGGGTGTCAACCGCCGAGGTGGAGTCGTCGAGAATGAGTATTTTGGGGTTTTTCAGCAGAGCGCGGGCAATGCACAGACGCTGCTTCTGTCCGCCCGACAGGTTTGTGCCGCCCTGCTCAACGTAGGTGTCGTAGCCGTCGGGGAAAGAGCGTATGAATCCGTCGGCGCAGGCCAGAGTGCAGGCGCGGACCATTTCCTCGTCGGTGGCATTCTCGTTGCCCCAGCGCAGATTGTCGCGGATAGTGCCCGAAAACAGCTGGTTTTTCTGCAGTACCATAGCCACGTTGTCGCGGAGCACGTTGAGGTCATACTCGCGCACGTCCACACCGCCCACCTTGAGCACGCCCTCGGTGACGTCGTACAGTCGGGGGATAAGCTGAACCAGAGTGGATTTTGAGGAGCCGGTGCTGCCCAGAATGCCCACGGTGGCGCCCGAGGGGATGTTCAGGCTGACATCTTCCAGCGCCGCGCGTTTGGCGCTCGCGGAGTAGCGGAATCCCACACCCTCAAAGGTGACCGAGCCGTCGCGGACTTCTGTCACGGGGTTTTCGGGGGAGACTATCTCAGGCTCTTCGCAGAGTATCTCGTAGCAGCGGCGCATGGGAGAGCGGCTCATGGTCAGCATTACGAATACCATGCTCAGACCCAGCAGGGTGGTCAGTATCTGGGTGGTATAGGTGAACATGGAGCTCAGCTGACCTGTGCTCAGTCCCAGCTCGGGATTGTTGCCCGAGGCCATGACCATATGCGCGCCCAGCCAGGATATGGCGATCATGCAGATGTACACACAGCTCTGCATAACGGGATTGTTGAGGGCGAGGATCTTTTCTGCCTTGGAAAAATCATTGTAGATAGCCCCCGATACCTCGGTGAACTTGTCTGTCTCTCTGTCCTCGCGGACGAATGCTTTGACCACGCGGATACCGTGAAGGTTCTCCTGCACCACTCGGTTGAGTCTGTCGTAGGTCTTGAACACACG
Source organism: Oscillospiraceae bacterium (assembly GCA_045658985.1). Taxonomy (GTDB): domain Bacteria; phylum Bacillota; class Clostridia; order Oscillospirales; family Butyricicoccaceae; genus RGIG3513. Next base: position 7,201 of record JAZOWC010000030.1, read on the forward strand.
GTCAAAGATCTTGAAAACACGGGGGACAAGCAGAATGAGCAGGGTGCCGAGGATGGGTATGACCACGCAGTAGACAAGACTCAGCCGCACGCTGATACGCATAGCCATAACAAGGGACAGAATGAGCATCATGGGCGTACGTACAAAAATACGTATGAGCATCTGGAAGGTCATCTGCAGTCTCGCTACGTCGCTGGTCAGTCGGGTGACGATGGACGGCGTGGAAAACTTGTCAATGTTGGCAAAACTGTAATGTTGTATGCGGTGATACATATCGTGACGCAGGTTTTTTGCAAAACCCGTACCTGCCTTTGATGCAAAAACCGCACTTGCACAGCCAAAGCACAGCGATGCAATTGCGCACAGCACAAGCAGGATGGATTTGGTCACTACCGTATGCATATCCTGCAGTACGATACCGTAGTCGTACAGGTCGGCCATTATGAGTGGTATGGTTACCTCCATGGCAACCTCGCCCACCATGGTGATGGGACTCAGTATGGCCGCCCATTTATATTCCCGAATACATCGGGCAAGGCGTTTTATCATGGAACTTTGCTCCTCCCTCCGGCAAAAAAACAAATATGTATAATATTGTAATGCCTACATTAATCAAGTTCAAGCAAATATTAAAAAGTTTACAAATAAAAACGGACATTGAGAATCCTCCCAATGTCCGCAAAGCTCAAAATATCCGCTCAGTATATGCCCATCTCATTCAGTCCCGGCGTCCAGTCGCAGATCAAAGACACAACAAATCCGCCGCGGTCAACAAAATCCGACGCATTCTGCGCGCTCTGAGTGTCTATCTCAAAGCCGTATACGGGTATATCGCCGTCGGAACGCTCCCAATCTTCCTGCGACACGTCGGTGATATCCCACAGGTTGACACCCAGCTGCACAAGCTCCTCTGTCTGGCTGTCGGAGAGATTGCTGCTGCCGCCTTTGACCGAGACGATGCGGCTTATGAGTCCTGTACGGAGCCGCAGAGCGTCCAGCGCGGCTTGGTACTGCGCACTCAGCGAGCTGTCGCCGTCGGGATCGAGCATGAATCCTATCGAGTGCCCCTCGGCCGCGCAGCGGCGCACAAATCCGCCGCCCTCCGTTATCTCCTCCGCCGTCAGCAGGAAGCAGGCAGGCATCTCCAGTTTTTCGGGCAGGTCTTCGGCCTGCGCGGGATCACCGTAAAAAGCCAGATAGGCCGCCCGCTGTGCCGGTGTATAAGACTTGGGGGAGACGGGCAGACTGTTGGAGTCGGCAAACTCCTCATAGGTGGTGCTGAACAGCGTATACAGCCGCGCGGTAAAATCTATGTCGCTGCCTATCAGCTCGCCCTCGTGGATACGCACCATGGGCGCCAGCAGGGAGAGTATGGATACCGAGTGATAGAGACCGAATTTTTCGCAGGTGGTGTCCACGGGGATATACACGGTGTTGTTTACGTAGGCGGCGTCAAACTCATACTCTGCACCCGTCTCGTCGTAGGTCCGTCCGCCCGCAAGATCAAAAACAAGAAACCCCTCCTCATTATACAGGGTGAGTTTTTCTCTCTGGGGCTCGTATTTGTATTTTACCGAGCTCAGGCGGTCGAGCACCGAATATGGCACAAAAACCTCCTTGCCGAGAAATACCGGCATAGTCTCGGCGGTCAGGGGACGCAAAAGTGTGTTGTTGACCACCAAAAAAGCCACTCCGTCAAAGGCTCGTGAGGCGCTCAGGGAGGGAAGCAGGCACAGAATCAGGCACACGCACAGCAAAAAAGCTGCGGCTCTTTTTGTCTTCATACGGCTTTTCCTCCCTTTTTTATATTATTTTAATAGTAACATATAGTTTATTCCTTTGCAAGTGTGCAGCTTTTGTATTTTTTTCTATTGACATTTTGCAGTGAGTTGGGTTATAATACTGACTGCGGCATTGGCAGCGCTATGCCTTTTTGCGAGGGTGTAGCGGTGCTAATGACAGCTAATTCGGGAGGTGTAACACATGGTTCGTACTTATCAGCCTAAGAAGAGACAGCGCAGCAAGGTTCACGGCTTCAGAAGCAGAATGCAGACTGCCAACGGCAGAAAAGTTCTGGCACGCCGCCGCGCCAAGGGCAGAGCTCGCCTGACTCACTAAGTTCAGCAGAATCAAGACCGCCTCCCGCGGTCTTAATTTTTAACAGCGGCAAAGCACCATTGCCGCCTATATGAGAATGTGCGGGAGGAATTATCAAAAAATGAAGAAGACCGACTCACTCAAGCAGAACTTCATTTTTCGCGCCCTATACAGGCGCGGCAGGCAAGTTTCCTGCAAGACCATGGTGGTTTATTTGGGAAAAAACCGCCTCAAGACGAAAAACCGCCTGGGTTTTACCGTCTCGACCAAGCTTGGCTGCGCAGTCACGCGCAACCGTATCCGTCGCCGTCTGCGTGAGGCATACAGGCTGATGGAAGATGAGCTTAATTGCGGCTTTGATATCGTTATAGCAGCCCGCTCGGCAAGTGAGCACGCCGATTTCAGCGTGATCAGTCAGGAGATGCGGGATGCTTTTGTGCGCCTTGGAGTCATAGGATGAAAGCCGTACTGATCTGGCTCGTCAGGCTTTATCGGAAGTATTTGTCGCCTCTCAAAAGGTATCCCACCTGTCGGTTCAGGCCAACCTGTTCCGAGTACGCGATAGAGGCGATAGAGCGCCATGGCGCCCTTCGCGGCGTGGTGCTGGCCTTCTGCAGATTATGCAGATGCAACCCATTGTTTAAGGGTGGCTACGACCCCGTACCGGATAAGTTCACCCTAAGAAGAAGGAGCTAAACAGATGCAAGGATTATTCGGATTAATCGCAACACCGTTCGGCTATGTCATGCGCTTTATGTATGAGTTCATCGGCAATTACGGTGTGTGTATTATTCTCTTCTCTCTGCTTGTCAAGATCGTGACCTCACCCCTCACCCTCAAGCAGAAGCGTTCCATGCAGGCAACTCAGCGCCTGCAGCCCAAAATTCAGGCTATCCAGAAGAAATACTACAATGACAAGCAGCGCATGAACGAGGAGCTTACCGCCCTCTACGAGCGCGAGAACGCATCCCCCACAGCGGGCTGCGGCACTATGATCATCACACTTGTCATTATGCTGGGCCTCTATTACGTTATCTCTCAGCCTCTGACATATTTTATGCAGCTGTCGGCAGACGAGGTAACAGCCATTGCCGAGATCCTCGGCGTGGATATGAGCGCAGGCGGCTACGGCTCTCAGATCGCTCTGGCAGGCAAGATGTTTGACAACTACGACCTCATCAAGGGTGTTTCGGACAACGTCATGCACGTTGACTTCAACTTCCTCGGTCTGGATCTGGCATCTACCCCCAAGTTCAAGCAGCTGAGCGTGCTGTGGATCATGCCTGTAGTTTCCGGCCTCACCGCTCTCGGCCAGAGCTTTGTCACAACAAAGCTGCAGCAGCGCAATCTGGGTGACAATCCCGCCGCTGCACAGAGCAACAAAATGATGTATATTATGATGCCCCTTATGTCCCTCTATTTTGGTTTCATCCTGCCCGCAGGTCTGAGCCTGTACTGGATCAGCAACAATATCTTCGGTGCAGCCAGCGAGATCGTCTTTACCAAAATACTGGCCAAAGAGGCTGAAGGAAAAGTGAAAAAATGAAAAAAGTCATAGAAGCAAAGGGTAACACCATCGAAGAAGCCATAGAAAGCGCCCTGCTGCATCTCGGCTGCGACAGAGACGATGTTTCTGTCGAGGTCCTCGAGCAGCCCAAGTCCGGCTTTCTGGGCTTTGGCAGACAGAAGGCTCTGGTAAAGGTCGAATACGAGACCACCCCCACCGCCAAAGCCAAAGAGTTTGCCGAGGGTATTCTGTACAGATTCGGAACACCCTGTTTTGTAAAAGTCAGCGAAGATCTTGAAAAAAAGGTCATCAATATGGAGCTGTCCGGCGACAATATGAACGTTGTCATCGGCAGACGCGGCGAGACTCTGGATGCTATCCAGTACCTCACCACCATCGTTGCCAACCGCGAAGAGGACGAGCACTGGCGTGTGGTTCTTGACGCCGAAAACTACCGCTCCCGCAGAGAAGACTCCCTTGAGAGCCTTGCCAAGCGTATGGCAGAAAAGGCTATCAAGTACAAAAAGCCCGTTGCACTGGACTCCATGCCCGCCAACGAGCGCAGAGTCATCCATGCAATACTGCAGGAGATGCCCGGTGTAAGCACTCACTCCACAGGCTCTGAGCCCAACCGCAAGGTTGTCATCGTTCCCGACGGAGTGTCGGCTTCCGCACCTGCACAGCAGGGCGGCAAGAGCCGCAGCGGCAACAGCCACCGCCGCCACAGAGGCCATCGCGGCGGCCAGGGCAAAAAGCCCGCCCAGAACACCCCCAAGGCAGAATAACAACAAATCAACCCCCGGAAATCATCACGGTTTCCGGGGGTTTGTCATATAGCGAATGGTCAGACTAAAAAACAGAGTGGCATTACCACTCTGTTTTTGTTTGGCTTTAATTTTGCTTTTACTTTCTCCAGAAGAGGTAGAAGGGCAGCTCGCGGGTGGCAGTTTCTTCTTCGATAACCTTCAGCGACGTGCGGCAGAAACCGCGGCTGAGCACCTCGACCTTGCCCTTGCGGTCGCCTTTTTCGTAGCAGCCGTCCTCGTAGGCGGCGTCCAGTATGGCCAGTCTGCCGTCGGGTTCTACCGAGACAGCGACGATATAGTGACCCCAGCGGTCGGAGAACACGCCGTGATAGTCTTCGCGGTCGCCGGTGCAGGATATGATGGCGGCGCCGCCCGTGCGCAAGCAGTTGAGCAGATCTTCGGTACTCTTGCTGCGGACAAAGTTCAGGTTAAACTTCTCGGCAAAAGCGGGGTAGTAGAAGCTTCCGTCTGTGCCGGAGGAGTGGTTTGCGCCCGAGTCGTAGGACAGCTGACGGGCGTCCTCCACCTCGAACTTGCCGTCGTCCACCCGCAGGCGGGATGCAACCATCACGGCCGAGCACAGACCGCAGCCCGACTTTGCAACAGTGTTATTCAGGCCGATCTTGATTTTTTCGGGGTCGGTGCTTTTTACCTGTGTGATATAGGGCATATCGGGATAATCCAGCTGATTGACATACTTCATAATATAGCCTCCGATTCGTTATCATATAATCAAAGCACTCTCCCGCGTGGGGAAAGTGCTTTGCGCGGGTTATTTAAGTTTCTTTTTCAGTGTGCTCAGGCGCTCGAGAGCCTCGTAGAGGGTCTCGTCCTTCTTGGCAAAGTGGAAGCGTGCCATGGTGTGGACGTCTTCTTTAAAGAATGTGCAGCCGGGAACGGCGGCAACGCCGACCTCACGTGCCATCCACTCGCAGAATCCGATATCGTCATTCTTGCAGTAGGGGCCGATGTCTACCATGACGTAGTATGCGCCCTGAGGATCGGAGTAGGGGATGCCCAGATTCTTGAGTCCGCCGACGAACAGATCCTTCATGTGCTGGTACTGATCCTGCAGCTCCTTGTAGTAGGTGAGGGGGAACTCAAGACCGGTCACGATAGCCTCCATCAGGGGCGAAGCCGCGCCGACGGTGGTAAAGTCGTGGATCTGCTTGCAGCGGTCTTCGATATACTTGGGAGCGATAACGTAGCCGATACGCCAGCCGGTGATATGGTAGGTCTTGGACAGACTGCCGCAGGAGACGGTGCGCTCCCACATACCGGGCAGGGTGGCGATATAGGTGTGTTTGTAGGGTTCGTAGATGATGTGCTCGTATACCTCGTCGGTAACGACGTATGCGTCATACTTGATGGCCAGATCGGCAATGATCTGCAGCTCCTCACGGGTGAACACCTTGCCGCTGGGGTTGGAGGGGTTGCACAGAATAAGAGCCTTGGCGCCCTGACGGAATGCATCCTCCAGTCTCTCGGGATCAAAGCTGAAGGTGGGGGGCACAAGGGGAATATAGATAGGCTCTGCGCCCGACATAATGATCTCTGCGATATAGTTCTCAAAGAAGGGGGAGAACACGGCAACCTTGTCGCCGGGATCGCACAGAGCCATCATGGCGCAAACCATAGCCTCGGTGCCGCCGACGGTGATGAGGACGTTCTCTTCGGGGTCAAGATCCAGACCCATAAAATAGCTCTGCTTCTTTGCCAGAGCCTCACGCATATTCTTGGCGCCCCAGGTGATGGGGTACTGATGAGGGCCTTCGTAGGCGACCTGAGCCAGACGGTCCATGATAGCCTTGGGGGGATCAAAATCGGGGAAACCCTGGCTGAGGTTGATAGCTCCGCACTCACGGGAGATGCGGGTCATACGGCGGATGAGAGATTCGTTGAACTTCTCGGTTCTTGCGCTGAGCGGTTTCATATATTAGCCTCCTGAGGATGTTTTTGCATATTTATATACATTATACATTAAACGATAAACAAGCTCTTTTGTCAAGTTTTTTTGGCTGTATTGCGTATTGTTTTGCTTTGTGTTACACTATTCTCAAGGGAGGGAGAATCTATGACCGAACCCCAAAAACTTTATCGCAAAATCGACCGCATTATGGGCACTCTCACCCCTCTGCGCGCCGACTGCGGCCTGCTGTGCGATCACGCCTGCTGCAAAGGCGACGACTGCACGGGAATGCGGCTGTTTCCCTATGAGCAGACCACCCTCACCGTCCGCGAGACAGAAGACGGCGGCCGCCTTGCCGTGTGCGACGGCACCTGCGACCGCGCCAATCGTCCGCTGGCCTGCAAAATATTCCCCTTCTTTCCCACGGTGGACGAGCGGGGACGGGTGTTTGTGGAGGAGGACGTGCGTGCCGTACACGTCTGTCCCATGATCGGCAACTCGGACAAGATAGCCTACGACAGACGGTTCTTCCGCGCCCTCAGACGGGTGGGCAGACTGCTTGCGCGGGATGCGGAATGTCTGGAGTTTTTGCGCGCTGCCACAGCCGAGATTGATACATACAGGGCGCTTTTGCCCACACTGAAATCACAGGAGGAGTAACACAATGTTTGATCCCAAGATCCTTTCTCAAAAGCTTGCCGCAATCCAAAAAGACCGCAATATAGCGGGAATGACCGTTGCCGTCACCGACGCAAGCGGTATAGTATATATGGAAGCTTTCGGCGTGGACAATATGGACAGACCCCATATAAAAGCCGAACCCGACTCTGTGTTCCGCATCGCATCGGTCACCAAGATGTTCACGGGCAGCCTCATTATGAAGCTTTGCGAGCAGGGCAAAGTGGAGCTTGATGCCCCCGTCAAACAATACCTGCCCTGGCTCAAGCTGCGCAAGAGTGCCGCCACCGAGACCCTCACCGTCAGACATTTGCTGACACACACCGGCGGATTTTTCGGTGACGGCGCGTGGACGAGCAAAGAAGGCACCCGCGACGAGAGCGGCATCGAGCAGTCTCTCGGGACCCTGCTGCCCTGGATCGAGCTCAAAGCCCTCCCCGAAGAGAAGGTGCATATCTACTCCAATATCGGCTTTGCGCTGCTGGGTCAGATAGCCGCCGCGGTAACCGGCAAGAGTTATTCTCAGGCGGTGGAGGACAGTATCCTCAAGCCTCTGGGTATGACCCGCTCTACCTATGACTTCTATATTGCCGCAACCTATCCCTACAGCTGCCCTCACATAAGATGCGAGGACGGCACACTCAAGACCGTCCACGATCTGCGCCGCGGCTCGCTGTATACCGCATCGGGCGGTCTGTATTCCGATGCCGCCGATCTGTGCAGGTTTGCGAGAATGTTCCTGCGCCGCGGCATATCCGACTCGGGTGAGCGTGTGCTCAGCGAGGACAGCGTGAGCCTGATGCAGGGCAAACACGCACCCCGTGACAACGGTGACTGGTACGGCTATGCCAAGATCGTCCACCCTCTGGGCGACAGAGTCGTTTACGGTCACGGCGGCAGCAATCTGCCCTACAACACCGGCGTATATTATGATTACAAGACCGGTCTGGGCGTGGTGGTTCTGATGAACACCGAGGCGGCCGACCTGCGCGTAGGTATCCCCGAGATGATATTTGAGATGTAAGCCTCGGCATAAACACCCGAACAAACATAACAGTGCAAAATGTCCCCCCGACGCAGGCTGAAGTGCCCGTCGGGGGGCGTTGTTATGTCTGCAAAACATACTGCTGAGCAGGCCGCAAAGCGGAGATGTGTTTTTTAGCTTGTTGACTTTATGTGCGTATAGAGTGTATTATAGAGCAGAGTAACACATGAGAGGAGGCGGGTATATGGAGATATTATGGAAAAAATGGCCCCAATGGATACCGATATCCAAAATCGGCCACGGTTCCTACGGCGTTGTATACAAAGCAAAGCTGGCTTCCTCCGATACCGACCGCTTCTCGGCAATCAAGGTTATTTCCATCCCCTCCAACGAAGCAGAGCTCTATTCGATAGAGTCCGAGGGCTACAGCGGAGAGCAGGCACGGGAGTATTTCAGAAAAGTAGCCGTGGCTTATGTCAGCGAGAACGAGGTGCTGGAGCAGCTGCGCGGCGAGCTTAACGTTGTTTCTCTTGATGACTTCTATATGGAGGAAAAGGAGAACGGAGCAGGCTATACTATTTTCATACGGATGGAGCTGCTTACTCCGCTGACCCACTGGCTCAGGAGCAATGCTGTCGATGAAGAATCGGCGGCAAAATTGGGAATAGACATATGCACTGCGCTTGAAGCCTGCGAAAAGCACAATATCATTCACCGTGATATCAAGCCCGACAATATACTATGCGACAGTGAGGGAGTTTTCAAACTCGGCGACTTCGGCATCGCGCGCAATCTCCAAAGACTTGCGGGAAGTCTTACCAGGATCGGCAGCGAAAATTACATCGCTCCCGAGATCGTGTACAGCAAAAAGTACGACAAGCGTGTTGATATATACTCTCTGGGACTTGTGCTTTACGCGCTGCTCAACGAGCGCAGGCTGCCCTTCTGGCCGGAGGGAAAAGAGATCATTACCGCCGGAGAGCGACACTCGGCCTTCTTGAAAAGGATAAAAGGAGAAAAAATCCCGTCTCCCAAAAACAGCTCGGCCAAACTGTCCAAAATCATACTTAAAGCTTGCGCATTCAAGCCGGAGGACAGATATTCGTCGGCAGGAGAGATGAAACGGGAGCTGGAAGATTTTCTCAGTCCCGCCGGCAGAAGAAAGCATGACAGGAGAGCTCTCAAATACGTTTTTGCGGCATTGCTGTCGCTGGCGATGATTGCGGGAGCATACTTTGGCATATCCAGGCTCATCCCCGACCGAGATGAGCCGAAATACAAGGATAGTGTTTCTGCGGTCAATATACCTGCAGAGCAGGATACACCGATAGATCCCATTACTCCTGGACCCGTGGAGTACGTGACCCCCGATCCGGCAGCTTCCAACCCCGTGGAACCAAACCCCGTGGAGCCTGAGCCTGTGACACCCGAGCCCGTGGAGCCTGAGCCTGTGGAACCCGAGCCCATCGAGCCTGAGCCTGTGGAACCCGAGCCCGTAGAACCTGAGCCTGTAGAACCCGAACCCATCGAGCCCGAGCCTGTGGAGCCCGAGCCCACAGAACCCGAACCCGTGGAGCCTGAGCCTGTGGAACCCGAGCCTGTGGAACCCGAGCCTGTGGAACCCGAACCCGTAGAGCCCGAGCCGGTGGAGCCCGAGCCCACAGAACCCGGTAACGGCATTATTTTGAACAAGACTTCGGCAACCCTCGCATCCATAGGCGAAACCCTCCAACTCACGGCATCTGTACCGTCGGGTGCTGATATGATGCTGGATTGGGAATCAAGTGACTGCAGGATAGCTGCTGTTGACCGAAGCGGCCTTGTTACCGCGGTATCGGGCGGCACAGCCATAATTACAGCCAAAACCCGCGACGGCAGTTTTTCGGCCGGATGTGCCATAACGGTGCAGTCGTCAGATAGACTGGAATCAAAAGATTACGCATATATCGTGACAAACGGCAAAGCATCTGTAGTCGCAATTGACAAAGCCATATCCGGAGAGGTCATTATTCCCTCAACCCTCGGCGGCTATCCCGTTGTGGAAATAGGTGATTCGGCATTCTACAATTGCCGCAACGTCACAAGCGTGGTCATTCCGGAGGGCGTTGTATACATAGGTGATGATGCCTTCTGCTATTGCTACGGTCTGAAGAGCGTTTCGATCCCCCGATCGGTCACCGCCATAGGCAGCGGAGTGTTCTGGGATTGCAACAAGCTTGAGACTGTCGAACTGTCCGCAAACGTGACTTCGATAGGGGATATGGCATTTTCAGCCTGCGAAAAACTTACTTCGATCAACGTCGACGAGGGCAATACATCCTACAAATCGGTTGACGGAGTGCTGTACACAAAAGACGGCAAAACCCTGATCCAGTACCCCAGAAACAAATCGGGAGAAATCTATATTATCCCGACCGATGTTACCGAGATCAAAAATCGTGCCTTTTATTTTTGCCATGATCTTACCGTTGTCAACATTCCTGCAAGCGTGGACGTAATAGGCGACGGTGCATTCACTGGCTGCCGTTCTCTTTCGGAGATCAATGTTGATGAGGGCAATGGGGCATACAGCTCGGCAGACGGAGTGCTTTATAGCAAGGACGGAGGGGGTTTGATCCAATACCCCTGCGGCAAGGTGAACAGGTCTTTTGAAATCCTTCCGGGCGTAACGAGCATTTATCGGAGTGCATTCTATGACTGTGAAAGCCTCAGATCCATATTTATTCATAGTAACGTAAGCCACATAGGCAGTGATGCTTTTACCCGATGCGACAATCTCACGATATATTCGGAGGCGGAGTCTCAGCCTCAGCTTTGGGGAAATGGCTGGAATTACTCCAACTGTCCCGTAGTTTGGGGCTACAGACAGGAGGCAGAAGATCCCGTGATACCCGAACCCGTAGAGCCCGAGCCTGTAGATCCCGAGCCTGTGGAACCCGATCTCGTGATACCCGAGCCCGTAGAGCCCGAACCTGTGGAGCCTGAACCAATCGAGCCCGAGCCCGTGGAGCCCGAGCCCACTCCCGAGCTTAAGTATTTGACATACAGCATCTCAAACGGACAAGCAACCGTTACCGGTTTCAACAAGAGCTATGCGGGCACCGTCACCATTCCTTCCACCCTCGGCGGATACCCCGTAACGGGCATAGGGGATGAGGCGTTTATGGGCTGTACGGAGATAACGGGCGTGACCGTTCCGGACACCGTGACCCAAATAGGCGCATCTGCGTTCAGAGGCTGCAAAAAGCTGGCTGATCCGGATGGGTTTGTTATCGTCAACAATATCCTGTTCGACTACTTTGGTCGAGGCGGTAGGGTCACTGTCCCCGACGGCACGGTAGCCGTCAGCAACGCGGCTTTTATCCATAATCCCGCAGTGGTAGAGATAGTCATACCCGATACGGTCACAGAGATTGGCAGTTCAGCATTTTTTGGCTCCGCTGTTACAAAAATCAACATTCCCGGTGGTGTGACGAGCATTGCCGAGGCGGCATTTGCCTATTGCGGAGGTCTTGAGAGCATCGTTATTCCCGACGGCGTAGTCAGCATCGGCACACGGGCTTTTTACGACTGTTTCAGCTTGATCGATATAACCATCCCTGACAGCGTTGTGAGCATAGGCAGTGCGGCGTTTTACAGCTGCAATCAACTCACAGACATCATCCTGCCCAACCGTCTGACGGCCGTTGAAGTGGATACGTTTAACGGCTGTTCAAACCTGAAAAGTATGACCATCCCCGACAGCGTTGTGAGGATCGGTAATTACGCCTTCAGCGGCTGCAGCAGGCTGAACGACGTGACCGTAGGCAGCGGTGTGGACAGTATTGGTATATATGCCTTTGACAAATGCCGTGAATTGACGGGTATAATTCTGCCCATCGGTGTGGAGAGCATAGGGGTCAATGCATTCAATGCCTGCACGCACCTTACTATCTACGCCGAAGCCGCCTCAAAGCCCGATGGCTGGATAGATTATTGGAACCCCGACAGCCGTCCCGTCGTCTGGGGCTACGGCACGCAAGCGGAGGATACGTCAGCATACACCTACAACATATCCGACAGCGGGGCAGTCATTACCGCCGTGGACACCTCCGTTTCGGGCGATATCACCATTCCCGCAACCCTGGGCGGATGCCCGGTTGTAAGCATCGGCGAATATGCTTTCTATCAGTGCAGTGACCTGACAAGCGTTACTATCCCCGAGGGCGTGACAAGCATCGCAAACTCCGCTTTTGAGGCTTGCAGCAGCTTGTGCAGCGTCTCAATTCCCAATAGTATTGAGAGCATCGGCAATTATGCCTTTTATAACTGCGAAAGCCTGACCGATATAACCATCCCGGGCAGCGTTTTGAGCATAGGCGGGGATGTATTCTTCGGCTGCAGCAGTCTGAGCGCCATATACGTGGACGGCACCAACACCGAATATATGGATATAGACGGCGTGCTGTTCACATCAGACGGAAAAACACTGATAAAGTACCCCTCGGCTAAACCGGAAGGCGACTACGCAATCCCCGACGGCACGGAGAGCATCAGCGTTTATGCCTTCCATAGCTGTACCAACCTGTCAAACATAGCCATACCCGATACTGTAACGAGCATCGATAGCTGTGCATTCTTCGGGTGCGGCGGACTTGTGAGTGTGACCGTACCTGACAGCGTTATATATATGGGCGTCGATGTTTTCGAAAACTGCACCGGCCTTACCGTCTGTGCCGAGGCGGCATCTCGTCCGGCAGGCTGGGAAGAAAACTGGCACAGCAACCGGCCCGTAGTCTGGGGATACGGTACGGAGATAGAATAAAAATAACTGGAGAGATATATATGGACACCTATCTGCGAGAGGGTTTTGATTTCACCGGCAAGGCGTGGGACAGTTTTTACAGCGTGATCGGCTCGGTGGATTTCAGCGGCAAAGAAGAATGGGCGATCTACGACGCGCTGAAGAACAACTCGGCAAAAGCCGATTTTTCCGACTATCTCAAGCGCTATATATACAAAAAAAGCTTCCCGGGCCAAAGCTACTCAGACATTCCATTTGAGGAGTACCGAAGTACGCTTGTGGCTCTGTTCAAGGACAATCAGACGCCTACCGGATTCGATGAGTGTACCACCAAGCTTTCCGCGGCGGCCAAGAACTGGCTGACCCGTACCCTCGTCAGCCGAAAGACGGTCTTGCTCTTGGGATTCGGTTTGGCTATGACCACGGCGGAGGTCAATGATTTTTTGACCAAAGGCATCTATGAGCAAAAACTCAATCCAAAAGACCCCATGGAGGTCATATGCCGGTATTGCTACACTAATCGGCTGGGATACTATGACTTCTGCGAGCTGATGGCCGAGTATTCCGAGCTGGAGCCGTGTCTGCATAGCTGTGGCAGCGCCGAAGCCGATATGACGGGCGAGCTTTTTGTCTCGGTGCAGGAGCTCGAGACCAAAAAAGACCTGATGCGGTATCTGGCGTCCCTCAAGGATGCCGGCGGTGTGTCAAAATACAGCCGTACGCTGAAGCGGAAGTTCACTGAGCTGTACAACGAGACGCGGCGGCTGATAGCGGAGGAGCAGGGTCACTCGGATTTTGACAGCGTAACTCCCACCGATGTTGAACGTACTATATTCGCAGGTGTGCCCATCAACGAAAAAAATCTGAATCTGATCAAAGAAGCCGAGTGCGAACTGGATGATATGTACGGCAAACGCCTCAGCCGCGCAAGAATAGGACGGATCCTGGGCAGAAATCGGTACGGAACGCAGGAGACCGAAGTAAACAGATATGATCTGATAACACTCAATTTCTTCATCTGCTCGCAGCAGATCGATGCATACCCGTCTGTTCAGGCGAGGTTTAATGCCTTTTACGAGGGGACAAACCTCATCCTGCGCGAGTGCTTTATGCACGAGCTGATTATACAGAACCCCTATGAAAACTTTATCCTCAGCTGCATGCTCTCCGAAGACCCTCTGGATACCTTCGAGAGCGTGTGGGAGCAGTCCTACCGCAAAGAATAAACTCAATAAATATACCCAAAAGCGTTGTGTCTGAAGGCCCAAAAGCCAACAGATACAACGCTTTTTGTTATAACACATCGGTAAAACGGAAATCCAACGTGGTATTTGGATATCGCAAAAGCATACTAAACAGTGTAAACAACCACGCTTTTGTCGTATATTTGCGAATATAAAGGATTGCGTTTGCGGTGCAGATGTGCTATAATTATTGGGTCAAATGAGGGGTAACGTAATATGTCGTTACGGTGCCTCAACAATCTTATACGCGCCCGTAGCTCAGCTGGATAGAGTGACAGACTCCGACTCTGTAGGCCGTGCGTTCGAATCGCATCGGGCGTACCAAAAACCGACAAGCATCACGGATGCTTGTCGGATTTTACTTATTCACTATTACATGTTCACTAAAACCCGGTGGCGCCCTTCGACCCCATTTACCAATCAATACGCAATAAAAAAGATGTTTTCGGCAGTTTTGCGTATGAATTCGAACTTTTACATAAATCACGGCGAAAGCCGTGTATATCATCAATTCCGCAGGAATTGCATATCATCAAAACGAAGTTTTGTATATCATCATTGCGAAAAGAAATGCAGCCTGCGGCTGATGATATACACCTTCGGTGATGAGGTGCACGCTTGCGCGTGATGATATACCATTGCTTTCGCAATGGATAAAAAATCGACAGGTCGAAACCTGTCGATTTTTGGTGCCGGTGGCGGGGGTCGCCTGTCTGCGGCCAGAGCGGTGGCGCGGAAAAACAGTCCACCGGACTGTTTTTTAACTTATGCCTGTTGCGGTGCCCAAAGCAGCCGTCGGGCTTACGCTTATCCTCGGCTGCCTTTGACCGCTGCCACTCGCTCAGGTCGCTTCATCTGACGCCGGCAGCGCTCCCATCGCTCCCCCTTCGACCCCCTTACTCATTGATACGCAAAACAAAAAGGACTCCCTCTGGAGTCCTTTTGTTTTGGTGCCGGTGGCGGGGGTCGAACCCGCACGGTATCGCTACCAACGGATTTTGAGTCCGCCTCGTCTGCCAGTTCCAACACACCGGCACGTATCGCAGCCTTTCGGCTACGATATAATATTATATACTATTATGTATAGGATTACAAGCCTTTTTTACAGGACTTTCATAAACTGCATTGCGGTCTTGGCCATCATCAGCTTGTCGCCAACCTTGTCAAAGGTGATTTTCAGCATCACGTCGTTGCCCATAGGTGTAAGCTCGCTGATAACGCCTTCGCCAAAGCTTCGGTGCACGACCTTCTGGCCTGCTCTGAACCCCAGCGTTCCGCCGCCGCTGCCCGAGCTTGCCGAGGCAGGCTTTTTGACAGCCTGTGCGGCGATGCTGGCTTTGGCGCCGTAGAATCCGCCGCTGCTGCGTTTTTCGGCAAAGCTCATAGTGCTGGGTTTGGGGCGTGCGGACTTGCCCATCTTGGTGACGCACTCGGGGGGTATCTCCTCGGTGAAGCGGGAGGGTTTGGCATATGCGGTCTGGCCGTAGAGCAGACGGCGCTCGGCCGAGGTGATGTACAGCTTCTTGCGTGCGCGGGTCATGGCAACGTAGCACAGACGGCGTTCTTCTTCCATCTGCTCGGAGCTTTCCATGGAGCGGAAGGAGGGGAATATGCCCTCTTCGGCGCCGCAGAGGAATACGTTGTCAAACTCCAGACCCTTTGCGCTGTGGATGGTCATCATAGTGACGGCGTCGGCTTCTTCGTCGTAGCGGTCAATGTCGGTAAACAGCGCGACTTCCTCCAAAAATCCGCGGAGGGTGGGCGCCATATTCTTCTCGCAGTAGTCGGCGATATTGGAGCGCAGTTCCAGCACGTTTTCGGTCTTGGCCTGCTTTTCGCTCTGAGGCAGCTCGTTGAGCATAGACATATAATCGGACTTTTCAAGCAGGCTGTCATAGAGCGCCATCAGGTCTCCCGACTCGGCCTGAGCTCTGAATGACTCGATCAATTCGCAGAATGCGCCCAGCTTGGCAGCTGCTTTGCTCAGTTCGGGATAAGCAGCGGCTTTTTTGATTATGTCATACTCGCTCACACCGTCACGCTGGGCGAGAAGGGCGATTTTTTCCTGAGTGGTGTTGCCGATGCCGCGGGCGGGAACGTTGATGATCCTGCGCAGGCGCACGGTGTCGGCGGGGTTATTGATGACCGACAGATAGGAGAGCATGTCCTTGACCTCGGCGCGGTCGAAGAACCTCAGTCCGCTGACGATGCGGTAGGGGATGCCCGTGCGCTTGAATGCATACTCGATGCTGTTGGACAGTACGTGGTTGCGGTAGAGCACGGCATGATCACGGAAGTTCATTCCCTCGGCGCGGTTTTCAAGGATCTTTTTGGCAATAAACTGTGCCTCGTCTTCCTGAGTCTCGCCCGAGCAGAGGCAGACCTTGTCGCCCTCGCCCTTGTCCGTCCACAGTTTTTTGCCCTTTCTGCCGCGGTTGTTGGCGATCAGTCCGTTGGCGGCGTTGAGTATGCTGCCCGTGGAGCGGTAATTCTGCTCCAGACGGATGGTCATGGCGTCGGGATACTGCTTTTCAAAATCCAGAATATTGGCGATGGTCGCGCCTCTGAACTTGTATATGCTCTGGTCGTCGTCACCTACAACGCACAGATTGCCGCTTCCGCCCGCAAGCAGGGAGCAGAGCACGTACTGGGCATGGTTGGTGTCCTGATACTCGTCCACCAGCACATAGCGGAACTTGCGCTGATAATATTCCAGCACCTCGGGGCACTCGCGCAGCACCTGCACCGTCTTGACTATCATATCGTCAAAATCCAGAGCACCCATATTCTGCATCTGACGCTCGTATTTTTCGTATACCTGAGCGGTTATGTTCTTAAACGGATCGGGACTCTGCTCCTGCGCAAACTCCTCGGGGGTCATGAGTGAGTCTTTTGCGCGGGAGATGGCACCTGCGATAGAACGGAGATCGTAGCGCTTTTCGTCCACGCCCATTTCTTTGAGTATGCTCTGGAGCACCTTCTTTTTGTCATCCTCGTCATAGATGGCAAAACTGGAAGGGTAGCCGATCTTGGAAATATGTGAGCGCAGGATACGCGCGCAGGCCGAATGGAAGGTCTGTGCCCAAATATCGGCGGCCTCTGCGCCCACGGCTACGTTCAGTCGCTCGCGGAGCTCGCCTGCGGCCTTGTTTGTGAAAGTTATGGCAAGCAGCTCATAGGGTTTGGGAGGGTTGACCGAACAGAGCCTGCGCAGCTCACTTTCGGGCAGAGCATCGGGATCGTCGATGAGCACAAACAGCTTTTTCAGCTCGTCGTCGCCTGCCCAAATGGGTGCCTGCTCGCTCTCGTAGGCGCTGCCGTACTTGAGCAGGTTGATTATGCGGTTGATGAGCACGGTGGTCTTGCCGCTGCCTGCGCCCGCCAGTATGAGCAGGGGGCCTTCGGTCTTGAACACACCGTCCTTCTGGCGGTCGTTGAGGGATACAAACTCCCGCTCGATTATCTCACGGCGCAACGCCGAGTATCTTATGTCAAAATCGTTCATTTTTTACCTCGGTTAAACTTAAACACTACGTCTTCTTCGCTGAACATCATACACAGCCGCTTAAAGAGCGCACCGCAGTCGTCCACCTGAATCGGCAGATTCTCGCTCTGTCGGCTGTCGGCATAGAACAGGCATACACCCGAATGTCCGGGGTACAGATTGAGCAGGCGCATCAGGTCGTTTTTGCGCTCATCTGAGCGGCTTTTGAGCCTGAGGTACAGAGTGCGGTTGCGCGCAGGCGGCACAGAGCCCCCTGCCTTGCTCTCGCGGTAGGCCTGCTTTGCCTGCAGCTTGGCACGCTGTGAGGGGAAATCATATGAGCTGTCTTCACTCAGGGGCATCATAAGCTCGCATACCAGCTTGACGTTCTCGTCCTCGCGGGAGGATATGCGTCCGTAGAGCACGGCAGGCTCGCCCTCGCGGCAATCCTTGCCGCCCGTCTGCAGTGCCGTCTCAAATGCCAGCAGCTCGATAGAGCCGGTCTCGTCCTCAATAGCACCCATTGCCATCTGTTTGCCGCTCTTGGTGTATTTGGTTTTCAGCGAGCTGATTATGCCCGATACGGTGACAAAGCATCCGTCACACAGCTCGGTGTTAACCTCCTCGTTGTCGGGCGCGTTGGCAAGATTGATGGCGATTATGTCGGTAGCGCCGCATCGGCGTGACAGAGGATGCATCTCCTGCATGGGATGTCCCGACAGGTAGAGTCCCGTGGTGGCACGCTCCATATTGAGCAGCTCGCGCTTGGGATATTCGGGCACATCGGGCATACGTGTTTTGGTGTCGCATATCTCAGGCTCGTCAAAGAGATTGAACTGACCCTCGATATTGCGGCGTTTTTCTGTGCTGGCGCTGTCCAGCACCGAGCCGTAAACCTGCATCAGCTGGCTGCGGTAAACACCCATGGAGTCAAATGCGCCGCAGGCAATAAGTCCCTCCAGCGCGCGGCGGTTGAGGTCATAGCGGGACATGCGGGAGCAGAAATCGTCAAAATCCGCAAAATCTCCGCCTATATTGCGCTCGTGCACCAGTTTTTCGATAAATCCCACGCCCACGTTTTTGACCGAGCCGAGACCGAATCGGATATTGCCGTCGTGTACGGTAAAGTCGGCATAGGAGCGGTTGATGTCGGGGGGCAGAACGGTCAGACCCATCTCACGGCACTGGGCGGTGTATGCGGTGACCTTGTCTGTGGAGTCGAGGACAGATGTAAGCAGAGCCGCCATATATTCGGCGGGATAGTGGCACTTGAGGTAGGCGGTGCGGTAGGCAACGATGGCGTAGCAGACTGCGTGAGCCTTGTTGAAGGCGTAGTTGGCAAAATCCAGCATCTCGTTGAACAGATCGTCGGCGTCCTTTTCGCGCATACCTACAGCTATACAGCCGTGGATATTCTCGCCCTCGTTGCCGTGGATAAAGTTGTGCCGCTCGCTCTCCAGCACGTCAAACTTTTTCTTGCTCATTGCGCGGCGCACCAGATCGGCGCGGGCGAGAGAATAGCCCGCAAGACGGCGGAATATCTCCATAACCTGCTCCTGATAGACTATACAGCCGTAGGTGACCGACAGAATATCCTTGAGATAGGGATGACGGTAGGTGGCTTTTTCGGGATTGTGGCGCTGGGATATATAGGTGGGGATGGACTGCATGGGGCCGGGGCGGTAGAGTGCGATGATAGCGGTGATATCTTCTACCGACTGGGGGTGCAGCCTGACGGCGACCTGAGTCATGCCGCCGCTTTCCATCTGGAACACACCCATGGTCTGCCCCTTGGCGAGCATATCAAAGGTAGCCTTGTCATTGTAATCAAGCTTGTCTATATCGAGGTTGCCGCCGTTTTGGTTGATGAGCTTGACGCAGTCGTCGATAACGGTCAGATTTCGCAGACCGAGAAAATCCATCTTTAAAAGACCAAGCTCCTCCAGAGTGGTCATTTCAAACTGCGCAACAACCCCCTGATCGCCCTTGGACAGAGGCACGAACTCGTCTACTGCCCGAGCGGCGATGATGACACCTGCGGCGTGAGTGGAGCAGTTGCGGGGCATACCCTCGATAGAGAGGGCCATATCTATGATCTCCCGTGTGACGGGATCGGTATCGTAGGCTTTTTTGAGGTCGGGGGATTCCTTGAGCGCGCTCTCAAGGGTGACTTTGGGACCCTTGGGGATCATTTTTGCAATAGCGTCCACGTCGGCGTAGGGGATGCCCATGACTCGGCCGACGTCACGCACCGAGCTGCGCGCCGCCATGGTACCGAAGGTGATTATCTGAGCTACGTGATCCTCGCCGTACTTGTCCTTGACGTACTGGATGACCTCCTGACGGCGCAGGGGGCAGAAGTCGATATCAAAGTCGGGCATGCTCACGCGCTCGGGGTTGAGAAAACGCTCGAATATCAGCGAATAGTGGGTAGGCTCAACGTCGGTGATACGCAGACAGTATGCGGCGATGCTTCCCGCGCCCGAACCTCTGCCCGGGCCTACGGGGATGCCGCGGGATTTGGCGTATGCGATAAAATCGCTGACTATCAGGAAGTAGTCGGTAAATCCCATACTGTTGATGGTGGACAGCTCGTACTCAAGCTTGTCCGTGTACTGCTGCCAGGTGTCGGGATAGCGCTCATGCAGACCGCTGTAGCACAGCTGCCTGAGGTACTCGTCGTGAGCCATGCCGTCGGGCACGTCAAAATTGGGCAGGTGATATTTGCCGAATGTGAACTCCAGATTGCACATATCGGCGATCTTCTGGGTGTTCTCGATAGCCTCTTTGGCATAGGGGAACAGAGCCAGCATTTCCTCCTCGGACTTGATATAGAAATCCGCAGAGGGGAAGCGCATGCGGTTTTCGTCCTCCAGCGAGGCGGCAGTCTGTATGCACAGCAGCACGTCGTGCATCTTTTGATCTTCGCGGGTTATGTAGTGGGCATCGTTGGAGGCTGCCAGAGGAATGCCGGTCTCCTTTGACAGACGCACCAGCATGGGGTTGAGCCGCTGCTGATCCTCCATGCCGTGATCCTGCAGCTCGAGATAGTAGTTGCCTTTGCCAAACAGCTGCTCATATCGCAGAGCACAGTTTTTGGCCTCCTCATAGCTGCCCCGCAGGAGCAGCTGGGACACCTCACCCGCAATACAGCCGGAGAGAACTACAAGTCCCTCACTGTACTCCTGAAGCAGGCCAAAATCCACGCGGGGATGCTGATAGAAGCCCTCGGTAAAACCGCGGGAGCAGAGCTTGATGAGGTTTTTGTAGCCGGTCTCGTTCTTGCACAGTACGGTCAGATGGTATGCCTGAAAATCCAGCTCGTACACCTGATCAAATCTGCTTCGGGGCGCAACGTACAGCTCACAGCCGATAATGGGCTTGATGCCAGCCTTTTTTGCGGCGCGGTAGAAGTTGATGACGCCGTACATAACACCGTGGTCGGTGATGGCCAGCGCCGTCTGACCCAGCTCCTTTGCGCGCTGACAAAGCCTGCTTATGCGGCAGGCTCCGTCAAGCAGACTGTATTCGGTGTGTACGTGCAGGTGAACAAAGCTCATATCTTACAGCTCCTCGGCAAGTTTAACAAGTCGGCGCATACGCCCGTTGAGTCCCGGACGGGATATTTCTCCGCTGTGCAGCTTGCACAGCGCGGACAGGGATAGATCGGGGTTATTAAGCCTCAGCTCGGCAGTCTCACGCAGAGGTGCGGGCAGGGTGGAGAGCTTGCCTGCGGCTTCAAGCTTTTTTATGGCGGCGGTCTGTACGGCGGCGGCGGCAACCGTTTTGTCCAGATTTGCCGTGTCGCAGTTGACCTTGCGGTTTATGTTGTTGTTGAGGTCGCGCTCCACCTTTTTGACCATGATCTCCATGGCCGAAGTCTGCGCGCCCGCGGTGGTCAGCACGTCCTCAATGAGCGAACTGTCTTTAAAATACAGTATATGGTTGCCCCTGCGCTGAACGTATCCGGCATTCAGCCCCATTTCCGAAAGCAGGGTGGCCGTCTGCCGCGCAATATGGTAGTGTGAGGTCACGATCTCCAGATGGTAGCCCTTTTCGGGGGAGGAGGCGTATCCTCCCGCAATGAGCACACCGCGGAGGAATGCTGCCTTGCAGCAGTCGTCCTCAACCAGCGCGCGGTTGAGCTGCAGGGGGGAGTTTTTGTACTCGTAGCCGAACGCCTCATAGGCATACCGCATCTCATACTCCTCGCTCAGGCTCAGTATATTGCCATCCTGCCTCAGCGGAAAGCCGAATACCTGCCGCGCCACACTCATTACACGCTTGCGCACCGTGTGGCTGTCCGACTGCAGCTTGATGCCGTCGGGTGCGAACTTGGCGGCGTACAGCATCAGTCCCAGACACTCGGCGCAGACACAGTTGGGGCATACAAATGAGCTGGAGCACAGCTCGGCTTTCAGTTCTGCATTGAATGACATACTATCAGCCCTTTGTAATATCGCGGTGGCGGATGACTACGTTATGACCGCAGCTGCCGAGGCGGTTTTTGATATTCTCGGCCATGGCTACCGAGCGGTGTCTGCCGCCGGTGCAGCCGATAGCCACTACCAGCGAGGTCTTGCCCTCGGAGATATAGAGGGGGATGAGGTAGTCAAGCATATCAAACACCTTGTCGGAGAACTCTTTGGCAGGCTCACGCTCAAACACAAAGTCATACACGTCCTTGTCCAGTCCGGTCTTGGGGCGCAGATCCTTGATGTAGAAGGGGTTTTCAATAAACCTCACGTCAAACACCATGTCCGACTCGTGAGGTATGCCGTGCTTGAAGCCAAAGCTCACCACGCTGATGACCATAGCGCTCTTGCTGCCGCCCTCACCGAACAGATTAAGCAGGTGAGCTTTGAGATTTGCGGTAGACAGAGCGGTGGTGTCTATAACGTAGTCTGCCGAGTTGCGAATGGGATCCATCTGCAGACGTTCTTTGGCAACCGCCTCTGCAATATCTCCGTTAAAATCCAACGGATGACGGCGGCGGTTGGCCTTCTGTCGGTTGATTATCTCCTCATTGGAGCATTCGAGGAACAGTATGCGGCACAGTATGCCCTTTGCACCCAGATCGGCACGCAGGGCAAACATATTCTCGATATTGGCGTCACTGCGCACGTCAATGACAAGCGCTACCTTCTTGTACTTGGCCGAAGTGCTCAAAAACAGCTCTATAAAACGTGATGCAAGAGGCGAGGGCACGTTGTCTATGCAGTAGTAGCCCGAGTCCTCGAGCACATCCACGGCCATACTTTTTCCCGCGCCGCTCATACCGGATATGATCAGACATTCCATACTCATTATTCCTCCCCGAGTATCTTTATCTCGCGCTCCAGAGTTACTCCAAAACGCTCATAGACCGTCTTTTGTATATGCTCGCACAGCTCAAGCACGTCCGAGCAGGTGGCGCCGCCTGCGTTGATCACGAATCCCGCATGCTTCCGGGATACCTGAGCGCCGCCTATTGTGCAGCCTTTGAGTGAGCAATCCTCGATAAGCTTGCCTGCAAAATACCCCTCGGGCCGCTTGAAGGTGCTGCCCGCCGACGGCTTATCCAGCGGCTGGCTCTCTCTCCTGCGACGGGCAAGCTCTGCCATGGTGTTTTTTATCTCATCGCGGTCTCCCTGCCTGAGCTCGAACTCGGCACTCAGTATCAGGTATTCGGGATGCATCTTAAAGAAGCTTGTTCGGTAGCCGAACCCAAGCTCGGCGCCATTCAGCTCAAGCACCTCGCCCGAGGGAGTGCAGTATTTGGCAGAAACAAGTACATCTTTTATCTCTCCGCCGTAAGCGCCTGCGTTCATCATCACCGCGCCGCCCACCGTGCCGGGTATGCCGTGGGCAAACTCCAGTCCGGTCAGCGAATGCTCGGCAGCCGCCTGAGCCGTCACAGCCAGAGAGGTGCCTGAAGACACCGTGATGCGGTTGCCGCAGATTTGGGGAGGGGTGCTTTTCAGCTTGATTATCACGCCGTCAAATCCGTCGTCACGCACCAGCACGTTTGTGCCGTTGCCGAGGAAGGCGTATTTCACGCCGCTTGCTTTGAGCTCCCGCAATGCGCTCGGTGCGTCTCTTTCGTCCAGCAGGACAAACGTCCGTGCGCTGCCGCCCAGCCTGAATGATATATGCTCGCTCAGCGCAACGTTCTGCTGCACCTGCGAGTGTGTAAGTATGGTTGTGTCAAAGCTTTTTTCCATGGGTTTCTCTCCTTTGGCTCGGGTTTGAGAGGGGACTAGGGCCGATCCTGCGCGGCGGATGTGCTGTCTGTATCGGCAGGCGACGGCGCGTGAGTACTATATATTATATTTCATCTCTGTGCATCGGCATACAAGAACCTTGTGGCAGTGTTGTCAGCATTGCACAGCCGTAAAAACAGTATAAATACTCATTCAATATTATAGCACAATACCGCACATTCTGTCTACGGCGATTTTGGTCTTTCGGTGTAAATTCCGTCAACTATGAAACCGCTTACATTTTTTGCTCCGCGGCTATTGACATCGATGGCCTGCTGTGTTACAGTTCAATCATATCCACGTCATAATTCTGTAATACCGAGGAGGAATTTTTGTGCTCAAAGCAGGATTCGCGCGGCTGGACGTTACCCCGCCTCTGGGCAGCGAGCTTGCCGGATATTTTTCTGTCAGACTGGCAGAGGGAATACTCGATCCCATATATCTCAATGCCGTCGCAATAGGCAACGGCGAGGATACCATAATTATCATAACCTCCGATCTTCTCAGTATTATGGAGGTTTTTGCCACCCGTATCCGCAATATGATCGCGGATGCCACGGGAGTGCAGGCCGATCATATTATGGTCACCGCCCTCCATCAGCATACCTCCATCCGTCTTGGCGTATGGCCGTGGACGGGCAATATGGAGGATGAGCACTATCTCGGCATACTTTTCGGCAAATACGTCGACGTTGCCCGTCTCGCCATCCGCGATATGAGTGATGCCGTCATCCATACCGCCGTGCAGGAGACGAAGGAACCCATATCCTTCATCCGCCGATACAAAATGCGCGACGGCTCCACCGTCACCAACCCCGGCAGACTCAACCCCAATATCGCCCATCCCATCGGTGAGGCCGACAACAACGTGCGTCTGGTACGGTTTGTCCGCGAGGGCCGCAGAGATATTGCACTGGTTAATTTCTCCACCCACCCCGACGTTATAGGTGGCAAGCAGTTTTCGGCCGACTGGCCGGGATTTGTCCGTTCTTTTGTGGAGCAGGATATACCCGACACCCACTGTCTGGTGATCAACGGCGCGCAGGGGGATACCAACCATATCAATACCGCCATAGCGGAGGAACAGACCGGTTACGGCCACAGCCGTCATATGGGCAGAGTCATTGCCGACACTGTCTCGGATATGTGGGACAAAACCTGCCCTCACACCGATACCCGCATATTCTCGGAGGTCAGAATGATCCTCAACCGCACCAATACCGACGGGTTTGACAGGGTAGAGGAATGCCGCAAACTGGACGAAGACTACTGGGCAGGCAGACTTGACGGCCCCAACAAACCGGGTGCCACCATAATGGGCGAAGCACGCCGCATCAAAAACCTGCCCTATGAGACCATCTGCCAGAAGATCCCCGTCACCGTCATGGCTGTGGGCGACGTGGCATTCGTGGGCTACGGCGGCGAGCCTTTTACCGAGTACGCCACCCGCTCGAGAGCAATGGCACCGGAGATGACCGTCATCACCTGCGGTCTTGCCAACGGTCAGCAGGGCTATCTGCCTACCGAGAGCGCATTTTCTGAGGGCGGCTACGAGGCCCGCTCTTCACGTTTTACCCCCACTCTGCCCCATCAGCTGCTTGAGGCCGCGGGCGAAATGCTGGACAAATGTAATATCTACAAAAAATAAAGGAGATACCCACCCATGCCTATCACCAACAAAGTCAGATTTGCAGTCATCGGCAGCGGCAACATCGGCCGCAGTCATATGAGAGGCTGTTTGTTTAATTTTCAGACCGAGCTTGTTGCTATCTGCGATCCCGACATAGGCCGTGTCAACGAGACCGCCGAGATGTACGCTATAGACTCCGACCGTGTGTATACCGACTGGCGCGAAATGCTCAAACGTGATGACATCGACGCAGTCATAGTTGCCTCGCCCGATCAGTTCCACGCCGAGCAGACGGTCACCGCGCTGGAAAGCGGCAGACACGTCCTCTGCGAAAAACCCTTTGCCCTCACCCTCGACGACTGCAAAAAAATGCTCGATGCCGAAAAACGCACAGGCAAAAAACTGATGGTCGGTCAGGTCTGCCGCTACGCACCCGGCTTTGTCAAAGCCAAGCAGATCGTCGAAGCAGGCACCATCGGCGAGATATTCTATGCCGAGACCGAGTACGCCCATGATTATTCCCGCATCCCCGGCAAAACCGTCAACGGCGAGCCCTTCAACTGGCGTCTTGATCCGCAGCGCCACGGCATCCTCGGCGGCGGCTGCCACGCCCTCGATATGATCCGCTGGATCGCAGGCAACCCCACAGAGGTCACCTCCTACGCCAACCGAATGATGCTCAAAGACTGGCCCACCGACGATACCAGCATCACCATCTGCCGATTCCCCAACGGCGCTGTAGGCAAAGTCTTTGTCTCCATCGGCCTCAAGCGCAACTACACCATGCGCAGCTGCTTCTACGGAACAAAAGGCAGCATCATCTGCGACAATACCAGCGACCATCTGCTGCTCTACCGCACCGATCTGGAGGACAAGGGAATATCCTTTACAACCCCTCTGCGTATTGATATCGATGCCGACAGTCATAATACCAAAGCCGAGATCAACGAGTTTGCCGACCTGATCCTCAAAGACGAGCCCGTCCGCACCACCGCCTACGAAGGTACCTGCACCGTCGCCCTCGCTCTCGCCGCCGTAGAAAGCAACCGCATCGGCGCCCCCGTCAAAATCTCCTACGATTTTTAATCATTGCCCAACATAAAAAGCCTTCCCTGTACTTGGCTCTCCATTTGGGAGAGCTCCCGCGTAGCGGGTGAGAGGGTGTCCCCCGCAAAGCCTTCTCCTATGAGGAGAAGGGGGACCGCTTGGGGTGGATGAGTTTCGCATTTTTCTTATTTTGCGTCCCCTGCAATGTGTTTCGGTTTTGCATTTCGCATATAAAAAAGACAGAGCTTTTTTGGCTCTGTCTTTTTTACGCTCCTGCATTGCGGAGGGGGGTTGTTATTTCTTTTCGATTTCTTTTTCTTTTTCGCCAACATAGAACACTGCGACCGTGCCCACACCTGTGTGGGAGCCGATTATGGTGCCGATATCCAGTATGCGGATATCGTGGAGCTTGGGGAATGTCTTGCGTATGAGCTTTTCGGTCTCCAGAGCATCTTCGAGGCAGCCCGAGTGGTTGATAAAACACTTGCCCGAGTATTTTGTGCCGTTCTTTGCTCTGTCTGACATAGTGCGTACCGTTTCGGCAATGGCGTTTTTCTTGCCTCTGACCTTGTCGTAGGCTATGATATGTCCGGTGGCGTCAAGGTGCATAATGGGGCATATTCCCAGTATGGTTGCTGCGGCCGCGGCCACGCCAGACACTCTGCCGCTGCGCTTGAACTGGCTGAGATCGGTGGAGAAGAACTGATACTCCTGATACTTGACCTGCTCTGCGATATACTGCTCAAGCTCATCCATACCCATGCCGCTGTCGCGCTTGTCGGCGGCGTTGTCCACGATCATTCCGTAACCGCCGCAGGCGCCCAGAGAGTCGACTATCACCAGCTTGCGGCCGGGGAACTCGCCCTTGAGCATATCGGCGGCCTCACGGGCGTTGCGTACCGAGGGGGTCATACCCGAGCCCAGAGCGATATGCAGGACGTCGCCTTTTTGGAGCAGGGCGCGGAAATAGTCCAGATAGGTGTAGGTGTTGATCTGGGAGGTGGTGGGCATTTTGCCCTCCTTGACCGCCTGATAGAAGGCTTTTATGGCATTCCCGTCGCGGCCCATGTCGTCCTCAAAAACCTTGCCTTCCATAGTGTAAGAATAAAACAGCACCGAAATATCCCGCGCCGACACGTAGGAGTAGGGAAGATCAACCGTAGACTCGCAGGAGAGAATAAATGGATGGTTCATGTTGCACCTCTATAGAATATAAAATAAAATACATACAAACTGCATTATGCTGCCTGCAAGAACAAATACGTGGAACACCGTGTGCATATATTTGAGGCGTTTGCCCAGTCCGTAGGCTATTGCGCCTACCGTATAGGATATTCCGCCGGTCAGCAGCCACATAAGACCGCTGAAAGGTATGGCCTGCACGGCATCACTCCAGCCCAGCAGGATGCACCAGCCCATAAGGACGTACAGGATCATTGATACCACCGACCAGCGATGCATATTGGCGGCGTTGAGCAGGACCCCCAGCAGGGCGCAGCCCCACACAAATCCCATAAGCAGCCAGCCGGTGACCGTTGACTGGGGGATTACGGCGGTGAGCAGAATGGGGGTATAGGTGCCTGCTATGAGCAGATAGATGACGCAGTGATCGGCTATCCGCATGAGCTTTTTCAGCCTGCCGGGGCGCAGTGCGTGATATATGGAGGACACGGCATATACGGCGGCCATGGAGATGCCGTATATCAGACAGCCTGCCGTCACGTGAGGCTTGTTGAGGTTGAGCGAGCGGTAGGTGGCCGTGTAGAGCGCAAACAAAGCAAAAATAAATCCCAGAACGTGGCTGAGGGTATTGGCCTTTTCTTCGCCGTCGGTGTAGCGGGGGAGGGTGATGTTTGTGAGTTTGTTCATATTTGTCAGCTCCGGAAAAATACTGGCAAATGCATTCGCTGTGCTTGAGTATATACGATGGGCGGCAGGATATCAACCTACTGTTTGCCTTTTGGATTCTACCCTTGGGGAATGGGCGGTAGAGCGACGTTTTTCGCACTCTACCGGCAGTAGAATCGACAGTAGAGCCGTTGCGCATCAAGGGGTTTGGGGATAATTATTTACAAAAAACCGATTGTATTTGCGCCTTGGCTATGGTATAATACCCATAGCAAAAATCAACATAGGGAGGGCAGATATGTCCGTCGAACTCAAGCTCGTTATAGCCAAAAACATCGCCGCACTGCGCACTGCAAGGGGCATGACTCAGATAGAACTGGCAGAAAAACTCAACTACTCCGACAAGGCCGTTTCCAAGTGGGAGCGGGGCGAGAGCATCCCCGATGTGCTGGTGCTCAAGCAGATCGCCGATATGTTTTCGGTGACGGTGGACTACCTGCTCGAGGAGGAGCACGAGCCTGCCGCCCACCCTGTCAAAAAAGAGGCTGAGGGCGTGCGACATCACAACCGCGGCTTTATCACCGCCATCAGCATTATTCTGGTGTGGCTGCTTGCCACATTCATATTTATGATAGTGGACACCCTCGGCATAGAGAACAGTATGTGGTTCATCTTTGTATACGCCGTACCCTCCACCTTTGTGGTGTGGCTGGTGTTCAACTCCATATGGTTCAACCGCCGCCGTAACTTTATGATAATCTCGCTGCTTATGTGGAGCGTGCTGGCCGCGGCCTACTTGACCCTGCTGCCCTTTGAGCTCAACGTGTGGCTGCTCTTTGTGGTGGGAGTACCCGGACAGATCATCATATTCCTCTGGTCAAGACTCAAAAAAAGCCGTACATAAAAATCCGCTGCGGAACCGACCTTCCGCAGCTTTTTTATTTGATGGCCGACTCCAGCCGGCGGAGTTTTTCTTCCAGAGCGGCAATGCGTAGTTTGAGATCGTCGGATGGGGACGGTGCGGCGGGCTCAAGCGCCTGCTCCTGAGTGGCGTTGCTGGACAGTATCTGCCCTATAAGAAAGAGCATATTCCCCAGCGCGTTCTGCTCGTCTGCAGTCAGGTTGCCTATGAGCACGAACCCCACCACCGTGGCCAGACCGGTCATAGCCTCGGCGGGCAGATGCAGCAGACTTTTGAGCCACATGTCAAGCACTCCTTTGCGTACAGAATAAAATCCGCCCCAAAAGTATCAAGCTCACGCTTTTCAAACGGGCGTAAATGTGGTACAATAATATGAAACGACAATACAGCAGGTGATGATATGAACGTATCGGCGAGAATAATATATACGGATGCACAGGTGCGGGAGATGCCCGTGCTGGCTTTGGCGCATATCGGTGACGGAGTGTACGAGCTTCTTGCCCGTATGAAAGCCGTGCGTGAGGGGAGTGCGCAGGTCAACGTGCTCCACAAACGCACCGTGCTTATGGTCAGCGCAGAGGCGCAGGCAAAAGCCGCACGACTGATCCGCGACAGCCTCAGCGAGAGCGAGTTTGCCGTTTTTCGTCGGGGCAGGAACGCCAAGCCCAACCACGCACCTCCCCACAAAACCGCAGGAGACGTCTATCCCATGGC
This sequence comes from Oscillospiraceae bacterium, assembly GCA_045658985.1. GTDB lineage: Bacteria > Bacillota > Clostridia > Oscillospirales > Butyricicoccaceae > RGIG3513. The sequence goes on from JAZOWC010000030.1 coordinate 37,097, forward strand.
CACCGCGCTGGAGGCACTGTTCGGATACCTGTACCTGCGGGGTGAGGATGAGCGCCTGAGCCAGCTGTGGGAAATGTGCGAAAAAAGCTTTGAGGAGAAAACCTGATGAAAGAACGTCTGGACAAAATCATATCCTCCCGCTGCCTGCTCACCCGCACCGAAGCGGCAAAAGCCATCCGCCGCGGCAGAGTCAGCATAGACGGAGCAGTCTGCACAAAACCCGAGACCAAAGCCGACGCCGAGGTACAGACTGTCACGCTGGACGGACAGGCAATCCGCAAAAGCTCATTTTTATATATTATGATGAACAAGCCCGCAGGTGTGCTGTCTGCCACCGAGGACAAGAACTGTCCCACAGCCGTCGATCTGCTGCCCGAGGAGTATACCCGCAGAGGTCTGGGCGTGGTTGGCAGGCTTGACAAGGACGCTACGGGACTTTTGCTGCTGACCGATGACGGACAGCTCAACCACCGCCTCACATCCCCCAAAAGCCACGCACCCAAGCTCTATTACGTGGAGACCGACCGTATGCCCCTGCCTGCAGACGTGGAGACCTTTGCGGGAGGAATGGATCTGGGAGATTTTGTGGCAAAGAGTGCCCGTCTGACCATTATGGACGGCTACTCGCTGGTTGAGATCAGCGAGGGCAAATTTCATCAGGTCAAGAGGATGTTCCAAAAGATCGGCCTGACCGTTACAAAACTCCACAGACTGCGCATTGCATCCCTCACTCTGCCCGAAAATCTGGCCGAGGGAGAGTTCCGACTGCTCACCGACGAGGAGGCCGAGGAGCTGCGCGCTTTTTGATTTATTTGGCAATTTTCACAAAAAACAGGGTAGAAAATTGTTGAAAAAAGAAAAAGTTTGAGTTATTATATACATATTAGACACCAAATATTTATACAAAATGTACAAAGGGAGATTGAAATGGTAGCAAGATTACTTCAGGGTATCCTTTTGGAGCTGAAAGATAAGGTGCCGTTTGTACTCGGGGTAGTGGACGTGGACGGAAACGTCATTTCCTGCACAGAACTCAAATACATCGGTGATAAAGTCACGGCTGCAGGCGAATTTTTTGCATCCGGCGCCGAGGACGGCAGAATTGACAGCTATACTTTTTGCCGCCTGAGAGGCTTTGACAGCAACGATTATGCCGTGTTTGCAGGCGAGAGCAACGAGGCTGCCGACACTATCTGCAAGATTACCGCAGTCGCCATAACCAACAGCAAGTCACTCTATGATGAGAAGCACGACAAGAGCGCATTTGTCAAGCGCATCATTCTCGATAACATCCTGCCCGGCGATATCTACATCAAATCCCGTGAGATGAACTTTACCGGCGCGCAGCTGAGAGCGGTGTACCTCATCAGCTTTACTCCCGGCAGAGACATGGAGGTCACCGAGATTCTCCAGGGCCTGTTCAATGACCGCCACAACGACTTTGTCATCACCATCAACGAGCGTGAAGTCGCTGTTGTCAAGAGCTTTGAGTCGGTGGACAATGACGAGGTCATCAAACTGGGCAAAAAGATCGACAAGACCCTCAAAGCCGTTATGGAGGGCTGCTACGTCATAGGTATCGGCTCGGTCACCTCTCAGCTCAAGGATCTGGCCCGTTCTTTCAAAGAAGCTCAGATCTCCGTTGAGATAGGCAGAGTCTTTGACGAGGACGTTACCCTGCTCAACTTTGAGAGTCTGGGTATCGGCAGACTGATCTACCAGCTGCCCACCACCCTGTGCGAGATGTTCCTTTCCGAAGTTTTCAAAAAAGGCAGCATCGAATCCCTGGATGAGGAAACACTCTTTACCATCTACAAGTTCTTTGAGAATAATCTTAACGTTTCGGTCACGGCAAGAAAACTGTTCGTACACAGAAACACCCTTGTCTACCGACTGGAAAAAATCAAAAAACTCACCGGCCTCGACCTGCGTGAGTTTGACAACGCCATAGTGCTCAAGGTTGCACTCATGGTCAAGAAGTATCTCAAATCGAAAGACCGTTTCATCTGATATTGAGGACTGCCGATGATCAAGTTTCAGGATGTATGCAAAACCTATGAAAACGGCGTAAAAGCCCTCAAAAACGTCAGCTTCACCATAGCCGACGGTGAGTTTGTTTTTATCGTCGGCCCTTCGGGCAGCGGGAAATCGACGCTGGTCAAGCTGCTCTGCGCCGAACTCAAGCCCACCTCCGGCACAGTCGAGATAGGGGAGTTTGACGTGGGCAGTACCCCCCGCCGTCACGTGCCCTACCTCCGCCGTGAGATCGGCGTTGTGTTTCAGGATTTCCGCCTGATAGAGAACAAGACGGTGTATGAGAACGTCGCATTCGTCATGCGTGCCGTGGGCGCAAGTATGCGCACCATCCGCAAGCGCGTGCCCTACGTTCTCGAGCTGGTAGGCATCGACCACAAAGCAGACTGCTATCCCGCCGAGCTTTCGGGCGGCGAGCAGCAGAGGGTAGCCGTGGCAAGAGCACTGGTCAACAATCCCGACGTTATTCTTGCCGACGAGCCTACGGGAAATCTGGATCCTCTGCGTTCGCTGGAGCTGATGACCCTGCTCAGTGAGATCAATGCCCGCGGCGGCACTACCGTTGTGGTGGTCACTCACGCTCACGAGATAGTCAATTCTTTCAAAAAGCGTGTTATCGCCATCGAGAACGGCTCTGTTATCTCAGACCGCAAGGGCGGTTACTTCGGTACGGGGAGGGTGAAGAATGAGCGGGAATAAAACCTCTGTACTGACACAGATCGGCTATTTTTTCAAAGAAGGCTTCCGCGGCGTGTTCGTCCACGGCTTTATGAGCTTTGCCGCCATTACCGTTATCGCAGCATGCCTGCTGGTCACCACTACTTTCCTGCTGGTGGCATATAATATCGATATCCAGATCGAGGATCTGCAGAGCAGCAACGAGATCGTCGTGTATATAGACGAGACCTTTACCCGTGAGCAGGCTCAGGCCCTCGAGAGCAGCATTATGGCCATATCCAACGTGGAGGATGCAATATTCGTCACCCGTGAGGAGTTTTTTGACAGCTTTCTCGACGGACTGGGCGAGGATACCTACGTGCTTGAGGAGCTGAAGAGAGACAATCCCATGCGCGACAGCTATAGGGTTATTATGAAAGACGTGTCTCTGCACGCCGACACTCTCCGTGAGTTGACCGAGCTGCAGGGCATCGCCGACTCCAACAGCGACGTTGAGCTGTCCGAGCGCCTTGTGCAGCTGAGAGGCGTGGTCAACACGGTCTCGCTGACCCTGCTGGTGCTGCTGGGCATCGTATCTCTGTTCGTTATCTCCAATACCGTCAAGCTTGCCCTCCACGCCCGCGCCGAGGAGATCGGCGTTATGAAGATGGTCGGCGCCACCAACAGCTTTATCCGCGCTCCTTTTGTTATAGAAGGCGTGATTCTCGGCGTGGCGGCATCGGTGTTCGTATTTGCGGCGCAGTGGCTGGTATATAATTATCTCGGCGCACAGCTTTCCGACGGATTACCCATACTTACTATGGTACCCTTTGAGGTATTCAGATACAAACTCGCCCTCATACTTCTCACGGCAGGCGTCGTGCTGGGTATGAGCGGAAGCATAGTTACAATAAAACGTTATATGAAGGTGTAAAAATATGGCAAAGAACAAGAAGAACAAGACCCAGAAGATGGCAGCCGCTATGGCTATAATCCTTGCAGCGCTTATGCTCGGATCGGCTCTGGTAGGAATATTCATGTATTGATGACGGTGGTCCTTTTGCGGCCTTTGTGCACAGAAAAGGAGAAATAAATGATCCAAAAGGGCAAGAATAACCAAAGATCTGTTCTGCGTGCTCTGGCAGGTGTGCTGTGCGTGCTGGCTGTTGCCGGATGCGTGGCATTCTGGGGCAGGCTGGACTCTCACGCCATCACACAGAAAGAGGTCGACAAGCTCAAAAATCAGCTGTCCAGCATCACCGCCCAGCGCAAGGAGCTGGAAAAAGAGCTGAGCAGCCTCGACAAGCAGCAGGCAACCATGGCCGACCAGATCTCCGTACTGGACAAGAAGATCGCCGCTGCAGGCGAGGAGATCGACCTGCAGCTGGAGCTCATAACCACTCTGGCGCAGCTTATCGCGGTCAAAGAAGCCGAACTGCAGCAGAGCGAGCAGCGGGTAGACGAGCAGTACGAGCTGATGCGTATGCGTATCAGATTTATGGCAGAGCGCGGCACCAAGAGCTACCTCAGCATCCTGCTTTCGGCAGAGAGCTTCTCCGACTTCCTCACCAGGATGGAGGTCATCCGCTCCATAGTCAGACATGACAACAGCGTGTTTGACTCCTTCCGTGCCGCCTGCAAAGAGGTCTCCGACAACAAAGCCGAGCTGGAGCTGTCCTATGACGAGGCCGAAGCTCAGGAAAAAAAGCTGGAAGAAAACAAAAAGACCCTTGAGAGCGAGATGGCTCAGCGGGAGGCAAAGATGTCCGAGCTGATCGCCAAAGAAGCTCAGGCCAAAAAAGAATACAACTCCATCGCAGCCGAGGAAGACAAGCTTATTGCCGACGTCCGCGACGCCGTCAACGAGCTTGCCAAGCAGGAGAGCAGTGTGTACGTGGGCGGCAAGTTCCAGTGGCCTCTGCCCGCGGTCAACAACGTGGTCACCTGCGTCTACGGTATGCGCACCCACCCCATTACCGGCGTTTATAAGCTGCATACGGGCGTCGACCTGCGCGCAGGCTCGGGTACCACTATCTATGCGGCCAACAAGGGCAAGGTCATCACCTCCACCTATAATACAGCCTACGGCAACTACGTGGTCATCGACCACGGCGGCGGCGTGGCTACACTGTATGCACATATGACCAAGCGTCTGGTCAGCGTAGGCGATACGGTCAAGCAGGGTCAGAAGATCGGCACGGTCGGCTCTACAGGCTACTCCACCGGACCCCATCTGCATTTTGAGATCATCAAGGACGGAGACTATATCGATCCCGTCACCCAGTATGCGGGGTTCAGAATAGTACATAAAGACGGAAGGGTGCTCTCCAAATGAACAAAAAGCGCATTTCTGTGTCACTGGCTGTGGGACTTGCCTTCCTGGCCGTTGTCACAACAGCAATACTGGTATTTTTTGTAACAACCTCCATATGCCGTCAGCAGCTTGTAGATCCCGCCGAGTACGGCAGTCTGTTCTACAAGTATCACGAGATACAGTCCATAGTCGACAGATATTTTATTGCCGATTATGACAAGCAGGAGCTGCAGGACGCCATGTTCGGCGGCATGATCGACGCTCTCGGCGACAAATGGTCGGGCTACTACGATGCCGACCAGACCGCACAGATCGTCAAAAACAACAACAACAGCTACGTCGGCATCGGCGTGACCTTCAAGCAGAACGAGCAGGGTCAGTACGAGATCACCGGCGTCAATTCAAAAGGCCCTGCCTTCAAAGCAGGCTTTGCCATCAAGGATATCATCCACAAAGTCAACGATACCCCCGCAAGTCAGCTTGAGACCACCGACGATGTGGTTGCAATTGTCACCGGTGAGGAGGGGACTACGGTGCGCATCACCATCCTCCGCGGCGGCGAGGAGCAGGAGCACACACTTGTACGCACCAAGCTGTTCAACGAGTGTGTCGAGGCCCGTATGCTGGACGGCGATATAGGCTATGTTGTCATCACCGACTTCCCCAAGCACGCCGACGTGGAGTTTGTGGAGAAAGTCAACGAGCTGGTTCGTCAGGGCGCGCGGGGATTTGTGTTTGACGTGCGCTTCAACGGCGGCGGCTACGTGTCGGTCATGGCAAATATGCTGGATATGCTGCTGCCCCGCGGCACCATAATCCGTATGACAGACAATATGGGCAACGTCGACGAGTACAAGTCTGACGGCGACTGCCTGCAGCTGCCCATGGCGGTGCTCACCAACGAGTATTCCATCAGCGCGGCCGAGTTTTTTGCGGCAGCCCTGCAGGAGTACAGGGTGGCCAAAGTCGTAGGTGACAAAACCGGCGGCAAAGGCTATGCACAGTCCATGTTCACCCTCAGCGACGGCTCCAGCGTCAATATATCCATCTTCCGCTACTTTACCCCCTCGGGCAAGAGCCTTGCCGACGTAGGTGTTACACCCGATATCGGCGTATCCCTGAGCGAAGAAGATTTTATGAACTTCTACTACCTCACAGACGAGCAGGATACCCAGCTGCAGGCAGCGGTGGAATACGTATCCTCTCAGCTTAAATAACCGGGCGGGAAGCACCGAACTTGACACAAACGTATACAAAGATTATAATAATTTAACCATAATAGGAAGGGGCGCTTTTTTATGCAGAAGCAGTTCAAACTTACACAGGGAAAATACGACGAGCTCAAACAGGAGCTTATTACTCTCAGAACGGTCAAAGAGAGAGAGATCGCCGAGCAGATAAAGGAAGCCCGTTCGCATGGTGACCTGTCCGAAAACAGCGAATACGATGAGGCCAAGAACGAGCAGGGCAAGCTGTACTCCCGTATGGCCGAGCTGGAGAACATACTGGACAACGCCGTCATCATCGATGAGAGTGCAATGGGCAAGGGCGTCGGTATCGGCGTCAAGGTCACCCTTGATTGCAACGGTGTGGAGAGAGAGTACACCATCGTGGGCTCTCAGGAGGCCAATCCCCGTGCAGGCAGACTGAGCGACGAGTCTCCCATCGGCAAAGCCATCCTCGGCAAGCACGAGGGCGACGAGGTCAAAGTCGAGACCCCCTCGGGTGTCATGAACGTTAAGATCATCACAATCACAAAGTAAAATACAGAGGAAACAAAAATGGAAGATATCATGGTTACAGAGCAGCAGCCCGAACTTTCCGAGCTGCTTCAGATACGCCGCGACAAGCTGGACAATCTCCGTGCAGAGGGCCTCGATCCCTTTGTACAGACCAAGTTTGAGCGCACCGCCAACAGCAAGAAGGTAGTCGACGAGTTTGAGACTCTGGAGAATCAGACCGTCACCGTAGCAGGCAGAATTATGTCCAAGCGCGAGATGGGCAAAGCATCCTTCGCCCACATCCAGGATCAGGAGGGCAAGCTGCAGCTTTATTTCAAGATCGACGATATCGGTCAGGCAGCCTACGACCGCTTCAAGAAGCTGGACATCGGCGACATCATCGGTGTCAAAGGCTTTGTGTTCCGCACCCGCCGCGGCGAGATCTCGGTTCACGTTCAGGAATACGTCCTGCTGAGCAAGTCTCTGCTGCCCCTGCCCGAGAAGTATCACGGCCTGCAGGATACCGATCTGCGTTACCGCCAGAGATACGTCGACCTGATCGTCAATCCCGAAGTCCGCGAGACCTTTGTCAAGCGCAGCAGGATCATCAAGGGTGTCCGCAAGTATCTGGACGATCGCGGATATCTTGAGGTCGAGACCCCCGTGCTCAACACCGTTCAGGGCGGCGCTACCGCCAGACCCTTCGTTACACATCATAATACCCTCAATCTGGATATGTACCTGCGTATCGCTACCGAGCTGCCCCTCAAGCGTCTTATCGTGGGCGGCTTTGACAAGGTCTATGAGATCGGCAGACTGTTCCGCAACGAGGGTATGGATACCCGTCACAATCCCGAGTTCACCACCATCGAGTTCTATGAGGCATATACCGATATGAACGGTATGATGGATCTGACCGAGGGACTTATCCGCTCTGTTGCTCAGGAAGTCAACGGCACCACCACCCTGCAGTACGGCGATCTTGAGCTGGATCTGGGCAAGCCCTTTGAGCGCGTCACAATGACCGAACTGGTCAAGAGCCACACAGGCATCGACTGGGATCAGGTCAAGACTATGGAAGATGCCGCCGCCATCGCCAAGGAGCATCATCTCAAGGTTGAGAAGAAACACAAGAAGGGCGACATTCTGTCCATGCTCTTTGAAGAATACTGCGAAGACAAGCTGATCCAGCCTACCTTCGTCACCATGCATCCCGTTGAGATCTCGCCTCTGGCCAAAAAAGACCCCGAGACTCCCGAGCTGACCCAGCGCTTTGAGCTGTTTGTTGCAGGCAGTGAGCTTGCCAACGCATTCTCCGAGCTCAACGATCCCATCGATCAGCGTCAGCGCTTTGAGGCTCAGATGAAGCTCCGTGAGCTGGGCGATATGGAAGCCAGCCAGATGGACGAGGACTACCTTACCGCTATGGAATACGGTATGCCTCCCACGGGCGGCTGCGGCATCGGCATCGACCGACTGGTTATGTTTCTCACCAACAACCAGTCCATCCGCGACGTCCTGCTCTTCCCCACAATGAAGCCGTTGGACTGATAGACATACCACATATACCAAATGCCGCCTTTTTGGCGGCATTTTTCTTGCGCGTCAGCGCGTGAGGTGGTATAATTCACTCAAATCAGCTTTTTAGTGAGGATAATACTATGAGACGTCTTTTGTCCCTGATTCTTATCCTGCTGCTTGCTTTCGGTCTTTCGGCCTGCGGTGACCCTTCACCCGAGCAGCCTGACGCCCCCGATGCTCCCGCAGACCCTTCACCCGAGCAGCCCGATACCCCCGATGCCCCCGCAGACCCCGCACCCGAGCAGCCCGATACTCCCGTCATCCCCGACACACCCCTGCACTATGACGGTGACGGCGACGGCAGCTGCAATCACTGCAATACACCTATGTGCCTGCTCAGCGACCCTGCCGAACACATTGACGCCAACATCGACTGCGCCTGCGATTTTTGCGGCCGCGCAGAGCATATCCACGGCACGGGTATGCACTGCGGAATCTGCGAAAACTGCCGCGTTGTGTTGGATATTGTTGACACCAATTCAGACGGACTTTGCGACCTCAATTCCTGCAGTCAGCCTCACGGCAGCGAAAATCATCCCCATATCGAGCAGAGCGGAGATGCTCTGTGCGATATCTGCTCTGCAGACCTGACCCCAAAAGCTCCCGTGCTGTCGGTTACCGTCACCGCGGAGACCGCCACCCTCACCGTCGAGCCTCAGCAGGGCGTGCAGAGATATGACGTCACTGTCAACGGAGTTCTCCGCAGCAGTTTTTCGGGCACAACCTATACCGTGCAGGACAACCTGATCTAGGTGGGCATCAATGAGATCTGTGTTCGCGCCGTGACCGACGTAGGGGAGTCTCCCGATTCCAATACAGTCACAGTGGGTAGACTGGAAGACCCTCTGTACCACGCAACCGGCACGGGAGTGGAGTTTTTGTGGGGCGACGTGCCCAACGCGCAGGGATATATAATTTACGGTGACGACGGCGCATATCTGGCCACCATCGGTCTGGGCGAGACCTACGATTTTGCATATCTGTATACAGCCGACGGCTTCTATTTCCCACATATTCAGGCCTATGCCGAAGGCTTCATCAGCTCCAAAAAGTGCGGCATCCCCGTTATGATAGGCTCAAACGGCGGCCCAATCGGCGGCTGATCGGATTGACTCTTGATTATTGCTCCGTACCGTGATATAATTCACTTGCAGAAAATACTAAACTGAAAAAGGAGATAAAAGTATGGAAAACAAAAAGCTCTACAGATCCCAGACCAACAAGAAGCTGGCAGGCGTATGCGGCGGTCTTGCCGAGTACCTGAACATCGATCCCACCATTGTCCGCCTTGTATGGGTTCTGGCAACTCTGTTTGTCGGCTGCGGCATCCTGGCATACATCATCGCCCTGATCGTAATGCCCCAGCAGTCCGCTCAGTAAGAATAGCTGCAGAATACCAGACGGCACCTGCCGTCGGGTATTTTTTTTTGCTTATATTCCTCAAATAATAAGATTTGCAATATAATCATACAGAAATACAATTCCAATTGTATTTTTATTGGTGTATACTATAGCCAAACCTAATGTAGGAGGATAGCTTTATGCAGATGATGAGAGTGGCCATAATAGGTCAGGGCAGAAGCGGCCGAGATATTCACGGCAAGTTTTTCAGGTCTTCTTCCAATGATTTTTGCCGTGTAGTGTGCATAGTTGAGGAGGACGCTTTCCGTGCTCAGCGCGCGGCGCAGGAGTTCGGCTGTGACGTGGTGTCCGACTATACACAGCTGTTCGGCAGGGAGGATATTGATCTGGTGGTCAACGCATCCTACTCGCAGATGCACTATTCCATCACCCGCGATCTGCTCAGGCATGGCTTCAACGTACTGTGCGAAAAGCCGTTCGGCAGGACATACTTTGAGTGTTTGGATCTCATCAACACGGCAAAAAAGCACAATGTTACCGTGGCGGCATTCCATCAGACTCTGTTTTCGCCTGCATTCTTAAAAGCCTGCGATATCATAAACAGCGGCAAAATCGGTGAGGTGTTCCAGATCAGTCTGCGGTATTCGGGTTTTGCCCGCCGCTGGGACTGGCAGACCCTGCAGAGCAAGTGCGCCGGCAGTCTGTACAACTCGGGCCCCCATCCCGTGGGTCAGGCGCTGGCATTCCTCGGCTGGGACGAGGATACCCGCGTCGCCTTCTCCTCCCTCCGCAGTATCCTCACCAGCGGCGACGGTGACGACTATGCAAAAGTCATCCTCACTGCCCCCAACAAGCCCGTTGTGGACATCGAGGTCAACAGCGTGGATGCCTATGCGGGAGATTTTGTGTTCAAAATCTGCGGCAGCAAGGGTACCTACAGCTCCACCAACTCGGATTACAAGCTCAAATATATCCCCGATTTTTCAATCTATCCCGAGAGACCCGTGCAGACAAGATTCATTGAGAACGAGCGCCGCGAGCCTGCATATTGCTCGGAGAAGCTGGAGTTTTGCGAGGAGAGCGGCAATATAGAGGGCACGTCCTTTGACAGCGCCGTGCTGGATTTTTACAGGATGATGTATGCCGCGGTGATGGAGGGCAAGCCCCTCACTGTGACTCCCGAGATGGCCGCGCAGGTCATCCGCGTCATTGCTCAGGCACACGCCGACAATCCGCTGCCCGTACTTTTTGACTGAGGTGAGACTATGTACAAGATAGCTATTCTGGGCTGCGAAAACTCCCACGCCAACCACTTTCTTGAGCTGATAGGGCAGGGTGAGTACCCCGATATTGAGGTGGCGGGCATATACAGCAACGAGCCCGAGGCGGCAAAAAAGCTCCACGATACATACGGCGTGCCCATCCTCGGCCACTATGCCGATATGGTTGGCAAGGTCGACGGCATTATGATAACCGCCCGTCACGGCGACAACCATTATAAGTACGCCAAACCCTATATGGATGACGGCATCCCTATGTTTATTGACAAACCCATCACGTGCCTTGAGAGTGATGCAGAGGAGTTTATGGACGAGGCCGAGCGCAAGGGGGTCCGTCTCTGCGGCGGAAGCACCTGCGCAGGCTACCCCAATACCCTCAAGCTTGTCGCCGCCGTCCGCGACAAAGCCGTGGGCGAGATACGAGGCGGCACGCTTGTGTGTCCCTTCTACTTTGACAGTCCCTACGGCGGATTTTATTTCTACGCCCAGCATCTTGTCGAGATTATGACTACTATCTTCGGCGTGGAGGTCAGGAGGGTCTTTGCCTGCCGCGGCGCAGGTGAGCTGACCTTTATTGCCCAGTATGACGGCTTTTCGGTCACAGGCAAATACCTTGAGGGCGGCAAGTATTACAGTGCCTCGGTCTACGGCTCGGAGAGTATGATGTGCGAGGAACTGACCGGCTACGGCGAAAGCTTCAAAAACGAGATGAACGATATGATCTCTCTGCTTCGCGGCAACGGTATGAAAAAATCCCGCACCGATTTTGTCAAACCCGTTTATATCATGAACGCCATCCTCCGCTCCCTTGACAGCGGCAAGTGGGAGACGGTGGGCGGCTACAAAGAATAATGAGGTAACGCTATGCTCACAAAAACCATCACTACCGAAAAACTGACCACCCGCATCTATGACACCCGTGCCGAGATGGGTGAGGCCGCAGCAACAGCCGCCGCCGATGCCATCAACGGAGTCATAGCACAAAAAGGCTCTGCCAATGTGATCTTTGCCGCCGCACCGTCGCAAAGCGAGATGCTCCTGAGCCTGCTCAAAAAACAGATCGACTTCACCCGGGTCAACGCCTTTCATATGGACGAGTACGCAGGTTTGGGCATAGAGGACGAGCAGTCCTTTGCCCGGTATCTCTCCGAGCATATATTCTCTCTTGCGCCCTTTGCGTCTGTCAACTATATCCCTGCCAAAGGTGATATCGACACTGCCTGTGCTCAATATACCGACCTGCTGACACAGTATCCTCCCGACGTGGTCTGTATGGGCATCGGCGAAAACGGCCATATTGCCTTCAACGATCCTCCCGTTGCCGATTTTAATGACCCCAAACTGATAAAAAAAGTCGAGCTCGATCCCGTCTGCCGTATGCAGCAGGTGCACGACGGATGTTTCCCCACTTTGGATGACGTGCCCAAATACGCACTCACCCTCACCGTGCCTGCGCTGATGAGCGCCAGGCACCTGATCTGCACCGTGCCCGCCGCTACCAAAGCCGACGCGGTATACGCCATGCTGACAGGTGAGTACGGGGAGGCTTGCCCCGCCACCGCTCTGCGCAGGCACGACAGTGCGCAGATGTTCCTCGACCGCGACAGCGGCAAACGGGTGCTTTGACATATGAGACTGCTTTTTTACGGATTTCGCCACGGCCACGTGAGCGCTCTGTACCGAGCCGTTTGTGCCCGCTCGGATATTGAGATCGTCGGCTGTATAGAGCCTGACGCCGCCGCCCGCAGCAAAGCAGAGCGTGAGTTGGGCGCAGTGTTCTCCGAGAGCAGCTACGAGCATTGGCTGAGCACCGATATAGATGCCGTTGCCATAGGCTGCGCCTACGGCGACAGGGGAGATGCGATCATCCGCGCTCTGCGCGCAGGCAAGCATATTATCGCCGACAAGCCTCTTTGTACGAGCCTCACCCAGCTTGAGACTATCTCTGAGCTCTGCCGCCGCAGCTGCCTCAAAATCGCCTGTATGCTTGATCTGCGCTATCTGCCCCAGACTCTTGCGGCAAAACAGCTGCTCTCAGACGGCAGGCTGGGTCAGGTGCGCAACGTGGCCTTTAACGGTCAGCACTGCATAGACTACCCAAACCGCCCACAGTGGTATTTTGAGGCGGGAATGCACGGCGGCACAATCAACGATCTGGCCATACACGGCATCGATCTTGTGCGTATGCTGACGGGTATGGAGTTTGCGCAGACAGACTCTGCCCGTGTGTGGAATGCCTATGCCACCCGCCATCCCGATTTTCGTGATTGCGCCACCTTTATGGCTCGGCTGGAAAACGGCGCAGGCGTGCTTGCCGACGTGTCCTATTCGGCGCCCTCCTATGCTTTTTCACTGCCCAGCTATTGGGAGTTTCGGTTTTGGTGCGATCGGGGACTGGTCACCTTCAACTATAACGACAGCTTCGTCACTTTGTATGAGGCGGACAATCCCACACCCCAAAAGTTCACCCACACCGCATCCATTCCGGGATATATCGACGAGTTTATAGCCGAAATAAATAACAACACCTGCCTTGTCACCCAAAACGTGCTCAAGTCCACCGAGACGGCACTTTTGATGCAGCGGCAGGCAGACAGGGAGTGGCAAGAATGAACGAATACCGTCTCAGCGGCGGAACACTTATTATCGGGCAGACCGAGGAGCCAAAAGATCTGCTCATCAAAAACGGCACCATCGAGGCCGTAATACCCCGTGACGCGGTGGTTTCATCCGACTACCGGACAATCGACTGCAGCAAGCTGTATGTCTCTGCGGGATTTGTGGACATCCACCAGCACGGAGGCGGCGGCAGCGACTATATGGACGATGACCCGGATGCATACCTCAATGCTTCTGATGCCCACCTGCGCCACGGCACCACCTCCCTGATGCCCACACTCACCTCTGCAAGCGGCAAGATACTGCTCAGCTCCATTGCCCGCTACAAGCGCGCCGAATCCGATTCCCGTATCCGCGCCAATATACTCGGCCTGCATGTTGAGGGCCCATACGTGTCGCCCTTTCAGGCGGGAGCACAGCCTCCCGAGCATATCAGACAGTTTGACGAGCGGGAGTACAAAGAGGCTTTTGAGGCATCAGGCGGCAGTATCAGGCGGTGGAGCGTAGCTCCCGAGCTTGAGGGAGCGGAGGAGTTTGCCGACTTTGCCGCCAAAAACGGCATCACCCTCAGCATCGCCCACTCCAATGCCGATCTGGACACCGTCCGCCGCGCCTTTGATATGGGATACAGGCATATTACTCATTTTTACTCCTGCTGCAGCACGATTACCCGCAGAGGGGGATTCAGAGTGCCCGGAGTGCTTGAGGCAGGCTACCTCATAGACGGTATGGACGTGGAGATCATAGCCGACGGCTGTCATCTGCCTCAGTCGCTGCTGCAGTATGTGACAAAGTTCAAACCCGCCCACCGTATCGCCCTCATCACCGACTCTATGCGCGCCGCAGGGCAGCAGGTCGAGCGGAGCTTTTTGGGCAGTATGAGCGATCCTCTGCCCGTTATCGTGGAGGACGGAGTTGCCAAGCTTCTTGACCGCTCGGCCTTTGCGGGGAGTATCGCCACAGCCGACCGCCTGCTGCGGACTATGCTGCAGAGCGGTACAGACCTGTGTGCGGCGGTGGGAATGCTGACCGTCACCCCACTGCGGCAGATGAACCTCAAAGTCAAAAAAGGCCTGCTAAACCCCGGATATGATGCCGACATCTGCGTGTTTGACAAGAATATCAACGTCAAGACCGTCATCTGCCGCGGCGAGATAGTATAATATGACAACAAACAAGCCGCAGCGGCATTATTCCGCTGCGGCTTTTGTATGACTGTTATTCAATTTCTGCCCACTCGGGGGATGCTTCAAACACATGCTTTTTGCCAAACAGGCCGAAACTCAGCCGATGTGAAAACAGCCTCGGGGCGGCTATATCGTCTCTGGCGCCGTATTTTCCGTCGCCGAGCAGGGGATACCCGCGGGAGCTGAACTGCACCCGTATCTGGTGGCTCCTGCCCGTGTGCAGGCGTACCCTGACGAGAGCAGGGGAGACGCCCTCACTGCTCAGACGGGTGTACTCCAGCCGAGCCTTTTTGACTCCCGCACGCTCCCTCCTGACCACAAACACCTTGTTTCGGGTGCTGTCCTTGAACAGCAGATCCTCCCAGTCGCCGCTCTCGGGCGGCACACCGCGCACCTGCGCTATATACTCCTTGACCATGTCTCCGCTCTGCACCGAGCGGCTGAGGGCGGCGGCAGCTGCCTTTGTGCGGGCGTATACCATCACGCCGCCCACGTTCTTGTCCAGGCGGTGCACGGTGAACACCTCGCCGCCTGCGGCCTCCTTGAGCAGCGTCGGCAGCTCGTGCTCCGAATCTACGCCCACCGGCTTGATGCACACCACTATATTATTGTCACAATGCAGTATATCCATCGCTGCCTCACCCTCTGTTGATGAGATAAGTATACCACAAAACCCATACTCTTACAATAACATTCACCATAACATAAAAGTGATGGCAGCATCCCTCATTTCATTGTTTACAGTATGCTGGGCGGTGTGATAAAATTATCAAAAAGCAAAAAGGAGAAAGATTATGGACGCATTGTTTATTATGCTTCGCAACGTTATACTCTTCGTGGCACTTGCCATCCCCGGCTATCTGCTGGTCAAAACCGGTCAGCTCAAGCAGGAGCAGTCGGTATCTCTGTCCAAAATGATGATGTACATGGGTATGCCCTTTTTGATCTTCAGCAGCACCATCAGCAAAATGGTGTTCAACAAAGAGCTTTTGCTCTCCTTCGCCTTCGTTGCTGTTGTGGGCGTTATCTACACTCTCTTTATGTTCTTTGCCTCCAAGCCTCTGTCTGCTGTGGAAAAGGACGCCAAAAAGAACGGTATGATGCGCTTCTGTGAGGTCTTTGCAAACAACGGATTCTTGGGCATCCCTCTCGCCATGGCGGTTTTCGGCGCTGATTCGCCCGTTATGACCGTGCTTATCATCCTCAACATCCTGACCAACATCATGATGTACACTCTGGGCATCTACCTCGTTACCGGCGACAAGTCCAAGATGAGCCTCAAAAAAGGCCTGCTCAACCCCGCCCTTATCGCATTCGTGTTCGGTATCATCTTCAACCTGCTTGACGTCAAGAGCTTTATCCCCGAAGTTGCAACCTACGCCACCCATTTCAGCAATATCGTCACCCCCGTGTCTATGACCATTCTGGGTATGAAGATGGGCTCGGTCAACCTCTCCGCTCTGTTTGCCAAGTGGAAGACCTATTTCGTCTCCCTGATCAGACTGGTAGTGTTCCCCGTCATTATCACCGCAGTGGTGTTCGTGCTCAAGCTGCTGTTCCCCGAGTCTTTCATCGACGGCAATATGGTTCTCGGCTTCTTTATCGCATTCAGTATGCCCACCGCAGGTCTGGCATCCACACTGGCTGACGGCTTCGGCGGCGACACAGAAAACGCCGTTGCATTCACCCTCGGCACCACCATCCTGTCCATTCTCACCATCCCCGTACTCTACTGGCTGATCTGCATGGTCATCTGACATATTTATACAAAACCAAAAGCGCAAGGTTCACTTTTGAACCTTGCGCTTTTTTCATATCTTGGCGTTTTTTGGTTTTGCACACCTTCCGCCCATCTACTGCCTAACTCTCGGGTCGCCGTACACACGGTACTGTCTGCGCGTCAGTTACTTGTATAATACGCGAAATCCATCGATTTCCTCTCCCCACGAGACTTTGTCTCGCGGGGTCCCCGATTGATTAGATATTGCCGAAGTCAATTCGGCAATATCTTGCGCGGTACTCACCGCGCCTCGCTCACGCTCGGTCACCTGCGGTGACTGAGAGGGTATCCCCCGTAAAGCCTTCCACGTCCCAGCACAAAGGCTCCCCTTGTTGCAAGGGGAGCTGTTTTTGCATAAAGCAAAAACTGAGGGGATAAGCTCTCGTCTCCTCGTACTTGCCTCTCCCTTTGGGTAGCGAAGCGGCGACGCGGTGTTGAATGACACCCAAGCGCGGTGAGTACCGCGCAAGGTGTAGGGAGGGCTTTGCCCGACCGTAAACACAAATCTGACGGGGACC